>CAIQKM010000108.1 GCA_903872345.1 uncultured Verrucomicrobia subdivision 3 bacterium | reverse complement strand
CAAACTGCGGGAATGCGGGGTGCCACCCTCAAGGAATCGTCGCAGAATTGAAATCGAAAAATGACCGAACAGTGAAAATATACAGGTTTTACCGACCTGAAATCATTCTCAGCTAAATCTTAACCGGACAGTAGTGATTTGCGATATACGATTTACGCGCAATTAGGTGCGCGGAAGGCGTTAAACGATTGGGAATGCCAGTAATGGCCGCCAATCAATTTTTCTGCAGGCCATAATCATGGCCGGGCGGGGTTTTCTTAATACTTCATACCGGCTCAAATATGCCTTCAATACAGAACAAGCAAAAATTCATTGACAGACTGTGTATATGTGATATACACAGTAGTAACACATGTCGCTTGAACGTAAAAAAATGATCTTGGGTCCGATTTCGCCGGCGGTGCCGGGGACGTTGTATCAGCAGATCGTGGACGGCCTGAAGCGCGAGGTGAGCGAAGGCCGGCTGAAGCCGGGGTCGTCGCTGCCGTCCTTTCGGCAGTTGGCGGAGGATTTGCTGGTGAGTGTGATTACGGTCAAGCGGGCCTATGAGGAATTGGAGCGGGAGGGCATCATTTACCGGCGGCAGGGTCTGGGCACCTTCGTGGCGGAGCAAGGGCACGACCGCAGCCGGGAGGCGAAGCTGAACGCGGCGCAGACGCTGCTGGCGTCCGGCGTGCGGGAGGCGGCGGAGGCGGGCTTGAAACCGGCGGAAATTCTTGAACTGATGCGGGAAATCTTGCAGGAGAACAAATCATATGACCAACGCGATTGAAATCCGGAATCTGTTGAAAAAATATCCACGCTTCCTGCTGGGACCGGTGGATCTCACCGTGCCGGCCGGGGCCATCTACGGCCTGATCGGCCCGAATGGCGCGGGCAAGACCACGGCGCTCGACCTGATCCTGGGCTTGGGCAACAACGACGGCGGCGAAATCCGGGTGCTGGGCAAGGATCATCGCACCGAGGCGGTGGCCATCAAACAGCAGACCGCCTATGTGAGTCCGGAGCTGAACTTCGGCCTGTGGGGCAAGGTCGGCAGCGCCATCCGGTTTGTGCGTGGATTCTTTCCCGACTGGGACGAAGCCTACTGTACGCGTCTGCAAAAGGATTTTCACCTGAGCCCGGGCGACCGCATTGCCACGCTCTCCTTCGGGGCCAAGACGAAACTCAGTCTGCTGCTGGCGCTGTCGCGTCGGCCGAAGGTTTTGATTCTCGACGAACCCACGACCGGTCTGGACGCGGTCTCCAAGCAGCAGGTCTTCACGGAGCTCTTGAAGACGGTGGAGAATGGTGATCGCACGGTTTTGATTTCCTCGCACGGGCTGGGCGACATCGAGCGATTTGCCGATCATGTGGGCATCATCAAGCAAGGCCGGGTGATGCTCGAAGGTCGGACGGATGAGATTGTGGATCGGTTTCGCCTGGCGGAATTTTTCATGCCGAACGGCGGTCGCCCGGGAATCATAAAAGGTTTCACTCCATTGCGCCAGGATGCCGACCGGTGGCGGGGCTTGGTGGATCAGAAGCAGGGTGCGGTGGAGGCCTTGCAGGCGGCGGGGGGGCAGCAACTGACCCTCACGCCGCTCACGCTGGAAGATTTGTTTGTGGCGCTGGTCAAAGAGGAGGAGTGATGCGACACCTCCTTGCCAATCATCTGGCCCGGTGGTGGTGGGTTTGGGCCTTGTGCCTGACCGGCTACGGCCTGCTGCTGTGGGCTCAGTGTACAGCGAAGGGCTTCAACAACATGGCGGTCTTCTTTCCGGTGTGGCTGTTCATGGGCACCGCCCTGTTATCATATGATTTGCGCCGGGGCCTCACGCGGGTTTGCCTGTCGCTGCCGGTCTCGACGCGAGAACTGGCGCATACCTGGTGGTGGGCGACGGTGGGACTGCCCACGGTTGGCATCAGCTTGACCAGTGCGGGGGTCTATGTCGCCGCCGGGTTGGTAAAAGGAAACTGGGGAATGTGGCCGACGGTTGTCTCCAGCATTCTTTTGTGCGCGGGTTTGCTGGGACAATTCTTTTTTTTGCAGACCCAGAACCCGGCGCCGTCCGCCGGGAAAAAATGGGCCGGTTGGAGCAACCTGTTCTTTAATCTGCTGTATATGGTCGTCTGTTTCGGTTGGATAAAAAACGGGATGTACGGGGATTTGGTTTCAGCCTGGGGCATCATTTTTTTCGTGGCAGCCATCGTCCTGACCATCAAAGGCTGGCGGCAGGCGGAATGGCTGGTGAACAAATATGCCGAGGATCGCGGCCCTGTCCAGGCCGGCTCCGGCGGCTATTTGCCTTTGGCCGGCAACGCCACCGGCCCGGGCGGGCTGGGTTTCCTGATCCGGCAAATTTATGTCGGCATGGTCGTGCCGGGGTTGTTCATGGTGGTGTGGTTTGCCGCCATCTTCGCGTGGTCGGCGTGGCGTCAACGGCCGTTGATTGCGGATGACATGCTGATGGTGGATCATGTTATTTTCCTGATCGGCTCTGGGTTGCTGATGCTGCAAATCGTGCCGGTGTGCGCGCACCTCCGCTATTTGCGAACCCTGCCGGTGTCGGCGGGCAAACTGGCCGGGCTGCTGGTGCTGGCCCCGCTGGCCGCCATTTTGACACTGTGGGCGGGCAACTGGCTGATGATGATTCTGCTCGTCGCCCCCGTGAAAATCGTCAACGACTCCATGGGCCCATGGTGGATGATTCAACTCGGCTGCATGACGCTGTCCATCCCGGTGCTGGTGTGGCGCGGCGGAACCATTACTGCGTATGTCATCCTGGCCGCCCTGTTTGGATTGAATTTTTGGCTGCCCCTCAATGTCACGTTGCCGGCGAATCCGTTCGCCAACGGCGGCATAGCGCTGGCGTTGGTACTGGCATCGTTGGGGCTGACCATGCTCGCCTTGATACGTGGCAGCCGGACGTACCGGTCATGGGGAAATCTAGCGTGGAGCTTGGTGACCCCGATGTCCCGGATGGACGTTCCCAGATAACCTGAACGGAGTTATTTCACCCCATAAAACACAAAACTGTATGAAACTGATTTTGCGCGATTATCTTCGCCGGTGGTGGTGGGTGTGGGCCATCGTCCTGCCAGTGAATGCCGCGATGTTGGTCAGCGAGTGTGTGGCGCACCAGCGTGGCAATTATACCACTTTCTTTCCGATGGGGATCTTCCTGGGGGCGGTCCTCTTGGCGATGGATTTGCAGCGCGGCGGCACCCGCGTGTTTTTATCCTTGCCCGTCACGGTGGGGCAACTGGCCCGGAGCTGGTGGCTGGCGGCGGTAGCCTTGCCGGCGCTGGCGGTTTTGCTGGTGAACACGGCGGTTTTTCTAGTGTTGATTTGGGGTTGTGGTATGACGGCGATACTGCCGGCCTATGTCAAGCATACGCTCACGGATGTCCTCATGTTGGGGGTGATGTTTTTCACGCTCACGGGACTGCCCGTCGGCCAGTTGGGAGGATCATGGTTCGAGAAGGCGCGGGCAGTTTTTTTCAGCCTGCTGTGGGGCTTGTCTTTCGGCGGGTGGTATTTTTTCGCGCGGCTGTTTGATTACACTACGCCCAGCGGCCGGATGGTTATGGTGCTTGCCGGGGTGCTGGGCGTCTGGGGCTGGCTGCGGGCGGAGTTGCTGGTGCAGGTTCGCGCGGGGGTGCGGTTGCTGTCCCCCCATTTGAACCTCCCGAGTCAGATGTATCTTCCGAGCCAGCAAGCGCGGGCGGCGCGCTGCGCGGAGGGCGCGGGCGGATTCGGGTATCTGGTGCGCCGCACCTACGGCCGAATGATACTTATGGGGCTGGGCATGATCGTTCTGATGGTGGTGTTTTCCTGGGGTGCCGTGGCGGTGGTGGATGAAAAAGCTCATTTCATGAGCACGGCCAAAATGATGACGACCAATCCCATGCTGTCCAACGGTTTCGTTTTTCAATGGCTGCTGGCCATGCAAATGCTGCCGGTATGCCTGCATATCAGGTTTTTGCGGACCCTGCCGGTTTCCAGCACCTGGCTGGCGGCCTACATGGTGTTCACCCCGCTGGCGGCCATTCTGTCCATCGCGGCCATTTTCGGCGGGTTGCTGGGTGTCACCGGCATTATAACTTGGTCGGCCGCTCTGACTTGGGTCGGACAGGTGGGCGGGTTATCGGCGGGGGTGGTCACGCTGTTCATCCCGATCCTCCTGTGGCAGGGTTTTAACCGCTTTACCTGGGTGTTGATCATGGCGGTGATCATGGGCTCCAGCTTCGGTCAGATTCTGTCCACCTTTAAAATCTCGCTGGCCGTCAGCGATGCCCTTTCCATCCTGTTTATAATCAGTGCTTTCGCCTTGTCCAAGCTGGCCATGGAACGCAGCAGTCTGGTATATCGGCCCCGGACGGTAACGGCGTTCGGAACGTGGGGCGTCGGGACGGGGCGGTGAGGCCGGAGCGCGGCTGTCTCAGCCGCAGCGTGCCGCCAGACCGAGACGGATCGAACTGTCCATGCCCCCGTTATTCTGTCAACACGGTGCGGGTAAACTCCGCCGTCATCTGGCCTGACCGCGCGCTGCGGCTGAGACAGCCGCGCTCCGCCGGCGGGGATTTGCTCCGCACCCCTGAAAAAACCGGGCTGCCGGGCCGAACTTGCAAACCGGGGCGATTTTTGGTTTAATCAGGCAAATGTTGCGAATTGGCTGTTTGTGGATTTTGACTCTGAGTCTGCTGGCGGCAATGGCAGGCAGCGCGGCGGAATCGGCGGAGGTCACCTTGGACTACGTGGTTCAACGTGCGTTGAACCGGGCGAAGCTGCCGTTTCATTCGCCGCGGGCCGACCTGCCGAAGATTCTTAACCAGGACAATCTCAACTACGACAAGTACCGGGAAATCCGCTTCCGGCGCGAACGCGCCTTGTGGTCGCAAGGCAACTTTCCCTTCCAAGTGGAGTTTTTTCATCCCGGCTACATCTACACCGAACCCGTTCACGCCTATGAGTTCACCCTTACCCATGTGCAACCGGTCCGGTTTGTCCGCGATTTCTTCGATTACGGCTCTCTGAACATCGGCAGCCAGATTCCGGCGAACACCGGTTATGCCGGCTTCCGTGTCCTCTATGCGCTGAATGATCCCAACCGCTTGGACGAACTCGGCGCCTTCCAAGGGGCGAGCTATTTTCGTTTGCTGGGCAAAGGCCAGCGGTATGGCGAATCCGCGCGCGGTCTGGCCCTGAATTGCGGCGAATCCGACCGGGGCGAGGAATTTCCCATTTTCACCGACTGGTGGCTGGGCAAGCCCCATGAAGATGACACCGAATTGCGGATATACGCCCTGCTGGACAGCGTCAGCGCCACCGGCGCCTATGAATTTCTGATCCGCCCCGGCGAAACCACCGTGGCGCGGGTGGAAGCGGTTCTGTTTCTGCGCGAACCGGACAAAATCAAGCTGGTGAACACCAATCAGGCCCCCATCAAGACCATCGGCTTTGCCCCGCTCACGAGCATGTTCTGGTTCGGCAAAAACACGGAGCATAAATTTGACGATTACCGCACGGAAGTGCATGACAGCGACACGTTGCTCATGCATTTCGGCGATGAAATTGTTTCGCGCCCCCTGGACAATCCGACGGTGATGCGCCACCAGATTTTCAACGCCCCGAATATCCGCGGCTTTGGCCTGCTGCAACGCGAACGGGATTTCTCGGCGTATCAGGACATGTTCAACCTGTACCACCAAGTTCCGAGCGTCTGGGTGGAACCCACCGGCAATTGGGGTGATGGCGACCTGCACCTTGTGGAACTTCCCACCACTTACGAAGGCTTGGACAATATTGTGGCCTTCTGGGATCCCCGCAAGAAACCCGATCCGCTCACGCCCCTGCGCTTTGGCTATACGCTGAAGTGGACGAAGGAAACGGACATTAATCTTTCCGAGAACAAGGTGATTTCCACCCGCATCGGGCCGGATGCGCAGTTCCCCGGCGCGCGGCAGTTCGTGATTGATTTTGCCGGGTCCAAGCTGGATACGATTCCGTCGGACAATCCGCCGGTGGCCATCGCCAGTTGCAGCGGCAACGCGGAGATCGTGGATAACAACCTGGTGGTGCGCAATGTGAACATGGGCTCCTGGCGCGTGTATCTCAAGATGCGGCCCAAGGCCGGGAACCATGATCCGGTGGATCTGCGCTGCACCCTGCAAGTGCAAACCAACCGGGTGAGCGAAACCTGGACGTATCAATGGAGTCCACCCTGAAAAGTCTTACGGACGGGTCCGGGCACATTGCCGGTCGTTCGCTGGAGGAATGGAATGCCGCCTACGTGAAGGTGGAGAACTATTTCCACGCGCTGCGCATCCGCAACAAGCCGCTGCTGGGGCAGCTCGTGCTGCGCGTGTTGGAACGCGCGCAGTCGCGGGTGACCGCCGAGCCGAACCGCTCCGCCACCGAGATTGCCGCCGAGGAAATGGACCGGCTGGTCACCGAATGGTTCGCCGACGTGTTGCAGACCTCCCCCACGGGCACCGACCAGTTTTTATCCACGCGCGGCCGCCTGGCGCTGCTGCTGGCGGACATGCCGGGCAAATGGCAGGACCAGTTTTTGCGGCCGGGACCCTGGCCGGAGGAATTTGTGGAAGCCATGCGCGAAACGTTCTTCCGCGCCGGGCCGGATTTTCAGTTGTCCAAAATGGTGCCGCGCCCGCTGGATCTGGGGCCAATTACCGTGCTGACCAATCTGGGCAAGGTGCCCTATGTGCGGATGGTGCTGGCGTGGGCGGGGTTTGCCCTGCTGCTCATCGTCATTTTCTACCTCACCCACCGGTGATGCCCGACCATGCCGGATAACCCCCATATTTGTACGCACGCAGGCCCGCGCATCCGCAGCGGCTGGCGGATGTTTGTGTTTTTCTCGGCGGCCCTGCTGCTGACCGGGCTGGTCTCGATGCTGTTCGCGGATTTGCTCTGGCGAACCGGCTGGTCCATTTCCCGCACGGTGCTGCTGGCGCTGTTCGTCATTCTTTTTCTGCTTTCCGCCATCGGCTGCATGCACGGGGTGTTCGGTTTTATCATCCGCATTTTTGGCACGCGCCGGCGGATCACCGCGCTGAAGGAGTATCGGAGCCACAAGATTGCCGGCGTGAGCACGGCGATTATTTTTCCCATTTATAACGAGGATTCCACGCGGGTGTACGAGGGGATTCGGGCCACGTATGAATCGCTCGAACGCACCGGCGAGCTGGAGCATTTTGACTTTTACATCCTGAGCGATTCCACCAATCCGGACCGCTGGGTGGAGGAGGAACGGCGCTGGTGCGACCTGGTGCGCGAGCTGGATGCCCTCGGCAAAATTTATTACCGCCGCCGCCTGTTCAACGAGGCCCGCAAGAGCGGCAACGTGCGCGATTTTCTGAACACCTGGGGCCGCCGCTACCGCTACTTTGTCTGCTGCGACGCCGACAGCGTGATGAGCGGCGAAACCCTGACCGATCTGGTGAAGCTGATGGAAACCCATCCCACCGTGGGGCTCATCCAGACTGTGCCGTCACTCGTGAACGCGGAGTCGCTCTTCGGCCGCATCCAACAGTTTGCCAACCGCCTCTACGCGCCGGTGTTCATTGCGGGCCTGAATTATTGGGCGCAAAACCTCGGCAATTACTGGGGGCACAACGCCATCATCCGCACGGAGCCGTTCATGCAATTTTGCGATCTGCCGCAATTGCCCGGCCGCAAGCCGTTCGGCGGGCAGATATTGAGCCACGATTTCGTGGAGGCCGCCCTGATGCTCCGGGAAAACTGGGAAGTATGGATGGCTTACGATCTCGAAGGCAGTTACGAGGAAGCGCCGCAGGCCTTGATCGAAAACGCCCAGCGCGAGCGCCGCTGGTGCCAGGGCAACATGCAGCACAATCTGGTGCTGTTCGCCCGCGGCCTGCGCGGGGCCAGCCGGGTGCATCTGTTGCTCGGCATTTTTGGGTATGTGGCGGGACCGCTCTGGCTGGCCTTCCTCGTGGCTTTCGACTGGATCTACTGGTACCAGCGTTACACCGGGCTGTCCGATCTCACCGTCCAGTCCTTCAACCCCTATCTGGCCAACTGGAGCGGCACCCAGCACGCCCTGCTGGTCTTTGTGATTTGCATGATCATCATCATGCTGCCGAAATTTCTTTCGCTCGTGGATTTGTTGCTGGATTTGCCCCGCCGCCGGCAGTTCGGCGGCATGGTGCGCGCCACGGCCGGCGTGATTGGCGAAACGATTTTTTCCACGCTGCATGCGCCGCTGTTGATGCTTTGGCACACGCGGTTTGTGGCGACGAATCTGGCGGGCATCAGCGTGGGTTGGAACACCCAGCGCCGCACCGCCGATGGCACGGACTGGCTCTATGCCCTGAACCGGCATTGGGGGCACACCCTCATCGGCATGGTTTGGGGTTGGCTGATGTGGAAACTTGAGCCTTCGATGTTCTGGTGGTTCATTCCGGTGCTGGCCGGCATGGCGCTGTCCATTCCCTTGAGCGTGCTCACCAGCCGTCGCAGCCTGGGCGCGTGGGCCAAAAGCTTGGGCCTGTTCCGCACCCCGGAGGAAACCAAGCCCCCGCTGGAACTGGTTTCGCTGCGCGCCCGGATGAAGATTCATGAGCTGACCGAGAGCGGCGCGCCGACCTATTCCCACGCCGGGCTGGCCGCGTCGGTGCTCGATCCTTACGTCAACGCCATTCACGTGACCCTTCTGCGCGAGAAACAGATGAACCCGGACTACGCGGAACAGCTCAACCGGCTGGGCGCCGGCACCGAAGCGGTGCGCGAACTCGGCGAACGCCTGCTGGCCCAGGGGCCGGACAAACTGAAGCCCGCCGAGCGCCTGCAAATCATGGCCGATCAAAGCGTGATGGTGTGGCTGCACCGCCAGGCCTGGCTGCGGCCCGAGGAAAAACTCGCCCCTTGGTGGAAGGCGATGATCCGCGAATTCAGCCGGCAGGAGAATTAGGCTTTTTTCCCCGTATGGACAAAGGAGACAGCCAGTCGCAGCCAACCGGCGCGCGCCGGCCGGCATTGTAACAATCCCGAAACGGATGTTTTTCTGGTTGAGCCGATCACCCTATCCGGCTGATAATCAATGCCGGTTTTAAAATGGGCTAACTCATGAAGATTTTTTCATTTATTATTTTAATGGCGGTGGCGATTTTTCTTTCCAACGCCGGTTTCGCCCAAGTCACCAACGCCCTGCCCGGACGTACGCTCGTCAAACTGTTGCCCGACTTTGCCCGGCCGCTGGTTTACGCGCTGAACCAAGCCAATGGCACGGGGCCCGGAACCGTCCTGGCGCTCAATGCCACCAACGGGACGGTGATGAATGAAATTGCCGTCAATCTGAACCCCACCGACATGACGATGAGTCTGGCGGGCGATGCGCTTTACGTCATCAATAACGGCAGCCGGACCATTTCCAAAATAGATTTGACCAGCTTTACCGTGGTGGCGGAAAAGGCCGTTACCACCCCCAACACTTACAACAAGACCTACATACTACACTTGGCGGCGGGGCGCTCGAATTTGGTTTATTTTACGGACGCGGCCTGGGCGCCGAGCATCACCATTTTTGATTATGCGAATGGCACTAATGTGGCGATTTACGACGACGGCAACGGGGCCGGCGGCTTGGCGGTCACCCCGGACGGCAGTGTCCTGTATCGCTGTCGGCAGTCCGGCTGGTACTACGGTGATTGGAATTCCTTGCTGACCCGCTACGATGTGTTCACCAATGCCAATCTGACGCCGCTGGAAGAATCCCCTCCCTTCGGCCTCGGGGAACCCTCCAATACGCAGGTATTTCTCGACACCGGCGGACGCTGGGTGTTTAGTGAACATGGAATGTTTGACGCCACCAATGTGGCGGTTCAGCTCAACCAGTTTTCCGATAATATCTGCGGAATATCCACCGACAGCCGGCTCGCTTTTGGTTCGGCGGAAATCTTTAACACCCAAAACGCCGCCCCGCTGACGAATCTCCCCTTTGCCACCACCGTCCTGGCCGTGTCGGGCGATCAACGGAAACTGTTCCTGTATAATCAGGCCGCCACCAACCTCACCGTTTATGATCTGGCAGGCATCATGGCTTTGAGCGGATCGGATTCCGTTCCCACTCCCGCCAACCGTTCGGCGATAAGCCTGCCGCTGGCCAATCTCGCTTGGAGCGCTTCACCCGTAGCGTTGAGTTATGACGTTTACTTTGGGACCAATCAGGCCCAGGTTGCCGGGGCGACCCCGCAATCCGACCAGTATCAGGGCCGCGTTTTATCCTCCGTCTGGCCGTTCTCCGGATCACTTAGTCCAGGCACCACCTATTTCTGGCGGGTGGATCAACTCGGATTCGCCGCCACCAATACCGGGAAGGTTTGGACTTTCACCGTGTCTCCGGTGACCGTCGCCCCCAATTCGATCAGTTGTCAGGCCATTGCAGGTTGCAATCCTCCCGCCACGACCCTGACGCTGACGAGTACGGTAACGATGACATGGTCGGCGGTCGTGACCGGTTCCAACTGGCTTACCGTGAATCCTGGCGGCGGCACTTCTCCCGGGCTGGCCACCTTGTCCTATAACACTGCCGGGCTGCCGGCTGGTTATTACAGCAATAATGTGGAATTTACCGCCGGGGCGCTGAAATGGGAATTGCCGGTCACGCTAACCATTCAGCCATTGAAAATCGTTAAAATGGCGGCGGATCGGCAGCGTCCCTACATATACGCCTTGCAGGCACCGGTGTCCGCCGGTCAAAACGGATCGCTGCTTTTTATCAACACGACCAATGGTCAGATGGAAAAGGCCCTCCCCATCGGGTTGAATCCGACCGATTTAACCATCAGTTACGGCGATGGGAAACTTTATTGTGCGAGTGAGTCGGAATCCGCGACTTATGTGGTGGATTTGAACAGCCAGGCCTTGCTCCCGCCGCTGAATCTCGGCGCGGACGTTTATGAAATCAATGCCGGGCAGCCCAACCGACTGGTCACGGAGGGACAGTCGCATAATGTGAATCTCATTGATGCGTCCACCGGTTTGACCATCACCAATGCCGGTGTTTCCGTGGGGGATGGGGAGTTTGACCCCAGCGGCAGATATTACTATCACGTGGACAATTCCTGGGGTGCCAACATTGACAAATTTGACCTGAGCGGTGATTTTTTTGCCCCGCTGGAGAGTGTTGGTCAAAATAACTATTGGGGCTATGGTTCGCGCAATCTGATCATGGCGCTTGATGGCTCCCGGCTTTTCTGGACGGGTGACATGTATGATGCCAACCTGGACGACCTGGGTTCGCTGGGAACGGAAATTTACGCGTGTTCGACCAACGGAGCGGTGGCCTTTGGGACCAGTCAGGCTATTGACACCGCCACCAAAAATACGCTCTACAACCTGCCGGCTGCGAGCACTGTTGCCGTGGTGGACGGGCAAAACCTGCGGTACTGGTATTTTAACAGCGCCACCACCAACCTGGGCAGTATCCCGATGACGCTGATTCAGGCCCCGGTCATTACGCAGTCGCCGGTGGCGCAAACCACGCTGGCGGTCAGCAATACGTTCAGTTTGACGGTGACGGCCACGGGCCTGTCGCCCCTGTCCTATCAATGGACTTGCGCCGGCACCAATTTGCCCGGGGCGACCAACTATTTTCTTTGGTTCAACAATCTGCAGGTTATGCAGTCGGGGAATTATCAGGTTTTGGTCAGCAATATCTCGGGGGTGGTGACGAGCTCGGTGGCCAATCTGGTGGTCATGATTCCGCCGGGCATCGCCAGCCAACCGACGGTCGTCAGTGCGCCGGGTGGCAGCAATGTCGTGTTAGCCGTCAGCCCGATTGGCTCCGCCCCGCTGACGTACCAATGGTTTTTTAACGGCTTGGCGCTCGCCGGCGACACCAACAACAGCGTGCAGTTGCCTAATGTCCAAACGGTGAACCAAGGCTATTATCAAATCGTCCTGGCCAATCCCGTCGGCACGGCCACCAGCGGCCCCATTTTATTGCGGGTTTTACCAACGCGGGCGGCGATTGTTACCGCTCCGACTTCGTTGACGGTTCCGGCGGGGGGAACGGCGGTATTACATGCGACGGTGATGGGCAGTGCGCCCCTTTCCATCCAATGGTATGTGGATGGATATTTGCTGGCCGGCATAAATACCCCTGACCTGGTCATCTCAGATGTTCAAGGGTGGGACATGGGAACCTATCAAGTGTCCGTCTCCAATTCACTGGGCAGTGCAATCAGCCCGGGGGCTTTCCTGACCGTGGTGCCCGCCAAACCGGTTTTTGTTTTGCAGCCGGTTCCGACGGCGGCAGTGGCTGGCAATAACACGACTTTTACCAGCCTGGCCGCCGGTACGGATACCAGTTTGGATCCGCTCAAATACAACTGGTATTTTCAAGGAACTCAGCTGGCCGGTCAGACCGGTTCCAATCTGACCTTGTCAGCGATTAGTGCCGCCAATCAAGGCGCCTATTATGTTGTGGCCGCCAACTCTCTGGGAGCGGCCACCAGCGCCCCGGCCCGACTGACCGTTTATCTGCCGCCCACGATCCAGGCGGGTGTTTCCAATCAAGTGGTGGATGCCGGGAGCACCCTCAGACTGGGTGTTAATGTCACCGGCACCGCCCCGTTCGGTTACACCTGGCACTGGAATGAAGGGTATTTCACCGCGACCAATGCTGAGCTGACCCTGTCGAACATTTCGCCCATGGCATCCGGGTACTATTCCGTCACGGTCACGAATCTCTATGGCAGCGCCTCTTCCACCACCGGCCGGGTAAGCGTGTATTATCCCGCTTCCTCAATTGTAGCTTGGGGTGATGATTCCGGCGGGCAAACCGATGTGCCCACCAATCTCGATGACGCCGTGGCGGTCGCGGGCGGGGACTACCATTCGGTCGCCCTTCGTCATGATGGTACGCTTTTGGCCTGGGGCTATGACGGAGATGGGCAGACCGACGTGCCCACCAACACAATGCGCTTTGTTTCCATTGTGGCTGGCACGGATCACAATCTCGTGATCGCCGAAGATGGCTCGCTGTCGGCCTGGGGTCGGAATGATTTTGGCCAAATCAGCATCCCGCCCGATGTCACCACCGTGCTCAGTGTCGCCGCCGGAGACAACCATAGTTTGGCCTTATTGCCTTCCGGCCTCGTCCGGGTCTGGGGTGACAATACCTACGGGCAAACCAATCTTCCTTACAATCTGCTGTCCGGTGGATATTGGTACACCAACTGGTCATGGTGGACCTATCCGCCCTACATCATTTCAACCAATTGGTTTCAATATACCCCTTTGCCGGTGCTGGCCATTGCCGCCGGGCGTAATCATAATTTGGCCCTAATATATGATGGCACCGTTTTGGGTTGGGGCGACAATAGTTTTGGCCAGGCCTCGCCGCCTGCCGGGCTGGCTAATGTCATGGCGATTGCCGCCGGTTCGGCCCATAGTGTCGCCTTGTGTACCAACGGCACCGTGGTGGCTTGGGGGGATAACAGCTTTGGCCAAACGAACGTTCCCGTCGGTCTGTCCAACGTGGTGGCGATCGCCGCCGGCGATTACCACACCTATGCCCGCCGCGCCGATGGTACCGTCGTTGGCTGGGGCAACAATGACTTCGGCCAGCTTAATGTGCCGGGCGGTGCCAATTGGACGGTTTATGTCGCGTCCGGTCTTTATCATGGCCTGGCGCTGGTGCAGCAGCGGCCCAGCTTGCAGGCCAGTCTGAACCGCGCCGCGCAACTGGTCATCCAATGGACCGGCGCCGGCAGGTTGCAATGGGCGCCCACCCCTCTCGGGCCATACACGGATTGCATCTATTCGGGACAGTCTTATACGAATTCCGATATGAGCGCCGCCGCCCGGTTCTTCCGGTTGCGGCCATGAGGCGGGGTGGATTGGGGGTGCCGTAATTGGCGGGATGGGCGCTCCGGCGGGAATTAACCCTGCGGCGCCGGCAGCATCGCTTTGTTCTCGAACAGGCTCGGGGCCGTCTGCAAGGCCAGTTCGGCGCAGCGCATGAGGATTTGTGAGGGGGAGTCGCATTTCAGCGCAAACTCGGCCAAGAGCCTGGCTTCCTCCAGTTTCACCCGGCGGATGATATATTTCACCTCGTCGAGCACGGCCGGTGCGGTGCTTAATTCATCCACGCCCAATCCGACGAGCAAGGCGGTCAATATCGGGTCGCCGGCGATTTCGCCGCAAACCCCGCACCAGATGCCGTTGGCATGGGCGGCGTCCACGGTCATCTTGATAAGCTTCAGAATGGCCGGATGCGTGGGTTCGTAGAGGTGGGACACCCGTTCATTGGTGCGGTCGGCCGCCAGCGCGTACTGGATGAGGTCGTTCGAGCCGATGCTGAAAAACTTCACCTTTTTGGCCAGCGTATCGGCAATCAGCGCGGCGGACGGGATTTCAATCATCACCCCGATGTCCAGGTTTTCCGCGAAGGGAATATTTTGCGCGCGCAATTCCGCCTTGCACTGTTCCACCAACTGGTTGGCCTGGTTCAGTTCATCCAGTCCGGAAATCATGGGGTACATCATTTTGATGTTACCCTCCACGCCCGCCCGGAGAATGGCGCGGAGCTGGGCGCAGAACAGTTGCGGCTGCGCCAGGCAGAAGCGGATGGCCCGCCACCCGAGAAAGGGATTCAGCTCGTGGGCGAGCTGCAATTGGGAGGCAAATTTGTCGCCGCCAATGTCGAGCGTGCGGATGATGACCGGGTTCGGTTTCAGCGCCGCCGCCACGCTGCGATAAACCTCGTACTGTTCGTCCTCGGTCGGCAGGCTGTCGCGGTTGATGTAGAGAAATTCGGTGCGGAACAGGCCCACGCCTTCTGCCCCGTGGCGGGTGACGGCGGCGACATCGTGCTGATCCTCGATGTTGGCGGAAAGGTGAATGGTCTTCCCATCGAGCGTCACCGCAGGTTGGAACTGGATCTCGCGGAGCTTTTCATCGAGCGAGGCCTTGATCTTTACCAACTGGCCGTATTCAAAGAGCGTCTGGTCGGTGGGATTCACCACCACGGTGCCGTTGTAGCCGTCGAGCAGGACATAATCACCCGTATCGAGTTCCTCACTGGCGTTTTGGAGGCCCACGGCGGCGGGAATGTCCAGCGAACGCGCCAGAATGGCCGTATGGGAGGTTTTGCCGCCAATGTCGGTGGCAAAGCCCAGGACAAATTTCTTGTCCAGCGTGGCGGTCATGGACGGGCTCAGATCGTGGCCCACCAGGATGCACGGTTCGCTCAGATGACGCAGATTGTAGGCGTCTTTGACATCCATCAGGTTGTCCAAAACGCGGTTGGTCAGATCGCGCAGATCGGCGGCCCGTTCCCGGAGATATTCATCCTCCACCGCTTCCAGCACCGCGATGTAACGGTCGGAGGCGGTATGAAAGGCATATTCCGCGTTGGCTTTCTGCTCGCGAATGATTTTGAAGACTTCTTCGATCAGCACCCGGTCTTCGAGCATCAGCAGGTGGGCGTCGAAGATATCCGCCTCGGAGGTGCTCATGGTCTCGGCGACCCGGCGCTGGACTTCGGTGATCTGCTGGCGGGTGCGGACCAAAACGTGTTCGAATCGCTTGATCTCCGGGGTAATCGAATCGTCCGGCAGCTCGCGCTTGAGGATGGCCCGGCGAGTCCGTCGCAATACAATGACTTTTCCGCGGCATACCCCCGCCGAAACGCCAATGCCCTGAAACACCTTTTCGCCTTTCAACTGCCCTGACATAGGTTGTGTCCAACAAATAACCGGTCTGGTTTCGCTTGAAAAGCATTTACGTGCGGAATCGGCGGAAAGTTCTTGAGCGGTCCGAACCGGGACGGCCCCGCACCAAAATAAAAAAGCCCGCTCAAGGCGGGCTTTTGAAGTGAAATCGGGCGGATAACGCCTCAGGCGCGTTCCATGTACTTGCCGGTGCGGGTATCCACCTTGATCTTTTCGCCGGTCTTGATGAAGAGCGGCACCTGACAATGAATGCCGGTTTCCAAGGTGCAGGTCTTCTGGACGTTGTTGGCGGAATCGCCCCGGATGCCTTCGGGCGCATCGGTGACCGTCAGGAACACACTGGACGGAATTTCGATGGTCACGGCCTTTTCTTCGACGAACGTCACGGTAACCACGCCGTTTTCAACGAGATAGTCCTTTGATTCACCCACCAGTTCCTTGGCCAGCGTCACACTTTCATAGTTTTCCGGGTCGGTGAAAACATAATCTTCGCCGTCCTTGTAACTATATTCCATTTTGCGGCTGATCATCGGCACGGGCTCGATTTTTTCCGTGGAGCTGAAACGCACATCGGATGATTTGCCGGTGCGGATGCTGCGCAGGGTGGCCTGCACAAACGCGCGCAGGTTGCCGGGCGTGCGGTGCTGGCTGTCGAGAACCACGGCAATGTCGCCGTTATAATTGATTGCCATCCCCCGGCGAAGATCGTTAGCTGTTGCCATAAAATTGGTGTCGCGTGTTTTTCTCTACTAAAATGAGTTGCTAATTATAGCAGTAAAAAGGTCGAAGGCAAGGTGCATTTATGATAATTCCGCCGGTTGCTTGACACCACAAAAGGTTGTGTGTTAAAAAGAGACAGCCACCATTAGCTGTGGCTTTATGCGTTGTCCCAAATGCGGTTGTCAGGAAGATAAAGTCGTTGATTCACGCGCCTCCAGCGAAGGCGCGACCATTCGGCGCAGGCGCGAGTGTTTGCAATGCGAACACCGGTTCACCACCTATGAAGAGGTGGAGCATGAGGGACTGATGGTGCTCAAGCGCGATGGCCGGCATGAGGAGTTCTCCCGTGAAAAGCTGATTTCCGGCATCCGCAAGGCCTGTCAGAAGCGCCCCGTGACCCCCAAGGCCATGGAAGACTTGGTGGACCACATCGTGGCCACCGTTACGGTAAAATTTGAGACCGAGGTGCCCGGTGAAGCCATCGGCACCATGGTTATGGACGGTTTGCGGGAAATTGATTCGGTGGCTTACGTGCGGTACGCCAGCGTGTACCGCCGGTTTCAGGAAGCCACGGATTTTGTCTCGGAAGTTAAAAAATTAGAGGCTGCCCGATGATTGCATTACATTCCGATTGCCTGATGTTCCAGCTCGCGAGCGGGGAAAGCGTCCCCTGCTCGGCGGAAATGATCACCGTCGAGATCGTGGGTGAAGCCCACGGCATTCTGGATCCCGAAACCCTCCGGCACGCCGCCGCCAGCGTCTTTCATTATTTCAAAACCGAGCTGTCCCGCGAAGCGGTGACCGTGGGCGAATTTTCCCAGGCCCTCGAAAAGGTGCTCACCCACCTGGGCTACACCATCTGCGCGCCCGATCCCGAAGCCGCCGCCAAGGAAACCGACCTGTGCCGGCTCGCCCAGGAATCCGGCGACAGTCTGGAACTCTTCTTCTTTCCCCGCCTGCGCGATGAACTGCGTGGCCAGCTCAAGCAATCGCCCAAGGTGGTGCGTTTTAGCGGCTTGCGCGGCTGTGTAAAAAAAATCGCCGGCGCCCGCCGCTGGAGCATCCGCTGCGAACAGCTCCAGGACAGCATCGTGGCCTACCTCCGAGAATGCCTCACCGCCGAGTCCGCCCCGCCCAAGTGCGCCCTGGTGGTGAAATGAGTTGATAAATTAGTAGGAGACGACGTCAGGAGACTCTAACTAAATAATCAAAACCGGGGTCAGGCTTGGCAACGTGATAGAACTCAGCGCCCCCGCAAAGCAAAAAACAGCCCGCCATGAGAGTTCCGCCGCCCGAGCGATCACCCGACCCGCTCAATCGTTCATTCTATTTGCCCCGTCTGCCCCGCGAGCATTATCAGGCCGATGCCGTGGTGTTTTGGACCCTGACCGTCTTTGACCGGGCCCGGGGCTGGTTAACCCCGGCTTTTCACAGCCGATTCCGGGAACTCATGTTGCATGCCGCCGCGCGGGAAGGTTTGACTTGCCCGATTTACTGTTTGATGCCCGATCATCTCCATTTGGTGTGGATGGGATTGAGGTTGGATTCGGATCAATTGAATGGCATGGCGTTTCTGCGGACTTATCTGGCGCCGGAACTGGCGCCAGCCCGATTTCAGCCGCAGGCACAGGATGAAGTACTGCGGCCGGAACAAAGAAAACGGAACGCCTTTGCCAAGGTTTGTTTTTATATCGCGGCCAATCCGGTACAGGAACAGTTGGTATCCGGCCCGGAGGCCTGGCCATACACGGGCTGCATTATCCCGGGGTATCCCAAGCTGAATCCCTTGGCGGAAGATTATTGGCCGAAATTTTGGCGCATTTTTGGTGAACTGCGCCAACCGGATGCCGGCAATATTAAACGTCCGCCGTTGGGATGCGATGCAAAGCCTTAAACGGGGGAATTAATTAGAGTCTCCTGACGTCGTCTCCTACTAAGAATAATAAGAATCGCCGAATTGCATCTGCCCCCGCGCCGGGTTAAGGTGCGCCGTGACCGCTCCTTATACCAATTTGCTCGCCCGCGAGAAATCGCCGTACCTGCTCCAGCACGCCCATAATCCGGTGAACTGGCACGCTTGGAACGAAACCGCCTTTGCCCGCGCCCGCGCCGAAAACAAACCCATCTTCCTCAGCATCGGCTATTCCACCTGCCACTGGTGCCATGTGATGGAACGCGAATCGTTTGAAGATCCGGCGGTCGGGGCTTTTCTGAACGAGCATTTTGTCAGCATCAAGGTGGACCGCGAGGAACGCCCCGATGTGGACAAGATTTACATGACGTTCGTGCAGTCCACCAGCGGCAGCGGCGGCTGGCCGTTGAATGTGTTTTTAAACACCGACCGCAAGCCGTTCTTCGGCGGCACTTATTTTCCACCGACCCCGCGTCATGGCCGGCCCAGTTTTTTGCAACTGCTTCAGCAGATCGCCAAGATTTGGCGCGAACGGCAGTCGGAAATCGTCGATACGGCGGCGGAACTCCATGCCCGCCTGGAACTCGTCACCAGTCGCGACGCCCGGGAGGATGTGCCCCTCACGCCGGAGACCTTGAACCGTGCGGCCGCTGTTTTCATGGATGCCTACGATCCGGTGAACGGCGGGTTCGGCGGCGCGCCCAAATTTCCCCAGCCCGCGATTCCCCTCGCCGTGCTGCGGGCCGCCCGCCGGTTTCGCAATACCGAGGCCATTGCCATGGTCGTCCATACCTGCAACCGCATGGCCGATGGCGGCATTCACGATCAATTGGGCGGCGGCTTTGCCCGCTACGCCGTGGATGCGGAGTGGCTCGTGCCTCACTTCGAGAAGATGCTCTACGACAACGCCCAGCTTACCCAGTTGTATCTGGACACCTATCTGGTCAGCGGCCAGTCGCATCATGCCGGCGTGGCGCGGGATATTCTTGATTATGTGCTGCGGGACATGACCCATCCCGATGGCGGTTTCTATTCCGCCGAAGACGCCGACAGCGAAGGTCATGAGGGGAAATTCTATTGCTGGACCAGCGCCGAACTGTCCCGGTTGCTTACCGTGGAGGAATACAATGTGGCCGCCCATTTCTTTGGCATCACCGCCCCGGGCAATTTTACCGACCACAGCCATCCGCAGCCCCTGCCCGGCCAGAACGTCCTGAGCATTGTACAGTCCGATGTGCCGGTGGCCGACCGCCCCTTGCTGGCCGCCGCGCAGGCCAAGATGCTCGCCGCCCGCGCCACCCGCATCCGGCCGCATCTCGATGACAAGATTCTCGCCTCGTGGAACGGTCTCATGCTCGGTGCCTTCGCCCGCGCCGGCGCGGTGTTGGGTGAGGAGAAATATCTCGCCGCTGCTGAAAAAAACCTCGCCTTCCTGCGCAACAATTTATGGGATGAAGCGGCTCAATCTCTCTTTCACCGTTGGCGCGATGGTGAACGCGACGGCGTGCAACTGCTCGAAGGTTACGCCTTCCTGCTTGATGGAGTAATCCATCTCTACGAAGCCACCGTCAAACCCGCGCATCTGGTTTTTGCCATCCGTCTGGCCCGGCGCATGATTGAAATCTTTTATGACCCTGCCAACGGCGGATTCTGGCAGAGCCCCGCCGGCACGGATGATTTGATCCTGCGCATCAAGGATGATTACGATGGCGCCGAACCCAGTGGCAATTCCGTGGCCACCCTGGCCCTGTTGAAACTCGCCGCCATCACGGGGCTGGAAGAATTCAAGCAGCCGGCCGAATTGACGCTGCAACTGTTTGCCCACCGCCTGCAAACCCAGCCCGCCGGCCTGGCGTACATGTTGCACGCGCTGGATTTCTGGCTGGATGAACCGCGCCGCGTGGTGCTGGCCGGTGAACCGGATGCCCCCGCCCTGCGTGAACTGTTGCACGCTGCGCACTCGGTCTATCAGCCCAATAAAATCATCCTCGGCAACACCGGCGCGGTGGAACCTTTCGCCCAAACGTTGCCTGCCAAGGCTGGCGCTACCGCCTATGTCTGCACTGGCACCGCCTGCCAGCCGCCGACCAGTGACGGGACGGTGTTAAAGGCGTTGCTGATGGGAAACGCTTGAAGATTGGAGAGGGATGCCTTTGAAGGATCCCAACACAATCCCTTGTCAAAACTGCCACGTGGTCCCAAACGTCACCAGTATGCGGTGAAAATCCCGCGTGCTGGGATCCGCAATCCCATCCATCGCATTGCGGCCCAAGTCCAGCTCCGCGCCCATAGTCAGCGAAAGCTGCCGCGTAACCGCATAGCTCAGCCCCGTGTTGAAACAATACTCCGTGTCATAACGCAGGCACGTGCTCAAATTACCGGAACGGTAATCCGCCCCCAAATATTTCACTCCCAAGTCTGACCCCACCGCCTCGCTGAAACGGTGATGCCACGTCAGGCTCGCCGTCGTATCAAAATACGGCACCTTGCCCACGCTGGACACCCATTGAAACTGCCGGCCCTCCAGCGTCAGCGTGTCATTCGCGGAAAGCGTCGCGGCAAAGGAACCTTCGTCGTAATACGTAATCATATTACGGTTGTTCACCGGGGCGGCGCTGTCATAAGATCGGAAATCCGGTCCGGCCTGGAATTTGAACGTGAGCCAGGAGAACGGCTTGCCCTCCGCCCCGCCCAAGAGACGCAGATAATTGGCGGAACTCTCATACGGCGAAAAGGCGAATTTCTCCTGATACTGGTGACCCGCCTGGCCGCTGATGGTCAGCGCCGTGTGCTCCGGAATTTTAATGCCGAGGTCAACGCCGCCATGGGCATCGTACCGGCTGGGATAATTCTGGTACCCCGTGGAGTTGATCTGCTCGGTCTGGAGATCGTAATAGGTCAGGTTCGCCCCCGGCCGTAAAAACCAGCTTTCCCGGTCCAGCGTCGCCGTCATATTCGCGCGATCCTGAAGCTGCTGCCGCCGTTCGCGCGGGGCGGCGGTATTATAGGCCGTCACATAACCGCCCGGATAGGTGGGCGCCACCCGGCTGCCATCCACATACGCAAAATTATTGTCCAACCCAAAGGTCCAGCTCTGCGTATGTCCTTTCAGCTTGGTGATCAAATGATGATCGTAATGCGTTTCACTGTCTTCATTTTGGTAAATCGCGAACTCCGGCGCATACGTCAGCGAGAATTGGGAAAAAGCGTTGGTGCCCGTCCATGGCAGCAAGCTCACCCCGAATTTCGGGGCCACCGTGGTGATGGTGGAGGACTTGTTCTTCAGCGCCGCCACGCTGCCGGCCGGCAGTGGATAATTGGCCGGGATATACTGCGCATTGACATCCGAAAGGAAAATATTGCCGTCGTAGGTTTCCCGCACCGTGGCCGAGGCATCACTCAACCAGTCAGGCTTTTCCGCGGCGGCCGCTGCCAGCGCCACCATCAAACCGGCCAGGCCCGCCATCCCCAAACAGACTGATCGCAGCCGGGCATCATTTAAACTGTAAATCATGCCGGATAAGATGCCCGATCTTTAGCCTGGCTAATTCACCAAGGTTGCCAAACTCTCACCAATAATTGGCCGCAGCCAGTCAGCGTGAACCGGTCAGCCTTCATTGGCCGGCGGCGGCGCGCCCGGAGCGGGTCCGGCAAAACATCTGATTCGTCAGACCGCGAGTTTCAAGTGGGTGATGCGGAAGGCGGCGCCTTTGGGGGTATTGGGGAGGCACTGGATTTCCCAGCCGTGGGCGAGGACGATCTGCTGCACAACGGCGAGGCCGAGGCCGGTGCCTTTCTGGTGGGTGGTAAAGTAAGGTTTGAAAATCTCCTGCCGGCGTTCGGGGGGCACGCCGGGGCCGTCGTCGCGGACGGTGACGGAGGCGAGGCCGGCGGCTTCGCGCCGGGTGAAGATTTCAATGTGCCCGCCGGGTTCCACGGCCTGGATGGCGTTGAGGAGGAGGTTGAACAGGACCTGGCGGAGGAGCTGTTCATCGGCAATAATGTCGAGGGTGTCGCCGGCGGTTTCGACGCGGAGTTTCTTTTCCTCGATGTCCTGGTTGAGGGTGCGGATGATTTCGGCGGCGGCGGCGGGGAGGGAAATTTTGCTGCGGCGCACTTCGCGGGGGCGCGAGTAATTGATGAACTCGGTGAGCTGGGCGGTGACCTTGTCCGTCTCTTCAACAATGGTGCGGGTTTTTTCGCGCACTTCGGCCGGGGCGTCGGGCAGGCGGGAGACCATCTGGGCGAGGCCGCGAATGATGTTGAGGGGATTGCGGGTTTCGTGGGCGAGGCCGGCGGCGGCGAGGTTCAGTTCCTTGAGATGGGAATTGAGTTCGCTGGCGCGCACGAGGCGTATCTGCAATTCGGCGGTCTGGCCCATGTTGCGCCAGGCCAGGCCGGCGCCAACGGCGGAAACGCCGGCAAAGAAGGCGATGATGAAGCGCAACCACCAGTCGTCATTGCAGATGGCGCGGTAGTTGTCGGCGGACATCACGAGGGCAAGGCCGTGGAGTTCGCGGCGGGCGGTAAAGGCTTTGAATTCGCTTTCGGACATCCAGCGCATCCAAGGGGCGCGGCGATTGCCGCCGCGGGGGCGGTCGCCGCCGTCGGGCGGATGGCGGTCATCGCCGGGCGGCGGGGGCGGCGGGGATTCCAGTTCACCGGCGGCGTTGGTGGCGGGCGGGGGAGGGTTGCCGCCATTGGTCTGGCCGGGTTCGCCGGGGGGCTGGTCGCGCCGGCCGCCAAAGTCGCGGCCGCGGGCGGTGCCGTTGGTCAGGTCATGGAACGATGGGAGGACAACGGTGGGATTGAGATTGGTATTCTCGGGGCTGACGGTGTCGCCGGCGAGCGGTTGAACGAAGGCGACGTATTCATTGGCCCAATGTTCGCCCTCGGCGAGAATCTCGCGGGAGAACAGGTTGGTTTCGCCGACGGAAAAGAGGGGGTCGCCCTCGGTGTTGAGCAGACCGACGGCGAGCAGGCCGCCGGAACTGACGAGGGCATTGGTGTGGACGGTGACGAGTTCCTTGAGCACGGGCTCGAGGCGTTCCTGAAACACGGTGCCATGAAACCGCATGGCGCGGGTGACCGCGCCGAGGGTGCTGGCGATTTCATGGGACCGGTTGCGGAGGTCGGAGCGGGCGGCTTCGACCACCCGCGCATGTTCCCGGACCTGCCAGCCGACCACGAGCAGCCAGGCACCGGCCACGAGGCCGGTCACGAGTTTCTGGCTGCGTTTGAGTTCCATGGTATTTCGGAGTCTGTAACCGGCCGGGCGGATTGCCAACCCTTATTTTTTCTTCACCGGGACGGTTTCCAGGAACTTATCCAGCTGCTTTTCCGAGAGCGAATTGGTGACGACATCGGAGGACAGGGTGCCGGCGGCCGTCAGCTCGCCGATCTGATTCGGGGCGCGGACGATGTGCGGGGTGAGGAACAGAAGCAGCTCGTTCTTGTCATCCGTCTTGGTGGTGGACTTGAACAGGTTGCCCAGCAGCGGGATGTCGCCCAAGATGGGAACCTTGGTGACGCTGGAGGATTTGGTATTGCCCATGAGGCCGCCGATGACGACGGTCTGGGCATCCGGGGTGACGACGACGGTATCGGCCGAGCGGATGTTCACATTGGGGGCGTACACGGGGGTGGAGGCGGAACCGAGCAGCGTGCTGCCGGCGGCGATGAGCTGGCCGGGCGTGGAGGTATCCAACTGCGAGGTTTGGGGCTGAACGATCATTTCCACGAGGCCGTTGGCGCCGATGAAGGGGGTGACGTTCAGGATGATGCCGACTTCGGTGTAGCTGCCGTTGATGATCGGTATGGTGGTGGAAGTGCCGGCCGTGGTGTAACTGACACCGCTGGGCAGATAGATTTCCTGGCCGACGACAATCTTGGCGAGCTGGCCATCGCGGGCCAGAATGGAGGGACGGGAGAGGACTTCGGATTTGCCGGCCTGGGCGATGGCGCGCAGGGTGGCGGTGAAGTCATTGCCGAGCATCTGGTAGAGGCCGGCGGGGTTGCCGGCGGAGGCCACGCCGAGGTTCTGGCCCACGTTCATGCTTTGGTAGCTGGGGGTGATGCTTTTGGGCACGATGGAGGCAACGCCATTGGAGCCGTTGGCGACGGTATAATTGGTCACATAACCGGTGAGCTGCTCGAAATACCCGCTGTGGCCGGTGTAACTGCCTTCCACGCCGATGGCGGAGGAATCATTATGGGCCACTTCGAGGAACACGACCTTGATGAGCACCTGCGGTTCGGGCACGTCGAGGTTGGCGATGACGTTGCTGATCTGGAGGCTGGTCTCGGCATCGGCAATGACGACGATGTTGTGGGTGACGGGATCCACGGTAATGGTGGCGCTGCCGACGGTGCCGTTATTGTTATACTGGCCGGCCGTGGAGGAACTGGAGCCGCCGCCACCGCCGCGATTGCCACCGCCGCCGCCAAACCCGCCGAAACCACCAAACCCGCCGAAGCCGCCGCCGCCACCACCGCCGCCCGGACGGAATTGCGCGTGGGCGGCGAGGGCCGCACAGAGCAGGAACATCAGCGCGGCGCCGCCGGCTTTTTGAAAATAACTGGTCTTCATAATATTTTTTCCTTCAGGTAGGTTCAGAATTGGGTGCCACCGAGGCCGCGGCCGCCGGAACTGCCGCCGAACCCGCTCGAGCCGGAGCTGGAACTGGATGAACTGGTGGTGGTGGCGTTGTTTTGCTGGCGCAGCATGAGCGCGCTGCTGGATGACGAGCTGGAGCCGCTGCCGCTGCGCGAGGTGCTGCTGGATTGGAACATGGTTTGCAAGACCTGCAAAGCCTGCTGCGGGTCGCCGTTGTTCATGTGATAGACATAGACGTTCTGGTCGCGGGTGGAAGCCACGTCGAGTTCAGCCATCATGCCGGCGATCTGGTCAATGAGTTCTTTCGGAGCGGTTACAATCACGGCCTGAATGCGGGAGTCCGCCACGGCGGTGACCTGGGTGGCCTTTTTGACACGGTCGCTGGAGCTGCTGCCGCCACCACCGGCACCGGCACCGCCCATCATGCGGGCGAAGAAGCCGCCGGGTCCGCCGCCGCCGCCGCCGAAGCGGATGGGCGACTGCGTATTGCCGCCGCTGCCGCTGCTGCTGGGGAAGATGCTGCTCAATTCGGACGCCACATCCGTGGGGCTGGCATATTTCAGCCGGAAAACGCGAATTTCCGTTTCCGCCTCGGCGCTGTCGTCGATGGCGCGGATGATTTCGGTGAGATGGCGGATATTGGACTGGGTGTCGGTGATGACGACGGAGTTGCCGGCCTCGTTGGCGACGACGGTGGCCTGGGAGGAGACGAACGAACTCAGATCGGACACAAGCTGGCGCGCTTCGACGAAGCGGATGGGAATGATTTGGGTGACGATCTCGTCGTTGTTGGGAATCTCCTCGGGTTTGTTGCCGCTCTTGACGGGGATGTTGCGCGTCTTGGCATCGTTCTTGTCCACGATGGTAAGAGTGCGGCCATCGCGGATGGCGGCGTAGCCGTTTTTATTGAGGACATTGTTGAGCAGGTCCACGGCCTCGTCCTTGGTCATGGAATGGCTGCTGATGACGCTGACGTTGCCGTTCACGCGGGTGTCGAGCACGATGATGAAGCCGGCGGCGTCGCTAAGATAATTCAGGACCATCTCGAGCGGGGCATTGCGGAAATTGAGGCGCAAGGTGCCGTCGCTGTTGGTGCTGCTGCCGTTGACGGGCGGCATGAATTCGGACGTGATGTCCTCATGCGGTTTGGGGCTGGTCGTGGCCGGCAGGATGACAATAGAATTGGTCGGCTTGTCGGCGTCCGGCTGCGGCTGGCCAAGCTGCATATCCGGCGGCGGTCCGGGCGGGCCGCCGGCATCGGGGCCGTTGCCCTGGCCGGGCGGAGGCACGGGCGGGTTGTTGTCGCCGGCATTGCCGCCGGGGTTGTCCTGGGCGGCGGCGGCAACCATCAGCCCGGCCGCGCCCAACGTAATGAGGCTTAAAATAATTTTTTTCATTGGTTTTCCTTTTCCCGTAATTGCTTGAGTCGTTGTAAAATATCGCTGGTTGGTCCGCTGGCGGCGGGGGTGCTGCTGGTGGTAGTGCTGCTGGAAGCCGGGCTGGAACTGGCGCTGGAGGAATCGGCAGAGCCGGTGATTTCACCGGGGCCGGTCAGCACCCACTTGTTGTCCACCTGGCGCATCACGTCGCCCACCTTCAGTTCCAAGTGTTCTTTCTTGTCGGCGGAATCGAGGGTGACACTGGTTAGCGAAATATCGCTGACGATGTAGCCGGCGATGTCCTGCTGGTTGACCAGAATTTTTTTGTATTCGGCGCTGTTGCCGCTGAAGAAGGCGAACAGGCCCTTGCTGTAGTTCATGGCTCCGACGAAGGCAAACGAGGGGGCGGAAACGGGGATGTGGGTGTGTACGCGCACCCGGGGGCGGTCGCCGCTGCTGTAATGCGGCTGGCGGTTGGGATCAAAGATATTGCGGTCGGTGATGAACCGGCTGAACGAGCCGTAGTCCTCCGGGCCGGGCACTTTGTTCGACTGGGCGAGCGCGGCCGAACCGCCGGCGAGGGCGAACGCGAGCAGGGTGAGAATCAGGGGTGCGGGTTTCATTTGGTCTCCTTGGCGCCGAGCGCGAGGCCGTCGATGTCCACGCTCATGGTCATCTGCTGGCCGGTGGTGTCATGGGCGCCGAGCTCGACGGTGTCCAGCCGGATGGCCATGGGACCCTTTTCCAGGTCGTAGAGGAACCGGGTGAGGGAGCCGAGGTCGCCGGACGTTTCGACGCGGCAGGTGAGGGTCATGTAATTGGTGGAATCATTTTTCCATTGCGGCATGAGGCTGGTGACTTCGGCCCCGCAATCGCGGGACCATTCATCCACGGCCTTGAGGAGCTGCTGCTCGGCCAGGGAAGTGTCGGCGGGCAGGGAATTGCTCTGCATGTCGTTCCAGTGGTTTTGCACGGCCCGGTCGCGGGCGAGCAGGCTGCGGCCTTCGCTCACGCGGGCGCGAAGATCCTTGATTTGCGCGCTGCGGGCGGAGTACCAGTCGGACAGCGGGCCGTAGATGAAGTTGACGCCCACATACAGCGCGGCGGCCGCGATGGTGAGGGTGATCAGGAATTGCTGGCGGTTCTCAATTTTCAATGGGCGCCTCCGTTGTTGTAGTGGAAGGTCAGGACAAATTGCATGGGCGATTTGCCACGGCTTTGTTCATGGTGCAGGCCGGTGATGCCGGGAACGGCGGCGAGTTTTTTTTCCACCGCGAGGAGAGCCTGCACATCGCGCGCGGTGCCGGCGCAGGTGATGGTGTTGCCGTCGCGGACTTCAATGTTCTTGGCGGTGACGGAGCCATCTTCCGTGAAACACAGGGTGAGCTGGCGGAGGATGGCGAGGTTCGGGAATGTGCCGTCGTACCAGGGACGATACTGGACGATGTTGTCCTGCACGTGCTGCAACTGGCCCACGCGAACTGCCATGGCGTTCCACTGGGAACCGAGGCGTTGCAACTGGAACTGCTGCCAAAGGAACAGGGCGGCGACGAGGGCCACCACGGCGGCCACGGCGGCGCCGGTGGTGCGCAGGCGGCCGGAGGAATATTTGGCGACAAAGCGCTCGATGACGGTCGGCTTGGGCGGGAGAAATTCGAACGGGTTTTTTTGTTCCGCGAGCCGGCGGGCGGCGAGGCTGAAGGCGCCCGAGAGGGTGGCTTCGGCGGGCGGTTGCAGGCCGAGTTCGCCGGGGGCATAGCCGCCGACGATTTCCACGCGCAGACCCATGGGACCAAACCGGATTTCCAGTTCGTCGGCGAGCCGGCGGGCGAGTGCCTGCGGTCCAAAGATGCGGATGCGCTTGAGGGCGTTGCGGACTTCATCGGGGAGCTGGCCGTAGGAAATGCGGGTTTCGCGGGCGACGATCTCCGCCTGGAGGACGGGCTGGCCGTTTTCATTTTCCACGGCGCCCTCGATGGTGCGGAGGGCCAGAACGCCGCCGCCGGCGGAAATTTGCAGGGCAACGTTGGATTCGCCGATGGCAAGAGCCAGAACACCCTGGGATTTTTCATCGGCCGGCGGTTGCAGGGCGCTCAGGCCGAGGCCGAAGCTGACGGGCTTGAGTTTGGCCGCGACGAGGACTTTTTCCAGCACCACGAGATGGGCGGAGGGAATGCCGGCGAGCAGGACGTTTTGTTTGTCCCCGGCCAGCGCGGCGCGCGAACTGGCGATCTGGAGGGTGGCGACATCGGAGTGGAAACCGCGTTCGGCCTCGACTTCGAGGAGGTTGGCGGCATCGGCTTCGGACAGCGGCGGCAGCTCGGTGGCCATGGTCAGCACCCATTTCAAGGGCAGGCCGACGATGCAATGGCGTTCGCGGATGCCGGCGGCATCAAGCTGGTTGCGGATTTCGCGGCCGACCAGCTCCGGCGCGGCGGTGAGGGGATCGAGCGTGAGGGTGGCGGCGAACTGCTGGCCCAGGGCGAGCGACCCGTTGTTGCGGCGCAGCACCACGCCCTCGAGCCGGCTGCCGTCGAGCGTCAGTCCGAGCAGGGCCGCCAGTTTCTTTTGCCGCCGCGGTTTGAATTTAAAGTCAGGTTTCATTGCGTGTTTTTCGCGACCAGATCCTGCCGCACCTTTTCGCCGAGCGCCCAGCCGAGGCGGCTGAGATCCTGGCGATAAAGAATTTTGGGCGAGCCGTCGCTCAGGTCGAAAATGAATTTCACACGGCGGTAGCCGCGGCCGAACGGACCGACCGCCGCGATGTCGGCGGCAAACTGATAGCTGTGGGTGGTCACGTAATCCCCTTTCGCCAGGGCGGTGACCACGGGGCTGTTGTTGCCGAGGGCGTCAATGATCCAGGCCACCGAGGCAAGATTGCCGGCGTTCTGCTCGCGGTAGGTCAGGAGCGTCTGCGCCGCGCTTTCGGCGGTCTGGTCATCCACATTGAGGCCCATGAACACGGCGGTGAGGACATCGCCGCTGGCGGTGTTGACATTGACGCGGCCGCGAAAGTAAGTGTTGGTGCCGGTGGTGACGCTGTTGGCGATTTTTCCAAAATCATCGGAACTCATGCCGGCGTTTTTCAAGCGGAGGCAGAGGTCAAAGAGGCCGTTGCAATTGTTCGCCGCCCGCCCGGTCGGATGAATGCTGCGATAGAGGGATTGGGCCATGCTGGTGGCGCTACTCGTGCCGGCATCCTGAAAGAGCGTGGACAGCTTGCTCTGCGTGGCCGTGTTCACGTTGGTAAGCGAGGAGCCGTCGGCATGAAAATTGGGTTCGCGGGTATAGACGGTGGTGTATTCGAACAGGCCGGAATCGAGTTCGCCGTTGCTGTTGAGATCTTTTTCGTTTTTGTCGAGGACGCCGTTGCGGTTGATGTCCTCGCCCACGAGCATGTCCATGGTGGCGCCGTACACGAGACGCAGTTCATCCACGGTTTCAAAGGGGGAATTTTTGGCGTCGTAGCCCTGGGAAGCGTAATCCAGCGAGACAATGCCATTCGTGCCGCGCCAGTCCATGATGGCATTGGCAAAGTCGGTGGTGATGTTCGGCAGGTACTGAAACACGTTGGTGCTGGTGTTGTTCAGGTTCAGTTTGCCGCCTTCGTCCACGAGGCCGAAATACGGCTCAGTGGAGGGCGTGCCGCTCGGGTCGCGGCCGATGATCCAGAATTTCGCATCACCCACCGGAACGGCGGCGCACTGAATCTGGGTGTTGTCGGGCATGGCGCCGTTGGTGGCGTAATTCAGGAGGGCGTAGGAGACGTACCGCGCGGCGCCTTCGATGGCCTGTTCGGCGGCGATGCCGTCCACACGGTTGTCGGCGGCCTGCAACTCATAATTCATCGAGTTGGCGAAATAGAGCGCGATGCTGACGAGGCCGATGCTGATCCAGAGCACAATGATGAGCACGGAACCGTTCTCGCCGGAGCGGCGGGAACGGTGCGGGTTCATCGTTGTGGGGGATAGATTCATGTCAACTTCCGGTCGAGCTGGACGCGGTGATCACGGCGTTGGTGCGGGCCTGCGAGTCAATGGGCACCATGATTTCAATGGGCTGGCCGGCGTTGTTGCCGGCCATCTGGATATCCACGCGCACGGCCACGGGCAGGTTGGTGTTCACGGAGCTCACACTGCTCGTATCCCACGCGTCATTCCACTGGCTGCCGTCATAACAGGAAAAGCGGATGCTGGAAACGCCGCTCAACATGAGCTGGTCGGTGACGTCCGGCGTGGCGGCGGTCAGGAGATTCCGCGAAATGCTGCGCACCAGATCCTGGCCGCCGCCGGCGTGGTTGCCGGAATTTCTCAATTCATAGGTGACGCGCTGGATGTCGGCCCAAGGGGCGTTGTCGCTCAACGCGCCGCTGGCGGTGTACATCTCGATGGCCACGGGTTCGCTCACGCCGAGGCTGCTCACCGTGCCGGTGCGAAAGCTGCCGGATAGAAATTTGCTGGTGCCGTTGGTGGGGGTGACCACGCATTGGAGATCGCGCTTGATGAAGGCCACGGTCTGGTCAATCGGGCCCACGGCATCCACGGCGTCCGCCGTGGCATCGCGCACATGCATGGTGGTGAAGAGCACGGTGGTGACCGACACCAGCACGAGCGCCGCCACACCCATCGCGAGAATCATCTCGATGAGCGTGAACGCGTGGCGCGCCCTGCGGTTGTCGGTTTTAAGGTTCATTTTACTTTCACTAACACCGTCACTTCATTGTCACTGCGACGAACTGGTCGTCGTCGCCGCCGGCGGCGGCGAATTGGCCAGCGTGCTCAGCGACACCGAATAATTCCGGCCCTGCGCGGTGAACGTCACCTGGGACGTCACCTGTTGCAGCGCCTCCTGCGGCCAGGTCTGGCTGGTCAGTTTCCACTGATAATCCACCACGCCTTCGGTGACCGTGCCGCTTTGCTGGCTGGTCCAGTTGGTGGTCACCAGACTTTCATTCAGCACGCGTTCGGCCACCCGCACCGCTCCGCTCTTGCGCGCGGCCACCTCGCCGGCGAGGCTGGCCACATGCACCGCTTCCACGGCCGTCGGAATGACGATGGCCAGGAACAGCAGCGCCGCCAGCACTTCCGCCAGCGTAAAGGCGGCCCGTTTACGATTGCGGGTTGTGATCGCTAATTTCATAACCCGTGCGATTGCCCGTCTCGATCAGCCAGCGGCTGAAACCATCCGAATCAATCAACTGCACCGTCTGCGGACTGTTTTCGTCAATCGAACCATCCGGTAAAAAACGGATGGCCGGCAGATTGTTAAACGTTATGGCCGCAGCCGTCCCGACATTCAGCACGCCGATCTGCAAGGTCGAATCCACCGGCAGATTTTCCGCCTTGGGATCGCCCTCCTGCCCGGTCGTTTCCGCGCTCAAGCCATACGCGCCCGATTTGGCATCCACCCAGAGCAGCATCGGCATGCCCTCCGAAACCGCGCGATTCTGGGCGGCGTGCGCGAGCGATAAAAACCGCCGCGCCTCGGAGTCCAGCGCCCGGCCCCGGATGAACCGCGCCATCGGCGGCAGGGCGAGCGACGTAATAATGACCAGCAACGCCAGAATCAGAATCAGCTCGATCAGCGTGAACGCGGCGGCACACTTCCCCGTTCCCGGACGCATCGGCTGAACTTTGGATTCGTGCGGGCACTTCGGTGAAACAGGTTGGTGGCCGGTCAGTTTCAAGCTGGTTATTTGCTCCAGTTACCGATGTCGTCGTCCGTGCCTTCTTTGTTATCCGGTCCGACCGACAGCAGGTCATAGGAATTCGGATTATGTTTGCCGGGGAAATAATAGACGTAGTTGTTGCCCCAGGGATCCATCGGCAGCTTGGGCGGATCGAAATAGGGGCCATGCCAGTTGCGCGCATTGCTGGGCGCCTGGATGAGGTCTTGCAGGGTCTTGGGATAGAATCCGTTGTCCACCTCGTACTGGCCGAGGGCGGACTTGATGCCGCCGTTGATGTCCGCCATGGCGGCGGTCACGCGGGCGCGTTCGCCGGTGCCGGCGATTTTGGGGATGACCAGCGCGGCGAGAATGCCGATGATCGTGACGACCAGCAACATTTCCACGAGGGTGAAGCCGCGGCGCGAAGTCCGCGGCGAAACGGTGAGTTGTTTCATTTCGATTTTCATAAAAAATTAAAATGGGTTTTTATTTGATGTAATCCGACATGGTGAGCACCGGCAGCAACATGCCGATGAAAATGATGCCGATGAATCCGGCGATGAGGAACAGCATCAGCGGTTCGGCAAACGCCACCGCCGTTTTCAGGTTGCGATCCAGGTCCGATTCGGTGACGACGGCGACGCGGACGAGTTCCACATCCAGCCGGCCGCTTTCTTCGGCCACGGAAATCATTTCGAGCACGGAACCGGGAAACAGCGTGCGGCAATCCGCGAGACTCTGACCGAGCCGGCCGCCCTGCTGGACGCGGTCGATGGCCTGGGCCACGGCATCCACGAGCACCTGGTTGCCGATGGAGCGGCGCGCGACATTCAGGGCGTGAACCAACGGCACGCCGGCGCCAATCAGGGTGCCCAACATGCGGCAGAAACGGGCCATGGCGAATTGCGCGAGCAGCGGGCCGACGAGCGGCGCTTTCAAAATCAGCCCTTCCCACATGCGCTTGCCCTTTTCAGACACAAACCAGGTGCGCACCAGAAACACGAGGCCGACGATGCCGGCGGCCACGAGCAGTCCGTAGGAACGGATCATATGGCTGGCCCCAATAATCACCTGCGTGATGAGGGGCAGCGACCCGTGGAAGCTGGCGAACACGCGCTGGAACTTGGGAATGAAAAACACGAGCAGCACCGTGAGCACCACCAGTGCGAGCACGAACAGGATGATGGGATACAGCATCGCGGTCATCACCTTGGACTTCAGGTCTTTTTCGCGGGCCTGAAATTCGGCGATCTGGGCGAGCACCACATCGAGGAAGCCGCCGGCTTCGCCGGCCTCGACCATCGCCACATAAACGCGCGGAAACGTTTCCGGCGACTTGGCCATGGCGTTGGCGAGGGACAGGCCGTCCACCACCAGATTGTTAACCCCTTTCCACGTGGCCTGCGCCGCCGGGGAAGAAGCTTCCTTTTGCAAAATCTGGAGCGCGCGGCTCAAGGGCACGCCGGCGGCCAGCAGGCTGGACAGGAGGCGCGTGAAATTTTCCAGTTCCTTGGCGGATACCTTTTTGGATTCGAACTTGAACGGGTTGCCGGCGGCCGGAGCGGGGGCGGCATTTTTGCCGGGCTTGCCTTTGGCCCCGGCGGCCTTTTCCGTGAGGTTGACCAGCCGCAGGCCGAGCGTTTCGATTTGGCGCATGGCGTCCGGCCGGCCGGAGGCATCCAGCACGCCCTCGGCAATTTTGCCGTTGGTCTGGAGCGCGCGATATTGAAACGTGGGCATGGCGGGAAAAAATACTCAGGTTAGCCGGCCACGGCAATGCTGGCGGCGGATGCACCGGTGGTTGTTTTCTCGGTGCGGGCAATTTCCTTGGCGGTGGTGACACTCATCACTTCCGACACGGTGGTAACCCCGGCGGCGACCAAGCGCCAGCCGTCTTCGGCCAGCGTGCGCATGCCGCCGCGGCGGGCGGCGTCGCGCACCTGATCGGTGGAGGCGGACTTCAAAATCATCTGCCGGATTTCTTCGTTGGTGTCCATCCATTCAAAGATGGCATGACGGCCATAGAAACCGGTGTTGCGGCATTCGCGGCAGCCGACGGTTTTGTAAATGACGTTTTCCGCCGGAATGCCGAGCTTGGCTTTCAAGGCGAAGGCGGTCGGGGAATTATCCGGCTGCTTGCAATGCGGGCACAGCACACGCACGAGGCGCTGGGCGAGTACGGCTTCCAGCGAGGAGGCGACGAGGTAAGGTTCCACGCCCATGTCCACGAGACGGGTGAGCGCGCCGGGCGCGTCGTTGGTGTGGAGGGTGGAGAAGACCAAGTGACCGGTCAGCGACGCCTGCACGGCAATCTGGGCGGTTTCCTGATCGCGAATTTCGCCGATCAGAATGACGTCCGGGTCATGGCGCAAAATGGAACGCAGCCCGCGCGCGAAGGTGAGGCCGGATTTTTCATTTACCTGGATCTGGTTGACGCCCTTGAGCTGATATTCCACGGGGTCTTCCACCGTGATGATCTTGCGGACGGCGTCGTTGATCTCGTTCAGCGCGGTATAAAGCGTGGAGGTTTTGCCGGAGCCGGTGGGCCCGGTAACCAGGATGATGCCGTGCGGCAACTGAAGCACGCGCTGGAAACATTCCAGTTCGCGGGTGTTCAGACCGATCTGGCTCAGGCCGCGCAAAGTGGAATTCTGGCGCAAGAGACGCATGACGACCGCTTCGCCGTGCAACATGGGAATGATGGAAACACGGATGTCCACCTCCGCCTCGTCAATGCGCACCTTGATACGGCCGTCCTGCGGGAGGCGCTTCTCGGCAATGTTCAGGTGGCTCAAAATTTTAACGCGCGACACAATCGCCGGTTGAAATTGTTTCAACTGCGGCGGCACGGGGACTTCCTGCAATTCACCGTCAATACGATAGCGAATCTTGAATTCGTCCTCAAATGGTTCCAGGTGAATGTCCGAGGCGCGCAATTCGATGGCGTCCTTCAACACCTGATTAACGAAACGGATGATCGAGGCGTCGTCTTCGGCGCCGGCGTCGAGGTTGTTGTCCTCGGCATTTTCATCCACCACGGTAATGGCTTTTTCCTCGTCGAGGGTGCCGATGGTGTCGGCGCCGACGCCGAGGCGCTTCTTCATCTCGCGCTGGACGGCTTCGGTGGTGGCCAGCACCGGCTTGAGGTTCAGGCCGGTGAGAGTTTTCAGGGCGTCAAAGCCCTGGGTGGCGAACAGGCGGCTGGTGGCGACTTCCACGCAGCCGTTGACCCGTTGCAGGGGCAGGATTTCCTCCTTGAGCAGAATGCGGGCGGGAAAGAGCGAGAGCAACTGGCGATCCGGTTCGACGTCGTCCAGGGTGGTGTAGCGCAGGCCGTATTCGGTGGCGAGCCAGCGAAGAATATCTTCCTCGCCGGACACCTGCGGACGAACCCGCGCGAGCGCCGACACATCCAATGAAGTCAGTTGCCGGGCCGCCAACATGCGGTCCAGCAACTGCTTCGAATCCGGAACGGTTTTATCGGACATGGGATCGCCAGTTTCTCGGGGTGAATGGGGTTTAGAGCAAACCGAGCAGCGTGGCCGTGGCCTCCTGCTTGACCGTCAGCACGGCGCGGAGGTCGGCTTGGGCCGCTTCCAGCTTGGCCTGCTTGGCCTTCTGAGAGGCTTGGTATTTGGCGAGCAGGTCTTTGACCTGGCCGGCGGGAGCGTTGTCGTCAATCGCCTTCTGGAGCGCATCGGCTTCGGGGCTGGTCTGGCCAAACATGCCGCCCATGCGTTGGGGGCGACCGCCTTGGTCACCGTTGTTGCCGCCCCGGTTACCACGACCAAACAGCCGGCCCATGCCGGGGCCGCGCGCATCGCGCTGGGCTTCCATGACCTTCTGGACAAGCGGTTGGACCGCGCTCCAGTCGGTGTCGTTGGTGAAACCGAGTTCGTCTTGGATGCGCTGCTGCATCTGCTGCATCATCTGAGCCGGATCAAAATTCCGGCGCTGACGCTGGCCGCCCGGTCCGCCGCCATTGCCACCGTTGCCACCGCCGTTACCGCCACCGCCGCCGTTGTCGGCCTGGGCCATCACACTGCCGGCTGTCATCAAGGTCAACGCAGCCACCAGGCCGCACACCGCCCACTTCAAGGATTTCATTTTCATAATGTTATTTGTTATGTACTCGTTTGGTTTAAGTGCGGACTTAAAAAATTCTTTGTCCGTGACCCGAATGAATGCAGACGGCGTGCCAAATGATTAGTTACGGAATTGAGAGCAATTCAATGATTTATGCCGGTGGCCGGTGCGCAATATCTGCCCACCGGCCGGCGGGGTGCGCAAAAACTGCGCGGTTGGCGGGGGTGGATGAAGCTCGAAAGATCATGAAAAGAAGCGATGATGGTTTGACAATTTGCGGTTTGCCCTGAGAGTTTCTACCACGCGCTCGCGCGTCAAATCATGTTAGCGACACCTGTCATCACGCTCGAAGCCGGCCAGCTCGCGCGGCTGGAAGAACTCCTGCCGCGCTGGCGCGAACTGCCGCTGTACCGCGCCCTGCTGTCCCGGCTGGGCAGTTTCGCCCGCGAACCGATTTCCCGGATTCCGTTCATCACCAAACGGGATATGCGGGAGGGATTTCCGCATAATTTCCTGCCTTCGGCCGCCGTGCTGGAAGCGATGCTGGCCCGAAATGAAGTGGAACTGGAACACACCTCCGGCACCTCCGAAGAACGCACGCCGGTCCTCTTCCGCAAGGGCTGGTGGGAAGAGCAGGAGACGCGCGTTTTGCGGCTGAACCATTTTGTCGCCAAGGTGTTGGACGAGCACCCCGGCACCCGCCGGGCCACCCTCACCACCCCGGCGTGCAATGACCGGTCGTGTCCGGTGGTCTGGCAGTCGCCGGCCCAACGTACCTTTGGGAATAGTCGCTACGTCAATCTGGCGCGCATTCCCTTTGTGCTCACGGAGGCGGAACTCCGGCGCATGGCGGAGGAGATTATCGAATGGCAGCCGGCATTTTTGGATCTCTCGCCGGTGCATGGCGCGTGGCTGGCACTCTTCTGCGAACGGCACGGGCTGCGGTTTCCCTCGGTGAAGTTCATTCTCTGCAGTTATGAATTTGAAAGCGTGGTCCACCGGCGGATTTTGCAACGCGTCTTCGGCGTGCCGGTGTTCAACCTGTATGGTTCCACGGAAACCGGGCATCTGCTCATGGAAGACGAACACGGGGCGATGAAAGCCAGCCTCGAAAACGCCCTGTTGGAAGTGGTGGAACCGGATGCGCGCCACGTGGGCGACTTGGTGGTGACCACGCTGACCAATGAATACATGCCGCTGCTGCGCTATCGCATCGGCGATCTGGTGGAACGCCGCGATCGGCCGGATGCCGCGTCCTACCGGGTGCATGGCCGCGTGCGGGATGCGCTGCGCGGGCCTGACGGGTGTCGCGTGACCACGCGGGAGGTGGACCAATGTTTCACGGAGATCGCCGGGGTGGCGCATTACCAGTTGACCCAGGAAGAAAATGGCTTCTGCCGGCTGCGGTACATCCCGGACGGCGCCGGGCCGACGGCACCGGAACTAACCGGATTGTTGCACCGGCTGACGGAGCTGCTTTCGCCGCCGGTGAAAGTTGCGGTGGAAGCGGTGACGGTGCTGGCGCCGACGCATTCGGGGAAGTTTCGGCTGACGTGCCGGGTGTGAATTTCCGGTCGTCGGACAGCAGATAAAGATATGGCGGAACGTTTGCGGAGACCGTTCCCATAGCGGGGCGCACGAGGAGCGCTTCTGAACAAGCTCCGCTTAGCCGTAACCATGCAGTTTAACTGCGGATGAACAGGTTTTGGGGCGGCCCCGGGGTCGGTTGGGGCCGGTTATATTTGCGGATAAGTTCTTAATCAAATTTCATCAAAATGGCCGATTGGAAAATGCCTTTTGGCCGGCGGCCGGTTCCGTTAGCCTGTGCCGCATGGCCGCTGATTCACGCAAAACGCCTTCGCCTGTGCCGCGCATCCTGATCGTGGACGACGATCCGGGACAGCGCAGCCTGCTCGAATCCTTTTTGCGCAGCCAGCACTTTGCCACCGTCACCGCCGATTCCGGCACGCGCGCCCTCGAACTCCTGCCCGACGGCCGGTTCGACATGATGATTTCCGACGTCCGCATGCCCGGGCTGTCCGGTCTGGAAACCCTCCGCCGCGTGCGCCTGCAATGGCCCACCCTGCCCGTGCTGCTGGTGACGGCCTATGCCGACATTCGCGATGCGGTCATTGCCATGCGCGACGGGGCCTTGAACTATCTGGCCAAGCCGATTGATCTGGATGAACTGCTCGCCACCGTCCGACAGGCAACCGGCATGGTCGTATCCGAACCCGTGGCGGTGGGATTGCCCAAAGCACTGCCCGCCCAGGTCATCGCCCACAGCCCGCTGACGCTGGCCCTGTTTCAGGACATTGCCCTGGTCGCGCCGTCCGAGACCCGCGTGTTGATCACCGGCGAGAGCGGCACCGGCAAGGAAGTGGTGGCCGAGGTGATGCACGCGTGGAGCGCGCGGTCGGCCGGTCCGCTGGTGAAGGTGAATTGCGCCGCCATTCCCGAGACCCTGCTGGAAAGCGAACTGTTCGGCCATGAAAAGGGATCCTTCACCGGCGCCACCGCGCAGCGCATCGGCCGGTTTGAGGAAGCCAATGGCGGCACCATTTTTCTGGATGAAATCGCCGAGATGTCCCCGCCCTTGCAGGCAAAATTGCTGCGCGTGATTCAGGACGGCCGGTTCCAGCGCATCGGGTCCAACCGCGAAATCCACACGAATGCGCGCATTCTCGCCGCCAGCAACCGCAATCTGGAGGATGAGGTGAAGACCGGCCGGTTCCGCGAAGACCTGTTTTACCGGCTGAATGTGGTGGAACTGAACCTGCCGCCGCTGCGGGAGCGGCGCGAGGACATCCTGCCGCTGGCCAACTTGTTCACGAGCCAGTTTTCGCGCAACCGGGTGCGCCTGGCGGAAGGCACGGTCGTGTGCCTCCAGAATTTTGGCTGGCCGGGCAATGTCCGCGAATTGCGCAATGTCATCGAACGTGCCGTGCTGCTGTCGCAAAGCGAACTGATTTTGCCCGAACATCTGCCGGCCAAGGTGCGGGATTCGCTCAAACAGCCGGCGGCAGCCGGATCCTTTGATGCGCAGCAGCTCGACGACATCGAGCGTCAGGCCATTCTGGCGGCGCTGGCGCAGCACAAGTTCAACCGCACGGAAACGGCCAAGGCGCTGGGCATCAGCCGACGCGCCCTGCTCTACAAGCTGCAGCGGTTCCGCCAGCAGGGTGTGCCGGTGGATTGAGGCGAATGCCGGCCGCCACTTTGGAGAGCACGACACCGGCCGGGCCGGCGATCCGATTTTTCAGACGCCGAAAAACTTCTGGCGGGTCGCCGCCGGGAGGGATTCGAGGTCCAGCCAAGTCAGAAAATCAATCGTCTTGAACTGCCGGTCCAACGCCGGCGGACCGCAGATTCGGGCCCCCACGGTCAGATATGCCCGCAAGAGTTTGGGAATGGCCGCCGGTTCGGGCGACAAATGATCCAGCGGACAGTCAAAGGCGGGCAACGGCCGGGTGCGCAACGCATCCGCCACAAGATGCTGCCGGCCCAGCGTGGCAAAAGCCGATGCGCCCACGGCCGGGTCCTGGCTGGTCAGGGAACTGCAGCCGACCAGATAGCGTCCGCCATGCCGGCGGGCATAATCGGCAATGCCTTTCCAAAGCAGCCCCAGTACCACGAGGTTGCGATGCTGCTGCTGGACGCAGGCGCGCCCCAGTTCGATGATTTCCCGCCGGTACGGCTCAAACACGGCAAATTCAAATTCCTGCGCGCAATAATAGCCAAGTTTTTGCGCGGCGGTGGTGCCGGTCTGCAACCGATACGTGCCCACGATTTGACGGGACGGAAGATGCTCGACCAGCAAATGATCGCACGCGGCATCGAACGGATCAGCATCCAGGCCGGTTTGATGGGAAGCCGCCAGCCCTTCCTGCAATTCGAGATTGAAGACCTGATAACGCAAGGCCTGGGCGGCCCGGACTTCCCCGGGAGTTTCGGCCAGCCGGACGCGGTAGGCGGCGACCGAATGGACCAGCAGCCGGACCGATCCCAAGGTTCGATGGATGACTTTCATGGCATGGATTTGGAGCCGGGCGCAATGATTTCTGAGGAACCCGCGCCCGGAACGGTTTATTGTTCTTTTTGCAGCCGCTGCCGGATGCGTTCGCGCGCCGCCGCCGAGAGTTTTGGGGGCGGTGCGGATGCCGGGGCCTCGCCCTGCGTCTGCGCAACGGAACGTAAATACCGGAGTTGCCGGCCATATCGGCGGCACCACCGGCAGATCAGCACATGCAACCACAAGCCCAACCGCCGGGACCATGTCAGCGGATGGTCCAGCATTTCAGACTGGGTGCGCGCCGCCGACCGACAGTTCGGGGAAAGGTCGGCGCAGACCGTCTTTATATTTTTCCAATAGCTCATTTCAGAACACAGCCGGCTCTGGCTTCAAGAGTTGGTCGGCGATCTCGGCGTAACCTTACAGTGAAACGGAGAATTTTCATGCCTGTTTTTGGAACCAGTTGGTTTCGAGGCAGCGGCGCAGGGCCATGCGGGCGCGGTGTAACATCACCCAGAGGTTGCTCTCCGAAATGGCCAGCAGCTCGCAGATTTCCTTGCTGTCAACGCCATCCACTTCGCGCATGGTGAAAACGGCGGCGACTTTTGCAGGCAATTTGCCGGCGCAATCGCGATAGGTTTGCCAGAACAGCTCATTATCCAGACTCTCGCCTTGGCGGTGCCATTCCTGCGGACCCAGTTCATGAATCCAACCGCCTTGCCCCAAGCCGTCCGCCACAAAACGGTCGCTTTCCTCGTCGCGATAGAATTCGAGATCGGTGAAGGATGTTTCGCGGCCGGCCTTGCGGAAATAATCGAAAATTTTGTTCTTCAGGATGCCCACCAGCCAGCTTTTCTCGGCGCTGCGACCCTGAAACTTCTGCCCGCCCTTGAGCGCGGCGAGAAAGGTCTCCTGCACGGCATCCTCGGCTTTGGCCGGGTCGCGCAAACGGATCATGGCGTATTTGAACAGATAATCGCCATGCTCGTCCACCCACCGTTCAGGGTCGGAAAGCCCCGGCTGGTTGACGTCCGGTTGGTCCGGTCCGGGCGGTGTTAGCGGTTCGCCTTGCATACTCGTCCACCATATTCCTCAAAACCGCCGGGGTGGCAAGTAAACGCGGCGATATTTTTGCATTGCTTGTAAGGAAATGCCACCGCCGGCGACCAATGCCCGAGGACGCGGTCAGTTGATCGCGCTGGAAAATTAAAACATGACACTCCCATCCATGACGGTGCCAACGGAAATCCTGTCGAGCCTGGCCGGGTTATATCTGGGCATCGGCTTGGTATTCGCCATTCCCTTCGTGCTGGCGGGGGTGCAACGGATGGATCCCCATGCCCGGCACGGTTCGTGGGGATTTCGGTTGCTGATCCTGCCTGGAACCATGGCGCTGTGGCCGCTGTTAATGTGGCGCTGGGTCAAAGGCATGTCCACGCCCCCCGAGGAAAGCAACGCACACCGTCCACCGGCACGGCCCGGAGCCGCGAAAACATCTTTGCACCCATGATCCAGCCACTGCGCCAACGTCATCGGCAGGTTTTTATGCTGCTCGGCATTACGCTGCCGGCGGTATTGATCGTCGGATTCGCCACTCACCCGACGATGCCGGTGGCCACCCCCTTGCCGCCCGCTCTGGCGGAGGCCGCCCCGGCCTTGGCCACCGTGGTGTGGCAGCGGGACGGTCTGTTCGCCAAAGCGCCGGTGCAAGTCCGTTTGTTGCACAATCCGGCTGAAACCGGCGCCTTCGCGCTGAACTTGATGGGTGCCAGGGATTTCTTGAAACCGGACTTGCTGGCGTACTGGGTTTCCGGCCAACCGGAAATCACCGATACGCTGCCCGGCGACGCGCGTTTGCTGGGAGCTTTCAGCACTGGTGCCCTACCGTTGCCAGACGAGGCGGTGCGCGGTACCAGCGTGCTGGTGCTGTACAGTCTGGCGGACAATGAGATCGTGGCGGTCTCCCGGCCGGTTCAACTCAACGATTCAAACCGCTAAACTGCATGAGCATCAAATACCAAGCGGTGCAATGGAACCGGCAAAAACGCATCTATGATTCCGTGCTCGTGGGCGGCGTGGCGGCGTATCTGCTGGTTTTCGGGCTGGTCACTGAATGGCTCTTTCCGTATGTCACCGAAGAAATCCTGCTGATGCGGGCCTTTGGCACGTGCGCGTTTCTCCTGTTGCACGTCATCCTTTGCGTGGGACCGCTATGCCGGTTGGATCCAAAGTTTCTGCCGCTGCTATATAACCGCCGTCATGCCGGCGTGACCCTGTTCCTGCTGGCGCTGATTCACGCCGTGCTGGTGGTGACAACCTATCATGCCGGGGGAGATGCCAATCCGATTCTAAGCATATTCACCGCCGGCAAGTTTGGCGGCACGGCGGGTTCGGTGCCGTTTCAGACATTTGGTTTCATGGCGTTGGTCATTTTATTTCTGATGGCCGCCACGAGCCATGATTTCTGGCTGACGAATTTGACGGCGCCGGTGTGGAAGGCCCTGCACATGCTCGTCTATGCCGCCTACGCGCTGCTAATCCTGCATGTGGCTTTTGGTGTGCTCCAGGCGGAAACCAGCCTGGTTTACGCGGCCGCCGTGTCGGTTGGGTTGGTGACGGTGCTGGGTTTGCATCTCGTCGCCGCCCGCCGGGAGCATAAGTTGGATGCGGCGGCTATACCGGCGAACGAAGCCGACGGTTACGTGGACGCCGGCTCGGTGGCGGATATTCCTGAAAACCGGGCGCGGATCGTCTCCCTTGCCGGGGAACGGGTGGCGATTTTCAAGTATGATGGAAAAATCTCCGCCATCTCAAATGTGTGCCAGCATCAAAATGGGCCGCTCGGCGAGGGGAAAATCGTCGACGGCTGTATCACCTGCCCCTGGCACGGCTATCAGTACCGGCCGGAAACGGGTGCCTCGCCGCCGCCATTTGTTGAACGGGTGCCAACCTTTAATGTGCGCGTCAAAAATGGCCGGGTTTGGGTGCATTCCCGGCCCAACCCGCCGGGAACGAAAACGGAACCAGCCCTCATCGAACCATGAATGATGACTTTTACATCGGCTGGCAACCCAAGGCCCAACCCGGCATCGGCCGGATAATACGGCGCGCGGTGGCGATCCTGCTGCTGGCGGCGATGCTGGTGCCGGCGGTGCTGGCGGTTTCGCAACGGCTCATCGGCGCCGGGGTTTTTGAATGGGGCACGTTGAAAACGTTCACCGGCATTTTGCAGGCGAAGCCGTATCCCTGCCTGCTGGTGCCCCGGCCGGGACAGTCCGGTCCCTTGCCGGCCTATTCGGCGTATTATCTGGTCGCCCCTTGGAAATTCGGTTTGCAGCCGGATCAAGTTGCCGCGTTTGACGGCCGGCCGGTTACCCTCAAAGGCACGCTGATCTTTCGCGAAAATCAGACCATGATTGAAGCGTTGCCGGACTCCATCCACGCCGGTAAATCGGCGACCAATCGCATGGCAGAGCTACCGGCGGCCATCTCACTGGGGCGGCAAACCTTGACCGGCGAGATTGTGGACAGCAAATGTTTTCTGGGTGTGATGAATCCGGGGCAACTCGCACCGCATCGCGCCTGCGCCATCCGCTGCATCAGCGGCGGGATTCCTCCCGTGCTGCTGGTGCGGCCAGCCCAGGGCCCTCCACGCTATTTTCTGCTGGTGTCGGCGGAGGGCAAACCCGTGAATTCCCAAGTGCTGGATCTCGTGGCGGAACCGGTGCAAGTGACCGGTGAAGTGGAGCGGCAGGGCGAATTGTTAATCCTCCGCGCTGATCCGGCCACGTATCGCCGGGTGCCGTTGTAACCCCAGCGAGCGGGCAACGGCATTGAGGGAAATAGCTAAGGTTTCTGGCAGCAAGAACCATCAGCCTTATGTACATGCTCCGGTCCGGTGTGTTGTATCGCCGCCGGATTTTTGCGCGCATGAATGGCCGCAAACACCGCGCCCACCGGCAGAAAAAACGGCGTCAAAAGCGCGGTCAGCAGGGCGAACGCCAGTTTGCCCGCCGCTCCCGACCCGGAAATGACATTGCGAAAAGCCCCGTGTCGCCGCGTAAACGGAGCGAACCATAATTTACGGAACAGCCGCCAGGATTCGCCGAATCGTTGACCATAGGTGGCCGGCACCGGCGGCGCACCGCCAGCCAATTCACCCCCGGGCAGGTAAACCAGCGTATTCACCCGGCCGATGTCGGCGTAGGTCTCGGCGCTCTCGGCCAGCCGGACCGACGCCGGAAAGTCCAGATCCGCCCGCGCCGCCTCCGTCAAGAGCAGGTATTGGCTGGCATTCACCGAATTCTTCAGCAGCCGGTGAACGATGATCACATCCACCCCGGCCAGTTCCACAAAATTCAGCACCGGATGAAACAGCGCTTCGCCGCTATGCACGATCACCTTGAGGCGCAGCGTGTCAATGTGCGTGCAGGCCTGACAGTTGCACGTGGTGGAACGGCTCAACTCGCGCAGCTTGCTTCCGAACAATTCGAAGAACATTAGCAACCGGTTGCCAATGACATTCCGACTGAGCGACCAGTCCAGCCCGCTCGCCTGCTTGCGGCAATACAAAAAGATAGCGTCGCCTTCCAGCTTGGCCACGGCCAGCGGCAATTCAATCTGGTGGACAATGGCCTGCATCAATTCCGTGATGACCGTTTGACTGTGCGCCAGGGTCTTGGCGTTAGCGGTCATATAGCGGGTGTAGCCGCTGATGTCGGCAATGACCAGCAAAACGGGTTCCGGGGCATCGGCAGGGCGGGGATTCATGGTTAAATAGATTTCAAGGCCGGGGGTTCGTCGGGGCGGGAGGGCGTTCCTTACAACAAAAAATTACCGGTCGGTTGTAAGTTTTCGCCCCTTCCGGCGACCCATCGGCATGCAAAATCAAATTTATGCCCGCTGGAATAAAATTGTGGCCGCCCTGATTTTAACGGGAACCCTCGTGGCAAACGCCCAGGCGACGCCCCTGCGTTTTCAAAGCGGGGCCAAACCCGTGCCGCTGCTGGAACTGTACACTTCGGAAGGATGCAGCAGTTGTCCGGCGGCGGAGGCCTGGCTGGGGCGACTGAAAGATTCGCCGGGCCTGTGGCGGGATTTTTCGCCGATCGCCCTGCACGTGCATTATTGGGATTCGCCGAGCTGGCGGGATCACTGGTCGGCGCCGGAATACACGGAGCGGCAGCGCAGTTATGCGGAAGCGTGGCACGCCGCCAACATCTACACGCCCTGCTTTGTGTTGCAGGGAAAGGAGTGGTCGGACTGGGTATTGCACCGCAGCGTGCCGGCAACCACCGGGGAAGACATCGGAGTGCTGGCGGTGAACTCGACAAACGCGTTGCTCTGGCAGGCGACGTTTGTGCCGGTCAAGCCTGCGGACCGGCGTTACGAGATCCACGCCGCGCTGCTGGCGGGCGGGTTGGACTCCGAAGTACGCGGCGGAGAAAATGAAGGTCGCCGCTTGCATCATGAATTTGTGGTGCTGGACCTGATCCAGATCGGCATGGGCGATCACCGTGGCGTGGCGCATGGCAAATTCATCTTGGATCCCCGGCGGTTTCCAAATGAAAAAACCCTGGCCATGACAGTTTGGGTGACCGTGGCCGGGGAAATGACGCCGCTCCAATCCACCGGCGGCTGGCTCACGCCACCGGTTCCGCAATGAAATCACAAATCCTGTAAGGTTCCCGCAATCCAACCGACTCAAACATCATGAAGCAATTAATTCTATCCCTTGTGCTGGCCGGACTGGCGCTGCCCGTGTTCGCGCAAAGCAAAACCCTGCTCAACCTCGACAAGTCGGGCGTGGCCATTCAAGGCTATGATCCGGTGGCCTTTTTCACCGACAACCAGCCCGTGAAGGGCAAACCGGATCTGGTGGCCAAGCGGGATGGCGCGATCTATTACTTCGCGTCCAAGGAGCATCGTTCGTTGTTTCTCAAGACCCCCGCGAAATATGAGCCCGCGTATGGCGGCTACTGTGCGTACGGCGTTTCGCGCAACCGGCTGGTGGACATCGACGTGGACGCCTTTCAGGTGGTGGATGGCCGGCTGCTGCTGCAGTACAGCAAGGGCGTGCGGGCGGATTTCAACGAAGATATGAAAGGCAATCTCGCGAAGGCGGAGACCAACTGGCCGGGGCTGGTCATGAAAAAGGGCAAATAGTCTGTAAGGACTTCACCGTTCCCGCGACCCATGAACATCGAAATATGAGTTTCCCCATCCAAAATGAACTGCTGGTCTCGGTCTTGGAAACGCTGACCCAAGGCGAGCTGCTGCTGGTGGAAATCAGCGACACCGACTACACGCGCAAACTGCCGGTGGCGTTCAATGCCTCCATTGGCGGCCATTACCGTCACTGTCTGGACCATTTCCGCAGCCTGCTGGACGCGGCGGTGGCGGGCAATCTGAATTATGACCACCGGGAACGCGGCACCCTGGTGGAAAACGACCGGTTTGCGGCGCTCAACACGACGCGCGAATTGCGCACGGCCTACGAACAGCTTAACCCCGCCGTGCTGACGCGGTCACTGGATGTCACCTGCAAAACCAGCTATGCCAGCAGCGGCTCGCAAGTCTCGCCTTCGACGGTGGGTCGTGAGATCATGTATTCCGTGGCCCATGCCGTGCATCATTATGCGTTGATCGGGGTGATGGCCGGCATCATGGAGTTGAAATTGCCGGCCGGATTTGGCGTGGCGCCGTCCACCTTGAAACATCAGCAGACCGCCGGCCAGGCCGCCTGATTTTCGGCGCATCATTTATGGACCATCTGATCTCATGGCCGATTCCGGCAATGGCCGAATGGATGCCCGCATGGAAGATTGCCGGCATTTTCCTGGCCACGTTTGTGCTGGAAGATGTGGCCACGGTGGGCGCGGGGCTGTTGCTCACGGCGGGAGTCATCTCGTGGCCGACGGCGTTCGTGACCTGCTTTTTGGGCATCTGGCTGGGGGATGCGGGTTTGTATGGACTGGCCCGCTTGGGCGGCCGCACTTGGTTTGAACGTTCTTCCTTCCGGAAACATGCCGCCCGGGTAACCCGGTGTGAACAGTGGTTTGCGGAACGCGGGACGCTCATTTTGATTTTCAGCCGTTGCTTTCCCGGCACGCGGCTGCCCACCTATCTGGCGGCCGGGTTTTTGCGGCTGGCGCTGCCGCGCTTTCTGCTGGTAACCGGGCTGGCGGCGGCGGTATGGACCGGGTTGATTCTTGGATTGGCCCGGATTTTTGGCGCCCGGCTGGTTCCCTGGCTGACGGCGGGCCAGCATGGCGGGTGGTGGTTGCTCGGACTTAGCGCGGCGTTGCTGGCTTTGTTCCAGTTGAGCCGCCGGGTGTTTGGCGGGGTTGATTTTCAGCGGCTGGGCGCCCGGCTGGAACGTTGGCGGCATTGGGAATTCTGGCCGGCATGGCTGTTTTATCCGCCCGTGGCGTTGCATTGCCTTTGGTTGGCGATCAAGCACCGGAGCGTATCCGTGCCTATGGCGGCGAATCCGGGGATTTTTTCCGGCGGCATGGTGGGGGAATCCAAAATCACCATGCTGGAGGAATTGCACGCGACCAGTCCGGAGTTTACGGCGGAAGCTGTCTTGATTCCGGCCGGAGAGCCGGCCACCCGCCGGCAAACGCTGGCAACGCTGCTGGCCCGGCCGGGATTTGCGTATCCGTTCATTCTCAAGCCGGATGTGGGCCAGCGCGGAGCCGGGGTAAAACTGATTCGCACGCCGGCGCAAGCCGATGACTATTTGCGCCAGACAAATACGCCACTGGTGATGCAACGCTATGTGCCGGGTCCCTGCGAAGCCGGAATTTTTTATTACCGTTTTCCGGGCGAAGCGCGCGGCACGATCTTCTCCATCACCGAAAAAATCTTTCCGGCGGTTACCGGGGACGGCCAAAGCACCATGGCAGAATTGATTGCCCGCGATCCGCGTGCCCGGCTGATTGCCGGCATCTATTTGAAACGGTTGGGAGCGCGGCAGGACGAGGTGCCGCCCATGGGCGAGACGCGCAAGCTGGTCGAGGCGGGCAATCATGCCCAAGGCTGCATCTTCTGCGATGGCGGGCGACTGCTCACGCCGGAGTTGGCGGCGAGGATTGACACGATTTCACAGAAGGTGGGCGGGTTTTTTATCGGGCGTTATGACCTCCGGTTTGCCTCGGAAGCGGATTTGCGCGCCGGGAGAAACTTTCAGATCATCGAGTTGAACGGAGCGGCGGCGGAGGCCACGAGCATTTATGACGCCCGCAATTCCCTGCGGTCGGCCTACCGGACACTCTTCCAACAGTGGAGCTTGATCTTTGCGATTGGCGCGGAAAATCGGCGGCGCGGGCATGCGCCTCTGCCTTTGTGGGAGGTCTGGAAAACCTGGCGCGCTTATAATCAAACCGCCGCGACGTATCCGGCGGCGGATTGAAGCATGTGTACGGTCAGTTTCATTGCCCGGCGGCGCGGTTATCTGCTTGCCATGAACCGCGACGAAAAACGCACACGTCCCGCCGGTCTGCCGCCCCGCTTGCGCGTCCATGATGGGCACGCGGTGCTGGGCCCGACCGAACCCGGTGGCGGCTCGTGGATCACGGTAAATGATACCGGCGTGGCGTTTGCCCTGATCAACTGGTATTCCGTGCCGGCCCCCGCGTCGTCCGGTCCGGTCAGCCGGGGTGAAGTGGTCAATGCCGTCAGTGGCGAAATCGGTTCTGCCGCAGCGGCGGAGAAACTGGCCGTCCTGCCGCTCAAAAAAATCAATCCCTTCCGGCTCATCGGTGTTTTCCCGGGCGAAAAAAAGATGGTCGAATGGCGCTGGGACCTGATCGAACTGGTTCGGCGCGATCACGCGTGGTCGGCGCAACAATTCATCTCCTCCGGCTTGGATGAACCCATGGCGCAACGCGTGCGCAGCGAGACGTTCCACCGGGCGCAGCGGCAGAGTTCGGCCGGCACTTTGGCCTGGCTCCGGCGACTGCATCGTTCGCATACCCCGGCCTGCGGACCATTCTCCACCTGCATGCACCGCGCGGATGCGGCCACGGTGAGTTACACGGAAGTTGCCATTACCGCCAGCAAAGCCGAAATGCGCCACCGGAATGCCCCGCCCTGCGAGCTGTCGGTGCCAGCCTCGATAAACACCTTGGAAATAAACGGTGGAATGGTTTGAGGCACGGTGGGGCGCGTCACTCCGTGCGCGCCGTCGTGGTGAACCCAAACGCTTCCGTTAGCAACTACCAACATAGCCAATCAGGCAATGCTCGTTGGCAGGCGGCGGCGGGCAGAGGACTGCCCGCCCTACCATCCTCGGCTTGTTGGCTTTCACCAGAAAATGACGGATCTTTCCTGATTTCACCCGGCCTCACGGCGATGGCACCGGCACCTGCTGCAACCACACTTCAATTTGCAGGAACAGATTATTGGTCGCCGAATAAGGGGCCAAAGTCCGGGCATGGACGGTTTCCGTGAAACCGTTGGCATCCGGCGTGGCGGACAGCTCATTGATGTAATTGGTGCCCGTGTACCAGTTCAGCAGGTCGCTGGAAATGAACACGCCGTAGGCCACGTCCGTGGGCGGGAGGCGCCGGGTGTAGGTGACGCCGAAATATTTCAGGCCGGTATTGGTATCGGTTTCAAAGGCGTACTGGAAGGCGGGATTCGGATTCACCGCCAGGGGATTCAAGTTGAAGGCGTACTTGGTGAAATTGGGGATGCCGTCATGACTGAAATCCCCGGCTGCACCGGACATTTCCGGGTGCGTCAGTTGTTCCAGGCTGAAATTCTGGATGCTCCACAACCCGTAGGGTGAATCGTGAATGATCACGGTGGCCGGTCCGCCGCTGACGGAGTAGGCGATGTTGGTGACTACGGTCAGAATGACGCTGGCATCCCCCTCAATTTCATAGTCGAGGTACGGCATGACCTGCATCGTGAGGGTGTTGGAACCAGCGGGGAAAACGACCACGTTGGTCAGCCCCACGAAATCAAATCCATTGCTCGAGGTGCCGGAAAAGGCAAGGTTCACCACCAGTTCATTGGTGTCGCCGGTGCGGGTCAAAGTAAAATCTCCGGGCACGGGCCCGAGTTCATAGGCATCGGGGATGTCGGCCGTAACACTGATGCTGGTCGGTTCCAGCACGGTGACGGTCACATCGGAAAAGGATGAGATCGCGCCATCGTTGGCCGTGAGCTGAAATGTATAGTCACCCGGGGTCGAGAACACGAACGTATTTGTGAGGCTCAACGGATTGGGAATGACGACCCCCGTATTGGTGCCGAGATAACTCCAGAAAAAGGTCACTTGTCCCGGCGGATTGGGGAGGCCGTCATCCGTGACGGTGCCGGTGAGGGTGACGGGAACGCCGATTTGCACCGCGACATCCGGTCCGGCGTAAACGACCGGCGCATGATTGGTCACGGGCGCATCGGCCAGGGCGAGAATCTCCCCGGCATCCAGTACCCGGGCATAGACGCGCACATCATCCAGCGCCCCGTTCCAGGAAGCCGGGGTTTCAATCCCGCCGAGGCCGGCGATGAATTGGGGACAGTTCGTCACCACGCCGGTCGCCGCCACCAAACCGGACAAGGGCTGGTCCAACTGGCCGTTGATGTATAATTGCGGCGCCTGCCCATTGGTCCAGGTCACGGCCACGTGCTGCCACTGGCCCGGCAGCAAGGCGTTGCTGGCGCTGATGCGGTGGATCACGCCGGTGGTGGTTGGCAGTGTGACCTCCACCACGTTGGTGTTGTTGCCGCAGGTGGCCGAGGTATGGGTGGCAATGGCAAAGGTGAGATTGGTATCCACGTTGTCGCCGGACAAAATGCCGCGATCATCGGCGGGATTCACCGGCTTTACCCACAGGGCAACGGTAAAGGCGTTCAACCCGTTCAACACATTCGAGCCGGCGGTCTGGGTGACATTGTCGCCGGTGCCCGGAAAACTCAGCGCGCCGGCGATGGCGCCGTTGGTAACCCAGGCGGGATTGCCGATCAACGTGCCGTCGCGGCCGGAACCGGAGGTATCGACGGCATTGGTGCCGCTGCCGTCATCAAAGGCCCAATGCAAGAGCATGTTGGTGGCGGCTAACTGGTCTGCGCTCACAAAGACGAGTACGTCCGCGTGGCCCTGCAACAAGCCGGTGTCCGCCGTGAGCCGCAGGAGATAGGCTCCCGGATTGGTGAAGGTCACAAAGGTGGTCGCCGTATTGGTGCTGCTGAAACTGTAATCGGGCGGGCCGGTGACTTCGCTCCACGTCAGCGTATTGGTCGGGCTGTTGTCGGCGACCGTGGCGTCCAATTCAAGGCCGGTGTTGGTGCCGGTCAGGAAGACGACGTAGCTGGTCGGATTGGTGATGGTCACGACCGGCGTCAGGTTGGTGCCGGCATCGGTGACGGTGAGGACCGCGTTGCTGGGCGAGAGGATGGTGTAGGTGGGATTGGGGAGCAACGTGGCGGTTACGGTTTCATCTCCCTGCATGATGCCGTCATTGGTCGTCGTGATCTGCATGTCAATGGAGGTGACGCCGCAGGAAAAATAAATATTCGTGGCGATCGCCGCATAATCCACACCATAGACGGCCGTGCCGCCGAGCGCCACGTACGCGGTGAAATCGTATTTGGGATCGCCCAAGCGGGTAAGCCGGAAGATGCCGTTGGTGCTGCCGCCCTCCAGCACGTTGGTTACAATCGAAGTAATATACAACATCGGCTGATCATCCATGATGGTTACGGTGCCGTTGGTGGGCGTACCCAGTTGATACACCGCGTTGGTTTGCAAAGTCAGGGTGACCGTCCGGGGGCCTTCAACCACGCCGTCCTCCAGGGGCAAAACGGTCAGGGTGTTGGTAAGGCTGCCGGCGGGGATGACGATGAAATTGGTGAGGAAGGCATAGTCCACCCCGTTGGTGGCCGTACCGCTGATGGTGTAATAGATCGTGACGGCGGTATTGGTGGTGCCAAACCGGGTGAAGGTGAACTGGCCGGTGTCGGTGCCGGGCTTGGCGGCGGTGAAGTCGCTGGCATCAATCCATACGCGCTGGTCGTTGTCCTGGATGGTGACGGTGGCCGAGGACGGGAAGACCGTCTGGAAGGTGTTGCCCTCGGTCAGGGAAAGAATGACCGTTCGCTCACCCTCGACAATCTGGTCATCCACCGCGGTGATGGTGACGGTGGCATTGGACTGGCCGGCGGGGATGGTCACACCGTTGGTGATGGCAACGTAGTCCGTGCCATTGCGGGCCGTGCCGGCCAGGGTGAAGGGAACCAAGAGGGCGTTCGTCACCGGACCGGTGCGCGTGAAGACAAACTGGCCGGTGCCGCCGCCTTCCACGGCGTAGGGCTGGTTGGTGGAAGACACGGTAAGCACCGGCAGGTTGTTGGTGTAGTTGGGAACGATGGTCACGGCCGCCGCGCTGGGCGAGGCAAGGCTGCCATTGGTCGCGCTGATGAGGGTCAGCACCACGGAGCCCGGCAGCTTCATGGTGCGATTGGTATTCGGGAGGACGGGCAGGTCCACCGAAAGCGCGCCGGCGGGGATGGTCACGCTATTGCCCAGCGGGGAATAATCCGTCGGGGCGCTCGCGGAACCGGTTATCTGAAACAGCACCGGTTGGCTGGCATTGGTGGCGCCGGTGCGCGAGATGACGAAGTGACCCGGGCTGGCGTCGGTGGCGTTGGTGACCGTGGCGCTCACGCTGACCTGCGCGCCGTCATCCGGCAAAATGGTGTAAGTGTGGATTTTAATGGCGCCGAGCGAGGCGTTGACGGGATTGACGAGCACCACCCGGACGGTTTGCGCCGGTTCGACGGCGGCTTTGTTGGCAATTTGCAGCGGAATGACCCCGGTCCAGCCGTTGGAAATGGTCAGGGTGCCCGGCGCCAGCGTGTAACGGTTGGACGCCGCCGTGCCGCCAATGACGCGGTAATCCACCGAGACCGGCACCGAGGAGGTCGTGCTGAGGGTGACCGTGATGCCGGGCGACAGGCTTTCCGGGAAAGCGGACGACGCAAAGGCAAAGCCGACGGCCACGCCGGTGTTGCTGGTATCGCCGGTGATGGTCACATCCGCCGTGGCGGCACTGGCCACATTGTAATTGGTGGCGGTAAGGATGCTCAACTCCACATCTTCGCTGGAATCCAGGATCAGGTTCTGGAAAGGAATCACCTCCACCGTGGTGGAAGCGGAGCCGTCGGGAATCACCACCGGAGTGTCAATGGGCGCGTAATCAAAGCCGGCCACCGCTGTGCCACTGATGGCGAGATAGACCGTGAGGTCGCCACTGGTGCCGGTGCCGGTGCGGGTGATGGTAAATTCCCCGGTGGTATCGCCCTGTTGCGAAACTGTGGGCGTCGTGGCCTTGATACTGACGAGCGGCAACTTGTCATCCTGAATGGTCATGGTGGCGCTGCCGGGAGTGCCGACTTCGTAATTGAGCGTATTGGTCAGGATAAGGGTGACGGTTTGATTGCCATAAACCGCGGGATCTTCGATGGGCGTGACGTTGACGGTGGTGGAGGCCTGGCCGGCGGGAATGGTCACGGTGCCGCTCAAGGCGGTATAATCCGCGCCGGGCGTGGCGCTGCCGCTGGCATTGTAATTTACCACCAGGGCTTGGGTCAGATCGCCTTCCCGCTCCACCGTAAAGGTGCCGGCGGTGGCGGGATCGGCCGCATTTTTCGTGGTCGAAACCGTCACCGTCATGAAATCATCGTCCAGAATGGTGATCGTGGCTTTTTTGGCGCTGGAAGCGACGTTATAGCCGGCATTGGCGGTCAGCGTAACGGTGAGGGTGGAGGAGGTGCCCACCTTTTTGTCATCCATGGTCACCACCGGAATGACAACGCTGCCCTGGCCGGCGGGAATCACCGCCACCCCGGGCAGGGACACATAATCCACTCCGTTGGTGGCGGTGCCGCTGGCGGTATAATAGACGGTCAGGTCACCGGTCACATCGCCACTCCGCGTGAAAATGAGCTGGCCGTAATCAATGCCGCTCTCGGAAATCTCCGGCGTGGTGGTAATCAGGGAAACTTGGGGAGGGTTCGGCTGAGTGCCGCTGACAATCGTTATGCCGGCTTCCGCCAGCGGGGCCAGCACGTAAGCCGGGCTGGCGGCATTGGTGTCATCCACCACGGTCAGCGTGGCGGTTTCGCTGCCGCCGCTGAAGGCGCCATTGTTGGCCTGAAAGGCGAGGGTGATACTGTTGGTGCCGGCGGGAATGATCAGCACGTTATTCGTATCCGGGGCCGGGTTCAACGTGTAGGCCGATCCCAGTAACGCGCTGCCGGAGACATAGACCTGCACGGCGAGATCATTGTTGGTATCGCCGGTCCGGGTCAGGGTGAAATAATGAATCGAGGTGTCGCTTTCGGGGATGCTGTTGGTATCCGCCGTCAGGTTGACTGCGGTCATCGGCAGGGCCGAGAAATCCAGTCCGGCCTGGTCATTCGTGGGGGCAAGGGGATTCGACCAGTTGGTCGCGGCGGTAAACGTGTAGCCAAACAAAGTCGCCTGCAGGGTGAGGTTGCTGGTGACACCGGTGATGAGGTAACGGCCGTTGCTATCCGTATAGCCGCCGGCAAAATCCGAGGTGGAAAGCGAACCGTTGCCGACCAAGACGCCTTCGATGGGGACGCCATTGCTGTCGGTGATCTGGCCGGTGAGATTAAAGCCGTTCGGGGTGCCGACGGTCACCAGCATATTGGCGCTGGCCTCGCCGCCTTTCATGTCGCTCACGACACAGCGGACCACATGATTGCCGCTGTTCGTCCAGCTCCAGGAAGTCCAAGGCAGATTGTTGGTGGCAAATGCCACGCCGTCGAAAGTCCACGCATAGGCCAGGGTGTCGCCATCCGGATCGGTGGCGGTGGCATGGAAATGCACCAAGGCGCCGGGGGCCACATTGGTTTGATCGACCTCCACGCCGAGCACCGGCGGCTGATTATTCGTGAAAGCGCCAATATTGACCTGCACATCCAGCCAGGGATCGGTGCCGGTGGCGCCGCGCTGGAGCGTGGTGATATGCACGCCCGCCGCGTTGTCATTAAAGGTGCGGCCCACCACCACGGCGGCGTCTTCGCGGCTGGAGTTGTCATTCGGGTTCGGCGAGCCAGGCGTGGTGTCCACCATCTGGGCGCCGCCATTGCTGTTCGGCCAGGGTGACCATTCCAGCAAAACGCCGTTTTCCAGCCACGGATTGCTGGTGTATTGCTGGCGGAACTCCATCCAGTAATAGCGCAAGGCGTCTTTCCGGACGACTCCGGCATAGTTGCGACCGTCCACCCGCTTGGACGCGGGCACATCCAGCGGGTAAATGCGATAGACCCCGTTGGTGCTGATGCTCTGCACGGCATCGGCTTTCAGCCAGTCGAGCGCCTTCTTGTGGCAGGAATTGAATTGGGCCACGCCGCCGGAGCCCATCGTATCGTAAATGTTGCCGTACTCGAGATTGGCACCGGGTCCGATACCGCTGACATTGGTGAGCGTATTCCAGAAATTGGCATGCAACAGGCCGAAGTTATGCCCCAACTCATGCGCGGTCACCCCCACGCCGAAACTCTGCACCCATACGCCTTTGCCGCCGACATAGCCCAGGCCTCCCCAGCTAAAGCCAGGCACACTGGTGAGCGCCACGATGTCGCGGTCATAATTGGCGGTGTCATAACCGGCGGCCTTGGCGGCGGTCCGGGCATCCGCCAGGAGGTAATAGGGATCGTTGCTGGCGTAATAAGCCTTCGTTTGCGGCAGGGTGACCAAGGGGGTGACGGTGGTGGTAAAACTGGCCAGGTCATAAGAATTCTCCGTGTAGTAAGTGTTGACCCCGTCCATCACGGCATAGGCATCGCTCATGGAAATGGGTTCGGTGAGGTCATCGGGGAAATTCACGCGCATGTAGAGCAGCGACTTGTTGCCATGGGTCCAGGCATCATCGCCCGTAATCGGTACGCCGTTGGTGCTGGTGTCGCCGCCGCTTTCGGCCAGCGCCAGATGCCGGACGGCGAGATTATAATGGTCCGTGCCGCAAAAGCAGATAACGCCGCCGCCGTTTTCGGCATAGACCGGCTGGCTGCGCACGTTGACCGACAGGCCGGATACCGAGCAGATGGCGTCCGCCGGTTTTACCGCGCTTTTATCCAAAGCGGTGGCCTCGGCCAGCGTTAGGACGCGCATGGGGTCGCTGGAAACCGCCATCTTCCCATCCAGCGCCACGCCGTGCAGGGGAATGCCTTGCTGCGATATCTGGGTGAGCCGGCGGCCATAGGCGTACGCCTGATACACCTGATCGCCAAACTGCGCATAACGGTAAGTGGTCGAATTACCGTTGGCAAAGTCGGTACCCATCGCCACGTTGAAATCGCCGCGACCGTCGATCTGGCTTTCAAAATACCGGGTGATTTCCGGCGGCAACTCCTGCCGCCAGGCGTACGGCGCGGACAATTGAATGGCCTGGGCCGGATCCGTTTGAATCAAGGCGAGCATGGCGGCTTGCCGTTGTTTGGCCAGTTGCTCGCCATCCGCGAGGCTGGCGGCGCCGTTGGTGAAGCGGCTGACCCAGCTTGAGAAGTCGGTGAAGGAAACCAAGCCAAATGGCTTGGCGGGCGGAGTGGAAAGCGGACTGACCGATGCGGCGGCTGCGAAGTTGGTTGCCGGAGCCGGGGGAATGGCGGCGGCAGTCGGGGATGGCGTTGGTTTGGTTGGCGGGGGTACCGCTGCCAAGATGGCTGGCGGGGCGTCCGGCAGCCGCGTGTTATGTGAATGCAGCCGGGCGCCCAGTGTAAGAACCAACACGGCCAGCGCCACGATACCGAGTGCCGATACAATAATACGTTTCATGATCCTCCCGCAGGAATATGGACTTGGGGTTAACAGGCTGACCCTAACGCCAACCGTTGCCGAATACAATGGTTAAGATTTAGTTCTGCCAAATTGGCAGCAGTATCGGTGCCAGCCGGATTTATCCGGATAAACCGCAAATGGTTGCAAATTAAGATGTAGAATTCTTCCCCAAAACCAGCGTGCAAGTAAAATTTCACGCCTTATGCGTGAACTTCACGCATGGGAGGAAAGGGGCTCATTGACCGGCGGGGAAACCGGGCAAGGTTCCCGGGTCTCGGATTTCGGGTTTCGGAGATCGGGGGGGCGATAACCGCGAAATACGCGAAACACGCGAAAGGGGGAGGTGAACCGCAGATGAACGCCCATGAACGCAGATAGGGGCGGCATCGCGCGGGGCGGCAAACGGAGCGGAGCGGCCGGCGGGTTTGGCCGTTGCTGCGCCCGAGGACGGGCGCGCTCCGGAAATTTGGCGTTTGGCTTGATGAGCCTTGATCATGCACGATTACAGGGTTTTTTGCCTTGATTGGCGGTTGGCGAGAGAGCGAGACCTGGCCATGATCGGTTGATTCAGTGCCAATTGAAGCGATTTTATTTAGATGGGGCGGAGCGGCAGCTCCGGCCCTACCAATAAAGAAGCTGGCGGTTCCGGATGGGAGCGCCGATGGCGTAATGGCGTGGTTAAATTTCATCGTTTGCCTTGATGAGGCTTGATTAGGCACGATTGCAGGGGTTTTTGCCTTGATTGAGCCTTGATTGTGGGGAGGAGGCCGTCCCCGCCCCGCGCGGGGGAGGGCGCGGGCATGACCGCGCGATCCACTGGGAGACATGTCTCCCAGTTCCAAAGCGGCGTCATGCCGCCGCACTCCACAGGGTCATCCGGGCGCGAGCTTGGCCGTGACGGTGAGTTTACCATGTAAACCTCCAACGGGATGAATATGACACCGGGTTTTGAAAATGCAAGGGGTGGGGAGGATTTTTTGTTGGGAGTTCCGCCTTCAGGCGGTGGGGTGGCGGGGACCGGCTGAAGCCGGAACACCAAACGTTCTGCCCCGAAGTCCAAACGAAGCAGTTCAACTACGAATAGACAACAAGAAACACGAATCTGAGACGGCGAAGCCGGGTGCTGAGGCGTTCGCGCTGGCTGGAATCGGGCCAACCGGCCGGTGAGGAAATTACTGTGGGACATAAACATTGGTAGACATTGGTATTGACAACGAAAGAATAGACTATTAGTAGCTTGGGTATGACGCGGTCATGGCAAATTCAGCAAGTGGGGACGGATTCTCCTGGGATGTGCCGGGGTGACCGACGGGTGGCGGCAGTTTCGGATCAAGGTGAAGCGTGTATGCAGCAACGGCTGCAAACGTGGATGGGGAGTGCTGACCTTATTTGCCTGGTTGAGACCCAGCGCGCAAAAAGTAATAGCACATTAGTTGGGTGACCCCATTATGAATTTTATCCAACAGGCAAAACAAGAATGGGAAGCTAATACAACGCCGTACCCCAAAAAACATATTGTTCGTCCAGTCGTTAAAAACATACCATTAATTATCCCTGAATTGTTTGGCCAATTTGATAAAGCTATCGCTTTGCTTAACTGGAATGAGGATTGTATTGAAATTCGAAAACTAGAGACACTTCAGCCACGCCAAGGCGGGGCCAGTCGGCTTATTCGGTATTTAAAATGTCTTTCAGATAAATATCAAATCCCGCTTTGGGGTCACGCAAGGCTTTATGAACCTGATGAACCTTTTCCGAATGGCCCTTTGCTTACAAAGACAGAACTCTGCATTTTTTACATAAAACATGGATTTCAACTTCGGGAAATTGATGATGATGCAAGTGAGATAAAATATATTCCCAATTTGCCAAGCCACACGAACTGACTATTTTATCGTCATGAAATCGCATCGGTTTATGTTAGCACTATTGATTCTGATGCAGGTAATGGTATTTACATCACTGGTTGACGCACAAAATTTGCAAACTCTTTCAACTTTTACAAATGGAATAAATCCTAATGGCCTCACTCTTGGCAGCGGCGGTGATTTTTACGGCTCAACAGAGTATGGTGGTATTACTAATTCTGCGCATCCCATCGGTTTTGGAACAGTCTTCAAAGCAGCACCAAATGGCACCTTGACAACTTTGGCTTCTTTCAGCAACTCAGAAGGAGCGAATCCTGTTGGCCCACTAACCGTGGGCAATGATGGGAATTTTTACGGCACGACGGTGGGGGGTGGCAATGCTGGTGATGGAACTGTGTTCCGAGTGACGACGAACGGAATCTTGACCACGCTAGTTTCGTTCACTGGGAATAACGGTTCATTGCCGGAAGCTGCTTTGACGTTAGGAAACGACGGCAATTTCTACGGCACTACTACTTGGGGTGGCATAAACGGTGTTGGGACAGTCTTCAAAGTAACAACCAATGGATCGTTAATTTCATTGGTTTCCTTCGATGGTTCCAACGGAAAATATCCAGTTGCACCTTTAACTCAGGGTAATGATGGAAATTTTTATGGTACGACATCGGTTGGTGGTAATGCTGGTGATGGAACGGTGTTCCGAGTGACGACAAACGGCACCTTGACCACACTGGTATCTTTCACAAATGCAACAAACCCCAATGGCATAACGCTAGGAAATGACGGAAATTTTTATGGCACGATTATGGGTGGTGGGCTATTCGGTGATGGAACTGTGTTTCGTGTGACTACGAATGGTATCTTGACCACATTAATCTCCTTCAGTGGAACTAACGGAATAAATCCATCTGGCGCTCTGACACTTGGCAAAGATGGCAATTTCTATGGCACTACATGGGGGGGTGGAAGTGCAGATTATGGAACAGTGTTTCAAATTACAACGAAAGGGACCTTGACGACATTGGCTTCGTTCACTAACTCGAATGAAGCGAATCCTTCTTGCGCACTAACGATAGGCAGTGATGGAAATTTATATGGAACAACGGAAAATGCCGCTACGGTATTTCGTTTGTTGCTTCCGCAAATTCCGCCTTTTATAATCTCACAACCGCAAACATTAATTGTAACAAATGGTTGCGCGGCAATTTTCTCAGTAGTGGCCGATGGTTTACCGTTATTGGCTTATCAATGGCAGTTCAACGGCACAAATCTTTCCGGTGCGACCAACACAACGCTGACAATGCCAAACGCCTTTCTTGACAATGGTGGGGCTTATTCCGTTGTAATTACAAACACATATGGAAGTATTACCAGCAATCCGATTTTCTTGAAGGTGCTGCCATTGGGAATCACTGCACCAACAATTTTGGCTAGCGGCCAGTTCCAATTCAGCTTTGACACCGTAATCGGCGTGAAGTACGCGGTACAATATTCGACGAACCTAACCCAATGGTTTCCCTTTGTGACTTTGGATGGAGTTGGTATGCCGTTGACATTGATTGACCCAAATGCAGAATTATGCCCAATACACTTTTATCGGATCAACTTGTCGCCTCAATAGTTAATAGTTTAATGCGCCCATCAATTTGGAACATTAAATCCATTGCCCGTTGTTGCCGGTCGTTCGGTTAAGCTGGTAGCCACGCCTCGGTAGGTTTTCCTGATACTGGTGTCCGTCGTTGTGGTTGACGAACAGCTTTTAGGCAGCGTTATACGAAATGCAATCATACATCACATATCACAGAGCTAGGCTTGAGCAGCGCCATTACATTACTGACGCCACAACCAAGACGATGTTTTTCAACTTTTACGAAAGCAGGTTTACAGATTATATTAGCAACTACGGTTACGAATTCTGTCTGGTCATCAATGGTTCATCCAAGTGTAATGATGCTTTTATTATGCCATTCCAGGATTTTAGAGATTTCTTTACGCCAGAGCTTCTTGATGCGACGCACAGATGGGTTGGGAACATTCGCCTACATGATGAGAATGTGGTGATTTCGGCTCATGGAGTTTCCAAGGAGAGAGCAGCGTTTGAATATCACAACGCATTTCATTTGTTACAAGACGCGCCATTGCCATTACCAATGGAGCCAGATGTCGATGAGTTTGTTTGAACATGTTGCCAAAATGCCATAATGAGAAGCCAGAATCCCGCTGTCAAAAGAGTAATATCCTCTGCCTGTAGAACCTGCCAGCTAAGCATAGGATATACCAATTTCCACCCAAGAAGGGGTCGCCCATAAAGGCGGGTATCAACGAGAAAAAATGTCTGTCCCGTTTGTTAAATGAAAGGAACCAATCGGTAACCAATGCTCGCTTCCGTCTGCAACAGCCGGGGCCGGGCGGGATCGGCCTCCAGCTTTTCCCGCAGTCGTGCCACGTAAACCCGGAGGTAATGCGTCTGCTCGGCATGGTTCTTACCCCAGACCGATTCCAGAATATGGTGGTGGGTCAGAACTTTGCCGGCGTGCTGGATGAACAGCCGCAGCAGGGCGTATTCGGTGGCGGTGAGTTTTACGGGCTGGCCTTTGCGGGTGACGCGACGGGAGGCGAGATCCACCACCAGATCGCCGGCGGTGAAGACGGGTTCCTCGGTTTTGCCCCGGGCGGCGTGGCGGAGTGCGGTGCGCAGGCGGGCGAGGAGTTCGTCCGTGTTGAAGGGCTTGGTGATGTAATCGTCGGCTCCGGCATCGAGGGCGGCGACCTTGCCTTTTTCATCGTCCTGCACGGACAACACGACGACAGGGGTCTGGGTCCATTCGCGGAGCTGGCGCAGCACTTCCTGTCCGGTTATATCGGGCAGGCCCAGGTCGAGGATCAGCAGTTCCGGCCGGTGTTGCGCCGCGAGGATCAGACCTTCCTTGCCCGATTCGGCGGTCATTACGCGATAGGCGGCGGCCTCCAGCGTAATGGTCAGCAGCCGGCGGATCTGTGGTTCGTCATCCACGATCAGAACAAACGGCGGGTTCATTCGGTTTCCTCCGGGACGGGCGGCATTTTGGCGGACGGCAGGCGGACGGTAAAACTGGCGCCGCCGGTGGAGCGGTTCGCGGCGGAAACGCTGCCGCCCTGCGCTTCGGCAAAGCCTTTGACCAGCGACAAGCCCAGACCGGTGCCCCCGGCGGCGGCGTCCGGTCCGCGCTGGAACTTGTCAAACCAGCGGGTGGCATCACCGGCGGGCAGGCCGGGGCCGTTGTCCGCGACTTCCAAAACGAGTTTACCGCCGTCCAGCCGGGCGCGCACCGTTACATGCGTGCCGGGCGGTGTGTGCATGGCGGCGTTGCCCAGCAGATTGACCAGAATTTGTTCGGTCAGCATGGCGTCCAGTTTTACCGGCGGCAGGTCGGGCGGCAAGTCGAGGGTGACGGTGTGGCTGGCGAGGACGCGGCCCAGACTTTGCCGGGCGGCGGCGATGACATCGCGCAAATCGTGCCAGTCCGGATTGGCTTTCAGATGACCAGCCTCGAGGCGGGAGAGGTCGAGCAGGTTTTGCACCAGCCGATTCAGGCGGCCGGCGGCTTCTTCGAGCTCATCGGTGAGGGCTTGCTGGGCGGGGTTAAGCGGACCGGCATTGTGCAAGCCGCTGGCGGCGGTATTGATGGCGGCGAGCGGGGTGCGCAGTTCGTGGGAGACGGAGTTCAGCAGGGTTTTGCCCAACCGCTCGGATTCGGCGATCAACTGCGCCTCCACCTCGGCATCGCGCAGGCGTTGACGGTCCAGCACCAAGGCGATCTGGCGGACGAAGGCATCCAGCAAATCCCGTTGCGGCGGCGCGAGCGGCGTGGCCTCCGGAAATTTAAGACTCAACACGCCGGTAGCCCGCTCGCCGGCCACCAACGGAAGGTGCAGGCCTTCCGAGGAAGACAGCGTATCCGTGCCCCGCCCCGCCGGCTGCCGGTGTTGAAAGGCCCAGACCGCGACGGTCTGCTCTTTTTCGGGCAACTGCCAGGTGCTGGCAAAGTACGGCGCGGGCAGGGTGGCTTCCGGTGTTTCCGGCAGGGACAGGGCGACCGTGGCGTGAAACGTTTCGCCCACCTGCCGAATAACCACGGCGAGGAGTTGGGCGAGATCGGCCGATTCGGCGAGTTCCCGGGTGAGCAGATACAGCGCGGTGGCGCGGTGTTCGCGCTGGCGTTCGGCGTTTTGCTGCGAACGAATGCGCGCGGTCAACTGGCCCATGGCCACGGCCACGATGAAATAGGTGGCGAACATCATGGCATCGCCGGCGTTGGTAATGCGCAGACTCTGGCGCGGTTCGGTAAAGAAGTAATCCCAGAGCAGGGCGGTGGCCGTGGCGGCGACGAGTGTGGCGCCGCGCCCGACAAACAGCGCCAGCACCACCACGCTCAGGAGATAGATCAGGGCCAGCGACTGGTTGGCCAGCAGGTGTCCGCCAAACCAGTGTTCCAGCAAGGCGTTGAAGAGGGTCACCGCCAGCACCACGCCCAGGGCGGCCAAATAACTGCGGGGATTGAAGGCTTCCCCCGCCAGCGGTCGGGGCGGACGGGTGGAAATTTTTTCTTCCTCGGCTCGAACGATGTGGACGTCAATCTGCCCGCTCTCGCGAATCAAACGGCTCAGCATGGAACCACTGCGGAACCAGTCGAACCCGCGCCAGCCCGCCGGTTTGCCGACAATAATTTGCGAGGCGTTTTGCTCCCGCGCGGCGCGCAGGATGCCGCGCACCACATCGTCGTCCGTGGTGGTGACAATTTCCGCGCCCAGCTCATGTGCGAGGGCCAGATGACGGGCGAGGCGGGTCTGGTCATCGGCCGAGAGCGGACCGGGGCGCTCCACATAGACCGCCACCCAGGGCGCATGCAATTCGCCCGCCAACCGGCGGGTCCAGCGCACCAGCGAAGCGGAGCTGGGACTGGGGCTCACGGCCACGAGCAGCCGCTGGCCGGATTTCCACGGCACGGCGATGCCGTGTGCATGGCGGTAAATCAGCACGTCCTGACCGACGCGGTCGGCGGCAAAACGCAAGGCCAGTTCGCGCAACGCGGACAGGTTGCCGGCGCGAAAGAAGGAGTCCTGGGCGGTGGCGGCGCGCTCGGGCAGATAGACTTTCCCGCCGGCGAGCCGGGCGCGCAATTCATCGGGCGGGAGATCCACCAGCTCGAACTCCGCGCCGGCGAAGGCGGTGTCCGGGACGGTTTCGTGAATGGTGGCGCCGGTGATCTGGCGGACGGCCTCGGCGCGGCTTTCGATGTGCTGGATGTTCAGCGTGGTGAACACATCCAGGCCGGCGTCGAGCAGTTCCATCACGTCCTGCCAGCGTTTGGGATGGCGTGATTCTGGGGCGTTGGTATGGGCGAATTCATCCACCAGCACCAGTTGCGGCCGGCGGGTCAGCGCGCCGTCGAGATCGAATTCGGAGAGTTGCACGCCCCGGTATTCGCCGGTACGGCGGGGCAGCAGCGGCAGGCCTTCGGCCAAGGCGTCGGTTTCCTTGCGGCCGTGGGTTTCGAGGTAACCGATGACCACATCCCGGCCCGCCGCGAATTCCCGCCGGGCGGCGGCGAGCATGGCATAGGTTTTGCCCACGCCGGCGCACATGCCGAGAAAGACCTTCAGCCGGCCGCGCTGCGAACGCGCGGCTTCACTCTGGATCGCCGCCAGCAACGCATCGGGATTGGGTCGGTCGCGTTCGGTCACACGGTTACTTTAACGCATCCAGCGCCAAATTCAGCTTCAAAACGTTCACCCGCGCCTCACCCAAAAAGCCGAACTGCGGCGGTTCCACAAACTGTTCCACCAGCGCGGTAATGCGTTCCACCGGCAGACGGCGGGACGCGGCCACGCGGGCGATTTGAAACCGGGCGGCTTCCGGGCTGATGTGCGGGTCCACCCCGCTGCCGGAGGCGAACAGCAAGTCGGCGGGCACCGGGGCGTTGGTGGCCAGATTGTGCGCCGACCGCAGTGCGGCCAGATTGTTCACCACATTGGTCTGCAACTGGCCGCTGGTGGGTCCGAGGTTGCTGGCACCCGAAGGCAGGGTGGTGTAGGTGCAGGACGAGGGGCGGGACCAGAAATAATTGGTGCCCGTGAACTGCTGGCCGAGCAATTCGGAACCGGCGATGGCGTCGCCTTTGGCAATGAGGCTGCCATTGGCGCGATCCCGGAAGGCGAGCTGGGCGACGACCGTGACGAGCGCCGGATACACCAGGCCGGCGATGAACGTCCAGACAATGACCTGGCGGACGGATTGAATGATTAATTTGAACATAGATTTCCTTTCTCGAGGGTGGATGCAATCAGGGTGCGAGATGCGTGGCCACCAGCAGCACATCAATCAGTTTGATAAAGACGAACGGCACAATGATGCCGCCGAGGCCGTAGATCAGCATGTTGTTCCGCAGGATTACCGCCGCGCCCAGCGGACGGTACTTCACGCCGCGCAAGGCGAGCGGGATGAGGGCAACAATGATGAGCGCATTAAAAATGACCGCACTCAAGATGGCGCTCTGAGGGGAATGGAGGAACATGATGTTCAGTTTGTCGAGCGGACCATGTTGTCCCGCCGACAGCGCATAAAGGAGACCAAACATGGCCGGCAAAATGGCGAAATACTTCGACACGTCGTTGGCGATGCTGAACGTGGTCAGGGCGCCGCGCGTCATCAGCAATTGTTTCCCGATCTCGACGACCTCGATGAGCTTGGTGGGATTGGAGTCCAAGTCCACCATGTTGCCGGCCTCGCGGGCGGCCTGCGTGCCGGTGTTCATGGCCACGCCGACGTCGGCCTGGGCGAGCGCGGGGGCGTCGTTGGTGCCGTCGCCAATCATCGCCACAAGCCGGCCGCCGGACTGCTCCTGCCGGATGCGGGCAAGCTTGTCTTCGGGCTTGGCCTGCGCGATGAAATCATCCACGCCCGCCTCGGCGGCGATGGCGGCGGCGGTCAGGGAATTGTCACCGGTGATCATGACGGTGCGGACGCCCATTTTGCGGAGCTGGGCGAAGCGTTCCTTGATGCCGCCCTTCACGATATCCTTGAGGTGAATGACGCCGAGTATCTTCGCGCCATCGGCCACCACCAGGGGTGTGCCGCCCAGGCGCGCGATGCCATCCACTTTTTCAAAGACGGCCGGGTCTACCGTGCCACCCTGTTCGATGACCCAGTTTTTGACGGCCTCGGCGGCGCCTTTGCGAATGCGCCGGGGCGCGGCGGATTTGCCGTCGGTCAGGTCCAGTCCGCTCATGCGGGTCTGGGCGGTGAAGGGAATGAATTGGGCGTGCGGGCCGGAAACGTCGCGGCCGCGCAAGCCGTATTTTTCCTTCGCCAGCACGGCGATGGAACGGCCTTCGGGCGTTTCATCGGCGAGGGAGGCGAGTTGCGCGGCATCGGCCAGTGCTTCGAGCGTGACGCCGGGCGCGGGAATGAATTCCGTGGCCTGACGATTACCGAGCGTGATGGTGCCGGTCTTGTCGAGCAGGAGCACGTCCACGTCGCCGGCGGCTTCCACGGCGCGGCCGGAAGTGGCCAGCACATTGCGGCGCATCAGGCGGTCAATGCCCGCAATGCCGATGGCGCTCAACAGGCCGCCGATGGTGGTGGGAATCAAACACACGATCAGCGCGAGCAGTACCGGCAGGGAGGTCAGCACCACGCCCTTCTGGCCGGCGGCATTTTCGTTGTAATGCGCAAACGGTGGCAGCACCACCACCACCACAATGAACAGCGCGGTGAGGCTGATCAGCACAATGTTCAACGCGATTTCATTCGGTGTCTTCTGCCGGCGCGCACCCTCGATCATGGAGATCATGCGGTCAAGGAACGAGTTGCCGGCCTCGGCGGTAACGCGGATGACAATGCGGTCGCTCAACACGCGCGTGCCGCCGGTGACGGCACTGCGGTCGCCGCCGCTTTCGCGCACGACGGGCGCGGATTCGCCGGTGATGGCGGATTCATCCACGGTGGCGATGCCTTCAATGATTTCGCCGTCGGCCGCGATGATTTCACCGGCTTCGCAGACGATGAGTTCGCCGATTTTCAGGTCGTTGCCATTCACGGAAACTTCCTGGCCGTTGACGAGCTTGCGCGCCGTGGTCTTGGTGCGCATGCGGCGGAGTTCATCGGCATGGGCCTTGCCGCGGCCCTCGGCCATGGCTTCCGCGAAATTCGCGAAGAGGCAGGTAAACCAGAGCCAGAAACAGATCTGGCCGTTGAACAGGTTGAACTGATGCGGCAGGGCCAGGCAGACCGTGGTGATGATCGAGCCCAGATAGACCACAAACATGACCGGGTTTTTAATCTGGTCGCCGGGATGCAGTTTCTTGAACGACTCGACGATGGCCTGGCGGACGAGGCTCGCGTAATTCACTTCAGCTTTCGCACTCATAAAATGGATAGGGAGAATGGACCGGGATTAAAAGGTGCGGCCGGACAGCATCAGCCCATGCTCAACAATGGGACCGAGGCAAAGGGCCGGGAAAAAGGTCAGCGCCGCAATGATCAGGATGGCCCCGAGCAGCACGACGGCAAAGGTTACCCCGTTGGTGGGCAGCGTGCCCGGCGAGGGCGCGGCGGTTTTCTTGGCCGCCAGCCGGCCGGCGATGGCCAGCACGGCGAGGATGACGGAGAACCGCCCGAAGAACATCGCCGTGGCCAGGGTGAGGTTGTAAAAATTCGTGTTCGCGCTCAGGCCGGCGAACGCGCTGCCGTTGTTGGCGGCACTGGAGGCGTAGGCGTAAAGGATTTCACTCAAACCATGCGGTCCCTGGTTGTTCAACCCGGCCAGACCGGCCGGCAGGGAACAGGCGATGGCCGCCCCGCCCAGTATCAAAACGCTGGGGACGAGAATGCCAATGACCGCCCAGGTGGCTTCCCATGCCTGGATTTTTTTGCCGAGATATTCCGGTGTGCGGCCCACCATGAGGCCGGCGATAAAGACCGCGATCAGCACATGCAACAGGATGCCGTAGAGACCCGCGCCCACGCCGCCAAAGGCGATGCAGCCGACCATCATGTTCCACATGGGCACCAGGCCGGCGAGCGGGGTGAAGCTGTCATGCATCGCATTTACCGCGCCGCAGGAGGTGCCGGTGGTGGCGGTGGCAAACAGCACGCTGTTCATCACGCCAAACCGCGTTTCCTTGCCCTCCATCAACTGGCTGGTGCCAAGGACGGGGTTGGTCTGGGTTTCCGACCACCAAGCCAGCGAGAATCCGCCTACCAGCAGGGCAAGCATCACGGCAAAAATGCACCACGCATGGCGGCGGTCGCCGATCATGACACCAAAGGCATAGACCAGGCCCGCCGGAAGGATGATCAGGCCCAGCATTTCCAGAAAATTCGAGAACGGCGTGGGATTCTCGAACGGATGCGCGCTGTTCTGGCCATAGAAACCGCCGCCGTTGGTGCCGAGATGTTTGATGGCAATCTGCGAGGCGGCCGGGCCAAGCGGCACGTCCTGGGTCTCCACTTTCTGGTCCACCATCACGGGCTTGCCATCGGCGCCATTGACCGGGTTGCCCTTGTCATCGGTCTTTTGCACCTGGGTGGTATAGGTTTCAAGGAGTTTCGCGGAGGCGTAGGGTTTGAACGTCTGGACGACGCCCTGGCCTACCAGAAACAGGGCCAGCACCACCGAGATGGGCAGGAGGACATAGAGCGTGGTGCGGGTGAGATCCACCCAGAAATTGCCCAAAGTTTTGGCGGAAGCGCGGGTGAGGCCGCGCGTAACGGCCAGCATCACGGCCACACCGGTGGCGGCGCTGAGAAAATTATGGACCGCGAGCCCCGCCATCTGGGTGAGGTAGCTCATGGTCGATTCCCCCGAATATGCCTGCCAGTTGGTGTTGGTGATAAAGCTGACGGCGGTGTTCAGCGCCAGCGCCCAGTTGACGTTGGCAAACTTCTGCGCATTCAGCGGGAGCGATGCCTGCGCCATCTGCAATCCCCATAGCGACAGTAAACCAATGACGTTGAAAATCAGCACGGCCCAGAAGTAGCGCTGCCAAGTCATTTCCTCGGCGGAATCAACGCCGCTGGCGCGATACACGAGCTTTTCGATGGGGGATAGAATCGGGTGCAGCCAGGTTTTCTGACCCTGAAAGACCCGGGCCATAAACCGCCCGAGCAAGGGCGTGAGGCCGATCAGCAGCCCGAAAAAGACCGCCAGTTGAATGATATCGTTGGTTCTCATACGCGACGGGCAGATTAGCACCGGCGGCGCGGGAGGGGGCAGTCAATAGACGGGGCAAAAGTATCAATAAAATATCAACGGCCGCTCCCGAACCATCCGCCGTCCGGAGCGCCGGCTTGCAGCCGGCTTGGCGCGTCCGTTCCGGCAAAACGCCCGGAAAGAAGAAAACCGTGTGCGACGGGCGAGGTTTAAGCCGGTCACAGACCCGCGCTCCGAGGGCAATGCGCGGATGCCCCCCGGCCAGAACCGTTTAAAATTCTCCGCAATCCCTTATTGATTCTTTTTTGGGACCGGTGTATCCCATGGACAGATCATGGGCCGGACATTCCAATTTGATTGTCCACTATGCCAGTACCGCACCCGCGTTTCCGGCGGGACGGATGCCGGCATCAACTGCTCCATTCAAACGATCATCTGCCACGACTGCCGCGAGTTATTTGATGTTTTCACCAAGGTGCGCCGACTGACGGAAACCACCGGCGTGGTCCGGAAGCAGCTTGGGTTTATGCCGGACCGGCTGATTCCGCCCCCGTTCCTGCGGGAAGGTTCCATGAAGGCGGCGACGATCCCGGTGAAAAATCCGGGTCCGGCGCGGTCGTTTTTCTGGGAACAATTAAAACCGGCATGCCCCGCTTCCGCCCGCCATCGGGTGGAGGTTTGGAAAGACCCCGGTCGCTGCCCGCGCTGCGGCTGCTATTTGGAGAAAACGGTTTTCCCCTTCCGGCTCTGGGAATAACTCAACAGCGGACCCCGGCTAAGGCTGCTTGATTTTCCAGCCCAGCCGCTCGGCTTGCAGGCGGTTTTCCACCCCGAGTTTGCGGAAAATGCGTTCCACGTGTTTATGCACCGTGCGCGGTTTCATGCCCAGAATGATGGCGGTTTCGGGATAGGTTTTGCCTTCGCACATCCAGCGGTAAACCTCCCGCTCCCGCCGCGTCAGCGACGCCCCTTGGGCCACGGCAGCCGAGGGATCATGCAGCGTCTCCATCAACAGCAGATTGGCCGAACCATCGGAATGCGAACGGCAGGTGACCTCCAGCAGGCCGGTCTCGTTTTTAACCAGCATGGTTTGCGGCGGCAGGAGCAGATCTTCACCGGTGGTCTGATTCCATGATTGGCAGCGCATCCAAGCTGTCAGGGTTTCGGGCAGGATCGCGCCATGGCAATCGCCGGGAAAATAATTTTGCAGCCAGCGGATGGCGCGCGCCGAAATCTGCCGGACTTTCAGGTCGGCCCCCGCTTCGATCAACTCCGGCTCGGAACTGGCAAAACCGGATTCCGGCCCCTGGTGCCGGTGCCGGATGCTGGCCTGCGCCCAAGCATGGTTATGAGCCTGACGGAAATGCGGCACAAGCACGGAAAGCACCTGCCGGTCGCGCTCCGAAAAATCCCGGTCGCGACGGTTGAGCATCAGCACCACCCGGGCATCGGGTAATTTTGGCAATACACAGATCATCTGGTGTTGAATACCCACGCGCCGGTAAAATTCATTATAAACGCCGGTCCGGAAAAACTTCCGGGGGGCCACCAGGTCGGAGATTTTGAGCGGTTGTTCCACCTGTTGCAGCATCGGTTCAAACAGCGGATGCTCATGAATGTGGGCCAGCAGGGCGGGGAGATGATCGCGGAAGGATTCGCTTGCCGGCCGCTGTAAAAAACGGAAATTCCATGGCCGATCATTGCCACCCGTCAGCCATTTGCCATAGGTGACCATTTCACAGGGCACCAGGTCGCCGGTAATTTTTAGCATGCGCTGGACCAGACTGGCACCCGCGTCAAACCCCTGTAATTCCCGCAGACCGGCGATAACGGCGGCGAGATCCCTATGTTTCAACCGTGTTTCCATGCCGAATTCCCTTTTAATCCCTTGGTATCAAAGATGCGTTGTTACTGGTTACGATTATGAATGCTGCCCATAAGGATACATTCAGCATCCCTGCCAACGCAATGATGGTTGAACATTATTTGCCATGAAAACCGCTGTTGCAGGGGGAAAAACACCCCGGCACCGATGCCGGGGTGACACTTATTATTCCCAAGCAACAGCTTAGTCGCGGAAGTTAACAAACTGCACCGCCACCGGAAATTCCTTGCCGCGGATGGCGGTGATGACCGTCTGCAATTCGTCCCGGCTTTTGCCGTTCACGCGCACTTCGTCGCCCTGAATCTGGGTGGTGACCTTGAACTTGCCGTCCCGGATGAAGGTGGTGATCTGCTTGGCGACGGCGCTTTCGATGCCCTGTTTGATCTTGATGGTCTGGCGGGCGTGGCCCAGCGGAGAAATGTCCGGGTCCACCTGTTCCACGCTTTTGAGACTGATGCCGCGCTTGGCGAGCTTGCCAATAACCATCTCGTTGAGGGTGCGCACCTTGTAGGCGTCCTCGGCGGTCAGCTTGATTTCGGTGGCTTCGAGCACAATCTCGGCCTTGCTGCCCTTGAAGTCAAAGCGGTTGGCCAGTTCCTTTTTGGCCTGGTTGACGGCGTTTTCGATTTCCATCGAATTGACCTGCGAAACAATGTCGAATGAAGGCATGACCGGAGTTTAGACGATTGGGCGCCGTTTGTCATCTGTGCTCCGCATGAACGGTCGCATCTTGCTGCCGCCTCCGAACTGTCCAACGTCCGGAGCGCCGGCTTGTAGCCGGCTTTGCGCGTCCATTCCGGCGAAACGGCTGGGAAATGGCCATCGCCGTAGGCAACGTGCGTGAGGTTTAAGCCGGTCACAGACCGGCGCTCCGGGGGCAATACGCCCCCGGAAATTTTCCAGTTCATTCCGCCGGTTTTTGGATTAGGATGAGGTATGCAGGAATCGGGTTCAAACCGGCCGGTGCCGCCCAAGCGCAAGCTGCCGCGGTCGTTCAAGGATTTGACGCCGGCCAAGCACTTCAATCCGCGCACCTTTTTCCAGGAACTGATCTGGAAAGGCTGGTTCACGCCGCGGCAGGGCGTACAGCGGCGGCCGGTGTTTCCCAAACTGAAACGCCGGCAGGTGGCCATCACCTGGATCGGACACGCCTCATTTCTTATTCAGTTCGACGACTTGAACGTGCTGATTGATCCCAATTTTGCCAACTGGCTGTTTCTGTTGAAGCGCATCAAACGGGCGGGCCTGAAGCTCAAGGACCTGCCGCCGATTGATCTGGTTTTGCTTTCCCACGCGCACTTTGACCATTTTCACAAGCCGACGCTGCGGCGGTTGCCGGCGACCAAAATCGGGGTGATGCCGTGGGGCGTCGGCGATCTCGCACGCAATTTGGGTTTTGCCCGGATCATTGAACTGGATTGGTGGGAATCGTTTTCCCAACGCGACTGGAAGGTGACTTTTACGCCCAGCTCACATTGGGGGGCGCGGACGCTGCATGATCACCATCGCGGTTACGGCGGGTTCGTGCTGGAATATCAGGGCCGCAAAATTTATCACGCGGGCGACAGCGCCTACTTCGACGGTTTCGCGGAAATTGGCAAACGGCTGGCCCCGGAAATCGCGTTGCTGCCCATCGGCGCGTATCATCCGGAGTCCTTCCGCCGGGTACACATGGGGCCGGACGAGGCGGTGCAGGCTTTCAAGGACCTGCGCGCGAAAATCTTTGTTCCGATGCATTACGGCACGTTCAAGCTGTCATTTGAATCCATTGACGAACCGCCCCGGTGGCTGCGGGAGATTGTGGCGGAGCAAAAACTGACCTCCCGGTTGAAAATCCTCGAAGAGGGCGTGCCCAAGGTTTTTTGAAACTGTTTTACGCGGCCGTGCCAAGGCTTTTGGCCGTCCGAAAAAAGTGGCAGCCGACAAAAGGAAGCACAAATAACTTTGAAAAAGTTTATTTATTTGGAGCCTCACGTCGGCTGCCACCGCACAAATGATTTTCAGCGTGTGGCAGCTTGTTGGCGGAGGTAGAGCTCATCACAGGCCAGCGCGAGAGAATAGTCTTTATCGGTCAGTCCGCCGGCATCATGCGTGGTGAGGGCGAGGGTGACTTTATTCCAGCGGATATCTATGTCCGGATGATGTTGGGCCTGCTCGGCGAGCCGGGCGACGCCATTGACGAAGTTCAGGGCGGCCGGAAAATCAACAAACTCAAACCGGCGGGAAATGACTTCCCCGTTTTTCTGCCAGGAAGGATTGGCCGCAAGGACCGGCGGGGGGACGGCGGCATTATCGGTTTTTGCCTCCCGCAGGATTTGCAGGCTGGTGCCGAGCGACCAGAGCCAGGCGATGGCCGCGAGGGAGAATCCAAGCACGCCCGGATGCCCGTTGCCGGCGGGGGCGGGGTCGGCCCCGCTCCACAAGGCCAGGGCCAGGTTGAACTGTTGAAAAGCCCAGACCGCAAAAATACAAAACCCCGCCAGAAACACGGCCAGCTGGCCCAAACCCGCCAGCCAGTGGCGGGCGGCGATGGATCCCAAGCCGGGGGTGGCGAGCTGGTTCAGCAGCAAGGCGTTGCGGGCGGCGGTGCGACTAAGCTTTTTTGCGGGTGAATATGACTTCATAGGCCACCATCGTCGCGGTCATTCCCAGCGGAATGGTAAAGAGCAACCCGACGCAACACATAAAGAGCCCGGCGACGTTGAGCAACCCTACCAGCACGATGAGCCCGAAAATCTGCCACCAGTGGCGCATGACCATCTTCCAACTGGTTTTGAGCGCGGCTCCGGCCGTCAATTGCCGGTCAGCGGTCAGAGCCAGGGCAAAAAACCAGTTCACTGCAAAAAAGATCGCCGGCAGGCAGCAGAGGAAGAAAACCGGGAAACTGTTCAGGAATATTTCGAACACCTGCCGGACCATATCCTTCATTTGATCCGGCTGGGTGTGCTGCATCTGCTCCAATACCGGGGCCAGCTTGGAATTGCAGACCCAGTTGAACGGCAGAAAGCTCAACCCGGCCACCAAGGCGACCAGCATGGCGCACAGGTAAGACGGGGCAAAACTTCTTTGGAAGCCGGCGAACAGATCGCCGACGCCCACGGGCTGTTCCCGGATGACTTTAAGAATGAGAAAATAAAATCCCGCCACCAGCGGTCCTTGCACCAGGGGAACCAGAAAAATCTGAACCATCAGGTTGGCCGCCTGATAGGCCGGGCTCATCAAGGTGGCCGGATCTGAACCGCCCGACAGCAGTCTGGTGACCAGGGAAACTGCCAGATAGGTGGCGATCAAGAGGGCCAGATAAACCACTCCGGCGCCGACCAGCGTACCCAGATTGTTCTTAAATATTTCCCAACCCCGGCTGATGCTGCCGAAAACGTCCAGTTCGTAGTCGCCCTCATTCAAGACGCCGGGGTCTTCGGCGATGGGGGCGGGACCGGATGCAGCCGAAAAGGCGCCGGCAAACTCCGGGAAAATCCCGAGCGAACGCCATTCGCTGTCGCTCTCCGCCTTGGCCTGGGACGCGGCATTCAGCCGGCCCTCGGCAATCCATTGCCGGATTTCGGCCTCGGTAACCGGACCGTATTCCTTGCCGTCGCCCCCGATGATGTTGTAATTTGCCATAAGCTTCATGTGGTTCTAGCTCTTTGGCGAAGGGAGTCAAGCGATTAACCGCCGGAGAGCGGGATTAAGTCGGAATTTTGCCGGTAACATTGCCCGGTGGAAGGTGTATGCTTCGGCGAATGCGGCAACCCGCCTATTGATTTCGCACAAACAATTTACCCGGCAGTTGCCGTACCAGCCGTTTCATTTCCAGTCCCAGCAAGGCCACGCTCACGGTTGAACTGGGCAGCCCCGCCGCGCGGATCACTTCATCTATGGTGCTTTCCTCGCCGGCGGTCACCGCGTCATATACCTTCTGTTCATTGGCCGACAGTTCGAGCGCCGGCAACACGCCGGTTTCCCCGGCGGACGGCGGCTTGTTGCTGGCCGGAAACAGGTACTCGAATTCGCTGAGCACGTCCTCGGCCCCTTCACACAGCTTGGCGCCTTTTTTGATGAGTTCATGACAGCCCTTGCTGCGGGGCGAATCAATCCGCCCGGGCACGGCAAACACCTGCCGGCCGTATTCGATGGCAAAATTGGCGGTGATGAGCGCGCCGCTCGAGAGGTTGGCCTCCACCACCAACGTGCCGAGGGTCATGCCGGCGACGATGCGATTGCGGATGGGAAACATCTGCTTGTCCGCCGGCCGGTTGAAGGGAAACTGGGTAATGACCGCGCCGTTGGCGGCGATGCGGGCATACAATTCGGCATTCTCCGGCGGCCAGACCAGATTAATGCCCGTCCCCAACACGGCGATCGTCCGGCCCTTGGCGCTCAAGGCTCCCTGATGCGCCGCCGTGTCGATGCCCCGCGCCCCGCCGCTCACCACGGTAACGCCGAGATAAGCCAGTTGGTAGGCCAGCTTCCGCGCCGTTTCGATGCCGTAGGGGGTGGTCAGCCGGGAACCGACCATGGCAATGCCATTTTTATCCCGCGTGGTGAGTTCGCCTTTCACATAGAGAACCAGCGGCGGGTCGTATATTTCGCGGAGAGAGGCGGGATAATTTTCATCCGTAGAAATCAGGACGTGGCAGCCGTAATCCGCGATGCGTTTGAGTTCGCCGGCAAGGTCCACGGATTTTTCCCAGTTCGCGATGTTTTCAGCCGTGTCCTCGCCGATGTTGCGGACCCGGAGGAGGTCTGATTTGGAGGCGGAAAGGATTTTGGGCGCGTCGCCAAAAAAATCGATCAGTGAACGGGCGCGCACCGGCCCGACCCCTTCGATCATGTTCAATGCCACTAGTGCTTCCCGCGAATCCATGACGTTTGATAACCCCTTGCGCGCGAGGGGGCAAGAAAAATTTTAACCGCAAATGGACACGAATAAAAACAAAAAGGGGAACGGGCAGATTTGATTTGAGATCCTGGTTTCAAGACATGGGCAAAGATTCAATGCTGAAAATTATATTGTCAGTTCTCCATGTCCCGTTTATGGAAAAAACGCGGAGGGATACAGTGCCTACACAAGGTGTCCCTGAAACAGGGTTTTATGTCAGTCACGCGTTTGTATCAGCAGTGAGGCCTGACTGGCGCGGCTTCAGAAAACCGGGATAGTTCAAGGGCTTTTCACCCGGTAAAAGAGTTCCGGCAAAAATGGGCTAAATGTATCTGTAAACTGAATAATTGAACCGCTGTTCGTATAAATATAGCAGTCCGCCCACGTTTGGAGATTTGAAGAAGATTGAACGCGGTACGTTTGGCCGGCTGCGCCGGAGATGCTCAAAGTCACGGTTGGGGGGATCGTTTGAAGGCCAAAAGTAATAATCGGGACGTTCACAGGCGCCGACTGATAGATGCCAGACGGGTAAACACCACCCGCATACGCGACAACGAACGTGCTGTTGCCGTAGGCTATACTATAAGTATTTGCGTCTGAGAAAGGATTGCGACTGTACCAATTAGTGCCGTTCTGGGTGGTAAAGAACCCGTAACCGCGTGCCACCAAAAAGGTGCCATTGCCAAATGCCACATCGGTCACCGTATCGGGATAGGAATTGGTCGAGGTGACGCTGGGGAACCAACTTGCGCCCTGATTTATGGAAACCCGTGGCCAACCTTCCAAGCCAACGACCATCGCGGTTCCGTTGCCCTGGGCGATTGCGTTCACCACGGCGTCCGAAAAACCGACGTTTTGCCAACTGGATCCGTTTGCGCTTCGCCAAATATAGTCGGCAAACATTGAGCCCCCGGCCGTAATGAAGTAGCCGCCCGAAACTCCGATGGCTTTACACGCAAAGGGGAAACCAGTATCCGGGTTGCTCGGGAAAGAACTTCCCGACCAGCTTGCACCGTTGGCAGAATAAAAGACGTTTGGTTGCCCCGCGGAACTGGCCGTGGCCACGGCTACGAACGTGCTTCCGTTCCACGCCACGTCATTCAAATTCAGACTCGTGGTGACGACCGATTTCCAATTAGTTCCATTTGTGGAAGTCAGGATGGTTCCGTTGCCACCCACTACGACATACAAGTTATTTGGGAACAAGGTGCCGTAGGCAACACCAAGCAAAGAATTGGTGGTACCTGAATTTTGCACTGTCCAAACCGCCCCGTCGGGCGAGGTCAGGAGAAGGCCATTGGGTCCGAGCCCAAAAAACAGATTGCCGGCAAAACGAACGCGGTTCACCAGGCTCGGATTGCGAAAATACCATCGATCCAATGCGTCTTGCGGTTGCGGTGCTCCAACAAACTGGAAAACATTCAGGTTGGCGTTTGAACTCGTGACGCTATTGTAGGCATTATTGACCTCCACACGGTAGGCACCGGTGTCTCCAGGCTGAACATTGGTCAATACCAGAAAAGAGTTGGTGGCACCGATGAGATTGGTTCCGTTTCGCTGCCATTGGTAGCTGAGCGGTGGTGTGCCGAACGCGGAGACTGAAAAGAGGATATTCGATCCTTGTGGTGTCGCCTGGCTGGCTGGCTGGTTGGAAATGCCGGGAAATGTCACTCCCACGGAATAACTGACGGTATCCAGAAAAGCCGCATCCTGTCCACCACTTCCGGCCGCGCCTTTGGCGTAGAGCCATGTCAAATCATGCACGCCGGTTCCCAAATAATAAGTCTGGGATTGCCATCCAGATTCGCCTGAAACGCGCGCCTGCTCGGCTCCATCAATGGCGAAGCTAAGATAATCAACAACCGGCTGCGAGGAGACATGCCACCAAAATGCCAATTGGCCAGGACCGGTGACGCTGGTGTGCAGGGCCGAAATCTGGTTATTGGTGATGGCACCGCTGCGCGCCACATAGGCATAATTTGCATTCTGATTAACGGTATAAATTGGCAGCCAAGGCTGATTTCCGTCCGTGGTCCAAGTCAAGTCCGGCGCGCTTAAAGCCGTACCGAGGTCAATCACCGTGAGGTAAGCATTGGAGGTGGTAAGCCGACCATATGGGTTGGTGATGACCAGGCGAAAATTGCCTTGGTTGCTAGACTGAACATTTGGCAGTACAAGTGAAGCGTTGGTCGCTCCCGGTAGATTGGAATTATTGAATTGCCATTGATAACTGAGTGGCAATGAACCCGTGGCAGGGAAGGGCATTGACAGAGTCGCCGTCGTTCCTGCTATCACCGTCTGGTTTTGAGGGGGGAATACGATAATTGGCGAAGAAAGGTTTACGGTGAGCGTAGCATCAAGGCTTCTGGCGCTGCCCAAGGTATTGGTGGCGATCAGGTGATAGAGGCCACCGTTGGCAAGCTGGGCGTTGGTTATGGTCAATGAACTGCCATTGGCGCCGGGCAGATTGGTGGAGTTCAATTGCCATTGGTAACCCGGGGATGGCAGTCCTTGAGCCAAGGCGTTAAATGTTACGGAGGCGCCACTATAGACCGTTTGGGAAGCGGGATGGCTAGTAACTACAGGCAAACCATCGTTTCTGGTTACAATCGCCAGACTGGTATTCCCGGAAACGGCAATGGCCGTGACGTTTGACATTCCGGGCGGTATATTGGTTTCACCATATGGACCGTAACCCCACGCAACAATGGTGCCGTTGCTCTTGAGCGCCAGGTTATGTCCGCCATTTCCCGCGATTGCCACGACGTTTGTCAGCCCAAGCGGAGGGTTCATTTGGCCGGAACTGTCTCCCCACGCCACCACCGCGCCATCTTTCTTTAAGGCAAGAAAAGTTCCGGATATGGCAGCGACGTTGGTAAGATTCGCCGGCGGTGTCGTGCCCACGCCAACCGGACCCCACATGACGAGTGTTCCGTCGCCTTTGAGGGCGAGGCTGTTATTGTAACTCGCGCCAATTGATATAACGTTTGTCAGGTTCGATGGCACGGCAATTCTACTGTCGGAATACCCCCAGGCCGCCACTGTGCCATTGCTTTGTAAGGCGAGGCAGTGATAGCTCCCAGCCGCTATCATCATTGCGTTGGTGAGATTCGCGGGGACGTTGAGTTCACCATAGGGATTATCCCCCCAGGCCAGAACGGAACCATTGTTTTTTAATCCCAGCATTTGGGTATAACCGGAAGCGGCTGCGGTCATATTACTCACGCCGGCCGGAATCATCGTGCGGCTGCTGCAACAGCCCCAAACCACCACCTGACCGTCACTCGTAATGCAACTGTCAACCTGGCTGTCACTGGTACCTGAAGAAAGCGATATTACATTGGTCAAGCCCGCCGGAGGCGAGAGCTGACCGTAATCGTTTTGCCCCCATACGACCACATAACTTGCACACAATGCCGGGAAAGCAAAAAAGTTCATGCCCAGGAGCGCAATCGTGATGGCCATGCCATGAGGACAAAGACGTCGCCCAACTCCACTATTTGCAATCGCATGCATGATTAGATGCACCATAATTGAATAATGAATTAATGCAACATTCTTCTTAGCTTGCACGGCAAGACAACCTTGCCGTTCTCCAACTGGCAACGGAGTTCGGGCGGTTTGAGAATTTGATCCATCGTCTGGCAAGTCTTGCCATCCATGCAACATTCCGCGCCTTTTCCAGGCCGAAATATCGCGCTTCTTTGGGCGCAAAAGAGTATTGAAATTAGAACCTGCCGTACCATGGGGGATCATAAATCTCACGCAACGAAGCCGGATAATTGTCATTCGACCCGATCAGCACGTGGCAGCCGAAGTCTTGGATCCGTTTCAATTCGCCGGCCAGATCCACGGTCTTTTCCCCAGTGGCAATCCGGGCGGCCTAGGCCGCCAGAATTTTGGGCGCCTCGCCAAAATGTTCGAGCAGCGAGCGGGTGCGAACGGGGCCCACCCCTTCAATCATGTTCAGTACAATCAGTGCTTCCCGCGAATCCATCCCGGTGAGATAGCGGGATGACGGGATTGGCGCAAGCGCTTAATTCACAAAAATGTGCAACTGCTTCGGCGGGCGGAATCCGGCCGGTTCAGGTTCCGCCCAACCCTATTGCAGGCCTTTCAATTGCTCCATGGCCGCGTTGTAGTCCGGCGAGTTGGTGCTGGCGTATTGCAGGTAGGATTCCAACTGCGCTTTTGCCTTGGTCAGATCATTTTTCGCACGTGAAATCTGGGCCATTGCAAAATACGCCGGAAACGCGTTGGTGGAGCTTTGGAGCATGGATTCAAAGTCCGCCTGGGCCGCGTCATACTGCTTCATCTGCACCCGCACATAACCGCGCTTGAAACGGACGATCTGGTTTTTGGGATCCAGGATGAGGGCCTGCGACAAATCCTTGTCGGCTTCTTCCAGTTTGCCCATTTGCAGAAACACCAGCCCGCGCATGGTATAAACCGGCGCACTGGCGGGATGTTGCTGCACCAGGTGATCCATCAAATCGCGCGCCTCATCCTTGAGTCCGGCCTGCCACAGGGCCTGAATGGCGTCGGCCATCAGTTTGGGATCGCCATGGGACGAATCGATGGCATCACCCAACGCCGCCGTGGCCGCCGCCTTGTTGGTCAGCACCAGATCGGCCTGGGCTTCGATCACATCAAGATTTACCACGTAATTTGCCAGGTAGCCGTTGGTGCTCAAAATCTGCCGGACCTCGCGCAAAACCTGGAGCGCGGCGACCGGACGGCCCGCATTGAGATTCAGGCTGGCCAGCCAGAGTTTGGCCCCCCAATTTTCCGGCTGCAGTTCATAGACCCGCTGGAACTGGTCCATGGCGTGAAACGGCAGTTTGTTTTTGGCGCAATAATTGCCCAGCGTGATGCGGTTGAACGGTTCGTCAATCGGGCCGCACAGCCCCACCTCCTGCTCAATATTGCGGTAGGCTCCCAGCTCCAACCCCGCGCTGTTGGTGGCGCTTTCCGTACCCGCCTGGTGGCGGGCGTTGAAATCCAGGTTCAATTGGGCGACGTAATTGTTCGGGTTCAGATTGAGCGCATTGGCAAACGACCGGGCGGCATCCGCCCAGCGCCCCGCCATCTGCAGCTCCACGCCCCGCGCATTCGCTTCGCTCGAATAGTAATGGGAAAAAAAGGCGGAGGTGACATCGTAGGCTTCGCGCGGCTTGATCAAACGTGACAGCCGGCCTTTCCGATGCCCCTTGGAGATCTGCGGCTGGACGATTTCAATGACATTGGTCAGCTGGGGCATCAGTTGCTGCTCAAACTCCGCCCAGGCCCGGTCATTGACGGCGGGGTTGACTTTGGCCGGGGCGTTGGTCGAACGCAAGGTCAGCTCATAACAAAAACCGGCGCTCTGCATTTGGAAATGATCAAAGCAATTGATCACACTGGGATGCAGGTAAAATACCTGCCGGTCGGCGGAAAGATCCTTCAACAGCCGGTCCAACAGGATGGGCGGCAGCTTTCCGTGGTTGGTGGCATAAAGGATACTATTTTGCCATGGCTGGGGATAAGATTCCGCCTGGCGGCGGTGATAATCCACCCATACCCCGGCGGTGGTGTCGATAAAGATGGTATCTTTGCCTTCGGGGGTGCCCAGCAACAGCAGCCGGGACAGATTCAGCAGGCCGGGGTCATCCGCCAGCAGCACCTTGGGACCGGTGGGGAGTTGGCCCAGCACGCGCCGCGAAAAATCCTCCGGCAGGGTTTTATTGGTCAGGCGGATCACCTGCCCGCTGCGCCGGGCTTCTTCCGCGAGCACCGCAACCGTAACCAGTAGCAGCAAAATAACGCCCATTCCCCGCAGCCGACGCTCCCAGGCTGTCCGCCGCCGGTTGACGATGCCGCTGGGCCGGCCCAGCAGCAGTTTTATAAAATAATTCAGGCAGCAACCCAATGAGAGGGCGCATAAAAAATAGTGGGTCAGAAACGGCTGGCCGGGCAGAATCTGGGCCGGCCCAAGAGCGCCTCCCAACAGCACCAACAGGCAGACTCCCGCCACCATGACATGGACCCCCAGCAGCCCCCAATGGGTGTTCCAATGCTTCTTGTTGGGGGAATCATCCCGCCAGCGGATGGCAACCAGCAGCAGCGGAACCAGTGAGCTGAAGGCCAGCACCATGACCCGGCCATCGGAGGCCAAAAAGCGCCACATTTGGTTCAGTCCGGCTCGTTGCGACTTTAACGGCGCCAGCAAAGCCTTCCAGAAGGTCAATGAGCCGTCGCCGGTCGCCAGATAAATCAGCGGCAACAGGAAATACAATAGCAGGCCCAACAGCAGACCGAGGAAGATCACCCCCACCGAGCGCCAACTGGGCACCCGGGCGCGCTTGAACTTTTGATCCGGCCGTTTGTGGTTGCGATATATGATCGGCCGCAAAGTCCGGGCCACTTGCAACAGCAAATCTTTCCACCCATGGATGCTGGCCAAGGCCAGCAGCAGGCAGGGGAAAAGGCCAATCAACGCCCAGTTGTTGACCATGCCCACACCATAAGACACCGCCATCCGCCAGAGCCATTTCATTTCCCATTCACGCCGGAACTCCAGCAGACAGTAAATCACCCAGGCCACAACCAGCACGTCGATCATCTCCCCGGAGGCGGAGGTGGCCTGTTCCCAGAAATTCAAGGTCAGGCCCAGAATCAGGGCGGAAAACACCGGCGGCAGCCAGCCCAAGGCGCCGGCCGGCAAAATCCCCAGCGGTTCCAGCTCCCATTGGCGCATATCCGGCGTCCGGTCGGCCGGCCACAACGCCACGCAACGCACCAGCAGTCCCAACACCGCCACGGCCAGCACCATATTCCCCAAGTTCAATGCCAGCGGCCGCCAGACCACCGGCAGCAGGTGAAAAGGAAGCTCAAACAAGTATAACAGGGGTTGTTGCAAAAACGGCAGCCATTGCCAGCCGCATACCCGGGTTGCCTGAACTTCATTCCAGAGGTTGGCGTGATAATTCAAGGTTATCAGGTAAACCACCGCCACGATAGCCATGACGGTGGCGGGTAAACGCCACGTCGGCCTGGTTATAACGGCTGGAACGGTTCTTGCTGAATGCTTTGTCATGTCACTTCTGAATCAATAAGACTGTCAAACTGCTTTGCTGTTATTCAAGCTTAAATGCTGGGTGCAGACGGCTGGAATGGTCGGCTCTAAAAGTAAATCCAGATAACTTGTTAATGAAAAAAGTCTTATACCGACATGCCACCCCCTGCATGATCGGCGGCAGACTTTGCTGGAATTGACCTCCATCAGCCATAATTTGACGACTTTTCCGCTTCCACCAGGTGGATATCCCAAAAAATACTTCAAAGGATTATCTCCGGGGCCGTATCTTATCGTAGGAACATCTATTATGCCAGACTATCTCCCGACCAAATCCAGCCGGTGCGAGTCAGCCCAGCCAATGTGTTGCGCGTTTTCTGGATTGCACTTGACCCTTTGCCTGTCCGGGCGGAGATTCAGCTCCTTGATTAGAAACCTCATCCTCTGACGCCATGCCTCAAACCAATTGCGTTTCCTGCGGCCAAGTCTATGAATTTGCCGCCGATGCCTTCGCCAAATCCGTCCTCTGCCCCCATTGTGGCGCGGAAAACACCGTGCTGAGCGGCCGCGACCAGGCCGTTCGCATCCCCAAATTTCAGGCCCCCGCCAAACGCGAGGCGGTGGATTCGCCGGTGGCCGCCACCGTCAACCGCATCGTGGACAACATTGAAAAAGTGATTGTCGGCAAGCGTAACGAGATCATCCTCACCATGATGGCCTATTGTTCCGAAGGCCATGTGTTGCTGGAAGACGTCCCCGGCGTGGCCAAAACCATGCTCGCCCGCGCCATTGCCGGCAGCATTGGCTGCACTTTCAAACGCATCCAATGCACCCCCGACCTGCTGCCCAACGACATCACCGGCAACAGCATCTTCAATCCCAAGACCACCGAGTTTGAATTCCGGCCCGGCCCCATCTTCGCCCAGATTGTCCTGACCGACGAAATCAACCGCGCCACTCCGCGCGCCCAAGCCGCCCTGCTGGAAGCCATGGCGGAACGCAAAGTCACCTCCGATGGCAACAACTACGAGCTTTTCCCGCCCTTCTTTTTGATCGCCACCCAGAACCCGATTGATCATGAAGGCACCTTCCCCCTGCCCGAGGCGCAACTGGATCGCTTTCTGGTGCGCCTGAGCCTCGGCTATCCCCAGTTGGAGCACGAAGTTTCCATGCTCCAGCGGCTCCAAGTGATGCATCCCATCGAAACTCTGGAAACCGTCGCCACCGCCGAGGATATCCTCGCCTGCCAACGCGCCGTGCGCGAGGTTTACGTGGACCCCAAGGTCAACCGCTACATCGTCCAGCTCATGCACGCCACCCGCGAACATTACGATATCGTGCTCGGCGGCAGTCCGCGCGCCTCGATGGCCCTGTTGCGCTGCTCCCAGGCCTTCGCCGCCATCCACGGCTACAATTTCGTGCTGCCCGATGACATCAAGCAGATCGCTCCCTATGTTCTGGGGCACCGGATCATTCTTCGCCCGGAAAGCCGGCTGCGGAAGAAAACCGTGGAAGGCGTCCTGAAGGAAATTCTGGATACCGTGTCCGTGCCGACGATTGCCGCCGGTCAGTTTGCGCGATGAAATGGATTGCCGGCACGTTCGTCCTGTTGCTGCTGGGGTTGATCTTGAAGCTCAACCTGCTGGTCTATGTCATGTACGTGCTGGCCGGCATTCTGTTGCTGAACCGCTTCTTTTCCCGGGTCTGGACCGAAAACATCACCGCCCATCGCACTTGTGATGTGGAACTGCTGGAGATCGGCGAAAAAGCCCACGTGGAAGTCACCGTCGAAAACACGGGCAAACTCGCCGTCCCATGGATGCTCATTGAAGATGCCATACCCCAGGAAGCCCTGAATCAAGTGCCCCAGCGCATCCGGGTGGATGGCCCTCGACTCGGCCTCGAACGTCTCGCCCCCGGCGAACAGGTGCCGCTGGTGGATTACGAGGTCACCTTTCTGATGCGCGGTTATTATCAGCTTGGCCCGCTGCTGATTGAGACCGGCGACATGTTCGGCCTGCACCGGCGTTACCGGCTGGTGGCCGAACCGCATTTTGTCATGGTGCTGCCCAAGGTGGTGCCGCTGCTCGGCTACAATCTCGCGTCGCGCCGGCCTATTGGCGAAATCCGTGTCGCGCACCGGCTGTTTGAAGATCCCACCCGGCTCGCCGGCGTCCGGCCGTATCAGCAGGGCGATTCGCTCAACCGCATTCATTGGCCTGCAACCGCCCGCACCGGTGAAATCCATAGCCGCGTGTATGACAGCTCCCGCGTGGCCGGCGCCACCTTCCTGCTGGATTTTCACACGGACAGCTATGCCGGCGCCGGGGCCGCCGTCTCCGCCGAAATGGCCATCAAAACCGTCGCCGCCCTCGCCAACGCCGTCTTCCTCCTCGGCCAGCAAATTGGTTTCGCCAGCAACGGTCGCGACGCCGCCGACCGTATCCGCGAAGAGGGCTGGACGGCCGAATTTCTCTCCCGTCCCGAAGCCATGCGCCAGGCCAAAGCCATCAATCCCCTAGACCGACTCCGGCCGGTCCTCGTGGAAACCGGCAAAAGCCAGGACCGCTTCACCCGCATCCTCCAGATGCTCGCCCGGTTGGAGCATACCGATGGCTTGGAATTCTCCCAGATGGTGCTGGAGATTGCCCCGCGCATTCCGCGCGATGCCACCGTGGTTGCCATCCTCCGCCGGGTAAACCCCACCATGGCCGCCGCGCTCGGTGCGCTGGCCCGGCAGGGTTTTCTGGTTACCGCCGTCGTGGTCACTTATGACGTGGATGTTCTTCCCGACTGGGCCAAGCCGCCGGACTGGGCTGAAATGCTCCTTGCCCAAGGAATTGATTTCCGCATGGTCAATACCGAGGAATCGCTCATGAACCTCTGCGCCCAAAACCTCGTGAGGTGAAACGATGACGCCCGTGAAACCACAACGAACGGCCGCCGACTACCTGGTCATGAGCCTCAGTCCGGCGCTGATCATCCTGCTCATGGAAAGCCTCTGCGCTTTCCTGGTGCTGGTGTTCTATCGGGGCGGCGCCGTTGACAGCGTTCGCTGGGTGTTGTTCTGGTTTACCATGGCGGTGGTGCTGGTCTCGCGCATTGGCATTGAGCAAGGGCCAGGCGTGGCGGCGGTTTACGGATTCTGTCTGGCGGGCGTTACCTGGCTTTACCTGCTGACCGTTCACCCCGCCTACATTTTGGGCGCGGTCATGCTGGTCACCCTCTGGTGGTGCGCCCATAAGCTGACCTGGAACTGCACGCAACTCGAAGAAGTCGAGGAAACCTCCGATCGCGGCCTGCTGCAAACCGCCTGGTCCAAACTGACCGCCTCCAAAAAGAATGTCGGCGCCCCGGTCGCCGCCGCCGCGAAAGGCAAAGCCAGCCTGGAACCGGCGAAGAAAAAGAAGCGCCCGCCCCAAGCCCCCGGCGTGTGGCTGATTTATTTTTCCCTGGCGGCGTTGCCGTTGTTTGGCATTGGCGAAACCCTGGTGCCCGCCGGCGATGCCGCCGCCCATCGCACGTGCTTTCTGTATCTCTTTGTTTACCTCGGCTCGGCGCTCGGCCTGCTGCTCACCACCAGTTTTCTGGGGTTGCGGCATTATTTGCGCCAGCGCTTTCTCCCCATGCCCGGCACCATCATGCTCGGCTGGGTGAAATTCGGCGTCAGCATCGCCGTCATCGTCATGCTGCTCGCCCTTCTGCTGCCCCGTCCCGGCGTAACCACGGCCTGGAAATCACTTGGTTATCAGGTGGACTATAATCTGCGCCGCGCCAGCCAATACGCCATCTCCCTCAATCCCCACGGCAAAGGCAACGGCCGCCCCGGCGAGCAGGGACAAGCTCCCGATGGCCAGTCCGGCACTGACAAGGGCCAGCCACCGGCCGATCAAGGCCAAAAACCCGGCGATGGCTCCGCCGCCACCAACAGCCAATCCTCATCCAATCCCTCAGGCAATCAAACCGGCAGCACCGGCCAGCCGGATACCTCCGGTCAAAATGCCCCGCCGCCGTCGGAAAATCAACCGTCCCAGTCCGCCCCCACTACGGCGCCGCCACCGGTCGCGATGCCGCCCGGCGGCCAAAAAGTTTTGAAAGTAATTTTCTGGCTCGTGGCCATCGGCTTTATCGTTCAGTGGGTTTTCCGCCATCGGGAAATGTTGCTGCAAATGGCCCGGTCTTTCTGGGATGCCTTGCGCCAGTTCTTCCGCGACCTCCTGTCCTTCGGCGGTAATTGGAAACGCGCTGCCGCGCCAGCGACGGAGGCCACCACGCCCCGGTGGCAGCCCTTCACCGCGTATCAAAACCCTTTCCTCACCGGCAACGACCGCATATGGACGCCGGAGCAGTTGATCCTCTATACCTACGAAGCCCTGCAAAGCTGGTCCGTGCAACAAGGGCAGCAACCCGCGCCCGAAAAAACCGCGCGCGAATTCTGCCGCGATCTGGCCGACCAATATCCCGAACTGACGGATGACCTCCGCCAACTCGGCTACCTGCACGGCTACGCCGCCTACGCCACCGCCGTGCCCCCGGGCACCGATATGGAATTTCTGCGCTCGCTGTGGCAGTACCTCACCGCCAGGTAAATTTTGGATTCAAAAGCAAGAACCGGAGTTTTTATTTTCCGGGAAGTGCTATGTTGTCGGCGCAACCATGAAGATTGCCAACCAAGTTCGAAAAGCTGTCACTGGCCGTTACGTCAGCGATCATCAGCGCTGGCTTGCCGTGGTCCGGCGCGATGCCAAAGCCGATGGAGTATTTTATTATTCGGTGAAAACCACCGGCGTGTATTGTCGTCCGTCTTGTGCGGCGCGGCGGGCGCGGCGTGAGCATGTCCGGTTTCACGCTAAGTGTGCGGAGGCGGAAGGCGCCGGTTTCCGGGCGTGCAAACGCTGCCAGCCCAACGGCCCGGCCCTGACCGAGCAGTACGCCACCAAAGTGGCGGCAGCGTGCCGGGCCATTGAAACAGCGGAGACGTCCCCCAGCCTGGCGGCTCTGGCCAAGGCAGCCGGCCTGAGTCGCTTCCATTTTCACCGGGTATTCACCAAGCTTGCCGGCCTCACCCCGAAGGCGTATGCCTTGGCTCACCGTGCCGAACAGATGCGCCAGGCTTTGCCCAAACCCGGCACCATCACAGAAGCCATATACGCGGCGGGCTATAATTCCAACGGCCGTTTCTACGCGGAATCTTCACGGTTGCTGGGCATGACCCCGAAACGGTTTCGCCAAGGCGGGGCTGGGGAGGCCATTCGTTTTGCTCTCAGCCAATGTTCGCTCGGCTCCATTCTGGTGGCCGCTTCGGAAAAAGGCGTTTGTGCCATTGCCCTCGGTGATGATCCAGACCGTCTCAGCCGGGACCTGCACGACCGTTTTCCCCAGGCACAATTGACTGATGGCGACCCGCAGTTCCACCAGTTGGTCACCCAAGTGGTTGCGTATGTCGAAGCCCCCAAGCTCGGTTTAAACCTGCCGCTGGATGTGCGTGGTACTGCCTTCCGGCAGCGGGTCTGGTCGGTGTTGTGCCAAATCCCCGCCGGCACTACGGCCAGCTACAGCGAAGTCGCCGCCGCCATCGGTGCACCTCAATCCGTGCGCGCCGTGGCCTCGGCCTGCGCGGCCAATACAATTGCCGTGGCCATTCCGTGCCACCGCGCCCTGCGCACGGATGGCAGCCTGTCCGGCTACCGCTGGGGGGTGGAACGGAAGCGCCAGCTGTTGCAACGCGAAGCCAAATAACCCCATGGATTTGTTTGGTCATGATCCGGCCGTGAACCTGCTGCCCGGCGACGGGACGGTGAATTATTATGGTCCCATCCTCACTCCGGCTGCTGCGCGAAATTATTACGAGGCCCTGCTGCACCGCGTCCCTTGGAAGCAGGACGAGGCCGTCATTTTCGGCAAGCACATCATTACCGCCCGGAAAGCAGCCTGGTATGGCGACTCAGATTATTTCTACACCTATTCCGGGGCCACCAAGCAGGCCATGCTTTGGAATCCGGAATTGCTCGCGCTCAAAACGATCGTCGAGCCACTGACCGGCACGAAATTCAATTCCTGCCTGCTCAACCTCTATCACGATGGCAATGAAGGCATGGGCTGGCACAGTGATGATGAAAAAGCCCTCGGCACGAATTCAACCATCGCTTCCCTCAGCCTCGGGGCGGAGCGGAAATTTTGCCTGAAGCATAAGCAGAACCGGCAGACCGTCTCCCTCAGCCTTGAAAACGGCAGTCTGCTGGTTATGAAAGACGCCACTCAAACTCACTGGCTGCACAGCGTGCCCAAATCAAAGAAAATCACCACGCCGCGCATCAATCTCACTTTTCGTACCATCGTCCGATCAGAGCCAGCCACGCGGCCCCAATCTGGCGGCGTCAAATCCCCCGGTTTTGTCGCTTACCCGCCGAAATAACCCAGCTCGCGCAACGAACTGTAATCCTTCGCCCGTTCGGCCGTTGCCCGGCCCAAAATGATGTGATCCACCACCTCGATTTTTAACAACTGCCCCGCGCGGATCAAATCCCGCGTCACCTTGATGTCCGCTTCGCTCGGACTCGGATCGCCGCTCGGATGATTGTGCGCCAGCACCAGCGATGCCGCGTTGGCCGCGATGGCAGATTTGAACACCTCGCGGGGATGCACCAGCAGCGTGTCCAGCGTGCCTTGGGAAATCTCCTCCACCCGGATCAGCCGCCGCCGCGTATTCAGCAGCAGCACTTGCAGGGTCTCCACCGGTTTCCCCAGATTCTGGTCGCGCAAGAGCCGCGCCACGCTTTCGGGATTGTCGAGCACCGGCGATTCGTACTGCAGCTCGCCCGCCATCTTTCGCGCCAGCGCAAACGCCGCCACCAGCGTCACCGCCTTGTCGCGGCCGATGCCCTTCACCTTGCACAGGTCCGCGACCGAGGCCTGCGCCAGCCCCTGCAACGTCCCGAATTTATGCACCAACTGTTTGCCGATCTCGACCGCATTCACGCCCTTCAACCCCGTGCGCAACAGGATCGCGATCAATTCCGCATGGCTCAGGGCATCCGCGCCCAGCGCCGCCAGCCGTTCCCGCGGCCGTTCGCTGGCCGGTTGATCTTTTAGCCGCAAAGAGTCTTGCATGGCAATGATTTACCCGCACGCCGGGGAAAAGACACGAAAATTCTGTCAGGCTCTTCAAAAATTAAATTTCTTACCGCTCCGCGCCAATTTTCACCCGCTGCTTCGCAACTCGGCTTGACGCGGAGGGCAAACGGGTTTTTCATTCCTCCCATGAAAAGAATTTTACTTTGGACGTGCGTGTTCACCTTCGCGATCGCCGGTGTGCGGGCGCAAGACTCGGGCACGCAACAGCAGTTGGACAAGATTAGCGGCCAGATTCAGGATCTCATCGAGACCCAGTCGCAACAGACGAAACGGATTGAAGCCCTGGAAAAGGAGCTCGCCGATCTGGCCGTCAAGGTCAACACCCCGCAGGTGAATGACAGCGCCAGCACCGCCGATTTGAAGAAGCTCGCGGACGCGGTGCAAGAAATCGACCGCAAACGCCAGGCCGACAAGGAGCTGATTCTGGCCAACCTCGAGAAGCTGAGCAAAATCAGCATCGCCGAACCCCGCCAGCACCACTCTGGCACCACCCCAAAAACTTCCGATGAACCGGCGGTGACGCAAAACTGCTTTCCCTACGTTATCCAGGAGGGCGACACCCTGGGCTTGATCGCCAAGGCCTTCAAGGAAAAAGGAGTGAAAGTGACCACCGCGCAGATCATCAAGGCCAACCCGGGCCTGAACCCCAATGCACTTTACGTGGGCAAGAAAATCTTCATCCCCGACACCTCGGCGAAATAACCCGGCCGGACGGATTTAAAAACAAAGAACGCCCGGCAATCATTGCCGGGCGTTTGCTTTAGATATTTGTGGAACCGCTTGCTTATCGTAGCAGCAGCACCAGCATGATCGCCGCCAGAACAATGCGGTACCAGCCGAAGGCGTTAAAGGTGTGCGTTTGCACGTAGCGGAGGAGCCATTTTACCGCAATGAAAGAGGTAATCGCCGCCACCACCGTTGCCAGAATGACCAGCCCCCAGTTTTCTTTGGGTGCATCCGGCAGAGGATGAAGCAATTCCTTGAATAACTTCAGCCCGCCGGCCGCCATCATCGTCGGAATGCCGACCAGAAAGGAAAACTCCGTTGCCGCCGGCCGGCCCATGCCCAGAATCAGGGAAAGCATGATCGTGGTGCCGGAACGGGACGCGCCGGGAAATACGGCCGCCACCAACTGGCCCAAGCCAACCGCCACCACCACCGCCCACGTGACGTTATCCGAAGGCTTGCGACCGCGCACCAGCCATTCCACGCCCAGAAAAACAAAGCCGCCAATCAACAGCGCCCAAGCCACCGGGGTCAATTCTTCCGGCAACTTGATCCCTTTTTTATCAATGATGAACCCGCCGATGCAGGTGATGACGAACGCCGTCCCGATCTTCATCAGGTAATCCTGCGTGTCCTTTTTGCCGAGCTCGAAAATGAACTTGTGCATCCGCTGGGGAAACAGCGGGATCACGGCGATGACCGCGCCGCACTGGATGACCACGTTAAAAAGGTCGCTCTGATGCGAACCCATCAACTTTTCGGCAATCAACAGATGTCCCGTGGAGGATATCGGCAGAAATTCTGTGATTCCTTCAACGATACCGAGGATTAAAACGATCAGCCAGTCGTGCATTTTATGGTCCTTTAAATTGAATTAAAATTATCGCGCGATATTGTGACGGGTGCCTCCCGGGGCGGCAAGGAGTTAATCATGGAATCGGCGGGGCCGAGCGCAGCCTGACAATACCCCGAGCACCACCTCACCCCAACCCTCTCCCCCATTTACCAATGGCGGAGAGGGAGATAACCCGGTCGGCGAACAGTTTTGACGATGTCACGGCTCTGGATTTGAGAGGCAGTGGCAAGGTGCGCCCAACGGGACTTACCGCAAAAGCGCGGAGACCCGGCTGGTTCCGGTTAATCATTGTCCACCACCTTGACCGCCCAGTTCGGATACGGCTTTTGGGTCCCCATGGTCAGATCCCAAATGATGTGGTTGAGGACGTCCTCGGGGCATTGATCGGGCTTGTCGAGCGGCAGCCGGTCGGAAACCGTGGCGTCCCGGCCCAGACGGGCGTCGGCCGTGCGCGCGGGATTCATTTGATCCAGCGGCACCTGGTTGGTCACCGCGTCAAACGCCGTGAAATCCGGCGTATTCGTGAAGCAGTCAAACATCGGGGTGGCCGTGGCGTCCAGCTGGTTCATGGGCGGCAGGCCCAGCATCAGCTCCATGGTGCGCAGCAGGCTGGTCTGATTGTATTGCGTGCTGACCACCGTGTTGCGTTTGGTATAGGCGCTCGCCACATAGGCCGTGGTGCGATACCCGCTGACGTGATCCCAGCCGTTCTGCGGGTCATCTTCAATGGCAAAGATGCAGGTATCCTTCCAGAACTTGCTGTGGCTCACGGCTTCGAAGATTTGACCCATGGCCAAGTCGTTGTCCGCCACGTGGGCGCTGGGCGTGGGCGAACCCCGCTTGGCACCGCTCGTGTGGTCGTTGGGCAGCCAGACGATCGCCAGTGCGGGCAGGGAATCCGACTTTTCATAATTCTTCAACGCCCCGGCAAACTGCCGGGCCCGCCAAACGTCCGGAATGCCCAGCTCCCAGCCGACATAACCCGGCGCCAGGAGCGGTCGCAGGGATTCGATATCCGGCTCGGCGGTATAAACCAGTTCATTGGCGCCGCTCAGGTAATCATGATAGCAGTCCAAAAAGGTGATTTTGTCTTTGCGCGCCGGATCCTTCCAATGTTTGGACGTGGTCGAGTATTCGCCGAAATCCACCACGGTTTTATGGTGCGCCAGCGCGTTGTCCCAGATAAAACCGGCCGGTGACCAGGCCAGCGCGTCTTTGCCGTTCTCGCCGTCGCCGCCGGCGGGGTAACTGCGCGGCCAGCCGGCAAATCCCCGTTCCACGTAATCCGTCACCAGGCCGCTGTCCGCCCAGTTGTGGCCGTCCGCGCTCAGGATGCTGGAGCAGTAGGTGTTGTCCAGCAGCACGAAACTGCGGACGATCTTGTGCTGGTTGGGCGTCACCCGTTCGCCAAAATTGCACAGGTCCGTATTGCCATTGCCCTCCTTGATATCCCCCAGCACCTGATCGAAGCTCCGGTTTTCCTTGATGATATAAATCACGTGCTTGAACACGCTCGGCTCGCCGGCGCGTTCCGGCACCGGCGCGGGCTGGCGGTCAGGGCGCGGCGGCAACTTGGCCTGGGCCAGCAGCGGGTAACGGAGATTGGCCAGGGCAATTTGCGTCATCCGGGCCAGTTCTTCCTTCGCCGGCACGGGCACCAGCGAGAGGGAACCATTGTATTGATGCGTATTGAAACCCAAGCCACTGCCCTGGCGGGCCGGCTGCATTCGGGCGGGCAATCCCTTGATGTTGGCCACGTCAATCAAACCGCGCCGGCCATCCACCACCACGGCTCCGGGGAACCAACCGACGGGAATCAGGCCCAGCAGGGCGGATTCGCCGGGCTTGAACTGAAACACGGCCACGGCGTTTTGCGTGCCGTTGCACACATACAGTTTTTTGCCGGACCGGTCAAACGCCAGCGCATTCGGCTGCGCGCCGAACAAATCGCCCGGGTTTTGGCGGGTGCAGAGGCTTTCGGTCACCTCGTCGGTGCGGGTGTCTATCACACTCACCAAATCGCTTCCTGCGCTCGCCGCCGCCAGCCAGCGGCCATTGGGCGACAACGCCAGCGCGCACACATGGGGGCCCATGACAATTTCCTTCGGCGTGGCCGCCACCACCGGTTGGGCCAGATCAATAATCGTTACCGAGCCTTCGCTGGCAATGCTCCGGGCATCCACCCGTACCACCGTGCCCTGACCGGCGGGACCGGTCGTGCCACCCGCCTCAGGACGGCGGCCGCCCCAGTTGCTCACGTAGGCCTTATGGCCCGTCACCACCACGTCAAACGGCGCCGATCCCACGTTCCATTGCCGCAACACTTTGCCGCTGGCCGCCTCCAACTCGAACAGCCGGTTGGAGAGATTGCCCGCCACATAGATTTTTTTGCCATCCGCCGACACCGCGATGCCCGCCGGAATCTCCGCCGACCGCGACGGGGACGCCGAGCCCGGCAGCGCCATGGAAAACAGTGGAACAACGGCGTTCATTTGATCCACCCCGAATACCTTGATGTCACCATTGACGTTCGCGAGATAGATCCGCGTGCCATCGGGCGAGAAGGTCAGGCCGGTAAAACTCAGTTGCGCCTTGTCGTCCGGCGAAAGAATTTCCGCCGAGACTGCCTTGGCCGGCTTGGCCGCGTCGGAGGGAAAGTCAACGTGCTGCACGATCTTGCCGGTCGCCGGATCCAGCACCAGCAGTTCATGGGTGAGCCCGGCGGTGACCAGCAACCTGCCATTCGGGCTGAGGGCGAGCGCCTGCGGCCGCATCCCGGGCAGATCCACTTGGATTCCGGCGGGGGTGACCAGTTGATTGACCGGCGTCACGAGGCCGGCGGCGGTCCGCCCTACCGGGGCGGTGTTGGCATCAAAATCGTCTGCCTGGGCGCGCAGACTTAAAAAAGTGGCGGCCAGCACTGCGGGATAAATGAAGAATCTCATTGTCAGTTAATATTGAACCTCAGACGCCTAGGACGGCAAGTCACGTTACAGTGAAATTAACGCCGGCCGGCGATTAATTGTGTTGGCACCACGATATAAAGGGTTTAGGGTGAAGTTGCGTTCTGTTTTCGTCAGCTTTCGTGCGCGGGGACAATGCGTAAAACAAGGGTTTGTGAATTGACCGCTGATCGGCCCGGTATCCATGCCAACGCCAAGGCAGGGCTTTTTCACGGCAACATATGATTCGTGAAAGGTGCAAATGGTAAGAACTGTTTTTTACAGCGTGGCCGCCTTGGCGGTCTTGTTCTGGTCGGCGGCGCGTGCGCAAACCCCGGTTTGGGCGCAATTGCCCAACTCGCCGGGGCCGGGCACGGTCCGGCACGATGACATTTATTTCACGGATCCCACCAACGGCTGGGCCTCGCAAAACAACGACATTTACCGCACCACCAACGGCGGTCTGACTTGGACCACCAACTTCGTCTTGGCGGGCACGCACTTTCGCTCCATTTCCTTTGCCAACCCGCTGGTGGGGTTTGCCGGCAACCTCGGCGTGGGCTCCTACGACGGCAATGTCAGCAACACCAATGTCATGTACCGCTCGTTTGATGGCGGCGTGACGTGGTCCAATGTGCCCGGCTTTGGCGAGGCGGGCATGAAAGGGCTTTGCTCGTTTTATGTTTTGGATGCCCAGCACATCTACGGTGCCGGACGGGTGCGCGGCCCCGCTTTTGTGATTCAGAGCAGTGATGGCGGGACCAATTGGTCTTTGCAAAATCTCACCGCCGCCAACGTGATGAACGGTATCATGGACATTTATTTTCGCGATCCCACCAACGGCTGGGTCGTGGGCATGGACACCAACAGCTATTCCGTGCCGCCGTACTACGGCCGCATCGCCCATACCACCAATGGCGGGGCGAGCTGGCAGGTGCAGGTCACCACCAGTATCTCCAATTGCTACTTCTGGAAAATGTCCTGGCCCGCCACCAACATCGGCTACGTCTCCCTCCAGCAAAATGGCTCCTACAGCAACCTGGTGTTTTATAAAACCACGGATGGCGGCGGCACTTGGATTTCCAACGGCATTCCCGAAACCTCCGTAAATCTTTATACCAACGGCTACAATTTCTATTTGCAGGGCCTCGGATTCGTCAGCACCAATGAAGGCTGGATTGGCGGCGCCTCGGGCCTGCCCGCCTATCCCAGCAGTTTTCTGCACACCACCAACGGCGGCGTCACCTGGTCGCCGGCCGGATACAACAATACTTTTTTCATCAACCGCATCCGCTTTTTAAGCCCCACCCTTGGATTTGCCGCCGGCGGCAACCTGCACATCTACAGCGTCCCGCTGGCCATTACCAACCAGCCCCAAAGCCAGAACGTTATTGGCCCGACCAATCTAACGCTGTCCGTCGGGGTCGTCGGCAATCCGCCGATAACGTATCAATGGTATAAAAATGCCACCAACGCCCTGGGCGGAAACAGCCCCACCTTGAGTTTTACCAACCTGTTACGCAGCGGTGCCGGCACGTATTCGGTGTACATCAGCAACGGGTTCAATAATGTCCAAAGCAGCAATGCCGTGCTGCGGGTATTCATGTCCGAACGCTTCGGCCAGCCATCGCTTCTGCCCGGCAACCAGCTTCGGCTGCTGTTCAACGATGCGGACGGCGGTGCGCTGCTCACCACCAATGATCTCGCCACCTTCCATGTTTATGCGAGCACGAATCTGACGGATTGGTTCAGCGTTACGAATACGCTCACACTCACCAACGGGTCCGTGATTTTTGCCGATGGTATTACCAACGCCGCCCGGCGCTTTTACCGGGTGCTGGAACAATGACCGTTCAGGCCACCGAAGGATCCAGCCGCTGGTCCGGCACCAGATAGTTCCGGACATAATCCGCCACCGCGTCCTCCAGCGACGAAATAGACGCCGTGTAGCCCGCGCCGCGCAGGCGCGGCAGGTTGGCCTGCGTGAAATACTGATACTTGTCGCGGATGGTTTCCGGCATCTCGATGAATTCAATCGCCGGCTTCTTGTCCAGCGCGGCAAACACGGCATTCGCCAAATCCACCCAGGATCGCGCCGCGCCGCTGCCAATGTTATACAGGCCGCCGGCCGACGGCGTGGCCGCCAGATGCAGCGTCATCGCCACGCAATCTTTCACGTACAGGAAATCCCGCTTCTGCTCGCCATCGCGATAGTCCGGCCGGTAGCTCTTGAACAGCCGGATGAGGCTCTCCTTCTGCACCTGCGCAAAACTCTTGTGTACCAGCGACCGCATGTCGCCCTTGTGATCCTCGTTGGGACCGTAAACGTTGAAATATTTTAGCCCCACAATTTTGTCCAGAAACCCCGCCCGCTTGGCGTGCTGATCAAACAAATGCTTCGAGTAGCCGTACATGTTCAGCGGACGCAGCGTATCCAGCTTGGAATCGTCATCCTCCATCCCTTGCGCACCGTCGCCATAAGTGGCGGCGGAGGAGGCATAAACAAAGCGGGTCTGTTTGGCCAGCGACCACAAGGCCAAATCCTTGGTGAATTCGTAATTATTGCGGATCAGGTAGCTGGCATCCTTTTCCGTCGTGGCCGAACAGGCGCCGAGGTGCAGCACCAGATCGAATTTGCCCAGCGCCCCGCTTTGCAATCGGGGCAGCAACGCTTCCGCCTCGACATAATCGGCATAGCGCAGCGGCGTGAGATTGCGCCATTTCTCGGTGGTGCCAAGAAGGTCGCAAATCACAATGTTCTCGCAGCCGCGCCGGTTCAGCGCCCACACGAGCGCGCTGCCGATGAAGCCCGCGCCGCCGGTGACCAGAACGCGTGAATCTGAAAAGTCGTTGGGTGTCATGACTGTCCCATAACGATACGGATACGCGCCGGATTGCCAATCCGCAAATCGCCGTCCGGATAAAAAATGGGAATTCGGCGTTTGCCTTGTTAGGCTTTACGGGCCTTGATTACCGGGGTTTTAGCGCAGGCGCGGAGAGGGGAGAGGCACAGAAAGCGAAAGGAAATAAAGGGAAAGCGCAAAATAATATAATACAATTGACCGAATCTTTTTCCCGCCCTTCAATCTCCCTGCACCCGCCGCCGCAGTTCCTTTTTACCGGCGTTATGGGATTTGTCGGCCAGCATCCGCTGTTTCGAGCGGCGACTACGGCGACGTTTTTGCCGGCGGATGCGTTCGGCCTCGTCCACCCGGGCGGCGACGGCGCCTTTTTGCAACGCTTCGATCTTGTCCAGCAACATGCGCCGGGCGAGGAAACGGTTCATGCCCTGCTGGCGGGTGGTCTGGCATTTTACGCGCAACTGGGTGGGCACGTGCAGGAGCATCACGCAGGTGGCGCTTTTGTTGACGTTCTGGCCGCCATGCCCGCCGGAGCGAACGAAGTTTTCCTCGATCTCGCTCTCGCTGACACCCAGCTCCGCCATGCGCTTGGCAAGCTCGCCTTCCTTTTCCAGACTGACAGGGAATTGGCTCATATATGTTAAAATTTGTGCTGGGGATGATGTTATGCCTAAATAGTGACCCGATGTGGAAATGACGGATAAGCTTTTGAAACCAAGTCCAATATTTTATCTGTCAATTCACAAGCATCCGGTACAACGTCGGGAAGAGTTTTACATGCCTTTCTGGGGATTCTGTGTAGACGATGTAGTGGATTGCCGCAAGTATCGAAGACGGCCTCTCGGATAGAACCCCAATGCGCGTGGATGAAGCTCGAAGTCCAAGCATAAAATTTATCATATTCCGCTTTTGTGCCTGACTCAACCGCCTCACGGCGAAGACTACTGTTTTCCCAATGCCCGACATTGATCGCAAGAAATTCTTCCCAGACATCTTCGTTTGCAATTTTGTTTAAAGTCTCAGTGTCAGCGAAACACTTTTCGGATTTAAGCTCTTCAAGCTTGAGCGAAGTCAGTTTAGCTTGCCCTGCCCCAAAGACCCGGTGCGATCGCCAGAGGTCTGGGTTATTCTTATGAATTAGGTATGAGAGCGTCACGAATCCGTCCAACATTGATCGCAAACCGAAACGTCCAAGTATCGCGGTCGAATTCCCAATATGTAATAACTCACGCAAAATATTCAGTGAGTAAAATGCCATGCCAAATGTTGTATCATGTTTTGCATCAATTCCAGATTCGCATCGTGTCTTGAGCCAATGTTTAATTAGGAGTTCATTAACTTCACCAACTCGTTGAATTGTTGTTTTGCTAACTGGCGGGTTTACTTCTGGCTCGCGGAGCAATGAAAAACATGGTGTATTTGCCAAGCATTCGCTCCAAAATTTATTTGGCCACGCGTCAGGTTTCAATTCATCATCCGTGGAGTTGAGGCTAATTTCTGCGGAGCGAATAAAAGGTCTGATTTTTTTCATGTCGCCATCGTTTGGATAATTAACGAGTTCTCGTGCAATATCTGCGAAACTATCTGGCAGGAGCAATTTTCCAGCAGCAATTACGGAGACAAGCCGTACCCATCGACAGTCTGTTGCCTCTCGAGATTGATGCCAAAGCGTGCTTGCCACTCCACGCATTAGATAATCAGCAGAGCTTTTACTTGCAGACCGCCCAAGCGCAGCAACCCAACTTTCTTTCCCTGGCAGCCCCTCGAAAAGCAATAGACTTGATAAGCACTCGTAAGAGTCTTCTTCAGCGAGAATTGCTTCCAGCACCGATATTTTTTCCTTTTCAGGCATCTTGGCGATAGCGCTTAATCTAATATCACCTTTCGTCTCCTCGTTTCTATTCTCTAGAATCGCATTCACAACTCGTCGAAAAATAGTTAATGCACGCTCGCGAGGCAGGTTGCCGATAAGAATCGCAGCCCAAAGCATTTCGGGCAATCGGTCGTTAATCCAAGGTGAATTTGTTATTCCAAGCTGTGCAAACGGTGGCAGAAGTTTTTTCCCATCTTGTTTATGATTTTTTAATTTGGTTCGGCTCATAAGCGACTAAATGATTTAATACTAGATTTTTTTCAAGAGAGCGAGCATTCAAGCCCACCATCCCACATTTAATCTACGGCTTAATCATTCAGAAACAATTTCCATTCCGTGATGCCATGGGCATTGCGGAGCAGCGCGGTGGCCGGCAGCTCTTTCGGGGCGCGCGGCACCGAGAGCAGTTTCAGGCCGGCCTCGTGGGGCAGGCGGTCGGCCTTGCGCTGGTTCACGTCCTTGGCGGCCCAGACGAGGTTTTCCCAGGTGTTGGGTCCGCCGCGCGAGCGGGGCACGATGTGGTCCAGGCTGCCCTCGGCGGGATGCAGCAGGCGGCCGGTGTACTGGCAGCGGTTGCCATCGCGCTCGCGAATGGCGCGGGCGGAAAGCTTCGGCCGCCGGCGCGGCACGCGGGCATAGTTCACCGCCACAATCACGGTCGGCACCCGGATGGCCCCGCGCGGCGTGCGGACGGCGTGGTCGCCCGTGCGAACGGGCAGCGTGATCCATTCCGCCCACGACACCGGCCGGATGTCGCCGTGGTCGGCCCCGCCGATGTCCAGGGCCGTGGCGGCATTCGTGGCGAGCTGGCAGAAGGCATCCGCCGGCGTGCGAATATTGATCGCCTGCCAGTTGCGATTCAGCACCAGTACGATGGTCTTGTTCAGTATGTCGTTCATAAAATTTTCGGGCCGGATGCGGAGGTGTTGGTTCTTGGTTGAAATGTTTTACTTAGGAGGAAAGCCGGTTTGAAAGACAAAGGTGGTTCGTAGCCACATTCGGCGGAGCGCGGCTGTGGTGAAACCCAGCCGCAGCAATACCCGAACGTTCAGCCGCGCCGAATGGTTCCACGCGCCCGTTGCAAGCCACCTTGCTGCGGCTGGTCTTCGACACAGCCGCGCTCCGTCAGATGGGCTCGCCTTGCTCTTAACTTTATGGCCAGATTAGAAGAATTTTGTCCAGTTCCACGACGAGGCAACACGGGTGGATGCGAAGCTAAAACTGGCTTGAGCGTTTAACTATAGCAACGCGAGTCCTTACCCGCCGGCGGAAGAGTCCATAACCCACGCGCCAAATCCGCCGGCTTGCGCCCGGTGAAAACCCATCCGGGCCAGCACTCGTTGAAACATCACGCCATACCACGACGGCCGGCGGACTTGCATTGGTTCCGGCGGCCCGGGAAAGTCCAGTCGGACCCTTTCCAGTCGCATACCGTTGTCCTGCCACCGGCGCAATACCTGCGCGAGGTCTTGGGCCACCAGTGACTCGGTTTGCTGAACCAGCACCACTCGCGCAATGCCGTGAGCGGCCAGAAAATTGGCCGAAGGGAAATCGGTGGTGAAGCAGATGGAGCGATTGTCGAATTCATCCGGTCGCGGCTGGTATATGCCGCCACTCCGTTTGGCATCCAACAGAAATACCGGCGGTGCGTCCGCCGGAATATTCAGGGTGGCCAGAGTTTCCGCGCCAGACTTTAAAGCTTGGATGACTGGCAGTACGTCTACCATGGCCACCGGCCGGTTGGTTATGGAATCAATGGGTGACAACCCGGCCGGCAGCGGCAAGGCGTTGAATAATGGCACCGGCCGGTAGCCGGCGTTGGCCAGGGCGATGCCAACCGCCACGCTCTGGGCTCCCGGCAGGTCCACCACAATGGCGACATTCTCCGACAGCTTGGGCGCCCAGGATGCGGGCGTCCATTCGATGGGCGGCGGAGTTGGCCGACCATAAGGTTCAAGGACGGCGAATAAAACCGGTTTCACCCAGCGCCCCCAGCGGCTGTCGTCCGGTGCCCAGACGGCAAAGATATCTTCCTTATTCATAGTTTTCCAGCAACAGGGCGACGTCCACCGCCGCGTAATTGATGACGGGTTTTTCCGAGAGGCGCGCATAGGCACCCGCAGCTTTTCCATTTACGGTGTAAATGCCGATACAGGCATGGCGCGAACCCATCGAGGTGGCGAGTGGCAGGGATTCAAAGCGCCGTTGCGCCACCCAGTTCTCTGGGAAAAACCGCGCTGACAGGCTGGTTTTCAACCAGTCGTGAGAACTCATCCATGCTCGGTGACTCACGGTATCGCCAGTATTGCACATGGCTGTTTTGAGCAACCAGTCATCCGAGCGACCCCAAGGAACCTCGCGGGGATGGCGGGTTTCCGGCAGCAAAGCCCGCCAAGTGGGTAAGGCGGTTGTCAGATCAGGCCACGTTAGAGGAAAGCGTTTGCTTTCGGAAATGACGGCCAGCGCCGGATTGGTGACGGGCGTCCGGCCATTTCGGAAAAAACATTTCCAGCCGGTGGCTTCGGGCAGACGCGCGAGCCACTCGGCCTGATAAAAACGGACGATGGCATCCAGCGGGCCGGCATAACCGGAAGTTGCCAGCCGGGCTTGGCCATCTTGCCAAAAGATTTGTTCCGGCCGGGCCAGATGCGGCCGGCAGCCGCGCGTTTGCAAACATGAGGCCAGGAACGAAACAACTTGCTGGTCTTCCATGAAACCCGGGGCGGCGAGCAGGGCGATATTGCCGCCAGGGCCGGCGGCGTTGGCCAGGGCATCCGTCCAGATTGCACCCGGATTACCGGCCATGGTCAAATCCGGAAAGTGTTCTGCCATCAGCGCGGTGAAGTGGGAGGCTTCGGTGAAGCCGCCCGGGACATCGCTGTTCGCTTCGGAGATGCGCCAGCCCCCGGTGGTCAGATGAAAATCAAACCGGATGATGCGTCCCGCAGCCGGGGTAAGCGGAGCGTCTTGCGCGAGCACCTGCCGCAATGCCGATGGCAGACCCAGGCGGGCCAGCAAATCGGGGCGGCGGGAAATTTCCCGTTCGGCGGCGGCGGCCTCGGTGGCCAGTGCCTCGGCCTGCGCGGCGAGCTGCTTCCAGACCGAACGTTTCATCACCAGCGGAAAGGGAGCCAGGGTGCAGGTGTCGCCCACCTGGGCATCCCATTTGCAGCCGTTCAACAACGCACGGCGGCGCACCGCATTGAAGGCGGCGGGATCCAAGGCGCGCTCAGCCCACAGATCATTGGCCGGTAACATTTGAGTGACCGGTGGCAAATCCAGGAGGGTGGCGTTCATTTCGGCATACCTTCCCAAGGCCCAAGGTGGTGCAACCACATACCCGCCAATGCGAGATAAGCCAGGGCGGGGATCAAACCGCCGGCAGGCCAGTTCGGAAACGGATTCCGCCGGCTGGGTCGCAACCACCATTCGACCGGCAAAGCGATTACCAGGAGGATCGCCACCGGCCAGCCATCATGGAAGCAATCATATAGCGTGGCGGATGCCGAGTGCCAGTCACCTGCGATGGCCCGGCCCAGAATGCCGCCGCCGGCCAGTAGAAATCCGGCGAGCCGGATGCCCGCCGCCAGATCGCGCTCCTCGGCAATCGAAACGGAAACCCGTGCCCCAAGCTCCAGGAGCAGCCACAGCAATAACCAAATGGCCGTGCCCAGCCCGGCGGAGAAAAAGTTTTCCGAGATGGACGGACCTTCGCCCAGATTGCCACCGGCATAGATGATCGCTACGGCCAACAGCGCCCCGCAGAGGGAAATCAGCGCCGCCGGATTTTTTCGTTCCAACGCATCATCACGAATATCAAGCCCCAGCCAGGGAAACAGGCAACGAGCGGCCAACAGCCAGACGGCACCGGCACCGATGAGCGGGATGGCTTCACTGAGATCGTTGCGAACCTCCCGCGCACCCCAGCATCCCAGCGAAACAACAATCAGCCCGAGGCTGACCGCAGTACAGATCCCGATGATCCAGCGGAAATTCTCCGTGGTGGGTTTCATCGCGTCATTCCGGTTGAACCAGAAAATTTGATCACAAAAAATAAATAGGTGATCCGGCCAAGGTATCAATAAAAATTCACGGTTGGCGCTGATATTATTAAACTGGGTTGTTCGGTCACAAACTGGAATCCCGTGCTGGAGTCGCACCAGCCTTTGCGGCTTTGCAGGCCGCCGCCTGAACTGCTCGGCCAACGGGATGAATTGATTGGTCAGGAAGCCGGGACTTGCACCCGGACCGTCTCCTTCACAGGGAGAGATGCTACGATTACACCACAATCCTGAAGCTTTGGCGTCCGTGACAGGAATGTCACCTGCGGCTTCCACCTTCGCTCGGTGGTACGCTGAATCTCACTAAGCGACGCGGACAAAAAATTCGATTGCACCGGCGGGTATTTTTTTCTTAACTCCGAAGCGTGAGTTCTAAAATTAACTGTCCGAAATGCCGGGCGGAAATTTTGCTGGCAGATGTAAACGTCGCCGCCGATTTCGGCGTATGCCGTCAATGCGGCCGGACCTGGAGTTTTGCCGGATTGCTTGATGACACCCGGGTGGAAAATTGCGACTTGCGGTATCCGCCAGCCGGAGCCTGGTACAGGGAAACATCTGCCAGCGGGTTTGAAGCGGGAGTTTCCACCCGTTCCTTCATCGCTCTAATTTTGATACCATTATTTTGTGTGACGTTGGGAATCTTCCCCAGCGAGATATATTCCCCCCTTGACCGACATGGGAATTTTAACGCGAACGGGTTATTGACGGACTTGCTTCATCTTTTGATTGTTGTTGTCTTTGGCTGCATGGCGATCATGTCAGTTTACGGTAAAGTCACCGTGACGGTTGATGGCAATAACGGCTCGGTATTCACTGGCGTCGGATCCATCGGCTGGCGACGCCAGTTTGACTGGCGGGGCGTATCTGAAATCCGGCGCACGCAAAAAACGACCCCGCGTGGCCGGGATTTGCAACAAATCACCTTTTACGGCGCCAGGTGCCTAAATTTTGCAGCCGGTGTTACGGAGAGACGATTGGACTTTTTGCTCGCCGTACTCAGGAAGAAGTGGCGGGAATCAGACCACGAGGCCTGACTCACCGCCGGTCGATGCGCGTCTTGTACGTGAGCAGTGGGCGGAACGTGGCGATGACGGATACGAGCCCGGCATCGACCAGATCCTGAATCACGGTCTCGATGTTTTTGTACGCGGCGGGGGCTTCCTCGTACAGCAGGTCGCGGGCTTCGCAGATGACGCGGCCGCCGAGCGGGGTCTGCGCCAGTTCGCTCACGCGGAAGCGTTCGCGCATGCGCTGGCGGCTGGCACTGCGGGTCCATTTGCGTCCGGCCCCGTGGGCCAGCGACCAGGCGTGACTGGCACCGTCGCCGGTGGGTTGCACGAGGTAACTGAGCGTGCCGCGTGAGCCGGGGATCATGAGATACGGGGCTTCACTGGCGACCGCACCTTTCCGATGGACCCACATGGTTTCGCCATCGTGTTCACGCGGGGTGAGGCTGTTATGGCAGCCGTCCCAGAGCAGGCCGGCCTCGGCACCGAGGCGGTGGGCGAAACGTTGGGCAATGAGCGCGCGATTCGCCTGAGCCCAGCGGAGGGCGTAGTCGTGTTCGCGCAGATACTCCACGCCGGCGGGCGATTCCGCCGCCACCCCTTCGCCGCGATGCACGCTGACGTGCGCCCGCAGGATAGATTCGCCCAGGCCGCGTGATCCGCTGTGGACGAGCATCACGAGTTGATCTTTGCCCAGACCGGTCTGGCGGAAGGCGGTGGCATTGTGAACGGTTTCCACGGCTTGGATCTCGGCGAAGTGATTGCCGCCGCCGATGGTGCCGAGGTCGGTGTCAAAGGCGGTGGAGGCCAGTCCGCAGGCGGCGAGATAATTGCCGATGTCTTCGTCCCACGGATGTTCGAGGTGGAAGTACAGCGTGGCCCAGCGATCCAGCTTGGCGTCGCGGCGGACGAGGTTCGTCTGGAAGAGGGCCATGCCGCAGCCGATATCGCCGCCGATGAGATGCGGGTAAAGGCGGCCGGCCGTGACAAAGGCGGCGCCGACCGGTCCGCCTTTGCCGGGGTGCAGGTCGGGAAAGCCGACGGCCTGCCGCATGTCGTCGAATTGGGCCGTGGCATAGAGCTGCCGCACCGCTTCGCCTTCGATCCAGGATTTGGCGGAGGCGATAAGGCGGGTGCGGGTGGGGGTTAAGGTATTCATAGGATGTGTGTATCCGCGTTTGGCGGAGGGGGTGGCAATCGCCACCGATTGGCCCGGCCATCGTGAATGGGATGGCCGGGCCGGTTTTATTCCGCCGCCACGATGACGGGTTTGGAACCAAAACCGTTTTTGATCGGGCAGGGTACGAAGTGCAGCTTCGTGACTGGCCGGATGCGGAGGATCCGGCAGGGTTTATAACTGCGGCGAAACCGCAAGGGGGTTTGCCGGTGGATGGGGGTATGCATGTGTTTCCTTTCGTTGGGGGTGAGGGTGGTCGCGGGAGTGGGAGTCGCACCCACCTCTATGAGTTTATGAGGCTCACCTCTGTGCGCTGGTCGAGTTTCCCGCTGTCAATTTACAAATATGGCAAGCCGTCCCGGTGCCGCCCCGGGGGAACTGGGATTTGGAGACCCGGTCGCGCAAGCTGGCGCCCGGCCTGTCGAAAATGGTCGGTGAAAAATGGAAATCCAGCCTTACGCTGGCAAAAGGGCCGGAAGTGATTTCGCACTTCCGGCCCGGGTCATTTCAACAAAGAACAAACACCTCTTGGTCATCTGGCGATGCCAACCCGCGGATTCACGGCGGATGTTTCGGTGTTTGGGGGCACACCTCCTGCGAAGCCCTTAAAATGTAAAAGTGTCCGGCACCATCGCCATGCGCGCATGCGCGCCCCGTGGGCATAGCCCAACGGTGGGAAGCAATCGCTTCCCGGCGTCTTAACTGATCTGGCGGCGGGTGACATCATTCTTGGGATGTCCGGTCCGCCCGGTCAGGGTGGTCTGGTGGATGGTGGTGCGGTTTCATTTTCGATCAGTCGTAACTGAAAAACAAAAACCCTGCTTGCACGCGACAAGCAGGGTGGAAAAATTTCCTCGCGATAAGTTTATCGCTTTACCTGCCGGTCATGCGTTCATCCTGATGCCAACTTCCCCGGGTTGGATTCCCGAGGCGGGTGGATGAACCAATGGCAAACATACCACCGACACCGGACTGCGGGCGAAGGGTCGCTCTCGCGACGGTCGCCAGCCGGATCATGGCCGATATGTTGGTACAGGTTTTCATCGAACGTGTAAGACGAATATCATAAGTGCGAGGTTACCGTCCACTTATACTTTGAGGGGGTGCAGTATCTTAAAACAGAATATCAAGATGCGAAGATATGAAATAGCCAACAGTTCCAGGCCGGGTTACGGAGCCAGCGGTTCGCGTTATTGGAAACCTCGAACCGTGGCGCGACGTCCTTACCAGTGATGCAAATTGAAATGAAGCGAATCAAGGCCATCGCTACCGGTTGGTGGCCATGGGCAGTTCAGCCGATGCGGCTTGGAATTATTCTGGCGGCGCTGGCGGTTCAACTGCCGTCGCCCGTCTGCGCCCAGTCCAACAGTGTGCCCAACTTGGCCAAGAGCCTGGGTGACACTACCGCAGCCGATACCAAGGGCTGGGTGCGGCGCACCGATCCGGCCATGGAAAAATGGCGGGCCGACCGGTTTGGCATCATGGTCCACTGGGGTGTTTATTCCGTCCCGGGCGGCTGGTGGCAGGGCAAGGAAGTACATGGCGCCGCCGAATGGATCAAGGCGTTTGCCAAGATTTCCCAGCCGGACTACGACGCGCTGCTGACGCAATTCAACCCCACCAACTATGACCCCGTGGCCTGGGCGAAACAGTTCAAAGCCGCCGGCGCAAAATATGTGGTCATCACCACCAAACATCATGACGGCTTCTGCCTGTGGGATTCCAAGTTCACCGACTACGATGTGATGTCCACGCCCTATAAAAAAGATTTGCTGAAACCTTTCGCCGACGCCGTGCGCGCCGAGGGCATAGACGTGGGCTTTTATTATTCAATCATCGACTGGCACAACCCGGATTACCGGGCGGCCATAAAAACGGAGGGGGACAAGGCGGCTTACGCCCGCTACCTCGAATACATGAAAAGCCAGCTTAGGGAACTGCTGACCGAATACGGTCCCATCACCACCCTCTGGTTTGACGGCCGCTGGGATCCTTCCTACAAAACCCGTCCGGAAATCGGCAAGGATCTGGAAGCCTATTGCCGCAGCCTGAGTCCGGGGCTGGTGTTGGGCGACCGCGTCCGCGCCTATGATTCGATTGCTGATTACAATTCCGGCTTTGAGCGTCGCCTGCCCGAAACCCAGCCCGCCACGGACTGGGAATCTTGCATGACCATGACGGAAAATTCCTGGGGTTACCACCGCACTTGGACCGGCAACGGCTGGAAGACGCCGCAATATCTTTGTGAGTTGCTCACGCGCAGCGCCGCCATGAGCGGTAATTTTCTGGTGAACATCGGACCCGAACCCAATGGCCGCATCCGACCCGAGGAAACGTCGCGGCTAAATCGGATCGGCGCGTGGCTGAAGGTAAATGGCGAGGCGATTTACGGCACGAAGGCATTTCCCATCGCCGAATTGCCAGCCGGCCTATATGCCACCCGCAAAGGGAACCGCGCCTATATCATTGCGTTTCGCTGGCCCGACACCGACCGGCTGAAATTGAAGGGAATTTCAATTCGGGATGCGGCATTGCTTACACAGGACGGAATGAAGTCGGTCAGCGTTGAGGGAGGCAACACGATAATCGGTTTGCCGTCGGAAGCGCCGAACGCAATTGCTTCGGTCATCACATTGCAATTGAATGATTCGACAGTGGAGTAAGCGGGAGGCTTAATGCTGGCCGTCCGCCGGTTCCGGTTTCAGGGTGCGTAACAGAAAGGCGCCCAGGACGTCTTTGAATCCGGCTCCGTAAGGATACGTGTGTCCGCCGTTCTTCGTCATCCAATAGGTGGCGTCCACGCCGGCGGCCTGGAGTTTTTCGTACAGCTCCCGGCCTTGCAAACCGGGAATGACCGGATCCTTTTCCCCGTCGCAAATCAGCAAGGGCGGAACATCCTTGCGCACCTGACCCAGGGGACACATCCGCTGGTACAGTTCGCGGTGCGCCGCGGTATCCGGGATTACCCCGTGAAACAGCAGGCGTAAATGCGGGCGGGCGTCATTGGGAATGTTCGGGGCCGGATTTCGAAAGGACACTGTCCCGTTGGCATTGGTAACAACATCGGACGGCCCCTGCTCCCATAATCGCAGAAAATCCGTCGCCGGAATGTAACTGAAACAGCCGGACACTTTCGCGCTGACACCCTCCAGCCCCGGGGTCGGTCCGCCATCGTCGAAATCCTCCGGCACCATGGCCACCATCAGGCTTAAGTGGCCGCCCGCCGAACCGCCCATGACATCCATCCGGTCCGGATCAATGTTGAAGCGCGCGGCATTTTTGCGGAGAAACCGAATGGCATTCCGGCAGTCCCGGATGCTTTGGGGAAACCCGCCCGCCTGGCCCAGCCGATATTCGATTGAAAAGAAAGCCACGCCCTGGTTGACCATTTGCCGCGGGGCCACGGTCGCGGCCTGGCCGCTCGTCCACCAGCCGCCATGGATTTCCACCAAGGCCGGAACGGGCTTGGCGGTTTTGGCGGGCAGGAAGGCATTGAGCGTCTCTGTCTGGCCATCCACCACGCAGTAGGGGATGTTGGTTTCGGTGCTATAAAACGGGTAGTACTGGGTAACCGCCTGGTAGATCAGGTACCCGGCGGCGGCCAGCAGCACCACGAGGATTCGCCCGTTTCGGCCTTGCCAGAATTTGGTCATGTTGCGTTTTGACCGGAGCATCAGCCGTAATGCCAACGCCCCGGCCACCGGATCATCGCAAAACCAACCGCCGGCTGCCGAGTCTATAATTTGCCGGGTTTCTCCTGGCCGAGATCGATTAATGTTTGCTGGTTCCCGGCAAAGGCATAGTTTTTCGATATGAATGTCTTGGTTAAAACAATTCTGCCCTGGGTGACCGCCGCTTTGCTCGCCCCGGCGGTGGCGGCCGCCGATGCCTATTCCGTGCGCGATTACGGCGCCAAGGGCGATGGCCGCACCGATGACACCGTCGCGTTTCAAAAAGCGCTCGATACCGCCGGGCAGGCCGGTGGCGGCGTGGTGCTGGCGCCGCGCGGCAATTATTTTTTCGCCGGGCATCTGAATGTTCCCGCCGCCGTGACCTTGCGCGGCATCTGGGAATCCGTGCCGTCCCATGTCGGCATCCGCGATGCCGGCGGCGATAAGCCAACCGATGACGGCACCACGTTTCTGGTCACGGAATCCGCCGGCCAAGAGGAGGGTCCGGCCTTTCTTACCCTGCGCGACAACAGCACGCTCAAAGGGGTGGTGCTCTATTATCCCCGGCAGGATCCCGCCGCCGAGCCGCAGGCCTATCCCTGGGCCATTGCCCTGCGCGGAAAAAATCCGGCCGTGCTGGCGGTGGAATTGTTGAACCCGTACAACGGCATTGATGCCACCCACAATGAGCGCCATCTGATCCGCGATGTGCAGGGCCAACCGCTCCGGCGCGGTGTGCTGGTGGATGCCATCTACGACATCGGCCGCATCGAAAACGTCCACTTCAATCCTTGGTGGAGTCAAAAGCCGCGTTTGTTTCAATGGCAAAAGGAGCATGGGGAAGCGTTTGTCTTTGGGCGCAGCGACTGGCAATACGTCTTCAACACGTTTTGCTTCGGCTATCATACCGGGTACAAATTCATCAAATCCGACACCGGTGTCTGCAATGGCAATTTTCTTGGCATCGGCGCCGATGATTGCGACACCGCCGTACAGGTGGATGATTGCGCCCCGATGGGCCTGCTCATTTCCAACGGCGAGTTCACTTCGTTTCACGGGGCCGATCCCACCATGGTCCGCGTGGGGCCGGATAATTCCGGCAGTGTTCGCTTCGTGAATTGCGCTTTCTGGGGACCTTGTAATCAGGTGGCGGCCGTCACCGGGCGCGGAACCGTGGGATTCGGCGATTGCACGTTCGTGCAGTGGGACCGGAAGCAGGAAGGCCGCGCCGCCATTCAGGCGGAGGGAGGCACGCTGCTGGTGCGCGGTTGTGAATTCCGCGAGAACAAACCGCAGATCGAAATCGGCGAAGCCGTCCGCCGGGCGGTGATCGCGGATAATATCTTTACCGGTTTGCCTCGAATCACCAACCACAGCCAGCATCCGGTGGTGATCGGCAACAACGCCGCCGACCGGTGATCGGTGGCCAATGTCGTCGGCTTCAAAGCCGGTAAATCCGTTCCGCGTTTTTGAAAAACACCTTTTCGCGCTCTTCGGGGGTGGCCGTGGCAAACAGCAGATCCGTGGCCGCCACCCATTGCCGAAGCGTGCCGGTGAGGGTGCAGACCGGCCAGTCGCCGCCCCACAGAACCCGGTCCCAGCCAAAGCAGCCGACTGCATGGTCCACCCAAGGGCGCAAATCTTCGGGCCGCCAATGATCGCCCGCATAGGCGGGCAGGCCGCTGATTTTGCAGACCACATTGGGCAGACCGGCCAGCCGTTGGAGATTGGCCCGCCAGGGATCGAATGCCTTGCCCTTTACATCCGGCACGCCACAGTGATCGAGTACGAACTGCACTTCCGGACATTTTTCGGCCAGCAGGAAGGCCAGCGGTAATTGCTGTGCCAGCACGCAGAGATCGAACGTCAGTTTGTGGAGCGACAGCCGCCGGATATTGGCAACAAAGGTTCCCGAGCACGAGAGGGAATCCGGGACGGTATGCAGCACACGCCGGATGCCGCGTAATTTGCCCAGGGGAAGCAAGGCCTCCAGTTGCGCGGGAAAATCGGCGTGTTCGGGCCGGGCGCTCGCCACCAGGCCGGCGATGAGCGGGTTGGCTTCCGAAAGTTGTTGAATGTGCCGCGCCTCGGCCAGCGAATGCGGCTCATCCACGTCGCATTCGACAAACACGGTTTTTTCAATCCCGGCACCTTGTGCGGCGGCAAGGTAGTCGGCCAGCAGGAAGTTACGGTTGAGCGCGGGCAGACCGGCGCACCAGGAACAGGGAAATTGTGACAGATCCCAAAGGTGCTGATGCGTATCAATGCGTTTCATGGTTCAAGGTTTGGCGGCGATTTCCGCGACGTGATTGCCATAGGTCAAAGACAAGACTGCGCCGACCAGCACGACGAAGGCAACTCCGACGGCGAATTTGGTTACGCTGCGCGCCCCGCGCCATTCGCGCAAAACCACCCCCACGGCGATGCTGAACAGGATGAGCATGATCATGTGAATGGCCCAGCTCGTAAACTGGTAGTCGCCCATGCGCACGTGGCCGAGGTTGTAAAAGAAGAACTGGCCGTACCACAGGCAGCCGGTGAGGATCGCCATGGCCCAGTTCAGGGGCAGACCGGCTCGCTCGGGGCCGGCGGGCAGCTCGATGATTTCACCCAAGGTGCGGTGTTTGCGATGGAGCCAGAGGCAATAGATGGCGGTGGAGATAAACGCCCCGGTGTTGGAAAAGATATAGACCACGTTGCCCCGGAAGACGCCCGCGCCGTGCTTCGTGGCAAGGTCGGCAATCGGTTCGCCCGCCGCCAGGGCAAAGCCGTATACGGCGGAGAGCACGCCGGCAAGCAGGGAAAGCATCAGCCCTTTTACGAGCGAGAAACCGCCGAGCGTGGCATTGGCGCTCAGATCGCGTTCCTTCATACGCCCCGCCAGGCCGGTAAACGCAATGCCCACCATGCCAATGAGGATGCCGCCCATCACCCAGCTTGCGCCGGGCTTGCTCAAGGTGTTGCCTAAAGTACCGGCGACCAAGGGCGGAATCAGCGTGCCCAGCACCGTCGAAAGCCCGATGGCGATGGCATAGGTGAGCGAAAATCCGATGTAACGAATCGCCACGCCAAACGCCGTGCCGCCGATGCCATATGCGGCTCCCAGCAGAAAGGAGGACCACATGGCCCCGTGCGGGGCTTCGCGCAGCACCGCCCCCAGTTCCGGAATGGTCGCCCAGGCACCGAGGAGGGGCAGGAGAAACCAGCAGAACGCCGCCTGCACCAGCCAGTAACTTTGCCATGACCAGCCTTTGACCCGCTTTTGCGGCGTGTAGCAGATGGCCGCAGAAAATGCCCCGATGGCGTGAAAACCGACGCCGAGCAGTGGGTTGGCAGGTATCATGAAATCATTCTTTCCGGGTTTCACCGGCAAACGCCGCCGGGTGGCGATATTTCACCGTTTGCAGGTGCTCGCAATAGAGCACCAGTTCGCCTTCGTTTTTGAAGACTTCGTAGCTGGCGCGGTACAGGCCCATCTCCGCGTATTTGGGAGTTTTCTCCAAATCGGTTTTGATGGTGTAGAGGGTGTCGCCCAGAAAGACCGGCTTGATGAAACGCAATTTGTCGTACCCGTAGCTGAAGGCGTTCACGCAGTTGGTAGCCACCAAGCCCAGGCCCACGCTGAAGACCATGGCGCCCGCTACCAGCCGTTTGCCGAAGATGCCTTCCGTCTTCGCGAACATCTCGTCGGCCACGTAAGGATGCATGTCCAGCACGAGGGCATTGAACTGCATGGACTCCCCTTCGCTGATGGTGCGGCGGATGGAGCGCAGGCGTTTGCCGATGACGATGTCTTCGTAAAACCAGTTCTCCGCATTCCAGACGGGAATGTCTTTATGTTTTACGGGATCGGGATTGGGATTCTTCATACATTCAATCGAGGTGGAAAACCTCCTGTAGTGGCGACCAAATTTCACCCGGCGCGCGGTCCGGGAGCAACTCCAGGCAGGGCACGCACTCGGCCCACCAGCGCTTCGTGACCGGGTCGTCAATCATCAGCGCCATGTCCGCCGCAAAATCATCGCCGACATATTCAAAGTAGCTGAACAGATAGGGCCGGCCATCCGCCAGCGTGCGCAGATAGATGGAATAATTCTGAATCCGGCTGCGCTTGATGATGGCCAGTACTTCCGGCCACGCGGCGGCGTGCAATTCCCGGTAACGCGCGACTTTTTCCGGCTTCACGCCGACCACTGCGCCATAACGTTTCATGAGCAATTCTCTTTGAGTTGTCGGTGGTGGTTGGTGCTTAATTGGGCGGAAACAGTTTGAACTCAAAAATGGTTGGGCCTTCGGTGGCTTCGGTAATATTGAGCCGCAGGCGTTGCGCGGTGACGGGCGGGAAGGTCGCCTCCAAGCTTGCCCCGAGATTCTCTCCCTGATAGGCCGTCTGCCAGGTGCCATTTTGCCAATATTCAATGGCATACTTTTTAACACGTTTCAGTTCGGGAAACGCCTGTTCGATTTGGACTCGGCCGACCGTCTCCGGCTTGCCCAAATCAACGGCCAGCCAGGCGTTGGTGGTGCCGTTGTCAGTGGCCCAGCGGGTTTCATCATCATCATCGAAGGCTTTGTCGGCGGCATAGGTGGCATCATTATGGAACACGTTTGAAGCCGTGGCCGGCTTGTACGCAGTCAGGGAATGCGATGCCGGATTGCGCACGTCCAAGGGGGCAATGTCGCCGGCGGGGCGATCCAGTTCCAGCGCGATGACGGTGTCCAGTTCCTGGCGGTCGCCGGCAGGCCGGCTAATTTCGGTGGAGTCCGCCGTTTGTTTGACGGTCACCCGGCCGCCGGCGAGCTCGCGGCTGCTGACAATGTGCGCCGGGAGGGCGGGCAGCGTAAGCGTCTCGCCGGGCCAATGTTGGACGTGGAGGTAGAGGGTGTTTCCTTTATGGGTGGAGGCGCCGTACTTGCCGGGTTTGAAGGGTCCGCCGCGCGTGCCGTAAATACTGGTGCCGTATTTTGCCAGCCACGCACCCATTTCCTTGAGGATGGCCGTTTGTTCCGGCGCGATGTCGCCGGTGGGTTTGGGGCCAACGTCCAAGAGCATGTTACCGTCGCCACCGGCGCAACGGATTAACATGTTCAAGACCTGGGCGAATGGCTTCACTCCGTCGTGCGATCCGCCCCAAGACCAAATGCCGCTGTGGGAAATGGTCATGCAGGATTCCCAGGGACGCTGGTCAAAGCCGCCGATTTTTTGTTCCGGCGTGTGAAAGTCCGCCCACGGGCCGATGCGTCCGTCATTCCAGCCGCCTTGCTCGCCAAAGTCCAACCGCTCATCAATGAGGATGTCCGGTTGCAGGCGACGAACCAGGGCGTAGGTGTTGGTCTGATCCCAGGGGGCGGAACGGCCGTCGCAGTCGAACCAAAGCACGTCAATTTTGCCGTAGTTGCTGAGCAGTTCGGTCAGTTCGGCCTGCATCCGTTTGACGAACTCGGCATTTTTCGCGGTGCGGCAATCGGGGTCGCGCCAGTCCATGGGCGAATAATACCAGCCAATTTTCATGCCGGCCTCGTGGGCGGCCTTGGACAGTTCCGCGCAGACATCGCGTTTGAACGGCGTGTGCATGATGTTGTAATCATCCACCTTCGAGTCCCAGAGCAAAAAGCCGTCGCAGTGTTTGGCCGTCAACACCATGTACTTCATGCCGGCCGCCTGCGCGGTGTGCACCCATTCGGCGGCATTAAAATTCGTGGGGTTGAACTGCTCGTAAAGATGGTCATACACCGCCACCGGCGTCGCCCCATGGTTGGGGCATTGCGGGTTGGAGTTGGCGCGGGACCAACTGATTTCCTTCTCCGTCAGACTCACCGGTCCCCAGTGAATAAACATGCCGTAGCGCATATCGCGCCAGGCCTGTACCGCCGCCGGACTGGCTTTCTGGGGTACAACGTTGGCCGCCGTTGCCGACCAAGCGAGCAGCATTAAGCAGACGTGCGTCAATAGTTTCATTTGAGGTTAAACTCCTGTGCGATTTTCTCGGTATGCTGGCCCACGCGCGGGGCGCCGAGCGGTGACTTGAAACGCACGCCGTCAATGGTGATCGGGCAGCGCGTGGTTTTCATGGTCGGGCCATCCTCGCGCCGCACTTCCATCACCCAGTCGAGCTGCGCAAACGCCGCGTGATGGAACAGTTGTTGCCAGTTCAAAACTTCGGCGCACCAGTAATCGGCGGGCACGAGCCGGTCGAGCCAGTGCTGCGTGGGCTGGTGCTTGAGATGCTCGCGCAGGAGCGCCTTGATTTCGTCGCGCGCGGTGAACCATGAATTGGGGTCGGTATAGGCGGCAAGGGCGGGCAGTGCCAGCAGATCGCCCAGTTTGATGACCGAGCCCATGGCCAGCGCGAGAAAACCGTCGGCGGTGGCGTAAATGCCGTACGGCGCGCCAAGATAGGCGTGGCCGTTGTTAACGGTGCTGCGCTCCGGCAGCTTGCCGCCGTCGTTGAGAAACGTGGAGGTCAGCTCAAATTGCAGGTCGAGGATGGATTCCAGCAGGGAAACTTCCACCTTGCCGCCCAAGCCGGTGACGCCCCGGCGCACCAGGCACGCAAGAATCCCCTGAACCAAATGGGCGCTGGCGGCGAGGTCGCAAACGGCCAGACCCATCGGCGTGGGCGGACGATCCGCATCGCCGCTCAACCACACGAGTCCGCTCCGGCTCTGCGCGAGCAAATCCTGGCCCGGCAAATCCGCCCAAGGGCCGGTGGAACCGTAACCCGTAACGATGCCATAAACGAGTTTGGGATTCAGCTTCGCGACATCCTCATAGCCCAGGCCGATGCGATCCATGACACCGGGCCGGAAATTTTGGATGAGCACATCGGCGCGCGCGACGAGTTTTTTCACCTGCGCAAGATGTTCGGGATTTTTGAGATCCGCCGCGTAACTCTGTTTATTGCGATTGATGGAATGGAAGAGCGTGCTGTCGCCATCCAGTTTCAGATTGGTGATGTAGAGCTGGCGGCAGATGTCGCCGGTGCCGGGACGTTCAATCTTAATGACGCGCGCGCCGAGGTCGGCCAGGCGCATGGCCGCGCTGGGGCCGGCGAGAAACTGGCTGAAATCGAGGACCAGCAATCCTTCCAAAGGTTTCATGATTTTTTACGGACAAGCAGCAGATGTTCGCACGCGAGGACGGTTTCCTGGTGCTGGTTGAAAACTTCCAACAGCTCGCTCACCACGCCGAAGCCGGGCTTTTTGTGTTCGCGCTTTTCCTTGATGGTCACGCGCACGCGGATGGTGTCGCCGATGAACACCGGCTTGATGAACCGCAGCCGGTCGTAGCCGTACGAAAACGCCTCGGGATTGATCGCGCCCGCTGTCATGCCGACGGCCACGCTGAAGATGAGCGTGCCGTGCGCGATGCGCTGTTTAAAATCCTGGGTTTTGCACCATTCCGCGTCCATGTGGTGCGGATAAAAATCACCGGTTTGACCGGCGTGCAACACGATGTCCGTTTCCGTAATGGTGCGGCCCATGGTTTCACGGGAAGCGCCGATGACGTAGTCTTCGAGAAATTGGGATTGGATCATGGGGAATTAAAGATGGCCTTTAAAAGCCGCGCGGTAAAGACGGTTGAGTTCGCGGGCGGCTTCGGCGGGTTTGGTTTTGCCGGCAACGCAAGCGTGCGCCACCGGGGTGCCGGCATCCTGGAACGCCATATAGCCGGGAAATTGCGGGCGCAGCAAGGCTTCATCCAAGGTTGGCAGAGTGTCGCGGAAAAAATCCAGGCTCGCGGCATTGACCGCATCATCCAGCCACGCGGCGCGATGACCGGGCTGGCCGCCGCCTTGGAAATAAACACCACGCTGAACTTCCGGCGATGCGACAAATTGGGCGAAATCCATCGCCACGCGGGAATGCTTGGTGTGTGCGGAAACCGCCGTGCCCGCACCGCCGAGCGTCGAGCGCAAGCGCCGGTCGTTGAAGGTCACCAGTCCGCCAGCTTTCAATAAATGTTTGCCGTAACCCGGCCGCGAGTAATTCGAATAACCGTAGGCGAAGGGGCAATACGCCGCCCGCGCATCCTCGGTTTGCGACATCCATTCGTGGGTGCGGATGGGATTGCGGCCGAGGCACGCCGGATCGCACAGTTCGACGAGCCGCCGAATTTCCGCCAGTGCGGCTGCCAGAATTTCCTCCGGGGCCAGCGTGTCTTCGGAAAACACTTCACCACCCAGCGCCGTGCTGAACATGTAACTGTGCATCAGCACATCAATCGGAAAGGCCGAAACCGTGACAAACCCGCGCCGCGCCAATTCAATAACTTCTTCCCACGTTTGCGGCAGGGCGAGGTTGTGCTTGGCCATGAGATCGGGCCGCCAGGTGGCGATGGGCGTGGCGGCATCCGTAGCCAGTGTCCATTGCCGGTCATTCCAGCGGTAACTGGCATGTGACCCGCCCACGGAGTTGGCCGCCTGATCCGCAAGGAATTCCGCCGGCAGCCAGTCTTCGAAAGGCAGGAGCAAGCCTTCCGTCGCCGCCAGCGCCGTGTGCGGATGATCCATGATGATCAGGTCAAACTCCGCCGCCAGCCGCGCCAGCGAAGCATCGGCAAACGCCTGGAGTGAACGCTTTTCCCAAGTGATGCTCACGCCTGGGTGCAGTTCCTCAAAGCGTTGTGCGGCCGCCACCACCGAGGTAAACCCCCGCGTGTGATTCCAAGCGATGCCGCGCAATGTGACCGGAGGATTCATCATTTGAGCGTCTCCGGGGAAATGCCGCCCCGTTCGCTGGCGAGATAGGCGGCTTCCACCACTTCCATCGTGTGAACAACGTCTTCGACCGAAGTCGGCATGGTGGCGTCGCTGCCTTCCTGATGGCGCTGCACGCTGGCCATGGTGCCCACAAACGCCTCGGGAAACCAGGAACCCTGAAGCGTGACACTTTGCCATTCCGGGGCGGCACCCTCCCGCCGGAGGCAATATTCGAAGGCATCGCCCACACCTTGCGGATAATTCATCAGCAGCCCCACGCGCGCCCAAATCGCGCCCCGCGTGCCTTCCCATTTCAAATAACTTTCCTGATGGCGCGGCCCGAAATCATGGTTGTGATTCGTGGTGATGGTCGCGCGCACGCCGGAGGCGTAATTCATGATGATCGTGCTGCGCGTGGAGGACAGCTTGGGCGAATTCGGATGCGGCAGCGTCAACGCCTGCACCCCGGCCGGCTGGCCGAGAAAGGAGCGAATTAAATCCACATAGTGAACGCTGTGGTAGAGAATCTCCATGCGCGGCAGGCCATAGACAAACGGAAACAAATGCCACGGCGTGTAACAGGTGAGGCGCATCTCCATATCGGTCAACTCGCCGATCACCCCGGAATCAATCAACTGCCGCGCCGCCATCACGAACGGGGCGTAGCGCAACTGGCAATTGATGGCGGCCTGCAACTTTTTGCGCCGGCAAATCTCGAGAATTTCCCGCGCCTGCGCCAGCGTTTCGCCCATCGGCTTCTGGATGAGCACATGCGCGCCTTCCGGCAACTGCGCCAGCGTTTCCGCAAACATCGAGGCCGGCAAGGCGAGATCAAAGATGGCATCCGGCGGCGCCCCGGCCACGGCTTCGGCCACGGTGGTGCAGGTTTTTCCCACCCCATATTCGGCGGCGAGCGCCCGGGCGCGATCTAGCGTGCGGTTCATCAACGTATGCACCGGAAAACCCGCCAGCCGGTAGGCGGGCAGATGGGCGTCTTTCACAATGCCGCCGGTGCCGATGATGACAATCGGAAAGCGCTTCGCCGGCAGGGCGGGTTGATACGTCAGATTCATGACGGTGGCTGATGATTTTATGGCTGTTCCTTATTAAGCCTCCCGCCGGGCGTTCTGACAATGACATTAGACCCTGATTTTAAGCCACACCGATCCTTCCTATTTGACTGAAATGGCCAACCCGTATTAACTGTGCCCAACAAATGAGCCTAACCCAGCCGTTCCGCCATGCCCTGCCGGTGAGCGAATCGCTGTTTCATGCGGCCTTGTATCTGACCCACGTCGGCTGGGAACGGGTGCGGTCGGGGGAACCGTATCCGCAAAATGACGCCCCGTTTTTCTATTTCAAATGGCAGGAGGGGCGCACTCTGCCGGAATTCTGCCTGGCCCTGTGTGTGGCGGGCGGCGGCCAGTTTGAAACCCGCGAGCATCGCGGTCCCATCCGGGCGGGCGATACGTTTCTCTTCAAACCCGGCGAATGGCATCGGCACCGGCCGGCACCGGGCAGCGGCTGGACCTTGATGTGGATTCATTTCAATGGGGATGAACCGCTGCGGTGGCTGCGCGATGGCGCCTTCCAGTTGCGGCAGGTCTTTCCCATCATCGAAAACCCCCCGCTTTTTCGGGCGCAGTTTGAGCACCTATTGACGTGCGTCCATCGGGACCCGGCCGCCAATTCCTCCAATTATTCGCGCATGGCCATCGGGCTGCTGGCGCATTTCCTGCGGGACGCGCCGGAGGGAACGGTGCGCGGTAATCCCGAAGTACAGGATGAAGCGGTCAAGCGCGCGGTGGAATACATCTGGAACTTCAGCCATGACATCGTCGATGTCCCCGCCGTGGTGCGACAGGTCGGCGTCCCCCGGCGCACGCTGGACCGGCGATTCAAAGCCGCGACCGGCCGCAGCATTCTGCAGGAAATCCAGTTCTGCCGCGTCTCCCGCGCCGCCCGGCTGTTGCAGGAGACCGTCATGCCGGTGAAACACGTCGTCCACCGCGCCGGCTTTCGCAGCGATGAACACCTGCGGCTCGCCTTTCAGGCCGCGTTTGGCCGGTCGCCGCAGGCTTACCGCCGACAGCGTTAGCCCGCCGGTTTCCGGGACGCTCCAAAACAGCTTGCCGCGAGGGCGTAACCAGTCGTAGTATATAGCCGTGAATCCGTGGCGAGAACGGCTCGTGCGGAGACGCCAAAATGAGTCTGGAAGGGTGGCTGAGTGGTTAAAGGCATCTGACTCGAAATCAGAAGTACGGGTAACCGTACCGTGGGTTCGAATCCCACCCCTTCCGCCATTCGATTTCATTGGGAAATCGAAGAATTTTCGGTAAAAAAGGGGCGAAAAATGGCCAACTGTCAGTAAACCGCCTGTGCCGAGAACCTTTTTGAACTGGTCTTGCACTCGTTGGCCTAACTATGGGAAAACTCGACCACATCCTTGTGACAGCCGATAACATTCAAAACCAGCAGGCAAAGCAGCAACGCGTAGAGCCCCCAATAAATGAAGCGATTGTTGGCCGACAGTGCGCCCTTTACCAAAGCGAAATAACCTAACCATCCGATGGCAAGCCCAAGCCACGTATCGCCGAATTCAAATCCACACAGATCGGTAATAAGACCTCCGGGAAACATCCAAAAGCACGGGATCAGCATCAGCACTTCATCCAATTTGAAAAAACACGACTCCATTACCGGCATTGAAATGAGCGCCAAAAGCACAGCCGCCAAAATCAGATTGCGCCTGCCTGTGCTTGAAAGAGGAGAAGCGTTTTTCATGTGTGATTAAAAGGTTCAACCGGTCATATCAAGCCGCAGGCAACCCCTCGACCAACCGCGTTACCAATCAAAATTGAGCGAACCGCATTTGACACATTCCGTCTGCCCGAAACCGGGCAACGCCCCGTTGCAACGATGACAAACGTTCGGGAAACGCGTGACATGCATCACCACGCCCTTGGCATCGCGCAACTCCAGTCCGGCGAACTGGCGGAGCAAATTCATGGCTTCAATGGATCGCCCGGCGCGGGCGACCTCTGCAATCCGTAGCTGATCGGATGCGCTGAGAATGGGAACGATAAATTCCCCATCGCAACTTCTGCAATGAACCATTTTATTCACAATTATGTGACTTTTATAACAACCTGTCCGCCGTCGGGCATATTCTTAATCTGGCGGAACAACTCTCCGCAACATCTGAAATGCTCGCGAATGGGAACAATCATTACGTTTTCAACTGCCAATTCGCCCCCAAGAGCCAATGGCCTGATAAAAGAAAAACACTTCTCAGGTTCCAAACGTTTGCCCGCCATCTCAAGCCGATCAACAAAGGGGACCAGAAACCAATAGGCCATCTTGTCAGGATGCGCCAACTGCTTCTGAAAATCAGCCCGGTCTTTTGCCACGATCTGATACTGAAATCCGCTTATCTGGAGCATCCCAATTTTGCCATCGGGCTGGCAGAAAAAAAGTTCGCCAAATTTTGTCAGCAGCCAAGGCGAAAGCTGCCCGGAAATTAGAGGTTGCCAATCAGCAAGCAACTCCGCCCAATCAGGTCGAACAACCGGGAGTACATAATGATCTGGAACATCAAACATCTTTGTCATGGTGTCACCAGCCTAAAAATCATAACTCATCAGGCCGGGGTTTCCGAACCCTGGAAACATAGCAGGGATCGTATGTTCCAAATTTTCGATAATTTTGACGTGCTTGGCTCAAACTGAAAACGCCATTGGGACCGCCTCGCACCTCATCCATATCATGATCGTCTTGCCCGTCATCTTCCCACCGGCAAACCGGGCACATCTCGAAACCACCACGTTCACGCAACGTTCGGGCACCGCAGCACGGGCACCGATACAGGCTGCCGTCTGACGCCGGCTCTTTCGTGACGTTCATAAATTCCAAGTATGCGAATATAAATTCAAAAGTTTCTCACCCACCCGCCAAAAACTCCAACTCGCCGGCCTGTTGCAACCTTGCAATCTCCGCCGCATAGCCGGCGCGAAAATCGGGGTAGCGGAAGGCATATTTCAAGACGGCGTGCAGCTTGGCGTTGCTCACGCGCTTGTTGGTCGGTCCCCGGCGGCGCCAGACTTCGGTTTCGGCGGGCAGGCGCGGCGGGAGGGGGCGGTTCAGGACGCCGGCGAGCCATTCGAAATATTGTAATTGGGTGACGGATTCGTTGTCCGCCGCGTTGAAGATTTCCCCGGCGGGGGCGGCACGCAAGGCGGCGATGATGATGCCGATCAGATCATCGCGGTGGATCATGTTCAGGTAACGCGCGCCATCGCCTTCGATCCGCGCCGCGCCGCGCAGGTAGGCTTTGAACCAGTGGCCGCGGGCGGGACCGTAAATGCCGGCCACGCGCAGAATCACGGCGGGGAAGCCCGCTGACGCCGCCGCCAGCAGCAGATTTTCCGTGGCCACCAATACCTTGCCGGTTTCCACGGCGGGTTCGGCGGGATCCTGTTCGGTTACCACGGAGCCGTCGTTCTGGCCGTAAACGCTGGTGCTGCTGGTATAAACAAACTTTTTGGGCGGGGCGTCGGCGAGCCAGGCGATCAGGTTGCGGTTGCCTTCGTAATAAATTTGCCGGTAATCCGTCGCGTCGCCGCCGCCGGAGGCGGTGCAATTGACCACCCAGTCGAAATCGCGGGGCAGGCGAGCGAGGGTGGCGGGCTGAGTAATGTCGGCGAAAAGAGGCTGGATGCCGGCGGACTGCATTTCCTCGGTGGCGCCGGGATTGCGCCGGAGGCCGAAGACGGTGCAGCCTTCCCGGGCCAGCGCCGCGCCCAGCGGCAGGCCGACATAACCGCAGCCAACGATCAAAACGCGCATAAATTGGTTTTAGCTTCTTGCGTAAACGGACCGCCCTGCCTTTGGCTCGGACGTTGAAGCGGCCTGAACGCCGCGCTCCGCTTGCGCTTAACGCGGGCAATCCGGTTTTGCTTTCGGATCAAAAAACTGCGTCGCCAAAAGCATATTGGAGCCTCCTTACGTCGGCTGCCACTTCTCTTCAGGCGGTCAACGCCGCATCCCAGTCTTTCCAGACGGGTTCGTAGCCGAGCCGGCGGATGCGTTCGGCGACTTCGCCGGGCGTCCGTTCATCGGCAATGTTGAACTGGCTCGTGGCATTGGTGGCGCGCGTGGCGGACGGCGTCCATTCGCCGGCGTCGGCCGCCAGTTCCACGATGCGGCCGCGGACGGTCTGGTGAATTTTTTCTTTGCCGGCGCCGGTGTAGCCGCCGGGTTCGGTGCGCGCGCCGGCGCTCATCATGGTCACGCCGAGCGGGATCAGGCCGTCGCGCAGACGGGGACTTTCCCGCGTGGAGAGCACAATGCCCACATCCGGGAAGGTGAGGCGGAAGGCGCAGACCAGTTGCACCAGCTCACGGTCGCCGAGGTGGGTGAGCGGTTCAAACTCACCGGCGCAGGGACGCAGCCGGGGCAGCGAAATGGTAATGGCCGCTTTCCAACAGTTGCGCAGCAGATAATCGGCGTGCGCGGCGACGCTCAACGCTTCGGTCCGCCAGTCGGCCAGGCCGTAGAGCGGGCTGATGCCCAGGCGGCGGAAGCCGGCGGTGTAGGCGCGCTCGGGGGTTTCGAGGCGCCAGTCAAAATTGCGTTTGGGGCCGGCGGTATGCATTTCCGCATACACGGCGCGGTCGTAGGTTTCCTGATAAACAATCAACCCGTCGGAACCCGCCGCAACGAGCGGCCGGTAATCTTCGGTTTCCATGGGGCCGACTTCGAGCGAGATGCTGGGCCAGTCGTTGTGGAGAGTGGCGATGCAGTCGCGCAGATAATTATTGGAAACAAACTTGGGGTGTTCGCCGGCTACGAGGAGCAGATTGCGGAAGCCTTGGGATTTCAATTCGGCGGCTTCGCGGCGCACTTCATCAAGCGAGAGGGTGACGCGGAGAATTGAATTATCGCGGGAGAAGCCGCAGTAAGAGCAGTTATTGATGCACTCGTTGGAAAGGTAGAGGGGGGCAAAAAGCCGGATGACCTTGCCGAAGCGCTGCTTGGTCATGCGATGGGCCTGCTGGCCGAGCATTTCCAGCATTTCCCCGCCGGCGGGTGAAATGAGGGCGGCGAAATCGGCCAGGGTGCTGCGGGTGGTGGCGGCGGCGGACCGGACCGCCGCCGGGCTGCTGGCGAGCGATTTTTTGACCAACGCTTCCAGCGGCAACGAGTTGAATTCAGTGACAAAGCTCACAGACTCAATCTAACAAACTTTCCGGCAAAGTCGAGGGATCCGCCGATGGATGGGGAATTACTGATAATGCGGGGGCTTGGTGATGTTGGACTTGATGCGCTCCAGCTCCATGGTTTCCATGGCGGAAGATTGCCGCTGGACCTCGCGTTTCAGGCGCTCCAGCAACTTGCCTTGCTCGACGACGACTCCGTTCAACTGCTCGAACTGGTGTTCGAGGTGGGCGAAGTTGGCTTCCAGTCTCTCTATGCGGCGATCGCGGTCATCAGCCATGACTTAGTTTTAACACGTTCCGGGGCGAAGTCCAGCCGGGGCAACCGTACGCCGCCCCGCCGTAGTGGCGGGCAGCTTGCGGTGCGAAGCGCCGGGACCCGTGACCAGATTGGTGGTCACGCTTGAACCAGGTCGAGGGACGGGTGGTTTGGGAGTTTTTCCCCGCCGGGCTGGAAGCGCCGGCGCTACGGCAGGCAGGATGCCCGCCGCCACGCAGCCGGGCGCAAAAACCCCGCATGGACACCTGCATGAACGTTGGTTATGATGCGGACATGACGCGGACTGAAAAACTTCTGGCGGAATTGATTGCGCTGCCCAGCGTGAATCCGGCGTTCCTGCCGGCGCGTCACCCCTATGCCGGTGAAAAGCGCGTGGGCGACTTTCTCGCCGCCACCGCTGCGAACGCGGGGCTGGACGTGGAAATCCAAACCGTATTGCCCGGGCGCGCGAATATCATCATCCGGCTCCGGCCGGCCCAGGCCGTACGCCAGACGATTTTGCTGGCACCGCACTTGGACACCGTGGGTGCCGACAACACGTGCTTTATTCCCCAGCGCAAAAACGGCCGGCTGCACGGTCGCGGCGCCTGTGATACCAAGGGTTCCGTCGCGGCCATGTTATCGGCCGTGATCGAGATCTCCCAAGCCCGTTCCCGGCCGCAGACCACGGAGATTGTTTTTGCCGGCCTGATTGACGAGGAAAAGGGCCAGGCGGGTTCCCGCGCGCTGGCCGCGAGCGGGTTCAAGGCGGATCTGGCGATTGTGGGCGAACCCACGCGGCTGCAAGTGATTACCGCCCACAAAGGCAGTCTCTGGCTGGAACTCGAAACGAAGGGCAAGGCGGCCCATGGCGCCACCCCGCAACTGGGCAAGAATGCGGTCCACAGAATGGCCCGCATCGTGGATCTGCTGGAAACGGAATACGCCGCCCAACTCCGTCGCCGCAAGCACAAGCTGCTCGGCACCGGCACGGTGAATGTCGGGAAAATCTCCGGCGGCACGCAGCCGAATATCGTTCCGGACCGCTGCGTGATCGGCGTGGACCGCCGCACGTTGCCCGGCGAGACCGAGGCTTCGGTGAAGCGCGAAATCACCGCCCTGCTGGCCGCGCATAAGCTGTCCGCCAAAATCACCGGCACCAAGGCCGCCCCCTGCACCGCGTTGGAAACGGATGCCAAACGAGCGTTGGTGCGGCAGTTCATGAAGGCGGCGGGCCAGACGAATCCCTGTGGCGTGCATTACTTTTGCGATGCCTCGGTACTTTCCACCGCCGGTATTCCGAGCGTGGTGTTTGGTCCGGGCGACATTGCGCAGGCCCACACGGTGGATGAATGGATTTCACTGGCCTCGCTGGAACGCGGGAAAGATTTGCTGGTGCGGTTTCTGGGCCGCCTGCCGTAAAAAAACGCGGCGCCGGTGATCCGGGCTTGAATTATTATTCCGGCCAGCCAAGCTTACCGGCACATGCTGCCCGCCCGGTCATTAGCCCGTTTCGTGTCCGCGTTTATCGTGGGGCTCGGTTTGGCCAACCGCCTTGCCGCCGCACCCACGGGCCCCACCCTGCAAATGGATTATGGCCACGGTCAGCCGCTGGAAAACCCGGCGGCGCGGTTCATGTATTTTGTGCCGCTGATTTCGCCGGAGCCGGTTGCCGTTTTCACCAGCGCGGGCAACACGCAGTTTGCCCGCGTCATTTCCAGTTCCTGTCAGCTTGCCGGCGCCACCTTTCAGGCCACCTGTGAATTTGAGTTTGGCGGCGCCGGCTCGCTGCGGAATGTGCTGGATCACAGCGAATTGATTCGCCGGCATCAGGCGAAACTGATGATGGGCGGCTCGCTCCAACGGCAGCTGGGCTCGATCAATGTGACGGGCCGGGGCAGGGGCCGAGTGGAAATCGAAGGAGTGATTACCAACGGCCTGCGGATGGTCAATCAGGTACGCCTGGTCTTTGGCGACCATGGCAAGCCCACCCCGGTTTCCATCAGCCTGCAGGACATCTGCTACCGCGATGGCGCGGTACATTTTGAAAATGAGCTGGTTGCCCAGGTGAACACCCTGCTGTTCCGGCGGGCGTCGGGGCAGACGCAAATGCAAATAACGGTGGCATCCATCAAGCCCAAGAACGCCGCCGACAGTGTCTGGCAAAACTTCATGGGTGGGCTCAAGGGCATGCTGGTCAACCAGTTGCTGCCGCCGATTGGCGTGGATGCCGCCGGTCATCAGGCGATGCTGGATTTTGGGCTGGCCCTCGCCAACGCGGATCCGACCTTTACCTTTCCCTATGCCAAACGGTTGAAGGACGGGCCGTAAAGACCGGGCGCGGTTAGCTCAAAAGCGAAGGGGTTCCCCCCCTGCAAAAAATAAAATCGAATCTCCGTTCCAAAGCCGCCGCCAAAGCCAGATTCGCCAGCAATTGGATGTAGCGAGTCCCCCATCCGATGGGGGAAGGATGTATCATAGGGTACGTTAACCCGGGGCGGCGGTCGCTATCGCTGCCTTGCCCCGGGCTATTATCGTGCCGCCCCGCTGGGGCTTACGGTGGGTTCGCGATTGGTTTGAATGTATGCGGCGGCCTTAATACATCCGACAAAAGATGTGGGTGATGACAAGTCCATGATTCCGGTGGTGATGTCGGTTATGATCCCCTTCGATCTGCGTCGGAATGTCTTGTAGCGAATGTAACTATTGCGCGCGCAAAAACGCGCTCTAAATCACTTTCCGTAACCGCCGGCTTCGCGTATTTTCCCGCGCATGTCAGGAGTCGAAAAATCCGTCGGAGCCGAATCCCATCGCTCAGCCTTTTTCCGCCAGAGCGGCTGGCTGATGATTGCCAATGTGCTGGGCGGCGGCCTCATGTGGGCGGTGCATTTCCTGGCCAAGAAAATCCCGGCGGCGGAATACGGCCTTTTTGGCGTGATGCTGGCGGTGACCGCCTGCGTGCCAATGCTGCCATTGCAGATGGTGTTTGCCCAGCAAACCGCCAAGGCCCGGGTGCTGGGCCGCGAACGCGATGTGGCGGGCATGCTACGCTGGGCCACGCTGGCCACGCTGCTGCTGGCGGGACTGCTCGCCCTGATCGTATTCATCTGGCAGGCCCCGATGGAATCGGCCCTGAAGATGAGTCACCCCACGGTTTTATGGATCATGGTGGGCGTCATTTTCTTTTCGGTGTGGCTGCCCATCCTTTCCGGCGTCATGCAAGGGCTGCAAAACTTTCTCTGGCTCGGCTGGGTAGCCATCATCAACGCCTTGGGGCGATTCACGGGCGCGGCGGGGTTGGTGCTGATCGCCGGCTGGTGGTCGGCGGGCATGGTCACCGGCATCGGCCTCGGCGTGGCGGCGGGCGTGGGGCTCTGCCTCTGGCAAACCCGCAGTATCTGGCGGCTACCCGCGCAAGCCTTTGACACCCGCGCCGTGCTCGGACAAATCATCCCGCTGCTGCTCGGTTTCGGGGCGGTGCAATTTTTGTTCACGGCGGACACCATCTTTGTGAAGGTGTTCTTCACCAGCGATGAAACCGGCTTTTATGTGGGGGCCGGCACGCTTTCGCGCGCCCTGCTCTGGCTGGTGCTGCCCATGGCCACGGTGATGTTTCCCAAAATCGTCCAGAGCGCGGCGCGATCGGAAAAGAACAACCTCGTCTGGGTCGTGATGGCGGGGACGGTCATTCTGGCCGCGTGCGGAGCCATCGGGCTGACGGTCTTGCGCTCCTGGGTGATCCGGTTTGTCTTTGAGGAGGAATATGTGCAGGTGGGCGCGGCGGTGCTGCCGTGGTATGCGTGGGCGATGGTGCCGCTCTCCCTGGCCAACGTGCTGGCCAACAACCTGCTGGCGCGCGGACAGTTCCGCGTGGTGCCGGTCCTGGTGGTGCTGGCGATTGCCTACGGTTTTACGCTGGGGCATTGCCACCGCAGCCTGATTGCCGTATTGCAGATTCTCGGCGGGTACAACCTGCTGCTGCTCGCGGTCTGCGGCTGGTTCACCTGGCGGTCACAGCCGGGGAAACCATCATGACTTTGGCCGGTCGCCGTTGCGAACTTCGAGCGGCTGGGGGGCGCGCAGTTTCTTATAGATCAATGCCTCCAGCGGGCGAAGCGGTTTCAACCATTTGTAGAAGGGCGAGTACACCAGCCGGAGCCGCACCACGGAGAGAAACATGGTGAAGGAGGAGCGGAACAGCGAAGACGTGACCTTGGAGCCGATCATGTCGGTCCATTCAATGGGCACTTCCTCGATCTGGTAGCCGGCCCGCTTGATGGAGACCAGCAGGTTGACGTCAAACGACAGGTCCGCGAGCCGGAGAGTGGGATGGATCTTTTCCACCACGTCGCGGCGGATCACTTTGCAGGGACATTGCGTGTCTTTGATGCCCATCCAGAACAGGGCTTCCACGATGGTATGAAAGGTTCGGCTGGTAATGCGGCGCAGCCGGGTTTGCGATTTGTGCAGGATCGCGCCGGGCAGCCAGCGCGAACCGATCACGCAGTCCCCGGATTTCAAATGTTGCAGCAATTGCAGCACGGCGGAGGGCGGCGTGGCGCCATCGGCATCCACGTAGCCGATCACATCGGCGAGGGGGGCCAGCTTCAACCCTTCGATCAACGCTCCGCCCTTGCCGATGGGGGCGGGAAAATTCCGATAGCTGATCGAATGAAATTCCTGCGACATGCGCTCCACGACGGCCATGGTGTTGTCGCGGCAGCCGTTCATGATCACGACGATCTGGTACTTGCCCTGATAGCGGTCCCGGAAATACTCCGCGTAGCCGCGCAGCACCGGTTCGATGCGCGCTTCTTCGTTATAAGCCGGGATGAGGAGCAACAGGCTTGGTTCGGGCACCCGCCAGAATTAACGAATTTTTAGACGAAAGGCAATCGCGCACGCGGGCCAATCTTGGAAAAAAATCCGCCGGTCAAACGATCTTGCACGGGATGATGGCGTCTTCGTCGAAGGTGTAAACGGCGCAGACGCGGTGATAACCATCGGCAATGACCACCTTGCCCACGGTGGTATCACGGACCAGCAGCACGGGGGAAAGGCTGCCGCCGGCGCGGATTTTTTCGATGTTTTTCTGCACGTGGGAGTTGCTGGTGCCGAGCAGGGCGAGGCCGGAGGCGCGGAAGATGTCCTTGGCCTTGAATTGGTTCACGGGGGCGGTTTTCAGGTCGGCAACGTGCTGTTCGGCGGTGTGCGGCGGGTAAACGAGGCTGAGATACGAGCGGGCCGCCGGATAATCATGATCCTCCGGCTGGGCTAGCCATTTGATGTTCACGGTGGGCATGGGCGTTTGCTGGTGGTTCACTTTCGGTCACGCCAGTTCCAATACCTGGCCGAGTTCGGGCAGTTGGGCAGTGATACCGTGCTGCTGGCTGATTTTTTCCGCGAGGGCCCGGCGCTGCGGGTTTTCACCATGGGTCAGGACTACCTGCGGACGGCTGCCGGCCATGGCCGCAAACCAGTTCAGCAGATCGGTCTGGCCGGCGTGGGCGCTGAAACCGCCGAGCGTGTGGATCTGCGCCTTCACGGCCACTTTGTCGCCAAGGATGCTGACCACCTTGTCGCCGTCCACCAGGCGGCGGCCCAGGGAGTCGGCGGCTTGGAATCCGGCGATGACCACATGCGTGTCCGGCCGCCACAGGTTCTGTTTGAGATGGTGCAGGATGCGACCGGCATTGCACATGCCGGCGCCGGCCATCACGAGGCACGGGCCGGGCACGTCGTTGATTTTTTTTGAATCTTCGGCCGTGGTGGAAAGGTGGAGCGTGGCGAGGTCGTGTTTGATGGAACCTTCGCGGATGAATTCCAGCATCTCGTCATCGAACAATTCAAAATGGTGCTGATAAATCTTCGAAGCCTCGATGGCCATGGGGCTGTCCAGATAGATGGGAAACGGCTTGATGCGATGTTCCCGGATGGCCCAGGCCAGCAGGAGGGAGAGCAATTGCGCGCGGCCGACGGCAAAGGTGGGCACCAGAATTTTGCCTTTGGTGGCGGAGGCTTCGCGGACGATATCCAGGAACTGTTCGACGGTTTCCTTGAACGGCTTGTGGTCGCGGTCGCCGTAGGTGGATTCCAGCACCACGAGGTCGGCTTTTTGAAACGGTTCGTAATCCTTGAGGATGGGGGCGCCGCGCGGGCCGAGGTCGCCGGAGAATGCAAGGGCGTGTTCGCGGCCGTTTTCATTTACGAACAATTTAATGCTGGTGGAACCCAGCATGTGGCCGGCCTCGGCAAAGCAGGCGCGGATGCCGGGAGCCACTTCGACGGGCTGGTCGTAGGGCGCGGGCTTGAACTGCTGCAAAATGGTTTCGACGTGTGCGGGCGTGTAAAGGGGTTCCTGCGGCGGTTCGCCGGCGCGTTCGCGTTTGCGGTTGTGGCGTTCGTTGTCCTGCGCCTGGATTTTGGCGGAATCGCGCAAAATGAGCGCGCTCATCTCAATGGTGGCGGGCGTGGCGTAGATGGGTCCGCCATAATTGGCGCGCGCGAGCAGCGGCAGGCGGCCGGTGTGGTCGAGGTGTCCGTGGGTGACCACCACGGCATCCACCTTGTCATAGCCCGCCGGGAGATGATTCAGTTCCTCCGCGCGTTTGCCGCCCTGGAACATGCCGCAGTCAAGGACGATCCGGGCGCGGTTGGTTTCGATGAGATACGAGGAGCCGGTGACTTCGCCGCCGGACGCTCCATTGAAGGTGATTTTCATCTGGTGTTGAGGTGGCCACAGTCTTTCACGTCTGCACTTACCGGAGCAATAGAAAACTGGCAATCAAAATCAGGGTCGCCGGCAGCGCCCCCAGGAACAATCCGAGCGGTGAAATTCCATCCGGAAAAAACCGGCCGAGAATGGCCTGGCCCGCCGGGTTGGGGGCGTTGGCGATCACGGTGAGGCCGCCGCCGGCCACGGCGCCGGCGACCACGGCGGTTTTCATGCCGGCGGTGAGGCCGGGCACAAGGGTGGCGAGATACGTGACGGCGGCATTGTCATTAAAGGCGGTCAACGCGGCGGCGCCGAGCAGCAGGGGTGTTTCGGTGAGCCGGCCGAGGACCGGAGCAATCCACCATTGCTGCAAGCCGCCATGAATAACGAGGCCGGCCAGAAACGCGCCCACCAGCAGGGGGGATCGCAATTGCAGCGTGTCCTGATGGCTGCGCGTGGCGAAATGAAGGGTCAGAAAAACGAGGAAACCGGCGATCAACGGCAGGGCGTGATGGGCGTTAACGACCGACCACACCAGGAAGGTAATATGGATCGCCACCAGCCAGCAGGGGGCGCGCTCGGCCGACTCGACTGCCGGGGCCGGCGCGGCGGCGAGGCGCGCGAATTCACGGCGGAAGGCCAGATAGTAAACCGCGTTTGCCACGACGATCCCCCCGAGCGCCGCCACGCCAAAGTGCGACAGCATGAAAGGTGTATTCCAGTGCCAGGGGCGGGCCACCATCAGCACCGGCGGCGCGGCAAAATGCGTGAGCACACCGCCCACGGAGATGTTCACGAACAGCAGACCGAGGGTGGCATGGGCAAAGGCGTTGCCCGGGCCGCGACCGTAAATTTGTTTGGCCAGCAGCAGCGCGGCGATGGTCATGGCGGCCGGTTCCGTAATGAAGGAGCCCAGCGCCGGAGCGAGCGTGAGAATGGCGAGCCACCAAGCGGCGGGACTCCCGCCGCCCAGGCCGGCGACGGAGGCCAGCACGCGTTCGGCCAGTTGCAGTACCGGCCGGGTGGCGGCGATGGACATAATCACGACCACAAACAGCGGTTCGATATAACTGACCCGCTGAGTCAAATATTCGTGTGTCGCGGTCCAGCCGGCCGCCGCCAGCAACAGCGCCACCAGCGGGAGACACCAGACGCCGAACACAATTTCGACTTCGCCCAGCAGGTGCAGAACGCGGGCGAGCCAGGGCTGGCGTTTTTCGAACGCGTGGGACCATTGGCGGAATTTGTGGGTGATGAACGTGTGGATCAACGCGCCGAGGAAGATCAGTGTCACCCAAAAATTCAAAGGTTCCTGCTGAACGCGATGGCGCAGGATTTCCCCCAGCCCGTTGAGCTGGGCATCGCCGTAGCTAGCCAGCGCTGGCGAAACCGTGGCGGCTGAGAGCGTGGTGACCGGCAGCAGCAACAGGGCGGCGAGCCAGCGCCGGGATTTCGGCCGGTTACAGATTGTCATGGCCGTTTTGGACATCGCCGCCAATATTGGGCAGGCCGGTATTGAACTGGTCGCCCGGACCGTAGCTGAACCAGTTGGGATCGTAATAATTCGCGCCCACATTCTGACGGAAGATCACTTTCCACTTCTGGGCGTGACCGTCGCCGGCCGCCGCGATCAGAAAGGGCTGGGCGATGAAGGGCTGACCAATGCGGTGGAAATGATTGTCGCTCCATTCATGGTAAACGACCTGGGCCGAGGGTTGGCCAAAGGCGGACATTTTCACATTGGAGAGCACGTCCGACTGCTGCCAGATCAGGTATCGGAAATTGGCCGAGGTGGGGCTGTCGGTTGCCGGCGGGCCGGCGGGCGCGGGATGTGCGCGGTCGGACGGACACCACAGCACCCCGGGCGAGGCCAGCGCGAGGAGCCGGGCCACGCCGCCGTAGTCATAGCATTCGTTGATGGCCGCCGCCGCCAAGGTCACATCATTGGGCGGCACGCCGAAGTTCAGCGCCGAGGGGACGCAATCATTGTTGTCATCCACATATAGTGCAAAAGCCAGGCCAATCTGGTGGAAATTGCCCGTGCAGCGGATGGCCTGCGCCCGTTCCTTGGCCGCGCCCAGCGCGGGCAGCAACAGGGCGGCCAGCACCGCAATGATGGCGATGACGACCAGCAGTTCGATCAACGTGAACCCCGGTTGATCCCGATGCGTGCCCAGAGTGTTGCGCCACATGCCATAATGAATTACCGGAAACAAATGCCGGGAGCAAGCCTTGCCGGGCGTGGAAGTTGATCGGTTTTGATTTGGCGGCAGTTTTGCCTTAACGCGGCGCGGGCAACGGCGCGGGGGGCAGAGCTGTTAATATTCCGCCAAAAATATTCCGTCACCTTTTTTCATTTTAACCCACTCCTTAAGCGAGTATGAAATCTGGAGTCATGGCGGATGCCGACATATTGGAAGATGCCTGGCTGGTTGAACTGGGCCGGACGGGCAATCGCGAGGCGTTTGGCCGCCTTGTGAACCGGCATCAATCAGCCGTCTGCGCGCTGGCGTACAGCGCGTGTGGCGACCTGGCCCGCAGCGAGGATCTCGCGCAGGAAACGTTTCTCATCGCCTGGCGCAAGCTGCGCGATCTCAAGGAACCGGCCAAGTTCCGGTCCTGGCTCTATGGCATCGCGCGGAATCTGATCAATAGTGCTTTCCGCCAGCAAAGCCGCAATCCGCTCGCCGAGGCCGAACCGCTGGATGAAAGCCAGTCGGCGACGGCGACGGTCACCAACCCCGCCGGTCAGGCTATCAGCAAAGAGGAGGAGGGCATTATGTGGCGTTCGTTGGAACGAATCCCGGACGCCTATCGGGAACCGCTGGTGCTCTATTACCGGGAGCAGCAATCGGTGGAACGGGTGGCCGCCATTCTGGAATTGTCCGAGGAAGTGGTGCGGCAGCGACTATCGCGCGGACGCAAATTGTTGCAGGCCGAGGTCGCCGCATTTGTTGCAGGCACGCTGGCCCGCTCGGCGCCCAGCCCGGCGTTTGCGGTGGGCGTACTGACGGCACTGCCGCATCTGCCGACCATGGCCGGATCTTCTGCCATCGGCGGCACCACGCTGAAAGGCGGCGCGGCAGTTGCCTCGGCCGGGTTTCTCACGCTCCTCAAAGGGTTACTGATCAAATTTGTTCCGCCCGCCGCCGGGGCCTGGATGATGATGAAACTTCCGGAATCCCGGCGCGAACGGAAATTCACCCGCTGGGCCTATGGTTGCTTATGGCTGGGAGCCATCCTCTATCCGCTGGCGTTGATGCTGGCGGGTTACGTCTGGCGCCCTTATTGGCATGCCCATCCCCAGGCGTACACCATTCTGATTCTGAGTTCCGCCTTTGGTTTTGTGGCCATCCTGGGGCCTTACACCTTTTGGATTGCCCGGAAACAAGTGCGGATCCGTAAAGAGGAGGCAAAACAAGCAGGCCGGGCGGGAACTTTTTCCCAGTCCCAACCCTATGAGTATCGCAGTGCCGGAACCTTTCTTGGCCTGCCATGGGTGCATGTCTGCTGGAATTGCGAAGTGAACGGCAAAACTCGTCCCGCTCTCGGCTGGATTGCCGTGGGCAACCGGGCTTATGGGGTTCTGTTTGCGTCCGGCGGGGTGGCCGTAGGCGGTATCAGCAGCGGCGGTTTGGCTATTGGTGGGGTGGCGCTGGGCGGCTTCGGGGTGGGGCTGTTTGCCTTTGGCGGCTTCGCGTTGGGGCTGGCGGCCATCGGCGGCGCGGCGGCCGGTTATGTGGCCTTGGGTGGCGGGGCGATCGGCTGGCTCGGGGCTTCGGGCGGGGCGCTGCTGGCCCGCCATTTTGCGACCGGCGGCGGAGCCATTGCCGAGCACGCCAATGACGCGGCCGCACGCGCCTTCATGGCGGGTAACTTTTTCTTCCGCCATGCGTGGACCGTCTTTGACGTGCTGATCATCGTTTCTTGGCTGCTGCCGCCCGGAATGAGCCTCTATTTCAAACGCCGTCGCGAACGCGCCCAACGCGCTGCAAACTCAAATCCATAAATTCAACCCCACATCAAATTTATGTTCAAATCCAAATTCCTCCTGCTGGCCGGTCTCGTGGCCCTGTCCTTATATACCGCCGCTGCGGACACGGTGTCGGATCGCATCACGGTGACCGTGCGCGGAAAGGGCCCGGATGTAATACTGATTCCCGGGCTCACCTGTTCCGCCGCCGTATGGGACGCCACGGCGGCGCATCTGGAAGCCCATTATCGGCTGCACCTGGTGCAAGTGGCGGGATTCGGCGGGTTGCCGGCGAAGGCGAACGCGAACGGTTCGATTATACAACCGGTCGTGGTTGCCTTGGACGCGTACATCAAGACGAACCAATTGAAAGCGCCGTATATCATTGGTCATTCGCTGGGCGGTTTAATGGGTATGATGCTCGTGCAACAACATCCCGAAGATGCCGGCAAATTGATGCTCGTGGATTCGCTGCCCTTTTTCTGCGTATTGTTTGGCGCCAAGGATGCCGCCGCCGCCGAACCCCAAGCCGCCATGATGCGGGACATGGTGCTGAATGAAACCCAAGAGGCTTACGCCCGGGGTGAAAGCCAGTTCCTGCCAACGCTGGTCAAGTCACCGGCGGGGCTCAAAGCGGCCACCGCCTGGGCCATTGCGTCGGACAAATCAGTCGTCGCCCGAGCCACGTACGAGGACATGACCACCGACCTGCGGGCCAAGCTTGCCGAAATCAAGACACCGGTGACGATGCTCTATCCGTGGGATGCGTCCGCCGGCCTGCCGGTCGCCGCCGTGGACGGGTTGTATCAGGAGAATTTCGCCGCACTGCCCAACAAGAAACTGGTGCGGATTGATGACTCCCGCCATTTTATTATGCTCGACCAGTCGGCGGCATTTATGGCGCAGGTAGATGCATTTTTGAAATGACGAGCAGACGGTTTAAAGCAATTCGGCGGCGGGGTGATTTGCGAGTGAATCCAAGGTGGCCCATTTCATGCCGTGTACAGCGGCCAGATTGGCGAGATACCAGTCCGTGCTCTTTTTGGAATCCGGAGCCGGAATGCCGGCCAGGGCGCTGATGCTGGCTGGTATGAAAAGCGGGGCGTCACTGGCCTGAAAATCCAACAATGTCTGGCGGGCCTGTACCATGGTGGATTTATAAACCGCCACAGATATGCGAATAAATCCCAGTTCGGTAATGGGGCAAAGTGCCATCTGCTTACCCTCGGCCCATTCCGTTACCCGATCATGATGAACATGCGTCTCCAGCAGCAGTGCCAGCAAAACGGACACGTCCAGCAAGTAAATCACGGAAAGTCCTCCAATGCCTGGTCAACTTCCTCCTGCGTTAAAACCCGGTCCGAAGTCAATAGCGTCCGTTTGCCGCGCTTTACCAGCCGGGCGGGTGATCGTTCTGACACTTCAATTAACCGGAAACGAAGTTCCCGGTCAGAAAGCTTCTCAACCTCGTACGCCTGTCCGGGTTTTACCAACCCATCCAAGGCCCCGGAACGGCAGCCTTCATCAATCTGCGTTGTTAGTGTCACAGCCATGGCAAGAAACTCCCACACCCGCCCGCCGCCGTCAAGGGCCTTGCCAGCCCTCCTCCCCCCTCGATCTTCGTTCAATTCCCGATGCCGGGCCCGCCAGCCAAAGCTCGCCGTCCGCTCTCACTTTGGCTTTAATTGGGCCAGTCATGAGTGATTTCGAAACCCGGTTTGGCGGCATTGCGCGGCTGTATGGTCGTGAGGGATTGGCGCGCCTGCGCGCGGCCCATGTCTGCATCGTGGGCGTCGGCGGCGTCGGCACGTGGTCGGTGGAGGCGCTGGCCCGCTCCGGTGTGGGCGCGTTGACGCTGGTGGATTTGGACGAGGTTTGTGTGACCAACATCAACCGCCAACTGCCCGCGCTTACGGATACGGTCGGCCGCGCGAAAGTCGAGGTCATGGCCGAACGCATCCACGCCATCAACCCGGACTGCCGCGTGCAGGTGGAACAGCGGTTTTTTAACGAACAGACGGCCGCCGAATTGCTGGCGCCGAAATATGATTATGTTTTGGATGCGATTGACAGCGTGACGAACAAAATTCTCTTGTTGGCGCAATGCCGGGAAAAGCATCTGCCAGTTGTGGCCTGCGGCGGTGCCGGCGGACGCCGCGATGCCACACTGGTGCGCTGCGCGGATCTCGCCAAGGTGTCCCATGACCGTTTGCTGGCGGAGGTGCGGAAACGGTTGCGCAAGGATCACGGGTTTCCCGCTGATGGCAAAGCGATGGGGATTGATTGCGTGTACTCGGCGGAAGCGCCCGTATTTGCACAGCCGGATGGTTCGGTCTGTGAAAACCGCGCGGAAGCGGAGGACGGCACGCGCTTGAATTGCAACGGCGGGCTTGGTTCCGCAACGTTTGTGACCGGCACATTCGGGTTCGCGGCCGCCGGGCTGGTGGTCAGCCGGCTGGCGGGCGCGAAGCTGGCAGGTTGAGCTTGGCGGACTTTTTTAACAGCCGGTTGAAATGGTGCTTACTTTGTAGCAGGCGACGGAGGAGGCTCAAATATTTTTGGGAACGCCAATCAATTTAGAGTCTCACGTCGGCCCCTACAGATTTAAGTTTTTTTAAACCGCTTGCCGGCAAACGCCAGCAATTCGTGCGCCGCCGGAATCTTGAGTTTCAATGCGGTGAGGATGTAAAAAGTTCCGGCGATTCCGGCCGGCACAAACACGGCGCCGATCCGCAAGGGAATGGTGGCATGGCCCACGTATTTTTCCCAACCGCGCCAGCCGAACCACGCAATCAGGCCGGCGGTGACGGCGGTGAGCACGAGCGGCACCAGGGTGAGCCGGAGCTCCTGCATTTCCAGTTTGCCCAGTTTTTTCCGCAACGCCAACACCAGCAGCAACACATTGATGGCGGAGGTGGCGGTGTTGGCGATGCCGGGTCCGCCTTCGCGCAGCGGCAGCATGAGCCAGCAGGAGAGCGGGAAATTCACGAGGAGGCAGAAGATGCTGATCTGCATCGGCGTCTTGGTGTCGCCCAGTGCGTAAAAGGCGCGCGCGAGGATGTTGGCGGTGGAGAAGGCGACGAGTCCCGGCACCAGGCAGGCCAGCGCGAACGACACGTGCCGGGTGTTTTCGGGAGTGAACGCGCCATGCTGATACAGCAGCCGGACGATGGGTTCCGCCAGCACAAACAGCAGCGTGGCGGCAATGAGGTTGAGGAAAATAAGCGTGGCCAGACCGGCGCTCAGGGTGGCGCGGAATTCGGGAAATTTCTTCTCCGCCGCCAGGCCGGACAGCGTGGGCAGCATGTACGTTGCCAGGGAAACGCCGAACATCCCCTGCGGCAGTTCCATGAGCCGTACCGCGCCGTTGTAGGAGGACACGAGCCCGGTGCCGATCATGAAGGCCGCGCCCTGTACCATGGTGACATTGATTTGAAACGCGGCCACGCCGATGGTGCCGGGAATCATCTGCCGCACCACGCGCCGCACGGTTTCATCCCGCCACGGCGTCACCCAGCGATAGCGGAAGCCATCACGCCAAAGGGTGGGCATCTGAAAGGCCGCCTGCGCGACCCCCGCCGCCAGCACGCCCACGGCGAGGGCAAAAATTTGTTGTGACCGTTCGTGACCGAAACAGGGCGTCAGCCAGAGCACCGAGGCGATCATGACCACGTTCAACAGGGCGGCGCCCAGCGCCGGAACAAAAAAGTGACCGCGCGAATTGAGCATGCCCATCAGCGCCGCCGTGAGGCAGACCAGCAGCATGTAGGGGAACATGATGCGCAGCAACTGGAGCATAAGCTCGGTCTTTTCATCGAACTGGTGCACCCCCAGGGCAATGGAAATGCCGAGCATCACCACGCCCACAATCACGCTGGCGGACACGAGCAGTCCGGAGATAACGGCGTTGGCGGCGCGCCACATTTCGGTTTCGCCATGGTTTTTTTCCTTATCCTTGAAGATGGGGATGAACGCGGCGGTGAGCGCGCCTTCGCCGAGCAGGCGGCGGAACAGGTTCGGTATGGTAAAGGCGAGCTGGAAGGCGTCGTTCACCAGCCCCACCCCCATGAAACTCATATAGACCATTTCGCGCACCATGCCGAGCACGCGGCTGGTGAGCGTGGCCACGGCGATCGCGCCGGACGCTTTCAACAATTTAGACACGCGCCGAGTTTAAGGGGCGGGCCGCCCGGGCCAAAGACTTTTTGGATTTGCGATCCGGGATTTACGATTTACGAGTGGCCGACTGGCACCGGGCAGGCAAACCAAGTGGGGACGGATGATGACCAGCCATTAATTGGCCATTGGCAACGGGCGGGCGGCAATTTAATCTGACGGGGTGAGCATCATCGATGAATTAAAATGGCGCGGGCTGGTGGCGGATTGCACGGACGCGGTGGAACTGGAAAAGAAACTCGCCGCGCCCATCACGCTGTATTGCGGCTTCGACCCGACGGCCGACAGCCTGCACGTGGGCAACCTCGTGCCGTTGCTGGCGTTGCGCCGTTTTCAATTGCTCGGGCACCATCCCATCGCCGTGGCGGGCGGGGCGACCGGGTCCATCGGCGATCCCAGCGGCAAATCGCAGGAACGGCAGTTGCTCACCAGCGAAGTGCTGGACCACAACATCGCCTGCGTGAAGGTGCAACTCGCGAAGCTGCTGGATTTTGAGACGAAGCAAAATCCCGCCCTGCTGGTGGACAACGCCTCCTGGACCGCCGGCATTTCGTTCCTCGATTTCCTGCGCGACATCGGCAAGCATTTTTCCGTCAACCAGATGGTGGCCAAGGAATCCGTCCGCGCCCGCATGGAAGACCGGGAGACGGGCATCAGCTACACGGAGTTCAGCTACATGCTGTTGCAGGCGTTTGATTTTTATGTCCTGAACCGCGACCGCAACTGCGAACTGCAAATCGGCGGCAGCGACCAGTGGGGCAACATCACCGCCGGCAGCGAACTGACGCGCAAGAAATCCGGCCGGCAGGTCTATGGCCTGACGCTGCCGCTGATCACGAATGCCGACGGCTCGAAATTCGGCAAGACCGTCGCCGGCGCCATCTGGCTGGACCCGAAGCGCACGAGCGTTTACCGCTTCTACCAGTTCTGGATCAACGTGGATGACCGCGACGTCATCCGCTACCTGAAATATTTCACCTTCCTGAATCAGGAGGAAATTGCCGCGCTGGAAAAACAGCACACCGAAAACCCCGGCGCGCGCGTGGCCCACAAGGCCCTCGCCAAGGCGGCCACGGATCTGATTCACGGACCCGAAGCCACCGCCGAAGCGATTCGCGCGAGCGAGATTCTGTTCGGTGGCAATCTGGAAGGCATTGCGGAAAGCACGTTCAACGAAATCATTGGCGAAGTGCCGACGAAGGAGATTGAACGGGCGCGGCTTGCGGACGCGGGCATCTCATTTCTGGACCTGTTTGTCCACGCCGGGTTAAGCCCGTCGAAGGGCCAGGGTCGCAAAGATATCGAAGGCGGCGGCGCGAACATCAATAATATCCGCGAAGCCAGCGCCGTCCGCATGATCACGACGGCCGACCTGCTGTTCGGCAAGCATCTGCTGCTCCGCAAAGGGAAGAAAAACTACGTGGTGGTGACGGCGAAATAAGCCGGAGTAGCAGCCGACGTGAGGAGGCTCTGACTGATGTTAAATCTCTCATTTGATATTTGAGCCTCCTCACGTCGGCTGCTACTTATGTATAAAAATGTCCGCAGCGCCAAACAACAAGCTTGGGCCATTCGCGGGACAGGGAACAGACCGATCCTTTTATCTCCCCCGGCTGCCGCGTGAATATTACCAGGGGGACGCGGTGGTTCATTGGACGCTTTCGATTGCCCAACGTCAGCGCGGCTGGCTGACCAAGTCATTTCACGCCGCTTTTCGCGAGTTGATGCTGCATACGGAGGTGCGCGAAGGTTTGTTTTGTCCGGCCTACTGTCTGATGCCTGACCATCTGCATCTGGTTTGGATGGGATTGCGCCTGGATTCAGATCAAATCAATGGCATGACGTTTTTGCGGACGTATTTGGAGCCCGCACTTGATCCCAATCAATTTCAACATCAGGCCCACGACCACGTGTTGAAGGAAAGCGAGCGCCGGCGGGCTGTCTTTTCAAAGGCATGTCATTACATTTTGGAAAATCCGCGCGAAGCCAAACTGGTGGATGATCCCGGCCAATGGGCATTCTGCGGCGCGGTTGTGCCTGGTTATCCCAAACTGCATCCACTCAAGGATGATTTCTGGCCGAAATTCTGGCGGCTTTACGCGCGGGCAAAGCAACCGGACTCGGGAAAAATCCTCCGCCCGCCCCGGTGGCAGCCGACGTGAGGAGGCTTCAATATTTTCGGTGCCGTTTATTTATTTAGAGCCTCCTCACGTCGGCTGCTACTTTGGATTTCCCGGGCGCGTCGTTTCCAGGCGCGGTCACCGGTGACGCCGGCGAGTTGCGGGTCAAATGGCTTGAAGCCGACAGCGAAGACCGGCGAATCCGCCGGGAACGTCACATCTGGCCAATTTCCTTTCAAGGCGAGGGTGGTCAAGATGGAGCCGGTTTCATGCCCCGCCTGCTGCCAGGCGGCCAGATCTCCCTTGGGAAAAAGTGGCGTGGCCTTTCCATAAACCACAAAGCAATTGTTGCCGCTTGCATATTGCAGCTTGTTCCAAGGTCCATAGAAAAACGCCGTATTGGAGCTGATGATCAGATTATGCGTCAGGGTGAAAGAGAGATGATTCTCCACCCGCGTGGCTTGCATGGGCGGGCCGGAGCTGAGGGCGAAGATGTTGTTCACGATGTTGTTCGAAGCGCCGTAGTGCTGGTGGAAGCCGCCGCCGGAAGGCGATAGCACGGAGGTGCAGCGCCACACGAGGTTGCTGGCAATCTGCCAGCCGGAGCTGCCTTCATCGGGATAGATTCCCCAGCCGCCGTAGTCATGGGCGCGGACATCATAAATGACGTTGCCCACACAGGTGCTGCCCGGACTCACTCCCAGCGTGTAAATGCCGCCCATGTCGCTCAACACGCCCTGGCCGATCTGGTGGATGCGGTTGTAGCTGATGTCATTATTGGTGGCCTGGCTGGGGCCGTAACCCCAGGTCCAGCCGGCGGAAATGCCGGTGTAAAAGGTGTCGCTGATATCATTATGCGTTATCTGATTATTGCCACTCTGGCCAATCCAGATGCCGACGGCGCTCGGATGAATCCGTCCGCAGCCACGAATGATATTGTTCGCGATCACGTTGCCGCCCGTCAGCTCGGCGGGATTTTGCCGGATGGCCATTTCACCAATGCGGATGCCGCCCGCGCCCAGATCCTCGAGCAGGCAATGTTCAATGCGGCAATGCCGGCAGCCGCTCCGCAGCCAGATGCCGTAGTTGCCGGTGTGCGCCATTTCGCAATGGTCGAACGTCAGGTTCTCCGCGTCATCAATTTGAATCGAGGCACCGATGCCCGCCGCCGCCTGCACGGGGGGACAACCTTCGGATGGCAGCCGGTAGCTTGTGTAGCCAAAATGCAATCCTTGAAAATGCAGGTTACGCGCCCCGTGAACGATCAAGAGCTTTTCCAGCACTGGCGCCACGGCTTCCGTCAGACCCAAGGTTTCGCCCGGCAACGGATGATAATTCAGTTCGCCCGCCGGCCCCAGAAACCACGCGCCTGGTGCCAATGACGGTCCGGCGCAGTTGTCCAGCAGGTAAAAACTTTGGGCGTTCCAAGGATTCCAGCTTGTCATGGGCTGGCCTTCAACCGTGAGGGTGTCGTTGGCGGGATCAATCGCAATGAGCGCATAGCGGGAGGTGTCCCACTTGTGGAAAACCAACAGTTGTCGTTCTGGCAGGGGAATGGTGTCGGCGGTGAGCGCGGCGATGACTGCATCCGGCACTTTCACGGTGATTTGCGCCCGTTTGCCGGGCAACTCTTTTATCTGGAGGTCACCGAGCGGCAGCCGGCCTTCGGCGGGATAGCGGCTGCGGATGGCCCGCTCGCCGTTGATGAATAGTTGTTCAAAATGTAGCTCGGCCGTGGCGTGCCAGTTGCCGTCCGGCCCGGTGGCCAGGCCGATGATCTGCTTTCCACCGGTGATAAGGGTCTTATCCGGGTTGCCGGCCTGCCAAGTTGCGTTGCCATCCCGGGCATCCAAGACCAGCGATTCGGTGAGGGCATAATCACCCTTGGGCAGGACGATGACGGCGGCCTCGTCGGCATGACCGCTGGCGTGCCAGGTTCGCACGGCATCGCGCGCCATCATCAGCGTGTTGGTGCCGGGCACGGCGGTGAAGATTTTGGCAAATGCCGCTTCCGCTCCGGCCAGCGGAAATTGAAAAATACAGACCAGGGCTGCAAGCAGAACCGATCTTTTGGGTGCGAACATAAAAAATTGTGACGGATGTTTATCCGAGTTAATGACGTTTTGAAACCGGCCAAGGTTGCTGTTTTCGGCGAAGGGCCTTATGTCTCCTTCGCCAGCTCCTCGTTGCGCACGGCTTCCACGAAGGGGGGCAGCGGACAGTCCAGCGTCTCGGCCACGGCGCGCAACAGTTCCGCTTCACGCACCGTCACCGTGCCATCGGCCACCACGGTTTTGCCGGCGGCCATGATAATGTTGCGCCGGACGCCGGCAGGACAGCGGGCCAGCCGATCCAACACCTTGTCCACGCCGGCCAGATCCCAATCGCTGCGCGGCACGAAATCCACCTTCGCGCCGGGCGCGTCCAGAAAGGCCGCGCCGACGGCAAAGGCTGTGCGGGCGGCGGCTTCGTCGTCTTCCTGGCCCACGTGCGCGAGCGCGGAGAGCAGCAGGGCGCATTCGGGGAGCACCTCTTTCACCGTGCCATAGCGGCCGGTTTCCGGCACGGGGCCGTCAAAGTGCGCGTCCAGTTGCCGCCGGACCATTTTGAGCAGCGTGTATTCAAAGAGGCCGATGGAATCGCCGGATTCCATGAGTTTTTGAACGGTCTGGTGGATGGCGACGCGGCTGGCGGGGCTGGCCCGGCGCAGCGCGGGTACGGCGAACTCCGCGAGCGGGAACCGGTATTTATCCTCCACCGTCGCCACCAACGGAGCCAGCGTCTCCAGCCGGCCAAACAACGAGGCATCCAGCGCGGTCTGCAACAAGTCCATTTGCCGGGCTCGCACGGTGGCATCGTCACTGAGCAGCAAAGCCAGCAGTACGAGCGCCGCGTCTTCGGGAGTGTGCAGGGCGGCTTTGATTTCCGGGGGCAGGCCGAGCCGGATGACCATGGCCTGCCGCAGATTTTCCGCACTGAGCCCCACCGCCATGGCCGGCAAGCCGTCGGGCAGCAGTTTTTCAATGCGCATTACCCCGCCGATGACCTGGTCATAATCCCGTTCCCGTTCACCTTGGCTGGGGGCCAGCATTTTTACTTTGGGAAATTGGCCGTCAAACGTCGGGTCAATCGCCAGCACCCGGCGGTCCAGCGGCGGGTGGGTAGCCAGCCACGGCAGCCAGGGATCGTAGCTGGCGTTGGCGAAATAGAGGTGGCTGGCGACTTCCGCATGAGGGGTGTCGAGCCGGCCCTGCTTGAACAGGCCGCCGATCTTTTTGAGGCCGCCGCCGATGCCGGCGGGATTGCGGGTGAACTGCACGGCCGCCGCGTCCGCCAGCCATTCGCGCTGCCGGCAGATGGCGCTTTTAAGCAGCCGCACAAATGGCAGGCTGAGCGACCCGATGACCACCAGCAAAAATCCGGGCAACGCAGTGGGCAGCATCTTCCGCCGCTCCGATTCCGCCACAATGAACTCGTCGTCGTCCAGCGGTTCGGTATCGCCATAAATGAGCACGCGTCCGAGAATGGTCGGCCAGAAGAGTCCGTGCGCGAGGGCGATCAGCTTCATGTTCAGCCGGGTATCGCCATTGAGAATGTGGCTGAATTCATGGGCGACGACGCCTTGCAATTCATCACGGGAAAGCAGCTTCAGGGCGCCGCGCGTGATGGTGATGGCGGTGTCGTCGCGGGTGTGGCCGGCGGCAAAGGCGTTGATGCCGCGTTCGTTGTCGAGCACGTAGATTTCCGGTACAGGCAGGGTGGCGGCAATGGCCATTTCCTCCACCACGTGGCGGAGCTGCTGTTCCTCCGGGCTCTCCGGTTTCACGGACAAGGGCCGGCCGCCCAGCAAGGTGGCCACGGCGGCGCCACCGGTCGAGAGCTGGCGCATTTTGTAGAGACAGCCGCCGGCAATGGAAACGAGGCAGCCCAAAGAAATCCAGCACGCCAGCCAGCCGTCCCAGAGCCAGTGCAGATAGTCACGCGGATGCATCACCGCCTCGGCAAAAACTTCGAGTACCGTGGTGAAGTACGGCAGAATTGTCCGGCCAAAACCGGGCGTGGGTTTGCTGGCGGACAGAATGAGGTTGGCGAGAATGAAATAGGTCAGGGCGATGTCCGCCAACACCGCCAGGCCGAAAAGAAAAATCAGCCGCCGTGTCTGTCTTCGGGCGTGTTCCTGGCGGTCAAAGAAGTTCATGAACCAGCCCGTTGTAGCAGACGGGCCCGATTCAGAAAGATATTTTTGCGGGAAATGGAACGGCGGGAATGGCGGGGCGCAACTGTCGCCACGCGCCGCGCCGTTTATTTTTGCGTCAGCAGCCGGTTCATTTGGCGCAGCCGTTCGGCGAGCACCTTCATGACGTGCGTGGCGAAAAACGGGTTTTGCTGGATGAGAAAATGAAAGCGCCGCTGGTCGATTTTAACGAGCTTGGACGGTTCTTTGGCCACCACCGTGGCAATCCGGGGGGCCGGATCAATCAGCGCCATTTCACCAATAATCGCGCCGCGCTGGGAGGTTTCCACCACCTTGCCCGTGACTTGGATTTCCAGCGCGCCTTCCAGCACCACGTACATGCCGTCGCCGGCATCGCCTTCGCGAAAGAGAACGTCGCCGGGCACGAGGTTGAGCGTGTCGGTTTGATGGGCAAATAATTCCGCCGGATTCATGCGGTCATAATTGGGTAACATCAGGATGACTTCAAGTTACGATCAGGTGACATTTCTGCGCCGGGCGGATGGCTTTTACAATCAAGCCTTTCGCATTAGGCTCCGTCCGTTCACTTTCATCACCCAGTGGCAGCACGGCACGGGGGTGACTAATAAAAAACCCTCGAAGTCTAACTCCGAGGGCGTGCAGTTAAGGGAGAGAAGATTTATTGATTATTGTTTTTTGCGACGGCACCCGATCAAACCCGCCAAGCCAATGCCGGCCAGTGCGAGCGTGGATGGCTCCGGCGTCGGGTCCGATGCCCAGATGGATACTTGGTTGATAGAGCCCACATAATCTCCCAGGGCTGGGTCACCGGCTAATAGCTGCACCCTGACATCGCCTGATCCGTCACCATAATAAGAAAACTCAACCTGATGAAAGGTTTCGGTTCCCGCCCATGCGCCGGGGTTGAACGTGGAACTCGCGATGACGGTGTTGTTAGGATTCAACAGATTCACCTGCAGCGTGTCAGCCGCCTGGCTGGCCCGGGGAGCATAGGCGAATACGCCCGGACCAATGTCCAGGCTAACCCAGTACTTGGCGCCATTGGCATCAGCCGCCACACCGGTGGTGGCGGTGGCAACGTCCGGGTCAAATGGCCCGCCCTTGCCGTAAACCAGCAAGGCCCAATCGGTATTTGTGACTTGGACCACGGCGGCTACGTCATAACCCGTTACATTCCAGCCGGCAATGGTGGCCGAACTTTCGAGGTTGTTGCCGGATCCAGGCTGGGTTCCGTTCGCGGTTCCGCTGAGGACGTTAAAGCCGGAAGACCAAAGCTGCTGGGCCTCCGCCCCATAGACACCAGCCGCCAAGGCTGCCAGCAGCAGAATTTTTTTTGTCATACAATTGTTAAGGTTTGTATATTGTCTGATTTGATTGTTTAAATGCGTTATCTTTGTTTTTTCAATATAAAAAAGTGGTGGAATATGGCAAGGGCAAATTAAAATAAGTCGTATTGTTTATTAGTAATCAGACTCGGTATCCGCCGGTCCTCCGTTGACTAATCAGTCTGGCGGTGCCCGGCTGGCATCGCCATCCCGCCCTGTTTGATAAAGTTGCCCGGGAATGCGGCTTTGCCCGGCAACGCCTTACGCCTCAAAATTCTTCAACCGCCGCATGCTCAAACGCAACGGCAGCCAGCCCACCGCCAGCGACAGTGCCACGAAGGTCAGGAGACTCACCATGACCCAGGCGGTGTGCGTATGGAAGCCGCCCCCGCCGAACACGAGTAGCGTAAGCGAGGCAATGATATAGACGGAACTCAGGACAAAGCAGAGGGTGCCGCCAAAGCCGCTGACGATTTTGTTCGGGTTGGTTTCCTTGAGGTTTGGGTAGAGCACGCCCAGGCCAATGGCCAGGCCGTTCAGGGCGAAGGTCATGACCGTCACCACCGCGCCGAAGAAGGCGACATCCGTCCAGACCATGTTCAGCAGGTAGCAGGAGAGGGTGACGAGGCCGAGCGTGACGAACAAGGACAGTACGCTGGTGAGCCAGTATTTGGTTTTGACAATGCGTTGGAGGCCCATGGGCGACATGCCGACGATCCACAGGCGGCGGCCTTCGAGGGAGAACTGGGGGAAGACGAAGCGCGTGGTGACGGAAGCGAGATTGAAAGCGCAGGCGCCGAGGTTCAGGAAGGCGACGGCATTGATCCAAAAGGGGCTGCTAAGCTGGTGGGTGAAGTTCCGGAGGTTGATGATGTAAGCGCCGAGCAGGCCAAAAAACATCACGGACTGCCCCCATTGGGTGGTGTCGCGCCAGAACATGCGGATATCCTTCACGGCGAGGGCGCGGGTGTCCGGGGCGAAGCAGGTCAGTTTGCCGGCCATTCGTTCCAGCAGGCCGGGGATGTGACCCGCATGGCCGCCGCCCAAGAGCCGGTTTTTTCCCTGACCACTGCCCCGGCTCTGCACGGCGGAGGCGGTGTTATAAAACAGTTTGCCAAACCGGGTGAAGGCGATGCCGCCAAAAAACAGGGTATGGCTGAGGAGCACGGCGGCAAAGAAGATGGCCTCGCGCGTAATACCTTCGGCCCATTGCAGCACGGCGGCCGAGAGCCAGTAGCTGGGCAGGAACGGAAACAGGGTGAACCGGGTTTTGGCCAGCAACCGGTCCAGCGCCTCCAGCGTCCGCTTGTCCAGCAACTCGTCGTCCACGGGATTGGATTTCCACCAGAAAGCGACGAACGCGAGCAAAACGATTGCGAGCACCACCAGCATCACCTGAAAATTCCGGCGGTCCAAATGCCGTCCGATGATGATGGCCAGCCATGAGCCCAGCACGCCCGGCAGCACCACGAAGATGCCGATGAGCATGGCGGTGAGCGGATAAAAATGCCAGGGCACGTCGCGCACCAGCCCAAAGGCCACCAGCAGCGGCGCGATCAAAAACAAAAAGGCCCAGGAGGCCAGCACCACCGACTCGATGAATTTCCACCGGAAGATGGTTTCGTTGCTCACCGGCAGGGTCAGCAAAAAGGCGGTCTCCCGGTTTTTGAACAGATTCGTGTACGAGATGATGAGATTGCTCAGTAGGAGCAGGGCAAAGAGAAAGGCGAACAGCGTGTAAAGCAGCCGCTCCGTCAGCACCGGACCCAGGCCGGGGAATTTGGCCACGAATTTCAGTCCGTAGTAAAACAGTTCAAACGACAGCGCCAGATAGGCCGCCAGAAACAGGCTGATGATGGAGGTCAGCAGGCGGGATTGTTCGCGGATGGCCAGCAGCCGCCGCCAGCTGTGGATGAGGTTTACCCGCAACAACAACAGGAGCAACGATGATTTCAACTGGGCGGCTATTCCCGGCACCCGTCCAACCTAACGCGGGAATTGAACGGATGCAATGCTTGCGATGTCGAATTTCCCGGTTAAAGTGGATGGCAAGGCGTGGAAATAATTCCCAAACCAATCAACCGGCGCAAATTCATTGGCGCCACCCTGCTGGCGGCTGCTGCAATTGCGGGAGCCGAAGGCAAGTGTCTGGAGCCGACCTGGCTGAAGGTCCGGCGGGTGCGGTTGGGCGCGGCTGATTTGGGTCTCCGGCTGGTTCATTTCTCGGATTTGCATCACAAGGGCAACCGGGAATATTTGCAGACGGTGGTGGACCAGATCAATGCGTTGGAGCCCGATTTTGTCTGTTTCACCGGCGATCTGGTGGAATCCCGCCAGTTTTTGCCGGAGACGTTGGAAATTCTGTCCGGCATTAACGTGCCGCTCTTTGGCGTGCCGGGCAACCACGATTATTGGAGCCGCATTTCCTTCGCGCCGGTGATGGAATGTTTTAACGCCACGGGCGGGGCCTGGCTGGTGCATGACCATCGCCGACTGGCGGACGGAAAAATCAATCTCATCGGTGCCGGCGGGCTATACTTCAATCCGGGCCTGCCGCCGTCGGATCCGGCCGCGCTGAACATACTGCTGATGCATTATCCGGCTTGGACCAAAAAACTGCGGCACCGCCGGTTTGACTTGGTGCTGGCCGGCCATTCCCATGGCGGCCAGGTGCGGATTCCTTTTTATGGTTCCGTAATAGTGCCTTCATCAGTGGAGGAATACGATCTGGGGCTCTATGACAGTCCGGCGGGGCCGTTGTATGTGAATCCCGGCATTGGCTATCTGGGCAAATTCAACTTCCGTTTCAACTGCCGGCCGGAAATCACGGTGTTTGAAGTGTAAATCGACTGGCGGGAACCTTGCGCGGACCGCTGGCCGGCGGTTATGCTGAACGCCGCCTCCCCGCCACCCAAAACGGGTGGACAATTTACCTTTAGTCAGTGCGCGGGCTGCGGCATTATTTCATTATGGAACGGTCGGAAGCGGAACTCATTGCGGCGGTGCTGTCGGGAGACAGCGCCAGCTTTGAGCCGTTGGTGCAAAAGTATTCCCCGCGCGTGTTTGCGACGGCGCGGCGTTATGCCCGCCGGGACAGCGAAGTGGAGGACATTGCCCAGGAAGTCTGGCTGAAGGCGTTTGACAAGCTCAAGACCTTCCGGGGCGAGGCGCCGTTCGAGCATTGGCTCATGCGTATGACGGTGCGGACGTGCTACGATTTTTTGCGGAGCCATCAACGGAACCGGGAATCCGCCTTCAGCGAGATTTCCGAACCGGAAGAGGACTGGCTGGAGCGGTTTGTGGCCGAGCCGGGCAGCGCCGCCGAGGATGCGGATGCCGCCAAATTGCTGATAAACCGGGTCTTGGAGAAACTGTCACCGGCCGCCCGCCTGGTGGTGACGCTGCTGGAGATTGAGGACCGTTCGGTGAAGGAAATCGCCGAGATCACCGGCTGGTCCGTGCCCTTGGTCAAAGTGCGGGCTTTTCGCGCGCGCGCGGAGATGCGAAAAATAGTGGCGCGCATGGCCAAGGAGAAGTATTTGTAACCCTTAAAGGAACCTGACCGTCAACCTAAATGAGCGTGTATGAACATCGCTGAACTCCAAAAGAAGCTGATCGCGGCCGCCCGTTTGCAAAAACCGGATGTCCGTGTGCCGTATGCGTTTGAGAAGCGCATCATGGCGCACTTGGACGCGCGGGCCGCGAACCATCGCTGGGTGTCCGCCTGGACGCACAGTTTGTGGCGCGCGGCCGTGTCGTGCGTCGTTGTCGCCATGTTGTTTGGCGTCTGGACGATTTTGGAGCCGGCGGGTGCCCCGGCATCGGATGATCTCTCCATGGATTTTCAAAACACGCTGCTGGCTTCGGTTGACCAGGGCGACAACGCGCCGTGAACAACTGGAAAGTCATTTTTGCCACGGTCATCATTTTCGGTGCCGGTGTCATTACCGGCGGCCTTTTGGTGAATTACGTCCATCTCTCCGAACGTCATGGCGGCACGCATAAAACCGCCGCCCAACCGCCGCCCGGCACGAATGTGGCGGTGCAGGCCTCGGGGACCAATCCGGCGACGGCGACCATCCGGCTTTCGGAAGTGTTGAACAAATCCTTCCTTTCCAAGCTGGATACAGCGTTGGCACTAACGCCGGAGCAGCATAAGTGCATTGATAAAATCATCGCCGCCGGCCAGGAGCCCATGCGCAAGGTGATGGTGGATGTGAGTCATAACATCCGCGAGCAGCTTACGCCCGACCAACGTAAAAAATACGACGATTTGCTGAAGCCCTTTCGGCCGAACGGCCCACACCATCCTACCCCGGCGACCAATCAGCCGAGTATGACGGTGCCGACGAATACTCCACCTGCTAAGACCAATTTGGTCGGTATTTGACCTTAAATGTGGGTAGATCGGCAACCTGCAACGTTAAAGCGTTTTATTTTTGCGGCGGCATTCAAAAGAGAAAACCAGCGGATTGCCCCGCTGGTTTCTTCACTTTAACGTGAAATGTGGTTAGAATGGCCGTTTATTCATTGTTCAGCAGCAGGCTGATTTTCTTGCGCAGATCTTTGTTCACTACATTGACCGAACGGTTGGCGTCCACGATATCAAATTTGTAGGTCTTTTGGAGCTGGCGGAAGGCGTCGCTCATGGCCGCCTGATATTTTAGGAAGCTGTCGAAGACTTCGCGGGAAAAGCCCAAGTCCATGCCGCTTTCCCAGTAATCCAAGGTGGCGTTTTTGGACAGATTGCGTTGCACGAGTTCTTCCGGGGTCACCGAAAGGTAGAATACCGCATCCGGTATGGGGGCGATGCCGTACAGATTTTTCAGCCAGCCTTCTTCCATGCCGCGAACCATGTCCCGGGCCATCAAGGTATAGATATAGCGGTCGGCCAGTACAATGAAGCCGGCCTTGAGGGCGGGCAAAATGATATTTTCAAGCTGATCGGCAAAATCCGTGGCGTAAAAAAGTCCCAAAGTTGTGCGGCTTAATACATTGCCTTCCTGTGCCTTCTGGAGTTCCTCGCTCACCAAGGTGGAGCGTTTAAGGCCGACCTGTACGGTGGGACGGCCGCCGGTTTCGAGCCAATCCACCAACTGGGCAATCTGGGTGGAACGGCCGGAGCCATCGGCCCCTTCCATGACGATCAATTTGCCGCCCAAGTCCTCGGATTTGACTCCGGGAATGCCGTGTCCATAAAAACGATGCGTCGATTTGTCACTCATGCGGCCTTGTCCTCCTCCCCTTCGCTGTGGTGTTCGCGATCCGCCGTTAGTGCCGGCGGCAGTGGCAGCGGGCTGCGGCGTTTGAATTGCTTCAGGTCGATGTGTTCGCTAACCAGCTTGCGGACAATCACCTGCTGCTTTTCCACGGGCTGGTTGGCATCCATGATCATGAAATTGAATTCCTTGCTCATGGCCAGGTACTGGTCAAGGATGCGGCCTTGGAAAATCTTGAAACTTTGATAAGGATCCGGGGACAGCCGCAGGTCCATGCCGGCCTCGAAGAACTTTAATTTAGGACGGCCTTCCAAGATGCGGTTCAAGGAGACATCAAGGTCGGCCTTGAAAAACATGGTCAAATCCGGGGCGCAGGCGAAGCTGTAATTGCCGCGCACCCATTCCGGCGGACAGCCGCGGGTGACATCGCGGGCAAAGGCGGTGAAGACATAACGGTCGCACAGTACGATATAGCCGGCGCGCAGCAGGGGAACCAGATGCCGTTCGTAGCGGTCCGCAAAATCGGTCGCATGAATGAGGCTGAAGGTGGTGGGGGTGAGCAGTTCGCGTTTTTTGCCCTTGCTGGTGGCGGATTTGACGAGTTCGGAGGAGTTCCACTCGCTGAAATAGACCTTGATGCCCTCGGCCTCCAGCCAGCGTTTGAGCAGGTAGATTTGCGTGGACTTGCCGGAGCCGTCCAGGCCTTCGACGGCGATCAGGCGCCCCGGGAAATTAGATTCGGCAAACGTTTTCATTTCTTGCGACCAGCGTGGCGTTAAAATGTAGAGGAATTTCCGCCGGTAACAAGCCCTACTTGTGATCGTCATTTATTGTCATTTCCAAGTTAATAAGGGGTGATTAGGCGGGCCACAAGCGCAGCTTGTGAAAAAAATCACAAATTTGAACTTGCCCGGCCTCCCCCCCATGGGTAGGCTTGAGGTGCGCCTACTTTCTGGCGTTTTTTTATTAAAATGCAGACGCAAAGCGATTACGCCTACGATTCCAAGATAGAGGGGGATGTCATAGTCACCCGCGTCGATGCCGCCCTGAATTGGTTTCGTGCCAATTCCGTGTGGCCGATGCCCATGGGTCTGGCCTGCTGCGCCATCGAGCTGATGGCGGTGGGTGCGAGTCGCTTTGATATTTCCCGTTTTGGCTCCGAAGTGATGCGTTTTTCGCCGCGCCAGGCCGATTGCATGATTGTGGCCGGCACCGTCACCTACAAGATGGCGGCCGTGCTCAAGCGCATTTACGACCAGATGCCCGAACCCAAGTGGGTGATCGCGATGGGCGCCTGCGCCTCGACCGGCGGCATGTATCGCAGCTACGCGGTGTTGCAAGGCGTGGACAACATTGTGCCCGTGGATTTGTATATTAGCGGCTGTCCGCCCCGTCCGGAAGCCGTGTTGGACGCGCTGATGGAGTTGCAGAAGAAGATCATCAGCCAGCCCTGCATCCAGGACCTGAACATCGTCAAGACCCTCACCGGGCAAAACAAATCCTGATCCTGTGACCGCCCTCGAATCTGCCAACCAACTCAAGGCCAAGTTCGGCGACCTCGTCACCGAACCAACGGAATTCCGCGGCGAAATCAGCCTCAGCCTGGCCGATGCCGAAAAGATTTTTGAAGTGGCCGGTTTTGCCAAGCAGACCTTGGGCTTTGACTTTCTGGTGGACATCACCAGCGTGGACAACTACGGCGAAGATCCCCGGTGGACGGTGGTTTACCACCTGCGCAGCATGACTGCCAACACCGAGCTGCGCATCAAAACAAATGTCAGCGAGGAAAAATCCGAGCTGCCCAGCGTGCTTCCGGTCTGGCGCTCGGCCAACTGGCACGAACGCGAAATTTACGACATGATGGGCATCCGCTTCAGCGGCCATCCCGATCTGCGCCGGATTCTGATGTGGGAAGGGTATCCCTATTACCCGTTGCGCAAGGATTTTCCGCTGGCCGGCAAGCCGACGGATCTGCCCAATGTGGCCTTTACCAAACCCGCCCCGCTCGAAGGCGGGCCATTCGTCACCGTGGCCGGTGGCGGGGACTCGATCGGACGCGAACCCCGGGTTCGTAATCCGGAAGAATAACACGCTTTGTATCAATGAGCTCGGTTCAAGAGATTGAAATTCGCGATTCCGCCGCGCGCGCTGCGCAGGCGGCGGATGAGCTGCAGGATGTCCAGGGCGAACGCATGGTCCTGAACATGGGGCCGTCGCATCCGGCCACGCACGGCGTGCTCCGCATCGTCCTCGAACTGGACGGCGAAGTCATCACCAAGGCGGATCCCGATGTGGGGTACCTGCATCGCGGCGATGAGAAGATCGCCGAGAACATGACCTACACCCAGTTCATCCCTTACACGGACCGGCTGGATTATCTCGCGCCCTTGGCGAACAACGTCGCCTACACCCTCGCGGTCGAAAAACTGCTGGGCGTGCATGACAAGCTGACCCCGCGCTGCCAGTACATCCGGGTGATGTGCTGCGAACTGGCCCGCATCTCCGCGCATTTGCTCGGTCTCGGCGCCTTCGCGATGGATACGGGTGCCGTCACGGTGTTCCTGTTGACCTTCACAGAACGCGAAAAAATTTACAACCTGGCCGAAGCGGCCAGCGGCGCTCGTCTGACGACCAGCTACACTCGCATCGGCGGTTTGCTGCGGGATGTGCCGCCGAACTGGTGTGATCAGGTCCGCCAGTTCCTCAAGGAATTTGCCGTGGCGCTGGCCGAAGCGGAAACGCTGCTCACCCGCAACCGCATCTGGGTGGACCGTCTGCGCGATCTTGGGGTGGTCTCCAAGGAAATGGCGATTGATTACGGCCTGAGCGGTCCGAACCTGCGCGGCAGCGGCGTGGAATACGATCTCCGCAAAAACCAGCCGTATCTGTGCTACAAGGATTTGCAGTTTGACATCCCCGTAGGCTCGGTGGGCGATTGCTACGACCGTTATCTCGTTCGCATGGAAGAAATGCGCCAGAGCATGCGCATCCTGGCCCAGTGCGTGGACAAGATTCCCGGCGGCGGCGCCAACGCGTCCAAGGAACCGGTGAACATTCCCGATGGCAAGATTACGCTGCCCTCGAAGCAGAAGGTGCTGTCGAGCATGGAAGAATTGATCCACCAGTTCATGCTGGTGACCGAAGGCGTGAACTGTCCGCCCGGCGAAGTTTATTTTGGCCACGAAAATCCGAAGGGCGAGCTCGGCTTCTATATCAACAGCCGGGGCGGCGGCGTGCCGTATCGCCTGAAGATCCGCGCCCCTTCATTCGTAAATCTGAGCATTCTGGGCGAACTGATGCCCGGCTGCATGATCAGCGACGTGCCGGTCATCCTCGGCTCGCTGGATTTCGTGATGGGTGAAAGCGACCGATAAAACAAGATTCCGGATAACATGAGTTTTAAAGTCACAGACAGTCTGGAAGCGGAAGTGAACGAATTGATTTCGCACTACCCGGTGAAACGGGCCGCGTCCCTGATGGTGTTGCACGCCATCCAAGCCGAGCACGGGTGGATTTCGCAGGAGTCCGTCGAATGGGCCGCGAAGAAGCTGGAGCTGCCGCCGATCAATTTGTACGAGATCGTCACGTTTTACCCGATGCTGCGTCAGCAGCCGCAGGGAAAATATTCGATCAAGGTCTGCCGCACGCTGAGCTGCGCGCTGGGTGGCGCGTACGAATTGCACAAACTGTTTTGCACCCGTCTGGGCCTGGATGCCCACGCGCACGGCCCGCAAACGACCAAGGACGGGAAGTTCACGGTTGAATTTGTGGAATGCCTGGCGAGCTGCGGCACCGCGCCGGTCATGATGGTGGGCGAAAAGTTTTACGAAGGCGTCACGCACCAGAAAGCGGATGAAATTTTGTCCGGGTGCAAATGAAGTCTGATGGCCGCCAAATCAAAACGTGAAAGCCACAAGCCTAAAAGACTGGCCAAAAGTTTACCGGCGGATCGCCGGGATGAGCGGGCTGGACGAGCACGAAAAGGTGCTGTTCGCGCGGTGCGCCGCCGCGACGCCGGACGAGCGGTGGCAGATGAACGTGAACTATCTCCGCTCGGTGAATTGCTGGGGGCGCTCGGCGCTGAAAAAATTCGGTTCCAGGTGATTGGCATGGCGGCGGCAAGCATACAGGGCGTTCCCGGATCCACGATTGACGTGGATTTGTGGCTGGATTTGCCGGCGCGGGATTATATGCGGGCGGTGAATTTGGCCCTGCGTCTGGGCGCGCAAGCCGTGCGGAACACGGTGGTGGAACTGGCCGACGGAACGCTGGTCAATTTCATTTATGAAGTGACGGGGCTGCCGGTTTTTGCGAAAGTAATCAGCAGGGCAAAACGAATGAAATTGCAGGGTGTTGATGTGGCGGTGCTGCCGCTGGAGTTGATCCAGAAAAGCAAAGCCGCCATCGGACGGCCGAAAGATTTGTTGCATATTGAGTTGATCCGGCAGCGGCTGGCCGTGACCAAGCGGATGACAAAATGAAACTGGTGGATTGCAAATGCCGGACCGAAAATGGGAAATGGCTGCCCGACATGGATTTGAACCATGACAAAGTGATTCAGAGTCACTTGTGCTACCGTTACACCATCGGGCATTGATGGGCCGTTTAAATTAGAGAAATTTTACGAAGAGTCAAGTTGCTATGGCGCAAGAATACAAATTAATTTTGAAGTATGCCGATGAACCGGGTTACACCCCGGACATCGAATGCTATCTGCGTCATGGCGGCTACGAGGGCCTGAAAAAGGCGCTCGCCATCCAGCCGAAGGATCTGGCGGACGGCAAAAAGCTTTCCGGTCCCGAACAAATTCGCGAGGACGTCAAGGTTTCCGGTCTGCGCGGTCGTGGCGGTGCCGGTTTCTCCTGCGGCCTCAAGTGGAGTTTCGTGGATCGCCGCAGCGGCAAGCCGATTTATCTGATCTGCAACGCCGACGAATCCGAACCCGGCACGTTCAAGGATCGCCAGATCATTCACAAGGATCCGCATCAGCTCATCGAGGGCATGATCATCTCCTGCTTCGCGAATGACGTGAAGCTGGCCTACATTTACATTCGCGGCGAAATGCCCGAAGGCGCGAAGATTCTGAATCAGGCGCTCAAGGAAGCCCGCGCGAAGAATTTCCTCGGCAAAAACATTCTCGGCACCGGCTACGATCTGGAGATGCATGTGCATCGCGGTGCCGGCGCATATATTTGCGGCGAAGAAACCGGCCTGATTGAATCGCTGGAAGGCAAACGGCCGTATCCCCGCATCAAGCCCCCGTATTTTCCGGCGGTGCTCGGTCTGTGGATGTGCCCGACGATTGTTAACAACGTCGAGACGCTCTGCAATGTGAAGCACATTGTGGAAATGGGCGGCGCGGCGTTTGCCAAGCTCGGCACGCCGAACAACACCGGCACGCGCATCGTCAGTCTCAGCGGTCAGGTGAAGCGCCCCGGCTATTACGAAATTGAAGTCGGCAAGGCCACCCTCGGCGAACTGATTAACGATCCGAAATTTGGCGGCGGTCTGCGCGACGGTCGCAAGCTCAAGGCCATCATTCCCGGCGGCTCCTCCTCGAAGGTTTTGAAAGCCGGCGAGAAGTTCAAGCTGAAGAAGAAAGACGCCGACGGCAAGGAAGTGATTGTCGAAACCGACATGCTGGATCTGCCGTACGATTTTGACTCGCTGGCGCAGGCCGGCACCATGAGCGGTTCGAGCGCCATCATTGTGATGGACGACAGCGTGGACATTGTGGAAGCGCTGGCCAATCTCTCCGAATTTTACGCCCACGAAAGCTGCGGCCAGTGCACGCCCTGCCGCGAAGGTTCGCTGTGGATGAACAAGACCCTGCAACGCCTCACCCACGGGGAAGGCCGCAAGCAGGATGCCGAATACCTCGGCAAGATCGCCGACAATATTCCCGGCGGCCGCACGATTTGCGCGTTCGGCGAAGCCTGCTCCTGGCCGGTCCAGAGTTTTCTGGCCAAGTTCAAGGACGATTTTGTCGCCAAAGGCGCCGCAGATGAAGAGCGTCGGGCGAAGGAAGCCGGCCAGCCGAAATCGCTGGCGGAAGCGCATCATTGAATGAAACCATGAGCGCGAATACGGACACGGTCTTTATTGAAGCGCTGGCCTTGCCGCTGAAAGAGCGGGCAAGTTTGGTGGAAAAGTTGTTATTGAGTTTTGAGCCGGAAGCCGGCTCGCCGGAAATCGAAGCGGCGTGGAAGCGCGAAGTGCTGGACCGGTGCCAGGCATTTGATGCCGGGCAATTGACGGAACGTGACGCGGCAGACGTCTTAAACGACGCCTATCGCAAAGTGAAATGAAGCGGTTGACCTATCTGTCCATTGCGGAAACGGAAATGGCAGAAGCGGCCAAATTTTATGACGAAAGACAGCCAGGTGTTGGGAATTTGTTTCTGGATGCCATTCGGGAAGCCGGCGAAAAGATTCGCCGGAATCCGGAGTGGTGGCCTGTCTTTGACGCGCCTGTGCGCGGCTGCCGCGCATTTCCATTTCCGTACCGGTTGTTATACCGCGAATTACCGGATCGCATTCAAATTATTGCCGTGTATCATTCCGGCCGCCGGCCTGATGGCTGGCGAGGCCGTTTGAACTAAAAACATGTCCACCGTCGCCACAACTGAAACGAAGCCCGCCGCACCCGCGATTGAAAAAATCAAGGTGAAGGTGGACGGGCGCGAAATTGAAGTGCCGCGTCTGACGGCCGACTGGTCCGGCAAACTCACGCCGACGACCATGATCCAGGCCTGCGAACAGGCCAAGACCGATGTGCCGCATTACTGCTGGCATCCCCAGTTGCCGGTCGCCGGCAACTGCCGCATGTGTCTCGTGGAGTTTGGCACGCCGGCGATGGGCCCCGACCGCAAGCCGGTCATCAATCCTGACGGCACGGCGAAAATTGCGAAGTCCCCGCGCCCGGCCATTGCCTGCGCCACCCCGATTTCACCCGGGATGGAAATTTACACCACCACCCCGGCGGTGAAGCAGATGCGCGAAGGCGTGCTGGAATCCCTGCTGATCAACCATCCGTTGGACTGCCCGATTTGCGACCAGGCCGGCGAATGCAAGCTGCAGGAATATTCCGTGGATTACGGCCAGAGCACGAGCCGCTTTGTGGAAGCCAAGGTGCACAAGCCGAAGGCCGTTGACCTCGGACCGCGGATCATGCTGGATGCCGAACGTTGCGTGCTTTGCACCCGTTGCATCCGTTTCACCCGCGACATCGCCGGTGACGACAAGCTGGGCATTATCAATCGCGGCAGCTACAACACCATTTCGACGTTCCCCGGTACGCCGTTTGACAACAATTACACGCTGAACACGGTGGACATCTGCCCCGTGGGTGCGCTGACCTCGAAAGATTTCCGTTTCCAGATGCGCGTCTGGTTTCTCAAGGAAACCAAGAGTCTTTGCACGAGTTGCGGCACCGGTTGCAGTACTCTGCTCGGTTCCCGCGAAGAAAAATTGTTCCGCTACACGCCGCGCGACAACGCCGCCGTGAACGGCCCGTGGATGTGCGATGCCGGCCGCTTGAATTACAAGTGGATTCAACGCGATGATCGGCTTAAGGAAGTCCAAGTATTCGGCAAGAAAAACACCTGGGCCGCCGCGTTGTACCAGATTACCGACCGGCTTAAGCGCGCCCAAGCCGGCTCCGTGGCGATCATCGCCTCCGCGCGCCAGACCAACGAAGAGTTGTGGTTGATTTCCAAGCTGAAGGCCAAGCTCGGTGCCGTCAGCGATTCCGTGGCCCGCTTTGGCGAAGCTGACAAACTGCTCGTGAGCGCGGACAAAAATCCGAACACGAACGGTGCGCGCCTGACCGGCATTTGCTTCACGGAAATCGGTTCCAACCTGCCGCAGATTGCGGCGGGCATCCAGAGCGGCAAGATTCGCACGCTGATTGTTTTCGGTGAAGATGTCACCAAGCATGGCATCGGTGCCGACTTGCTGGGTAAGCTGGAAACGTTGATTGTCAGTGACATTCTGCCCAATGAGACGGTCAAGCTGGCGCATTATGTGCTGCCCGGCGCCGCCCATGCGGAAAAGCGCGGTTCCTTTACGAACACCAAGGGTCGTGTGCAGAAATTCATGAAGGCGGTCGAAGCGCCTGGCGACGCCCGTGCGGAATGGGAATTCCTGCATGAGCTGGTGCATAACATCACCGGTCAGAACGGTTTTGTAACGATCGAAGGTTTGTTCAACGAAATGGCAAAGGACGTGCCCGCGTTCAATGGTTTGAGCTGGGCGGCCTTGGGAGATACCGGCGTGACGGTGCAAATTTAACATGGACTGGAATTTCATCATCTTTAGCCTGGTCAAGATCGCCGTGGTAGTCGGCGTCGTGCAGGGCATGGTGGCTTACTCGGTGTTGGCCGAGCGCAAAATCTCGGCTTGGATTCAGGATCGCGTGGGCCCGAACCGGGCTGCGCCGCCGTTCATGAAGTATATCCCGGTGCTGGGTCCGTTCCTGACGCGTCTCGGTATTTTCCAGCCTTTGGCGGACGGTCTGAAGTTCATGTTCAAGGAAGACTTCACCCCGGCGGGTGTCCGGAAGATTTATTTCTGGCTCGCTCCGGCCATTGCCGTGGTTCCGGCCATGCTCACCGTGGCGGTCATTCCGTTCGGTTCCCAGATTGGCAATCAGCACATGGTGATCGCCGACCTGAATGTCGGCATCCTGTACACGTTCGGCATTGTTTCGCTGGGTGTGTATGGCATTGTGCTGGCGGGTTATGCGGCCAATTCCAAGTATCCTTTCTTTGGTGGTATCCGTTCGAGCGCGCAGATGATTTCCTATGAAATCTCCATGGGCATGTCCATCATCCCGGTGCTGCTCATCGTCGGCAACCTGAATCTGAGCCAGATCATCAACTGGCAGTCCACCCACGGCTGGCTGGTAATGTACGCGCCAATTTCGTTTGTTATTTTCATGGTCGCTTCGTTTGCAGAAACGAACCGCACACCTTTCGACTTGCCGGAAGCTGAAACCGAACTGGTCGGCGGCTATCATACGGAGTATAGCTCCATGAAATTTGCGCTGTTCTTCCTGGCGGAATATTCAAACATGGTGGCGTCTTCGGCGATGATGGTGACGCTGTTCTTTGGCGGCTGGTCCCTGCCGTTCTTCGGTCTGGATCACGTCGCGGGTCCCGGTTCGCTGGGCCTGGGCATTGCCCATATCCTGATTTTCGTAGCCAAGCTGTTGTTTTTCATGGTGCTGTTCATTTGGGTGCGCTGGATGTTCCCGCGTTTCCGCTATGACCAGTTGATGGACTTGGGCTGGCGCCGGTTTTTACCGCTCGCCTTGGTAAACATTTTGATTACGGCCGTCTGGCTGTACCTGAGGAGTTGATATGGCAATTACCGTCAACCGCAAACCGCTATCGTTCTGGGAAAAGCTTTATCTGCCGGCCATCGCCGGCGGGTTGCAAGTGACCATCAAGCACGCCTACGGCTCGCTGTTCCAAGGCAAGCAGGTGACGATGGAATATCCGGAGCAGCGCTGGACCCTGCCGCAAAATTACCGTGGCGCGCCTTATTTGGTGAAAGACCAGGATGGCAGCACCAAGTGCGTGTCCTGCCAGCTCTGTGAATTTGTCTGCCCTCCGAAGGCCATTCGCATCACGCCCCCCGGTCAGGACGGGCAGGCTGCGGATCGCGCCAACGCGGAGAAGATGCCCAAGGAATTTGAGATCAACATGCTGCGCTGCATTTATTGCGGCATGTGCCAGGAAGTTTGTCCGGAAGAGGCGATTTTTCTGCAGAAAGACTGGTCTCATATCGCCCATAACCGTAGTGAAATGATTTATAACAAGGAAAAGCTTCTCGCGCTCGGCGGCACGCACGGCGGCATCCAGAAGTGGAAACACAAACTGGAGGAAGCCAAGGCGCAGGAAAGTTTTCCCGTGAAAGTCTGATCCATGCCAGCATTGCCCGACATCCTGTTTTATGTATTTGCAGCCCTGACGCTGTTGTGCGGCGTCTTGGTCGTCGCGAACCCGTTGAGCCGCAGCCCGGTCACCAGTGCCATGTTTTTGGTGCTGACCATCATTTCGATGTCCGGCCTGTTCGTGCTGCTGCACGCGTTTTTCCTCGGCATTGTCCAGATCATTGTTTATGCGGGTGCCGTGATGGTGCTCTTCCTGTTCGTCATCATGTTGCTGGACCTGAAGGAAGAAGCCCGGCGCAAGTTCAAGTTCTTTGGCATTGGCGCCGGTCTGATTTCCTTTGCCGCGATTGTTTTCATCATGCTGAAGTCGCTGAAGAGCGCCGCGCCGGATGCAAATAATCCCGCAGGCGATGGCGATACCGCCTCGCTGGGCAAACTGTTGTTCACGCAATACACCCTGCCGTTTGAAGTCGTCTCCGTGCTGCTGCTGGTGGCGATGGTGGGTGTCATTTTGCTGTGCAAAAAGAAACTGGAATGAACCGTCGCCAGGCCATAAGCCTAGCGGAATAATAAATTTAACATGCACGTTGGACTCGAACATTATCTGACCGTGAGTTTCCTGCTGTTCAGCCTGGGGCTGCTCGGCGTGATCCTCCGGCGCAACCTGCTCGTGATTTACATGTCACTGGAGCTGATGCTGAACTCCGCCAACCTGGCGCTGGTCTCCTTTTCGCGGTACAACGGCAAGCTGGACGGCCAGGTGTTGGTGTTTTTCATCATCACCGTGGCGGCCGCCGAAGTGGCGGTCGGCCTCGCGCTGATTGTCGCCCTGTATCGCAAACGCCAGTCCGCGCATGTCGAGGATCTGACGAGCATGAAACTGTGAAGCAATGAAATTAGAAGCTCTGCCCTGGATTATTTTGTTCCTGCCGCTGTTGTCAGCGGCGGTGATAACGCTATTTACCCTGCGTTGTCGCACGCTCAGCTCGCTCATCTCCATCGGGGCGATCGTGGCCGGCTTCATCCTGACCGTGTGCTTCATCGGCGCGAACGGTTTTCATCCCGCCGTGACGGAAACAGCCACCTCTTGGCTTTCGATTGATACTTTGCACGTGGATTTCGGCCTGAAGCTCGATGCCCTTAGTTTGATGATGATGCTCATTGTCACCGGCGTGGGTGGTGCGATCCATATATATTCTTTTGGCTACATGCACGAAGACCGCAGCATGGCGCGTTTCTTTGCCTTCCTGAGTCTGTTCACGTTCTCGATGCTCGGCATTGTGCTGGCGAACAACTTCCTCCAGATGTTCATCTTCTGGGAATTGGTCGGTGTGTCCAGCTATCTGCTCATCGGTTTCTGGTTTGAAAAACCCAGCGCCGGCGATGCGGCCAAGAAGGCGTTCATCACGAATCGCCTTGGCGACTTCGGTTTTCTGTTCGGTATCCTGATGGTTTGGGGCGTGCTTGGCACCCTGAACTTTGGTGAAATCAGTGCCCAGTTCCTGACCAATCCCGTCGCGCTCGGCGGCTGCGCCACACTGGCCGGACTATTGATCTTCTGCGGCACGCTCGGCAAATCGGCCCAGTTCCCGCTGCACGTCTGGCTCGCGGACGCGATGGAAGGTCCCACGCCCGTGTCCGCTTTGATCCATGCCGCCACGATGGTGGCCGCCGGTGTTTATATGCTGTGCCGCACGTTTGTGCTGTTCAACGCGGAAGCGCTGCATGTGATTTCCTATGTTGGCGGATTCACCGCCCTGCTCGCGGCCCTGATCGCCGTCCAGCAAAACGACATCAAGCGCATCCTCGCTTATTCGACACTCTCCCAGCTCGGTTACATGGTCATGGCGGTCGGTCTGACCGGGCCTACGCCGGCGATGTTCCATTTGACCACGCACGCCTTCTTCAAGGCGCTGCTGTTCCTCGGCGCCGGTTCCGTGATTCACGCGCTGCATGAAGAACAGGACATCTGGAAGATGGGTGCGCTGAAGCAGAAGATGCCCATCACGTTCTATACGTTCCTGTTTGGTACGCTGGCCTTGTGCGGGGTTCCTATATTCAGCGGTTTCTATTCCAAGGATTCGATTTTGGGCCTGGCTTTGGAACAGAAGAATTTCCTCCTGTTCGGCGTGGCCGTGTTTGTCGCCGCCCTCACCACGTTCTACATGTTCCGCCTGTTCTTCGTGGCGTTTGTGGGCAACCCCCGCACCGAAAAGGCCAAGCATGCGCATGAATCTCCGGCCGTCATGTCCTTCCCGCTGATTGCGCTGGCAGTGCTGGCGGTGGCTGGCGGATTTATTGGCGTGGTCAATGTTTACAATTCGCAATTCAAGCCGAATGCCGAATCCCTTTCGATTATCCAGCAGATCCTTGAGCCCATCCACGCGCCCGTTGGTTTGGCCTGCGGTCTGGGTGCGGTAGTTGTTGGTTTTCTGGCCGCTTTCAGCCTCTATAAGAATGCCGCCACCGACCCGTTGCCGGCCAAGCTGGGTCCCCTGGCCACGGCCATGAAGAACCGGTTCTATTTTGACGAAATCTACGAAGCCACCTTCATCCGGGCGCATGATGCCATTGCCTGGGTGGCTTGGTTTGTGGATCGCTGGATTTTGGAAGGTGTCGTCATCGGTGGTGTTCGCGGCGGCACCGACATCTTTGGCCGCGGTTTGCGTTTGTTGCAAAGCGGCAATCTCCAATGGTACGCCTTCATGTTTGTGACGGGCGTGGCCGTGGTGCTCTATTGGGTTTTGGTTTTTGGAAAATAAAATGTCCATTCTGACTTACATCGCAGGTTGGCCGCTGCTGGCGGCATTGGCGCTGGTCTTTATCCCGCGCAATTATCGCGTCATCATCCGCGCCGTCGCCATCTTGGGCACCCTGCTCTCCGCCGTGTCCGCCGTATGGATGTTCTGCCAGTACTCGTCCGCGCCCGTGGATGCCGATGGCTTCCGGTTTGTGCAGCAAATTCCTTGGGTTCAATCCCTTGGCATCAGCTATCACGTCGGCGTGGATGGTTTAAATGTCGGTTTGATTCTGATGGGCGCGATCGTCGGTCTGGCCGCCACGCTCTGCGCGTGGGAAATCCAGTCCCGCGAAAAGGAATTTTACGTGCTGCTGCTCATCATGACCGGCGGCATCCTCGGGGCGTTCGCCTCGCTGGATCTGTTCTTCTTCTATTTCCTCCATGAACTGGCGCTGGTGCCGACCTTTATAATGATTGGCGTCTGGGGCCGCGGCGAAAAGAAGAACTTCGCCACCTTCCAGATCACGATTTATCTGAGCATCGGTGCGCTGATTGCCTTGATCGGCCTGATCGCCCTGTATTTGCAGAGTGGTGCGAACACCTTCGATATCCCGGCCATCATCAAGCATGTGCAGGCCAATCCGCTGGCGGTGAATGTGCAGAACTTCATCTTCCCGCTGCTGCTATTCGGTTTCGGCATCCTGGTTTCGCTCTGGCCGTTCCATTCCTGGGCGCCGCTGGGTTATGGTGTGGCGCCGTCGCCCACCGCCATGTTGCATGCCGGCGTGCTCAAGAAATTCGGTCTCTACGGTCTGATCCGCGTCGCCCTGCCGCTCCTGCCGCAGGCGGCCCAGCACTGGGCGCACATTATCGCCTGGCTCTGCGTCGGCAACATCCTGTATGTCGGCTGGGTGGCGATGCGCCAAAAGGATTTGAACCTCCTGATTGGTAATTCCAGCGTGGCGCACATGGGTTTCATTTTCCTGGGTATTGCCAGCCTGAACCTCATAGGTATCACCGGCGCGGTGCTCATCATGGTGGCACACGGTTTCCTGGCGGCACTGACTTTTGCCCTGAGTGGTTATATCTACCAGCAGACGGGTACGCTCCAGATGAACGACCTCGGCGGCCTTTGCCGCAAGCTGCCCTTTATCGGTACCGCTCTGTTGATGGCGGCGATGGCCGGTTGCGGCCTTCCCGGTTTTGCCAACTTTGTGGGTGAAGCCACCGTATTTTTCGGCGCGTGGAAAATCTTCCCGGCGGTGACGGTTATCGGTCTGTGGGGCGCCCTCGTTATCGGTGGCGTTTACATGACCCGTGCCATGCGCCAGATTTTGCACGGCCCCCTGCCCGAACGCTGGAACACGCTGCCCGATGCCAACGCCTGGCGCAAACTGCCTTACGCGCTGCTGCTCGTGAGCCTGCTGGTGTTCGGTTTTGTGCCGTCCCTGCTCACCTCGAAGATCAATCCTGACGCGCAGAAGGTCGTGAACCTCGCGAACGTCACCGTCCCCGCGAAACTGGTCGCGCAGGCTGAAATTTCTGGAGTCCGCAACTGATGAACGCTTCCTTGATCACACTTGAATTGTGCGTAATCGCCCTCGGCACCGCGTTGCTGCTGGCGGATTTCTGGGTCCCCGCCGAGCGCAAGAAATACCTCGCCTATGCGGCCATCGCCGCGCTGACCGGTCTGCTTGTCATCAGCTTCAGCGGCCAGGGAGTTTGCAGTCTGGGCGGTTCGGCCTTTCATGGCTCGTTCGTGAATGACGCCTTGGCGGTGTTCTTTAAGCGGCTGTTTTTGACGGCGGCCATTCTGGTGCTCTTTGTGGTGCTCCAGTTTTCCAGCCGCGTTCCCGGGGCCATCAGTGAATATTACTCGCTGGTGCTGTTCGCCCTCGCCGGCATGTTGTTTGCCGCCTCGGCCAATGATTTCCCGATGCTGTTCGTCTCCATCGAACTTATCACCATCACCTTCTATGTGCTGACCAGCTTTCAGCGCTCGAAGATTGCGTCGCTTGAAGCGGGTGTGAAGTACCTTATTCTTGGCGCCCTGTCCTCGTCCTTCATGATTTTCGGCATCGCGCTCATTTGGGGCACGACCGGTAAATTGAATTTCAACGACCTCGCCGCCGTCGCTCCGCAGTTTGCCACCAGCAAGCTGTTTGTGCTCGGCGTGCTGCTGGTGCTGTCCGGTCTTGGTTTCAAAATCGCCGCGTTTCCGTTCCAAATCTGGGCGCCGGACGTTTATCAAGGCGCGCCCACCCCGACCACCGCATTTCTGGCCATCGGTTCCAAAGCCGCCGGGTTTGTCCTGCTCCTGCGTTTTCTTTTCACCGCAGTGCCTTGTCTCACGACCCATTGGTCCAGCCTGCTGATCATCATTTCCTGCATCACCATCCTGTACGGCAACCTCTGCGCGCTGCCCCAGCGGAATCTCAAGCGCCTGCTCGCCTACTCCAGCATTTCGCACGCGGGTTACCTGTTGCTGGGTGTTGCCGCGCTGAACACGGCCGGCATTGCCGCCATTCTGTACTATTTCGCCGGTTATCTGTTCACGGTGCTCGCGGCCTTCACGGTCATCGCGATTGTGTTCAAGAATCTCGAAAGCGAAGAAATCTCCGGTCTCGCCGGATTGAGCCAGCGCTCGCCGTTTCTGGCCGCTTCCATGACCTTTGCGATGGTTTCACTGGCCGGTATTCCGCCGCTGGCCGGGTTCTTCGGCAAGTTCCTGCTGCTGAAAGCGGTCATTGCCCAGGGTGCCGCCACCCATGACCATGGCTATTACTGGCTCGCGGCCATCACCCTCGTGGGCGTGGTTATCTCGATGTACTATTATTTTGGCGTCGTTCGGGCCATTTACTGGAGCCGCGAGACGGCCGATTTGACCCCCATCGAACTGGATGGTCCCGCCAAAGTTTCCCTCGCCCTGTGCGTGGCGGGCATTTTCTGGCTCGGTCTGTTCCCCAACACGATTCTGGATCTCGCCAACGAGGCGGCCAAATCGCTGGGTGTGTAAAATATTGAGGGTGGCCGGTCGGAGTGCGAGTTGTCCCAACTCGCAGCGGGTGGCATGACGGGAGACGGCTGGAATGAGTTCAAAGCCGGTTGGTCTGGCGACGCGCTGTGGATTTGGAAAATCCGCGCCGGGCACTACCCAGATCCGGCCAATGGCAGTTTGGGGTTGGACGATGCCTTGCCCCGCCGGACAATAGGAGTTAAATTGCCCCCATGAAATTGCGTTTGTTGGTCGAATTAGACTCGGAAACCAATCGCTGGTCGGCGGTCTTTCCCGAACTGCCCGGCTGCGCGTCCGCCGGCGACACGGAAGCCGAAGCCGTCGCCAACGCAAAAGAAGCGCTATCCCTTTGGTTTGAACCCTCGCCCGTCAAACTGAACAAAGGTGCCAAACTGGTGGAACTTGCCTTGCCGTGAGCCAGCGGTTTCCAGTTCGCAATGCCAAGGAAGTCGTCAAAGTTTTGCGACACCACGGTTTTATTTTGATTGCACAATCCGGCAGCCACCAGAAATGGCGGCATGAAAATGGCCGCCAGGTGATTGTAGCTATGCATGGCAGCAAACCCATTCCCCTCGGCACGCTCAAAAGTATCATTGAAGGCAGCGGTTTGGATGTGGCAGATTTCCGATAAATTTGGGTGGCTGGCGGCAAAGACCCGGCCAATTTCGGAAACGTATTTCGGCGCGCCGCCGAAAATGGGCATGGCGGCCGGCTCACTGCCTCTCTTTCATCACCTCGGCGTAGGGTTTGCCATCGGCATAAACCTCTTTGATCCGGGCCTGACCGGATACTGAGACTGCCGCTTCCACCGTCAGTTTCCCGACGGGATTGCCCGTCCCTTCGGCGACAAAATACTGTTCAATACCGTATTGAACATGAATTGGTTGACCGTTGCCATTCCTGCCCCACCACCAAGCGGTTTTGCCGGTCAGCCGAATCTCATTATTTGCCGGGACGAAGTCATCGGTACTTGCCCGGGTGACCTGCCAGAATTGATTCGTGCCGGCCGCCAAGGCGACGAACACCTTGGTGCCCACCGGCAGATCGCCGGTGACGGGCGGTGAAAATTTTTCCAGCGGCACATCGCTGATATCATAATTCAGCCGCACATAATCACCGCGCAACGGATCCCGGGGATCCACCGGTCGAGTTGCCAGCAGCACGGTTCGCCCATGGCGCAGCCCATACTCTTGTTGCATGACCGTGCCGAGCACCCAGACGGTTTGCAGGGCGAGCACCAGGATAATCAGTTTCCGTTTCATGCGACCTCCGATTGGTTGAGGGTTTTCATTTGGTGCAGCAGGTTGCGCCGTTTCCTTTCCAGATACACGCCGAAGACCATCAGGAAAAGTCCGGATACGATGAACATCAAGCCGGTGCGGGCCATGGTGCCGAACAGGCCGAAATAGGCGGATACAATGTCCAGTCCGATAAAAGCCACGCCCAGATTTACCAAATAGCGCGAACCGGTCTGCAAACCTGTCTGGATTTGCAGCAGACAAAAGACAAACAGGCCGATGCTTGCGGCGGCGTTTACGGTGTCAAAAGTCCCGATCCAAACCCAGCCATGTTCGCGGGGGGTAAAGAAAGCCGCACACAAGAGGGCCGCCGAGGTTGCCAGCGTGGCACCCCAGGTCAGCCGCCATTGCCGGTTGAGCCCGGGCAAATGACGAACCCCGGCGGCGGTGGTCAGCATGGCTGAAACCGCCAGGGCCGGAATGAACCAGTGGCAGGTGTCATCATGTCTCCAATCCAGAACCCCGGCCCACGTCAGCGGAAAGGCAAAGACCAGCAGGCCCAGCGCTCCGAGTTTTTCGGCCACGGGCGCAAAATCGGCAAAGGCCGACTTCCGCAGCCACAGGCCGGCTCCGATAAAATTCAGGCCCAGCAGGGCGTAGGCAACCACCTGCGATTCATTGCCGCAGTAAATCAGGCTGTCCCGCTCGTTAATCTCGCAGCCAAACCACACGGACAGCGCGGCCAGAAACAATACAAACTGCGCCCGGGAATTTAGCAGCCAGGGCAGGGCCGCAATGCCCGCCAGCCAGAGCAGCAGGGCATTGGGCGGGCGCGAGGAGAGCTGGTAAATCTGGCCCACCAAGGCGATGTTCGCGAGAAACATCACCGAGCCGGCGAGTTGCAACGCCTCGCCGGTCTTGCGATGGCGCCCCTGCACTTCCCGCAACCACCAGCCGCCCCCATGTGCGCCTAACATCAGCAGCAATCCGGCGGCGATCTTTATCCCGCCGGGAATCTCATTCCAATGCGCGGAAATGAGCAGCACAATCCCCGCCGTTATCAACGTTGCTCCGATGAAAGAGACGATGGCCAGGAATTTAACTCCATCATCTTTGAGGTTAAAATGCGCAATAATCCGGTCGCGCTGATCCGCCGTGATCAGTCCGGCCTCGCAAATTTTGTGAATATCCTCGGTCTTCATGTTTCTCTTATACGCCTTTTCGCCGCCGGGTGATAATTGAAAATGTTTCGGCCCATATCGCTTGGCTCGATGACGGGGGAAAAATTTCCCGTAACAACGCCCTCGTTTCCGGTCATTCAGAGGGATATGTTATCCGCATGAGCCGCCGGGAAGCCTCCAGCGAAGGGCCGCGCCTGTTTCCGAACACCCGGTGGTCGGTGGTGTTGGCCGCGCGGCAAACGACGTCGCCCGCCTCGGCGGCGGCGCTGGAAACCATCTGCCGCGACTACTGGTATCCGCTCTATGCCTACGTCCGTCGCTGCGGCCAGTCGCCTCCGGACGCCCAGGATCTCACGCAGGAATTTTTCTGCCGGCTCCTCGAGAAACGCTGGCTCGATGCCGCCGATCCGGAAAAAGGCAAGCTGCGCGCCTACCTGATCGTGGCGCTGAAACATTTCATGAACAAGGAATGGCGTCGCCATTCCGCGCAGCGCCGGGGCGGCGGCCAGGCGTGTGTGCCCTTCGATACCACGCTGGCCGAAACCCGCCTGGCCGCCGACCCGCAGGCCCTCGCCCCGGATGAAACCTACGATCAGCAATGGGCCCTGACCCTGCTCGATCTGACGGTCAAACGCTTGCAGGCGGAGTTCCAGGCCGCCGGGCGGGGCGCAGACTTTGACATCCTCAAACAATGCCTCATGGCGGAACGCGGGGCGATTGACTACGCTGGCGTGGCGCAACAACTCGGTGTGAATGAAGGGGCCGCCCGCGTGGCCGTACACCGTTTGCGGAAGCGGTTCCGCGAAATCTATCGCGAGGAAATATCCCAGACCCTGGCGGACGGTGCCGATTTGGACGCCGAATTGCGCCATCTCGCCGCCGCGCTGGCCGGAGGGTAGGACAATATTCAGGTAACAATCCGTCCCAAACCGGTAAGTAACGTGCATGAGCAACGAGTCCTCGATCAAATGTCCGCAATGTGGCGCGCCGCTGACGGAACGCGCGCCCGCCGGGCTGTGCCCGCGCTGTCTGATGGCGCTCAATTTGCAAACGGAAACCGCCTGCACTGGCGATGCCGCTCCCGCGCAGGCGCCGCTGACCCCGGAACAAATCGCCCCGTTTTTCCCTCAGTTGGAAATTCTTGAACTGCTCGGTCGCGGCGGCATGGGGGTGGTGTACCAGGCTCGCCAGAGAACCCTCAACCGTTTGGTGGCCCTCAAACTGTTGGCTCCCGAACGCGTCAACGACCCCAAGTTTGCCGAACGCTTCACGCGGGAGGCCCAGGCGCTCGCCGCGTTGAATCACCCGAACATCGTTACGATTCACGATTTCGGCCAGGCCGGCGGCTTTTATTTTCTGCTGATGGAATTTGTGGATGGCGCGAATCTCCGGCAGTTGTTGCGCGCCCGCAAATTCACGCCCGAGGAGGCGCTGGCCATTGTCCCGACGCTTTGCGACGCCCTGCAATTTGCCCATGACCGCGGCATTGTGCATCGCGACATCAAGCCCGAGAACCTGCTGCTCGACAAGACCGGCCGCGTCAAAATCGCCGATTTCGGCATCGCCAAAATGCTGGGCGCCGGCCCGGGAAACGAAATCGCCGGCGCGCCGGCCCCCGCCGCCGATGCCACGCAAAACGCTGTGGGCACTCCGGGCTACAGCGCCCCGGAACAGCGTACCGACCCGCAGCGCGTGGACAGCCGGGCCGACATTTATTCGCTCGGCGTGGTGTTTTACGAAATGCTCACCGGCGAACTGCCCGGCAAAAAAATCGAGCTGCCCTCCCGCAAAGTTCAGGTGGATGTGCGGCTGGATGAAGTGGTTCTGCGCGCCTTGGAAAACCAACCCGAACTCCGCTACCAGCAGGCCAGCACGTTCAAGACCGAGGTGGAAACCATCGCCGGCCGCCCGGGAAAAACACCCGGTCAACGTGCAGTTGTTCCGGTGCCGCCCAAACTTTCCCGCTTTCAAAACATTCTGCTCACGTTGGCCAACGTGGTGCTGGCCGGTTTGCTCGCCTTCACCGGCTGGCTGGCGTACGAGACGGAAATCTTCTTCAACGTCCTGTACTTTTACGTCCTGTTCATGGTGCCAGCCCTCATCATGCTGGCGGCGGGACGCAGTGTGACCGGTTCGCTGGAATTGAATTTTTGGCGCAACCTCTTCGCGCCGGGAATGGGCAAACAACGTGCGCAGCTATTGATTCGCTGGACATTTTGGTTGCTCGCGGCGTTGGTGCTGGGAGCGTGTCTGGTCCCCGTGCAATTTTCCCCGGGTGAATACACCACCATGCACCTGTTGTACTGGGGCGCCGTCATCGCGCTGTTGTTGGTGGAACTGCTGCCGGGCAAACGTGTTTATGTCGCCACCAATTTTGTTTTCGCGGCCGGTGCCATTTTTATGGCCACGCAACTGGTGCGGATTTACTGGCCGGAAGCCAAAGTGGATGGCGTGGTCCTGTCCGCGCCTTTCTGCGGCGAATGGGTGGTGGTTCACGGCGGTCGCAGTCCCCTGGTCAACGCCCACTACCATTTCAGCAATCAGCGGGATGCCCTGGACATCGAGCGCATTGTGAATGGCCAGGAGCGCACCGGCAACCCCGGCCAGCTCACGTCCTATCCGTCATGGGGTGAAACACTCTATGCCCCGGCCGCCGGCAAGGTCACCGAAGTGGTCGGCGATTTGGCAGACAGTCCCATCGGGCAAACCGACCTCGAACATATCGCCGGCAACCACCTCGTCATCGATATTGGGCAGGGACATTACGTGGTCATGGCGCACTTGCAAAAGGGCAGCGTGCTCGTAACCCTCGGCGAAACCCTGCACACCGGTCAGCCGGTGGCCAAGTGTGGTCATTCCGGTAATACGAGCCACCCTCATCTCCATCTCCAAGTCCAGAATCAGCCCAAGTTTATGCTCACTCCTGTGAAAACCTGGCCGATCCTGTTTCAGAACGCCACCGTCATGCGCGCCGGTCACGCGCTTGCGCAGTCACCCTTCTTTGTGCGGCGCAATGACCACATCATTGTTCAACCCGCCCCGGTTGTGACCGACTCAACAAACACTGTTGCCGATATGGTTACGGCGGCGGTGACCGCCTGGCTGTCCCTGATGGATCACGGTGATTATGTCAAAACGTGGGAGACCGCATCCACGAGCTTTCACCAAGCCATTCCCCAGGCCGACTGGGTCGCCAAGGCAAAGCAAACCGTTCAGTCATTGGGAAGTGTGCAGTCACGCAAACTCCAATCCAGCCGGGTCGCCACCAATTATCCCGGCCTGCCCGCCGGTGACGGTTATGTGACCACATTCAACAGCGCCTTTGCCAGTTTTTCTCCGGCGTTGGAAACCGTCGTGTGTTCGCGCGAAACCGACGGCAGTTGGAAAGTTGCGGGATATCTTGTCTCACCCGGCACGGAAACCAATCGCAACGAGCTTACGGAGGTGGAGAAAACCGTGGTGGTCGAGGCCCAAACCTGGCTGGCATTGATAGATGCCGGCCGCTATGCCGAAAGCTGGCAAGCCGCCGGCACCGCATTCCAGGCCGGGGTCGGCGAATCGGATTGGACCGCCGCCATAAAAAGCGTCCGTCCGCCGCTGGGTTCGCTACAGACGCGCACTTTGAAATCAGCCAGACAACTGCATAATTTGCCCGGCGCACCCGCCGGTGAATATGTGCTGATCCAGTTTGGAACGTCCTTTGAACATGCGACGTCCACCGTAGAAACCGTCACCTTCATGCAGGAAGCGGATGGCAGTTGGAAATCTGCCGGGTACTATATCAAGTAGGCTGAACGGTTATCGCCCGAGATACTTGTTAATCGCCTCCACCTTCGAGTGGACGTGCAGTTTTTCGTAAATCTTGCGGATGTAGTTTCGCACGCCGTGTACGGTGATGCCCAGGTGGTCGGCGATTTCCTTGTAGCTGTAACCCTGCGCCAGTTCCTCGAGAAATTTCTTTTGGCCGGCCGTCAGATCCTCCATGCCGGACGGCGAACTTTTGGCGGGCCCGGAAAAAAACTGCACCACGCGCCGCGCAATCTGCGGGGTCATCGGTGACCCGCCGGCGTGCAGTTCTTGAATGGCCTGCAACAATCGCACCGAGGAGGTTCGCTTCAGTAGATAACCACCGGCGCCGGCCTTGAGCGATTCGAACAGCCGGTCGCTGTCTTCATACGCCGTCAGCATCAGAAAATTCGTGGCCGGCATCGCCGCTTTAAGTTCGCGTACGCATTCCACGCCATCGACGCCCGGGAGCTGGATATCCATCACCACCACATCCGGCTTTACTTGGGGAATGCCTTTGAGCGCCGCCGGACCATCCTTGAAAGTGCCCACCAGATTCAATTCGGTCGCTTCGCCGAGGAGCTCCGTCAACTTGCTGCGGAACTCTTCATGATCTTCGACGATGGCGATTTTGATGGTTTTGCTCATTTGGTACTTTCAGGACTCTCAGGTTTGTAGCCGGTGGGGTAACTCACTGTCAACCGGATAGTCGTGCCGCCGCCGGGTTTGGTGTCCACCGACAGCCGGCCGCCGAGCTTTTCAATGCGGCGGCGCATGTTTTTTAATCCGTTACGTTCACTGCCCGCCGCCACGGCGGCGGCATCAAAGCCAGCGCCATTGTCCTGGATGAAAATCTCCATCTGCCGCCCGGCCGTGTTCGCCCCCAGCACGATTTCCGTGGGTTGGGCATGTTTCAAAGCATTGTTCAGCGCCTCTTTCACCGTCAGGAACAGATGATGCCGCATCTCCGGCGGCAGCGGCAGCGCCGGCAGATCCTCCTGAATTTGAAAGCGGCAGCGGATGCCCGTGTCTTCAAACAGTTCGCGGGCGAGCTGCGTGAGATATTCCACCAGGCTGCGCAGCGAATCGTTTTGCGGATTCACCGCCCAGACGATTTCATCCAGCGACCGGGCGGTGCGCACCGCAAACGCCGAAACCTTTTCCAACCGCGCCTTCAATTGTTCCGCGTCCCCGCCGCGTGACCGGCCCAGATCGCTTACCGACATGGAAATGTAATTGAGGCTCGACCCCAGTTCATCGTGCAAATCGCAGGCGATGCGCTCGCGCTCGGTGGTCATCGCCCGTTCCCGTTCGAGGCGTTTGAGTCGCGCCCGGTACCGGCGGCGTTCCACATACCGGATGCCGCCGGCGAACAGCCCCAACCCCGCCAGCGCCAGCAGCAACTCAAACCAGGCCATCTGCCAGAAATAGGGCAGCACGGTGAACGAGATTTCCGCCCCGGTCTCATTCCATTGGCCGTTGCCATTGCTGGCCAGCACGCGGAAGCGGTAGCTGCCCGGCGGCACGTAACCATAATGCGCCACCCGGATATTCCCCGCTTCAATCCAGTGCGAATCCAGTCCGGCGAGCTGGTATTTAAACTGGATCTTTTCCGGGGCGTCAAAACTCAGCGCCGTGTAATGAAATTCAAAACTGTGCCGGCCCGGTGGAATTTGCAGTCCGGCCCCGCCCGGAAAATCAATCGCCGAAGCCAGGGCGGTCAGGGGGGAAGCCGGCGGACCGGCCGGCCGGTTGGTCAGCCCCCGGCCATCCAGGTAAACATCTTCCATCAGCACGGTGGGCGGCACGGTATTGTTCACCTGATGCCGGGGATCAATCACCACGATGCCTTTGGCGGTGGAAAAGCAAAGCTGCCCCGCCTGCGTTTTCAAGGCCGCCCCGAAATTGCCCACGCAGGCCTCCGAGGGCATCCCGTCTGAACGGCCAAACACCAGCGTATGCACACCGGTCATCCGGCCTTCCGCCACATCATTCAGTCCCCGCTTGTACATCCGGTAGATGCCCCGGTTGGAACCCAGCCACAGGCTGCCGTTGTCATCATCCAAAATTTGGAGAATGGTGTCGTCGATCAGACCCTCCTGCGAAGTGAAATTCACCAGTTGTTCATGCGACCACCGCGCCAGTCCGCCGCCGTCCATCCCGATCCATAAGGTCCCCTCCGCATCGAGCCGCAGCGTGCGGATCAGATTGCTGCGCAATCCGTCCCGCGTCGTCAAGGTGGTCAGTTTCCTATTTTGCCACCGGCCCAGCCCGCCGCCCAATGAGCCGATCCACAAAGTGCCGTCGGCCGACCTTGCCAGCGATGTTACCGGCCGGCCGGACAGGCCTTTGAGCGCCGAAACTTTGCCCTGCTCCAAATGCAACAACTGGCCGTTGTAAGTTCCCACCCACATGTCGCCGCCCGGCGCTTCGCACAAGCACCAGATCCGGTCCCCGGCCAGGACGCCTTCGCCAAATTTGAATTGCATCTGGCCGTCGCGCCATTGGTACAGCACCGGCCCGGCACCCCACCACAGGCTGCCATCGGCAGTGCCCAGCATCGCCTCCACAATCACGTGATCATGAAAAGGTTTCCCGGTCATCTGCGTCATTTCCGCCTGCCCGGCCGGTTGCCGGTAAATGCCTTGCCCATAAGTGCCCACCCACAAATCGCCGTTGGTGGTTTCGGTCAGGGAACGCAACTGGCATTCGGAGGAACCTTCCAGCGCATGATAAACGGACAGCCGCTTCGGCCCGATCCGGCTCAGGCCGCCCGACTGGCTGCCCGCCCAGAGGAATTGGGCATCGGCAAACAGGGACAGCACCGCATCATCCGGCAGGCCGTCCTGCATGCGCAAAGCATTGAACCGGCCGTTTTGCAGATAATACACGCCCTCATTTAACGAGGCCGCCCAAACCGCGCCATCAGCGGTTTCCGCCAGCCGGTTCAACACGATTTCCGGGAACCCTTCATTCGTACCATAGCGGGTCCACGTTCCATTTTCCAAACAGTATATGCATTTTTCGCGGGCTCCGACCCACAAGCGATCCTGGCGGTCCACCAAGAGGCAGCGGGGATTAAAATCACGAATATCCATCGGCCGGTTGTTGGTTGAAAAACCGTCATCCCGGAAACATGCCAGACCATTGTGCAGGGTGGCTGCCCAGAGGTTGCCCCGCCGATCGCGCGCCAGATCATAGACCAGGCCCAGATTATGCCCCATCACCTCAAACCGGCCGTTGCTCCGGCGACTCAGGCCCGTCGAGGTCGCCACCCAAATGTCGCCGTTGGTTGCTTCCAAGACGGTCTGGATGGAATTGCCCGCCAGTCCGTCTTTAATGGTGAAGTTTTCAATTTGGCCATGAAACAGCCGGTTCAGCCCGCCGCCGGTCGTGCCCACCCACAAGGCGCCGAGATGATCTTCCAGCAGCGCCGAGATTTGCAGGCTGCTCAGCCCTTCCGGCAACCCCAGCACCCGGCAATGCACCCCGTCAAACCGTACCAGCCCGTTGTCGGTTCCCAGCCAGAGATAGCCGTCGCGGGTTTGGGTGATGGCGTTGACCGTGTTGTTGGGCAGCCCCTGATCCGTCTGCCAGGAGCGCACCAGAAAGGGGGTTGCCGGGTTGGCCGCCTCCTGCGCCGCCGCCGGCAGCAGGTTTCCCCGGGCCAGCATCAGCAGGCCGGCCAACGCAATCTGGCGCAGGCGAAAACACATCATCTGAATCCCAGCATAAGTCTTGGCAGCATTCAAGGGCAATATATGTGAATGGATTTCCACCATGGTAGGCGATAAACCGCGCGGGGCTAAGAGCATCTTTATGCCCTTTGAATCAATCGTAAAGATGGGATAATTCCGGCATAAATCGCCGGGCTATTGCGCCCCCTGGCCGGTCTCCGGATAAAGGGAAGCATCATGGACCGATTTTAATTTGCAGGTGGATGTGATGAAAAAAACGAAACTCATTTTGAATTTGCTGGCGGTCGTGTTTTTGGCCGGCGCCGTTCCGGCGGTGGCCGCCGCCGAACTGCACCTGATTCCCTGGCCCGCCCGGATCACGCAGCAGGACGGCCAGTTTGCCCTGAATGACCAGACCGCCGTGGTTGCCGATCACGCCTTTGCCGGCGAAGCCGCCGCATTGTCCGAGACCCTGCATCTGACCAACACCGCATCCGCCTCCAAAAATCGGATTGAACTGACCACGCGTGGCGCTCAGGGCCTGGCCGAAGAAGCGTATCAATTGGAGGTTGCGCCTGAAGGTATCACCATCCGGGCCGCCACTTCCGCCGGCGCCTTCTATGGCTGCCAGACCTTGCGGCAACTCCTTGATGCTTCGACCCGCACGGTGCCCGCCGTGAAGATTACCGACGCCCCGCGCTATGCCTGGCGCGGTTTCATGCTGGATGTCAGCCGGCATTTTTTTGATCAACCCACCATCCAGCGTGAAATTGACTGGCTGGCCGGCTACAAACTCAACCGCCTGCACCTGCATCTGACCGATGATCCCGCCTGGCGTCTGGAGATTCAAAAATATCCGGAACTCACCCGCACCGGCGCGCGCGGTAATTTTTCGGATTCCAACGCCCCCGCCGCTTATTTCACCCGCGAAGCCATGCGCCAGATCATTGCCTATGCGCAGGCGCGGCATATTGTGGTGGTGCCGGAAATCGACATGCCCGGCCACGCCAGCGCCGCCACCCGCACCTATCCGCAACTCGATGGCGGAGTCCACACTTTCAATCCCGGCCGCGACGATACCTATGACTTCCTCCAAAATGTGCTGCTGGATGTCATGGACACCTTTCCTTCACCATGGATTCACCTCGGTGGCGACGAAGTGGATTGCAGCGTCTGGAACACCGACCCCACCGTCGCCAAAAAATTGCAGGCCGACGGTTTGAAATCCCCGCAGCAGTTGGAGCAAAGTTTCATCCGTCGCATGGCCGCATTCATCCAGGACCATGGCCGCACTCCCGTCGGTTGGGACGAGGTGGCCGCCGCCAAACCGGTAAGGAACACGCTGATTTTCTGGTGGCGGCATGACCGCCCCGAAGTGCTCGACCAAGCCCTGGCCGCTGGTTATGACGTGGTGCTCGCGCCGCGTGCGCCATGCTACTTTGACTATCCCCAAGACCTCACTTACCCCGTCAAAGGCCGCAAGTTGTTCAATACGTTGGATGCCGTCTATCGTGGACCTGAAATTCCTAAAACCATCACGCCCGCGCAGCGTCAGCACATTCTCGGCGTGGAAGGCTGTGTCTGGACCGAGCACATTGCCACCACGTCCTATTTGGAATTCATGACCTTGCCGCGGCTGGCTGCCTTGTCCGAAATGGCGTGGACTCCCGAAGAGGCGCGCGATTTCGCCCGCTTTGATGGTTGCCTGAAACCCTTCCTGCAACAGTATCACGAGACCGGCATTCATTATTACGATGAAACCGATCCCGCCGGTTCCTTGCATAATGCGAATCAGCCGACCGCCCAATCGGCTCAACGGGAAAAACCGTCCCACCCCGCCACCGCAGTCAATAATTGACCAGTACCCGGTAAAATCTGGCCCGACCATTCGTCGCCCCGCCGATCTCCGTCCAGTTTGTGGAAACGCTCCCGCTGCCGGAAATCACCAGCGGCCCGCTCAGGTTGGTCCAGCCCGAGAGAGGAACACCGGCGGCCTGCACCCAATTGGTGCTGCCACCCAGCGTCTTCCACGTCAGTGCAATACTGTTTCCGCTGCGGATCACGGAAGTGAAATATACGGGCGTTCCATTGCCGCAATTTCCCACCGTCACGCCGTTGATAACCAGATTTGTTGGCGCGGGCGGACCGCCGCCCGGTTCACCCTGATACGTCAGTTGCAAACTGCCGCCCGCCGGGATCACCGCCGGCACCGACCAGCCGCTGCCGATGGTGTAATGGTTGCCACTGCGCGCCGGTATCACCCAGCCGCTCGTGCTTCCGGCGTCAATCCAGTCAATGTTCGTGAACGCCGCGTTGAAGGCAAAACTAGTCAGGGTGATATTCGTGCTGTTCGGGTTGTTAAGCGTCTGAATCGCCTGAAACGCCGCGCCGCTGTCGTACGTCACCACCCATTGCGTCGTGATGGCGCACTCGCCCCCGGTGCCGCTGCCATTGGTCTGCCCACCGCCGCCGCCATTGGAATAGTTATTGGTAATCGTGCCCGTCACCTGCGTGATAAACAGATTCGCCCCCGTGGCATTGGTTAGGTTGAGATAAAAATATTTGTTCGGCCCCGCATTGGTTGTTCCCGGCACAACGACGGCAATGGTTCCCGCCGTTTGACCCGGGGCAAAAACCAGCGTCCCGTTGGTGGACCGATAATCACCCGTCGCCGTCGCCGACCCGTCGCTTGTGAAATACGCCACGCTCACCGCGCCGGTGGATGTGGTGGACAAGGTGACCGGAAAAACCAAGTTGGTCGTTCCCGTGGCCGGTACAATGACTCCCGCATTGGCCGGTGAAATCACGGGTGCCGGGGCAACCCCGCCGCCGAACGGCAGAAAGGTTTCCGTGAATTGAAACGCCGTTTGCGTAATGCCCGAATCGCCCGGCTGATCGCGGTTCAACGACCAAAACGCCAGCTCGCCGAAGCTCTTATTTTCCGCGTAGCCGACCAGTTTTGCCGCCGCAGTCTGATCAAAGATTTCATCCTGCGCATCATTCACTCCCAGCATGGGCGTCACGCCGATCATCTGCCAGAGTTGTGCGTCCGTTTTGGAAAGGTTGGCCGCCGCATAAACCGATTTGAGCTGGTTGAACAGATTCGTCGCCGCCATGATCGCATAATCGCCCATGTGTCCGGCCGGATTCGGCGCCGCATTATCTCCGTAATCCATGGCCATGATGTTCACGGCGGCGAGGTTCACGTGATTGCTCACCGCCGATTGCAGCACATAAAGCCCGTTGTTGTCCAATCCCGATGGCAGCACCGGCAGCGTCAGGGAAATTTGCAACGTGCGTCCGGCTGTTGCCGCGTCCGCTTGGAGCGCCGCCAGCACCGCCGAGCGCCGGTTGATGGAAGGCGCATCCGCCACCCACGAGCCTTCAATATCAAAATCAATCCGCGTGGCGCTGTAGGTGTTGATCACAAATTGGTACGCCGCCTTCAACCGGTTGGTGTCCGTGACATAAACCGCCAGTTCCGTGCCCGCCTCGCCGCCGAAAGAAACCACCACGTCGCCGCCCAGCGCGCGAAACGCGGCGATATCGCCCACCCGGTATCCGCTCGCCGCCGAGTACGCGGTAAACCCGCCCCACGCCGGCAGATTGGTCACCGGGGCGGTGGCCGCATTCTGGGAGGGATCCGCCACGATGAATGCCAGTGTGGCATAACGCAGGCCGCTGTTCGTGGCCGCGCCCATCAGATCATACGGCGGCCACGCGGTGAAATCCGCGTAAGGGGCAAACAATTGCGCCGGCCAGCCGCCCGCCCATGCCGACACCAGGCGGTTCAGCAGTATGCCCATAATGATCAGCCTGGCCAGTGGATGACGTGATGGGCTCATTGGCGGATGTGTTTTACGGTGAAGTGACCCGATAAAACCGCTGGAGATTGGTGGCCGTCGGATCGGCAAAATTAACCATACCCGTGCCGAACACACCGTTGGTCAGGGCCAGCCAGTTCGTCAGCGGCAACGTTATGTTGGTGGTTTCCAGCACGCGGTAACTCTGCCCGTTCGGCCCGCTGAAACTCAAATTGAATACGCCCGCCGTCAGGCTGGCGGAACTGTTCAGCACCGGCATGGTCAAGGTTGGTCCGGCATAGATCAGCACCAATGAATTGCCATTGGTGCTCACGCTAAACGTGCCGGTGGTGGCATTGCGAAAACCGTTGGTGTTCACCGTAAACTTCGCCGGACTGAAATTCGTCAGGCCCCCGCTGGCCACCGCCAGCGGCCAAGTGTACGAATTACCGCTGGCAAAGCCGGTTATCGGACCGGCCGTGGCATTCGTATTCATGGATATCAGTTTAATGGTTACCGGACTGCCGGTGCCGGCCGACACATTGAGCAAACCATTGATGTTCAGCAAACTCAAGCCGGAACTGTTCGTCGCATTGCTTAAATTAAACTGGTACGTGCCGCCACTGTTCCACGCTTCAGTGCCGGTGGTCAGCGTGCCCACGCTGTTACCGCCAGGTGAAATCGTGCCGGTCAATGTCACGGGCCCGGTGATCGTGCCGGTGCCGCCCAACGTTCCGGCCGCCGCCACCGTGACCGCATTCGTACTGAGCGAACCATTCACCAGCAACGTGCCGCCGTTCACCGTCGTCCCGCCCGAAAACGTGTTCGTATTGGCGAGCGTCCAAGTGCCCGCATCCTGTTTGAAGAGACCGGCCAGCGGATAACCAGATCCATCCGCAATCACCCCGGTCACTCTCCCGGTGCCCGCACCGCACAGCCGCAGATTGCGGGCCGATGTATTGGGCGCCAGGCCGCCCGCCAGCGTGAGCGTCCCGCTATTGGCATAAATATAGGTGTCGCCGCCGCCACTGGTCAGAGTGATTGGCCCGTCCAATTCATTGCTGCCCGCCTCATTGAACAGGGAGCCACTCGTGCAACTGGTCAGATAGCCGATGCCCGCCGGCAGCAGAATGTTTCCATTGGTGCCATTCAGGTGCAACCCGGGTTGGCCCGCCGTGCCGTTGTTCAAGGTCACGGTTTTGCCGCCGCCGCCGAGGGCACTGCTGTTGTTGATCCACACCGAGCCCGCCGTCACCGTCACATTGTTGGTAAAGGTATTGATGCCGCTCAACACCAGTGTTCCCCCCGCCGCGTTTACCGTCAGGGTGCCATTGCCGCCGATCGCACCATTCACCGTGAGCACCTGGTTGCTGGTCACCGACCACGTCTGATTGGCTCCCACGATCACGGGCACGCCCACCGTGGCCGAGGCATTCGCCGTGATGCCATTGGTGAGCGTCAGCGACCCGATGCCCGCCAGCGCATACGCCCCGCTGCTCACCGGATTAAACGTCAGTCCGTAGGCAGTATGCGAATTCAACAGCGTCACCCTTCCGGCCGTGCCGCCGGCCCCCAATACCGCCACATACGGTGGTGCATCGCTCCAGCCCACATCGCTCGTGCCCGTCCACCAGTAGCCATAATCCCAGTAGCCGGTGCCGTCTTGCGCGCCCGTGGTGCCGGTGTTCGCATCCCACGTCACGGTGGGCGGTGCATACGCAAATGAGGCCTGATAGGTTTGGCCGAGCGAGCCGTTGACATTTACCGACAACACGATTTGGGGCGAGAGTTGAACCACCGTCACCCCGGGGTCTGCCGAGATCGTGCTGGTGGCCGCGCGGTTCAACGTCACGGTGATCGTGGCCTTGTTCGTCTGGGTGGGATCGGACACGCCCACCGAAATGCCGGAAAAAGTTTCCCAAGAGATCACCGAAGCCTTGCGATTGACCGTAATCAAGTCGGCGGCATTGGTGCCATCCACCCAAAAGTTGGCGGCGACCACGCCCAAGGTCGGTTTGCTGGCCGCCTGCACCGTTGGCGTGTTGGTCAGCACCACCATATCCGGATTGGCCGCGTAGCTGCTCATGCTGCTCGCAGTCGCATTGGGCACCACCACATACGCGTACGTCGCGTTCGTCGGCTTCAATCCGTGGTTGTACCAGAGTTTCAGGTAATCATCCGTGTAAAGATTGGTGGAATAGCCGGTGTTGATCTGTGACCACGACCCCGTGTTTGTGACGAAAGACGCCTGCAAATTGGTCGCCCCGCCGGGAAAATAATAGCCTGCCACGCCATCCAACGCGCACCAGGAGGCGTTGGTGAGGCTGGCGCTCCAGCCCATCACCGGGCCGTAGGCGGTTCCGTTTACCGTAAAATTCGCCGTTGGCGACGGGCCCAGCAGCCGGTCTTCCACCGTCGTGTCAATTTCGTAGCCGCCCCCGCAGGTGATGCCCGCGCCGAGACACACGATTTCGTTATCCAGCATGAACCAGGATTTTTTTGCCACCAAGGTCGTGGCGTTGGCCGCCAGGGACATACCTGCCGCCCCGTAGGTGTTCGCCACTTGCGCCCCGCCCACCCAGGTCTGCCCGGTCGTAGTGGATTGACCGGCGGCATTGGTGCGCGCAAACACCTCCACCGTGGTTCCCGGCAGATGATACGGATCCACCGTCGGCCAGAAATCGCCGGTAAATTGGGTGTCCGTGCCGCCGAGATACAGATAGGTCATGCCATCGCCCGTGAACCAGCCGTGCAGATTTTCGTTATTGATGGATTCATAGTTCGCAATGCGGCTCGATGACATGCTCAGCCCCACGCCGAAACCCGAACGCAGCGCCACCACGCGGTCCATGCTCGCAAACTGGTATTGCCCGGGACCGACTTGCGGCGAATTTGCCCAGTTCGTAAACGCCGCCGCCGTGGCCGCCGGGGCAAAATTGGCGATGGACCGTACCGAGTTAATCACCCCGCCACCGTCCGAATATTCCGTTTCCGACGACCGCGAAATCGCCCGCCCGCGCATCATGTCCATCATCGCCCCGTTGTAAATCAGCGGTTCAAACGAACTCGTTACCCAGTTGTAAACATTCGTCAGGTTGGGATCGGTGATCTGCCATGTCGAACCGTTCAGCAAATTCACCAGTTGCGCCACGTCGCTCAACAGCACATTCCCATAGGTGCCCGTATAGGCGATCACGGAGTGCTGAACGAATGAACCGTCGCGGTAAAACCCGTCGCTATTCGTCACGTACGGAAACACCGGACTCAGGTTCGTCTGGCCCAAACCCATCTTTGTGCTGTTTTTGCCGATGATGGCCCGGAGCAGCACCACCTTGCATTTATCGGTCAGATTGGCCCCGGTATCCCAGCTTTTGGTGGGCGGGCTAAAATGATCCACCGAGTTGTTGTAATTGGTGAGCTCGGTTGCGGTCAAAGCCGGATACATCAGCACCACCGCGTTGTTGAATTGCTGGGGCCCGCCGATTTCCCAGTCCCACCAGTTGTCATATTCGCTCGCCGTGGCCGTGTAGGCATTGGCCGCCAGCCAGTCGAGCCCGCCGGCAATCGCCGTGGCCAGGCTGGAGTTGCCTTGCAGGGAGCAGCCCGGCGAGGCCCACGCCAGCGCCATCTGTTCCAGCCGGCTGAAACTGGAGGTGAGATTCGCCGAGGTGCCGCCCAGCGGCAGATCGCTCCACAGGTTCGTGCGGGAGGAATTGGTGTTCAGCGTGCCCCAGTAAGAGTTGGCTGTATTGGCCCGGCTGGCGAGGGTGGAGGAACTGATGTTGGTGCCCGTCAACTGGTTTTGCCAGTAGAGCCGCAGCGTGTCAAACGGGTCCGCCCGCAGGTTGCCCGCCAGCAGGAGCAATCCGCAAATGACCGCCCGGACCGGCAGCAGTTTTTCCAAGCGGTTTGGCATCATTCAATTCAAGTCGGTTTAACGGGTGAAGGTAACCTAAAACCGGGCTTTTCTCTAGGGCATGTTTGTGCTCTGAAAAACGGGAATCCTGCTCTCCCGCCGGCGGCCCGGGCCGGTGCCATGGATGGCGGTATTTCCGTCTGGCGCGCGGGCGTTTGGACCATAAAAAAACGGCAACCGGTGAACCCACGCACCGGTTGCCGCCCCCTCAACAACACCAATTGTTTTACTGCACCGCCCTAACATCAAAGAACTTTTGCGGTTGCGTCGCGTTGATCGCGTTGGTAAAGGTGAACGACCCGTCCGCGTTAAACGAGTTGGTGGTCAGCACCATCCAGTTCGTCAACGGAATGGCCAGATTCGTCGTGGTCAGCACCGCATAATGGAAGCTGGCGCCGCCATTGAGGTTCGTGCCGCTGATGATAAAGTCCGTTCCAATGATGCTGGAACCGAGGATGCTTGCCGCCTTTGTCGGTCCGCCGGCCACGATGCCGATCACGCCGGCGCTGTACAGACTTGACGTGTCCCAGGCCAGATTGGAGGGCAACGTCGGCAGATTGAAGGTAGAGAAACCATTGGTCGGGGTGGAATTCCAGCTCGCAATTTTCCACTTGTCGCCCACGGCCCAGGCCGTCAGGTTTTTGGGATTCCCCACGTTCAGGATGGAATTGGTCCGCAAGGTCACCGGGCATTGGGCGATCAGGGTGTCCGCCGCCGCCGCCGTGCCGGTGTTGTTGCCCGCACCGGCGCCACTGAACAGATCCACATTCAATGCTCCGCCGGAGTTGATGTAGAGCCCCGCCGTGTTTGTGAGCGTGAAGGTCTGGCCGGTCGTGTCACCGGCGTTGCCAACCGAAATGACGCCGGTGATGCTGAACGTGCTGTTGCTGGCGGCATAAATGATCCCGGTGCCCGCCAGCGTGCCGTTGGTGCCCACCCCCACGCCGCCCACCCCCAGGCCGTACCCGGTGGTGTTGTTGACGGCCAGCGTGCCGGCGTTGATGGTCGTGTTGCCGGTGGAAACGCTATTGTCTCCGGTGAAGGTTTCCGTTCCGGCGCCATTCTTGATGAGCGCGCAGGAGTAGCCGCCGGAGTTGGTGGTGAACGAGCCGGAGAAGGTTCCCGATCCGCCCGTGCTGCCAATGATGACGGTGGGGGAATAAGCGGCGCCGATGCCGGGTTCCACCCAGCCGGCCCCGCTCAGGACATTGAACGGTGCGGAATTGATGTCGGCCAGAACCGTGTTGGCGGCCACCGAAATGTTGACCGTGTTGGAAATGACATCGTTGATGCCCAGGTACGTCGTGTTCAGGGCGGGCGCGGGATTGGTTCCCGGCGTCAGGTAAAGGTTGCCCGCGAACGCGAACGGATTCGTGAAGCCGGCCGCCACATTATTCTGCCATTTCACGGTGCCACCGCCCGTTATCGTTACATTGCCGGTGCCGGTAATGCCGCCCTGCATGAGCAGCGAATAGCTCGTCGTGGCGTTGGTGGTGTAGATGGTGAGGTTGTGTTGCAGGACAATGGGGCCGTCGAGCGTGCCATTGGCGCCGCCTTCATAACCGATCACCGCCGTGCCACCGATGCTCGAACTGACCGTTATGGCGTTGGTAATCGCCGCCCCGTTCGTCACCAGCAGACTCACCGAATTGGCGCCGGTGTTGGCGTCACCCAGTGTGACCGGACCCGATCCCAGGGCCAAGCCATTCCCCGCCGAAACCGTACCCGCGCTGACGGTCGTGCCACCGGAGTAGCTATTCGCCGTGTTGATCTGCAGTTCCGCCGTCCCCTGCTTGAGCAGTGAGCCGCCGCCAATATAACCGCTGCCGGTGGTGGCAAACACGTAGGGGTTCACACTGTTGGAAACCACCATGCTGCCGGGCACCAGCGGTCCGACCAGATTGACCGCCGTCTGGCTGGCGGAATCGTTGAAGGTTACATTGTCCGCATTGAAGAAATAATCGCCACTGCCGCCGTTCAGCCAGTTGAGCGTGGTATCCAGGTCCCAGTTGGGGCCGGAGTAGCCGGACCAGACCAGGTTGGCATTCGTCTGGCCGCTGGGATAAAACGTCACCTGCACCAAGCCGGGCACCGCCGTGGAAACCACCCCGGGATTCAAGGTGCGGCTCGGAGCCGGCACACTCAGACCGGAGGCATCACCGGTCAGTGTGCCGGTGTAGGAGATGATGGTGTACGGGGTGTTGGTTTTGACCGCGCCCTTGAAGGCATTTACGGCAATGAGCGTGTTACCCTGGCTCAAATCCAGATTGCCGCCCACCAGAATCAGGTCGTTGACCGCCGAACCGACCGTGGTATTGGTGCTGAGATCCATCTTGATGGTGCCCGAGGCGGGAATGAAATTGCTGCTGATGGTCAGCGTGCCGGGAATGCTGCTGCCGGCCACATTCAGGGTGGCGCCGCCGGCGCCCGCCAGACTCAGACTGCCGTTGATATCCGTGGCCGGGGTGTTGGTGCGACCCGCCACAAGAATCTGGGGATAGCCGCCGTAATTGGCCAGCGTGTAGGTGCTGGCATTCGTGTCAAAGGAGCTGACATCCAGCGTGGACCCCGGGCTGAAGCTGATCTGGGAGAAGCCGGGGACATCTGAACGCGGATCCCCGAGACTGGCGTTGTACAGGAGCACCACGTGCGAATTCGTGGCCACATTCATCGTGCCGGTGAAATTGAACACATTGCTAAACGCCCAGGTGCCCGGCCCGGCGATCTGCAGGCTGCCGCCCCACAGGGAAGCGCCAAATTGCGTCGTAAACAGGTTGGTTCCGGTCGAAGTTCCGGCCAGCGTCAGCGGAAAGACCATGCCCGTCGTGCCATCCGTCATGGCCACCGGCACCGTGCTGTCAAACGTCAGGCTCGAATTGTTCGGGCTGTTGTTGCTGAAGTTTACCGACGACGTGGTCAGGTTGGCAAAGGCGAGCGCGCGATCGGTGGCGCCGTTGTTGGTGCCTGCATAAACCAATGACCCGGCATAGGAAGTGCCGGTGTAGCCCACCAGGATCGAGCCGGAACCGGAGCCCAGCGAACTATTCTGCCCACCGGGAGCCAGACTGGAAAACTGGACAATGCCCGAGCGGATATTCACCTGGCCGGTGAAACTGTTGTTCGTGTTGGACAGGAAAACCACGCCCTGCCCGGCACTGCCGGCGGATTTGGTAATGCCACCGCTGCCCGATAGGACGCCGGCCAGATTCAGGATATCCGTTCCCGCCACCTGCGTGAACGAGGGTGTGCTGCTCAAGGCGCTGTCCAATGCCCATGTGCTGGTTCCGGCCACACTGGCGGCAAATGTGCCGCCGCTGAGCGTCACCGCATTGCCCCGGATGGTCCACAGGCTGTTGGTCAGTGTTACCCCTGCGAGGCTCAGGCCGGAGACGTCATTCGTGTTGGTGGTGCGGGTGCTGCCGCTAAAATACAGAACATTCCCGCTGGCCACCGCCGTGCCGCCCCAGTTGGCGGCGTCACTCCAGTTGGCGCCCGTGCTGCTGGCGCCGTTCCAAGTGTTGGTGGGGGTGCCAAAGGCGGCGGCCGGCACCGTCAGCGCCGCCAGACAGAACTTAAACCACCCGGAGCGGAACGCCCGGCGCGGTTGAAACGGATTATTAAGGTCAATCATTTTCATTTTTTGGGTTGGATTTGCGTTTGTAGTGCTCAGAAGGTTGTTGGGCTGTTAATTATTGAATAATCCAGCACAGCAGTCTGCCGCGCCATTTTCCCTTAACGTGCAAATGGTTTCGCGGGCGTCAATAATCAGTATTTTGTCGGTGACAGGGTGGAAAGCGAAGGCGCAGTGCCAAATCCGCTTCCGGATGTCATCCCGGAAGGCAGGTCATCCTGGTGCCAGAAAATCGGCCAGGAAGTGGTCCAGGAGGAAAGGAACAGCATGTTTTCCCACTTATACCAGCCCGCGGAGCCATCCACCATCACCTCATTGCCGCCATCTGGATGGGTGGTCCCGGGCCGGGGGTGGTTCTTGCTCCAGCCGGAATTGTATTCATTGTCCTTGGACACATTTTCCGCCGCCAGCACCCATCCCGGCTTGGCATTGCCCAGCTTGACCGGGCTGCAGGAAGTTCCCGTGTAGAGCGGATTTGACCATACGCTAACCCCGCCCATATACGCGTAGCTGCCCAGGCTCCATTGTGCCGGGGTTACATTGCTATCATAGGCGGGAAATCCCTTTCCATTGAGCGAAGGGCAGGCCCAGATGGAACTGCCATTGGTTTGGGTGATGGCCAGCCCCAAGGTTGCACTCGCCTGTGCCCCGGGATCGTTCATGGCCAGCAGATTGTACGAACCGCTGGTCGCCCGCGCTGAAAGGACGAAATCGTTATTGTCGCCGGCATAGACGTTCATGCCGATGCCTACCTGCCGGAGGTTGTTGCAGCAGGCGATGCGTTTGGCCCGGTCTTTGGCCTTGGCCAGGGCCGGCAGCAGCATGGCTGCCAAGATGGCGATGATGGCGATCACAACCAGCAATTCAATTAATGTAAACGCCGAAACCGGATGTTTGGCTTCCTTATTTTCTCGGGTATTGATCATAGTAAGCAGCCACCTGATTATGGATGGCAATGGTGATCATACGTCAGCCGTTCAAAATGAATAGAGGCATAAAGATGCTCCACCCCGCCCGGTATTTTCCGCTCAAGGAAGCAAGAATATACCTGTTTTATATGCCTGTTATGGCTTTTATAAAGAAAACAAAAGCCTGGAAATCAGGCTGGATATGTCCGTCGGAAGAAACCGAAAAATCATCCCATGAATATGCTCCATGGTTTCATTTCCAAGCCACTGTCAGCGGTTGTGGCGGGGCGGTTCGCCGATAGGAATTTGCCTTAATGCGCCTGCCGCACGGACTCCAGCTCCTGCGAAAGCCGCGCGCCCGTCTTTGGCTGTATCGCGTGCAAATCATTCGTCTCACCCAGGTCATGGACCAGGTCGTAAAGCTGTGGCTGCTTGGAAAATCCCAGCGCTGGCCGGTTAAATTTCGCCGGCTCAATAAATTTCCACGTCCCCTCGCGAAAACCCAGCAGCCGCGTGCCGTCATGTTCCACGAGTTTTTCACGACCGTTCGGCGCATCGCCCAATAAAGCCGGCAGCACGTTCACGCTGTCCGGCGCGTCCCCGGCCGGAATTTTCTCCCCGGCCAGCGCCGCGAAGGACGCCGGAAAATCCATCAGGCAAATTAGCGCGTCCGAGACGCCCGGTTTCACCCGCCCCGGCCACCGCACCAGAAACGGCACGCGCGTGCCGCCTTCATAAATCGAATATTTTCCCCCGCGCAACGGTCCCGCCGGCGTGTGGCCGTTCAGATTCTCCACCGCGCCGTCCGCATAGCCGTCATCCAGCACCGGCCCGTTGTCGCTCGATAAAATGACGATCGTGTTGGACGCCAGGTTCAGCCGGTCCAGCGTGGCCATGACTTCACCCACGCACCAGTCGAACTCCACAATCACATCGCCCCGCACCCCGCAGCCGCTCTTGCCCACAAAGCGCGGATGCGGCACCCGCGGCACATGCGGATCATGCGTCGCAAAATACAGGAAGAACGGGCCGTTCGTGCTCTGCTTGATAAAATCCACCGCCTTGCCCGTCAGCACGTCCGCCTTGTCTTCGTCCTTCCACCGCGCCGCCTTGCCGCCGGTCATGAAACCGATGCGGCTGATCCCCTCAATGATGGTGCCGTCATGCCCTTGCGACAGCCCCATCTTCAACAACTCCGGATGTTCCCGCCCCGTTGGCTCATCGCCCACTTGTGTGCCGTAGCTGACCGAGATCGGGTCCTTCGGATCCAGTCCCGCCACGGAATGATTTTCAATGTACACACACGGCACGCGGTCGCCCGTGGCCGCCATGATGAAGCTGTAATCAAACCCCAGTTCGTTCGGCCCCGGCCGGATGTCGCCGTTCCAATCCGCGCCGCCCGGTCCGCCCAGACCCAGATGCCATTTGCCCACGATGCCCGTCCGGTAGCCGCCGTGTTTCAAAATCGAGGCCAGCGTCGCGTGGTTCGGGTCAATGATCAGCGGCGCATTGCCGGGCAGCACGCCCGTGCCGGCTTTGCGCCAGGGATATTGGCCCGTAAGCAGCGCGTAGCGCGACGGCGTACAGGTGGCGGAAGTGGCGTGCGCATCCGTAAACCGCAAGCCTTCCCGGCCCAGCCGGTCCACGTTGGGCGTTGGAATCTTTGTCGCCCCGTAGCACCCCGTGTCGCCAAAGCCCAGGTCATCCGCGAGGATGAGCACGATATTGGGCCGGGCCGGAACGGCGGCCGCACTCGTCCGATGCCCTGATCCAAGGACGCCCGCGATCAGCAGGCCGGCCAGTGACAGGTGGTAAAATGGGTTCTGATGGTTTTTCATGATGGGTTTCTATTTTATGGTTGCCGCCTGCGTCGCCCGGTTATGGGATTGCGGCGTGTGCTGTCGTTGGAATCTTCATCGTCTGCTGCCAGACGGTCCGTTCCCGGGACAACTGTGCGCACACTTCCGCGTGCTGCGCCGCGACGTCGCTCCGCTCCGCCGGATCCGTCGCCAGATCGAATAGCTTGTTCCCGATCAGCTTCCATCGGCCCTCCCGGATGGCGTTCGGCGGAAAGCAAATGGCGCGACCCGCCACCGGGTCTGTGCCCGCGAAGGCGGACCAGATATTGGTCCCGTCAAACTGACATTCGGCCGGGGGGACAACATGGGCCGCCGATAGCAGCGTGGGCATAAGATCCATCACATGCACCGTATCGGACCGCACCGTTGCCGGCGGAATGACGCCCGGCCAGCGCGCGATCCACGGCACGCGGATGCCGCCCTCCTTGTTCGAGTGTTTGCCGCCGGAAAAAGGCAGGTTGGACCCGGCGTCTTCGGCTCCGTTATCGCTGATAAAGATCACCAGGGTTTTGGCATCCAGATGTTGCGACTTGAGTTCCGCCAGCACCCGGCCGATGCCATCATCCATGCAACTGACCATGGCCGCATACCCGCCCCGGGTGTTATCGGGCTGATTTTCCACCCCAAACCGTTTCAGGTATGCCGCCGGCGCCTGATACACTCCGTTGTGGGTCGCATAGTGCGGGGCGTTATAAGTCAGTTCCAGAAAAAATGGCGTTTGGGCATGGTCACGAATGAACTGCCGGGCCCGTTCGGTGAACAGATCCGTGCTGTATCCCTGCCGGAAAATTTCCGTGGTCCCTTCCCAAAGATCATGTTTGCCCTCGGGCGTGCCATTTTTCTGCGTCGAATCGGTGTGCTTGAAGTAATCAATTTTGCCGCCGTGGAATCCGAAAAATTCGTCAAACCCCATGCGGGTGGGCAGCACATTACCTTCATACCCCAGATGCCATTTGCCCACCAGGCCGGTCACATAGCCAGCCTGGTGCAAGACCGACGCCACCGTAATGGCCTTCGCAAACTGCGGAACACTGTCACCCATCAGCACCGTGCGGATGCCATTGCGCTCCGCATAGCATCCAGTGATCAGCGAAGCACGGGTCGGCGAGCAGACATTGTACGCATACGCCTGGCTGAACCGCACGCCGTCATGAGCCAGTTGGTCCAGATTGGGCGTGGGAATATCTTTGCAGCCAAAACAGCCCACATCACCGTAGCCGAGATCATCCGCCACAATCAGCACGATGTTCGGCCGGGCCGACACCCCGGCCACCGGCGCCCCCGGCAGTAACAGCGCCGGCAACAGGGCGCAACCGATGAGGGCAATGGATTTCATGATTCGTGGTCTGGTTACTGAATGGATTCTATCGGTTAGCGGGCCGGGGAGCCATACGCTTTTGGATCGTCCTGCGCCGGCTCCTTCAAATTGACTCGCTGCCGGAACACTTCCTGCATCAGCTTGGTTTGCACCGCCGCATACGCGGGATCGCCAAATACACTGCGCATTTCGCCCGCGTCTTTTTCGCGGTCAAACAGCTCCCAATAATCGTCCGGGATGTTCGCAATCGCCTTTTGCTCCGGCTCAAACACGGTGGGTTTGTAAAAATGTGACAGCGTATAGCGACTGGTAATCACCCCGTAATGCGGCCGCACATGGTGGTCTGCCGGATACTCGTAGTAATGATAATAAAATGCCGTGCGCCAGTCGGCCGGCGTCGTGCCGTGAAAGACCGGCAGCAGGCTGCGCCCCTGCATGCGTTCGGGAATGGGCAGTCCGGCCGTCTCCAGGAAGGTCTCCGGCAGATCCAGACTGGACACCACATCCTTGTTCACACTCCCCGCCGGAGTCACGCCCGGCCACCGGACCAGCAGCGGCGTGCGCGCCGATTCCTGGAAAATCCACCGCTTGTCGAACCAACCGTGTTCGCCGAGAAAAAAGCCCTGGTCCGAGGAATAAATCACAATCGTATTACTCGCCAGCCCCGTGTCATCGAGATACTTCAACAGCCGGCCAACATTATCGTCCACGCTCTTGATGCATCCCAAATAATCATGCATGAACCGGTTGTATTTCCATTCCGTCAACGCCCGCCCGGTAAGATTCTTTTTCAGGAACGCCTCATTGCGCGGATCATAATAAGCCTCCCAGATTTTTTTCTGCTCCGGCGACAGATCCGGCGGCACGGTCAGCTTGCTGTCTTCATTCAATCGCATGGTATTGGCGATTGTCATGTTCTGGTTGTGTTCCGCCTCGCCGCGACCCGCGTAATCATCGAACAAACTGTCCGGCAGCGGATAGGTGCGGTCATGATCAAAATCCAAATCACGCAGCGCCGGTTCCCACGGCCGGTGCGGCGCCTTTTGCCAGCACAACAACATGAACGGCTTGTTCGTATCGCGCTGCTTCAGCCAGTCCAGCGACAGGTCCGTGATGATGTCCGTCACGTACCCCGGATGCCGCACCCGCTGGCCTTGGCGAATCAACACCGGATTATAATAAATTCCCTGACCCGGCAGAATTTCCCAATGGTCGAATCCCGTCGGATCGGTTTCCAAATGCCATTTGCCAATTACCGCCGTCGTGTAACCCGCCGCCTGCAACAATTTGGGAAACGTTGTTTGCGCGCCGTCAAAGCGGCAGTTGCCGTTGTTGTAAAACCCGTTGATGTGACTGTACGTGCCGGTAAGAATCGAAGCCCGCGCCGGCCCGCACAATGAATTATTTACCAGGCAGCCGTCAAACCGCATCCCTTCGTGCGCCAGCCGGTCAATGTTTGGCGTCTGGATCAAATGCCGCCCCTCGCCATACGCGCTCACCGCCTGCCAGGCATGGTCATCCGCCATGATGAACAAAATGTTCGGTCGCGCCGGTGCCGCCAATGCCGCCACCGGCAACAGCAGTCCCGCCAGAAAAGCGTGGATCAATTGTTTCATGTTTTGTTCGTTTCACCCGCCGCACTCGCCGGCAGATGCCCCGGCTCGCGCCGGCCTGCTCCCGGCTGTTTCACCGAAGTATCGCCCAGATCCGCCCGCGCTTTTTCCACTTCGGCTTCGAGCTGTTTTACCACGTCCGGATGCTGCGCGGAAACATCCGTCGTTTCGCCAATGTCCTTCGTCAGATCGTACAGTTCCTCCTTCAGTAACTTGCGGTACGAATACGCCACCGGCACGCCGTCGCGTCCGCCCGGGTGGCCCGCCAGGGTTTGGTATGTATGCGGCAGTTGCAATTTCCACCGCCCGTCACTGGTCGTCACCGCCTGCAACTGGTTCACCTCGTAATAAAACCAGTACGCATCGTGTGGATTCTTCGCGCCCGGCGCGCGGGAAATAATCGGCCACACGTCCAGACCGTCAATGTGGCGTGACGGCAATGGCGCGCCCACCTGCCGGGCAATCGTCGGAAACAGGTCAATGGACATCAGCATGTCCCACGTGTCCGCGCCCGCCGGAATATGACCCGGCCAGCGCATGATGCACGGCTCGCGCGTGCCGCCCTCCCAGTTCGTGCCCTTGCCTTCGCGCAACGGTTTCGCCGACCCCGCATGATTGCCGTAGCACAGCCACGGTCCGTTGTCCGATGTGAATATCACCCACGTATTGTCATCCAACCCGTTCTGTTTCAACGCCGCCAGAATCTGGCCCACCGACCAGTCAATCTCCTCGATCACATCGCCGTACAATCCCCGCGCCGTTTTGCCCCGAAATTTGTCGCTCACCCCCAGCGGCACATGCGGCATGCTCTGCGCCAGGTAGAGGAAAAATGGATGATCCTTGTTTGCCTCAATAAACTTCACCGCCCGTTCCGTGTACCAGGTCGTCAGGTGATTCAAGTCGTCAATGGACATCTCCGTCCGGAACTTTTTCTCGCCGTCATAAATCGGCAGGTTCGGATATTCGCGTTTGATGGCCGCCATCGCCGAAGGCAGGTTCGTGATCAAATCCGGATGCCCCGGCCAGTAGTCCACCGACAGCGGCAGCCCGAAGAATTCATCAAACCCGTGCCGCAGCGGCATGAAGGAAGGCGCGTCGCCCAGGTGCCACTTGCCGAACATCGCCGTCGCATAACCCCGCTGCTTCACCAGTTGCGCCAGCGTCATTTCCTGATCGCCAATCCCCACCTTCGTATGCGGTCCCAGCGCCCCGTGTATGCCGATGCGGTTCGGATAGCATCCCGTCAGCAGCGCCGCGCGAGACGCCGAGCACACCGGCTGCGCCACGTGGAAATTCCGGAACACCGCGCCCTCATCCGCCATGCGATCCAGATTCGGCGTCTGAAATCCCTCCGCGCCAAACTTGCCCACATCCGCGTATCCCTGGTCGTCCGTGAACACAATCACGATGTTCGGCCGGCTCGGATCCGGCGCGCCGGTTGCGGAAAACCCGGCTAGCATGGCCGTTGCCAGCCCCGCGATAACACAAATACGTTGGTACATGAAAGGCATAAGACGTGCCGAAACGTTAAATGGTTGCATCAGGTTGTTTCATACCGCCGTTGGGGCGCATCTTGACACTTCCCGCCGATCGCCATCTAGCCGGAGCGCGGCTGTCTCAGCCGCAGCGTGCCGCCAAGCCTGGCCGGGTTGAACTGCTCACGCCCCGCCGTTCTGCGCAACACACTGTGCGTGAACATGCAACCATCTGGCCTGGCCACGCGCTGCGATTTGCGACAAACCGCGCTCCGCCGGCAGGATGTTTTACCATGTCGCCGAGTCATTATATTTGTCTGGCGGATGGACGTTATTCCGTGGCTCCCGTTTTAGCTGGCACCGTGCCGCTTGGCACATAGTCCGGATTCGGCACCGGCAGTTGCGCGCCCACGTCCTTCAGCCACGCATCCAGTCGCGCGTCCAGTTCCCGGCGTTTCTCCGGTTGGGCCGCCGCCAGATCATTCGTCTCCGAAAGATCCGCCTTCAAATTATAAACTTCCTCCCGGCCGCTCTCATAAAACCGGATCAGTTTCCAGTCGCCCACGTGCGCCACGCTGTACGGCGAAATCTTTCCGCCATTCCAATAGTGCGGATAATGCCAGAACAGTTCCGGATGCGGCGGCACCGCCTCGCCGCGCAGCAGCGGCACCAGACTTACGCCATCCACCGCCGTGTGGCTGGCCGACCTGTCCGCGCCCGCCAGCTCCAGCAGTGTCGGGAAAAAATCCATCGTGATCACCGGCGTATCACAAACCCGGCCGGCCGTCGTCAGCCCCGGAATCTTTATCAGCAGCGGCACGCGCAATCCACCTTCGTATGCCGACCCTTTTCCATTTCGCAACGGCAGATTCGACGTCGCCGGCGGTTTTCCAAAATGCACCGCGCCCCCGTTGTCCGAAGTGAAAACAACCAGCGTCTTCTCCGTGAGATGCAGCTCCGCCAGTTTCTTCATAATTCGCCCCACACTCTCATCCACGCTGCTCACCATCGCCGAATACACCGCATTATTCTGACCATCCGCGCCCGGCCGGTCCGCCGCCGCATCAATCAGCTCCTGCTTGCCCATCAACGGCGCATGCACCGCGTAATGACAGAAGTTCAGGTAAAACGGATGATCCTTGTTCTGCTCGATAAAATTCAATGCCTCGTCCGTGAGCTGGTCGGTGAGGTAACTTCCCTTCACCCCGCCGCGCGCCGCCAGTCCCGGCACATGATTCGGATTCTTCTCCGGCCCGTACGGCCAGAAATACGACGCCGGATGCCCCGTCTCACCGCCCGCAATGTTGGTATCAAACCCCTGATGCTGCGGCAGAAATTCACCGCCGCCCAGATGCCATTTCCCGATGTGACCCGTCACGTAGCCCGCCCGCTTCAACGCCGTTGCCAGCGTCGTTTCCTCCAGCGGCAGATGTTGCTGCCAGTCCGGCAACAGAAACCGGCTGTTCTTCGGCGCACCCTCGCCCGCAATCCAGTCCGTGATATGCAGCCGCGCCGGATATTTCCCCGTCATCAACGCCGCCCGCGTCGGCGAGCACACCGCGCACGCCGCGTACGCCGAGGTGAAGCGCACCCCGGACGCCGCCAGCGCGTCAATCTGCGGCGTGCGATAATATTTGCTCCCGTTCGCGCCAATGTCCTTCCACCCCATGTCATCAATCAGGATGAAAACAATATTCGGCTTCACCGGTGCCGCCGCAGACACGCTGATCGCCACCCAGCCCAGCGCCAGGAATAAGAGCATCCGTTTCATGAGTTTCATATAATCAATATTCTCCGCCCCGGTACGCCTATTCCATGTTTACAATGGCTTCATTCACCGGCCCCTGATACTTCGGCGGCCCGGTGTGATCCTCGAAATGGATCCGGTCCCAATTGGTCCCCTCATGCCAGCGGGGTTCTGGAAACGGTTTTTCCCACGCCGCCAGTTTCGCCAGCAGGCTGGCCACCCGTTCCGGATATTCCGCCGCCAGATTATTTTTCTCCCGCAAATCATCGGCCAGATTAAACAGCAGCGGCGGCGCTCCCTGAATGCGGATCAGCTTCCAATCCCCGTCGCGCACTGCCGCCACCACATTAAAACGCCAGAACAACGTGTTGTGCGGATGCTCCATATTTTGCCCCGTCAAATACGGCAGCAGGTTCACTCCATCGCTATCCGCCCACGCCGGCGGTTGCGCTCCGCCTGCCGCCAGCAAGGTGGGCAGCAGATCCAATCCGCTGGCCGGCGCATCAAACGTTTTTCCCACCGGCAACACCCCCGGCCAGCGCATCAGCAGCGGCACGCGAATGCCGCCCTCAAACAGCGTCCCCTTGTGACCGCGCAACGGCGTGTTGTAAAACTTGCTGTACGTCGCCCCGCCGTTGTCATTGATGAACACCACCAGCGTGTTGGAAACCATCCCCGCCGACTCCAAGGCCGCCAGCACCCGTCCCACGCCCTGGTCCAGTGATACCGTCATCGCCGCCAGCACGCGTCGATCCTTATTCTTGATGCCCGCAATTTTTTCCAGCTCCGCCGGCTTGGCCTGCATCGGTTCATGCACCGCGTTGAAGGCCAGATAGAGGAACCACGGCCCCGCCGTGTTCGTCCGGATGAACGCCTCCGCCTCCCGCGCAAACGCGTCCGTGAGATATTCCGGCTCCGCCACCGGCTGGCCGTTCCGCAGCATCACATTCGCCTTGCCGGCCGGCGCAAGGTATTTGTTCATGCCGCCGAGAAACCCGTAGAAGTTGTCAAACCCGCGCTCCCAGGGCAAATACGGTTTTTTATTGCCCAGATGCCATTTGCCAATCATGCCCGTGTGATAGCCCAGCGCCTTCAGCCGCGCCGGCAGCAGGCTCGTGGCCGGATCAATCCCGCCCTCGCCCGAAATATTGTTTTCATGCCCAATCCGCGCCGGCGTCTTGCCGCTCATCATCCCCGCGCGCGAAGGACTGCACACCGGCCCCGGCACATAGCCTTGTGTGAACCGCAACCCTTCCGCCGCCAACTGATCCAGCTTCGGCGTGGGAATGTCCTTGCACCCTTGAAACCCAAAATCAGCATAGCCCGCGTCGTCCGAGACGATCAGCAACAGGTTGGGCTTGGTCCCAACCGGCCCTGCCTGCACATGGCCCGCCATCAGCAACGCCAGCGCCAGGCCAAATAAAATTCGGGTTTTCATGGGCCGCTTATGATTTGTCCGGATGATCCAGCAGCGGACACGGAAATTCCGGCGACGCCACATGCTGCGCCCGCATCATGGCGGACAGTTTTTCCACCAGCTCCGGATGCGCCGCCGCCACGTTGGTCGTTTCCATCGGGTCCGCCGACAGATTATAAAGTTCCAGCGTCGGTGCCGCCGGTTTTTTCGGCGTGCCCAGCAGATTCCGCCGCAGCAATTTCCAATCGCCCACCCGGATCGCTTGCTGTCCGCCGTACCCGTGAAATTCCCGGTACAGAAACGGCCGTGGCTCCTGCACCTCGCCCCGCAGCGTCGCCGCAAAGCTGATGCCGTCCGCCGTCGCCGGCACCAGGTTCGTCGCGCCCGCCAGTTCCAGCAGCGTTGGCATCCAGTCTTCAAACCCCGTCACAAACGGCGACGTCGTCCCCGCCGGCACATGCCCCGGCCAGCGCACAATCAGCGGCTCGCGCATACCGCCTTCATAGATGTCGCCCTTGTAACCATGCAGATCGCCATTCGAATGAAAATAAACCGGGTCGAATCCGGACAGCGGATACACCGCCCCGTTATCCGAGGTGAAAATGAAAATCGTATCGCCGTCCAGCCCCAGGTCCGACACCAATTGATGCAGCCGCCCGATGTCCCGGTCCATCCGCGTGATCATCGCCGCGTACGCCGCGTGTGGATATTGATGCGGCAGATAACCATCCCCGCCGGTGTACGGTTTGTCGCCCAGCTTGCCCTTGTATTCCGCCAGCGAATCCTCCGGCACCTGCAACGCCAAATGCGGCACCGTCGTCGGATAATACAGGAAGAACGGCTTGTCCCGGTTGTCCTTGATAAACTTCAACGCCCGCTCGCAGCACAAATCCGGCGCGTACTGTTTGCCGATGAACGCCGCATAGCTGGCCGGATTGTTGGAATCACTGCCCGCCGGAATCGAGAGGCCTTCCTTTTCCGAAACATTCCCGTTGCCCGTCAGCACAAACTTCCCTTCGTCGTCGTTCAGGTACTGCGGAAAATAATTGTGCGCCTGCCGCTGATCGTTGAAGCCGAAGAAATGGTCAAACCCGTGCTTCAGCGGATCACCCGTGGAACCCACCCCGCCCAAGCCCCACTTGCCGAATGCCGCCGTTGCATAGCCCGCCGCCTTCATCACCGCCGCCAGACTCGGCTCGTCCGCCGGAATCGGGATCTGCCCCTGAAACGAGTACCACGACCCGATCTCGTGATTGTCCCGCACAAATGCATGGCCCGGATGCCGCCCCGTCATCAGCACACACCGCGCCGGCGCGCACACCGGACTCCCCGCATAATGCTGCGTGAACTTCATCCCCTCCGCCGCGAACTTGTCCAGCGTCGGCGTGTGGATGATCTTCTGCCCGAACGCCCCGAGGTCCCCATAGCCCAAGTCATCCGCCAGCACGAAAATGATGTTCGGTTTGCGTCCCGGTTCGGCCGCGTGAAGGCCCGCCACGAACAGGCTCGCTACCAGCAATGGTAAAATCCGTTTCATAATTTTTATCGTTAAAAAGTTAGGCTGCAAAATTATTTCCAAGTAGCCGGCGACTCGCTCCACACAGAGCCAAATTCGCCCTGCACCAGCACCCGGCACGTCCCCGTTGCTCCCGCCCCCGGAATCTCCACCGTATGCATTCCGGAAGCAAGCGCCGCCGGCTCCAGGTGATGCGCCCAGCGCTCCGTAAACGTCATCTCTTCCTTCGGCCCGTAAAATACCGTCACCTTCGCCGGTTGTTTGGACCCGCTGATGTCAAAGGTCACGCTCACGCCGGCGGCGTTTTTTTGAACCGCTGTCACCGCCACCGTGGCTGGCATCGCGTCCAGTTCCGCCACCCGGTCCGGGGCCAGATAATCCGGCGGCTGTCCCGGTTGGGAGCGGATTACCGGTTTCGAGTTCGCATAGCGATATTGTTCGAGGCCGCCCATCGCCAGGCGAAACCAGCCGTCCGGCGCGAGTTGCGCCGTCTTTTGCAGCGGTTCGCCCGCCTTGATATCGCCCACCGTCATTTCATCCAGCGCATGCCACGCGCCGTGCGCATCGCGGCACCAGCCCCGGAAATCCACGCCCCGCATAATCTCCGCGCTGCGCTGCACATCCGGCGGTCCCGGCACTTCCACGAATGCTCCCGGCAGCAGATTGTGGCCGGACCGCCCCGCTTCATGCCATTTCCGGCCGGCGGCGTACAATTTCCAATGGTGCGTCGCGGGATCCAGAAAATAACCCGTGTACGTGTCGTACGGTTCGCCCGGCTCCAGCTTCAAGGCCAGACCCGCCGAAGCTATGGTTTGCCCCGCAAACGGATTCCAGCCGCGCGGTTTTACGCCCGTCCCTTCATGATCGAAGCCCCCAAACTCCTGACGCGGATCCCCCAGCGCCAGTAAATGCGATAGCCGCTCCACCGGCGGCTCCGCATCGCCCTTCCCAAATGACCACATGGAAAAATTGATGCCGCTGCTTTTCCCGCCCGGTTCAAATGGTGAACCAAAATAGCCGAATGGCGTCGTGATGGGCGCATACATGGAAGCTTCCCCCGGCAGCGGCCGTGCCTCCATCACCCACAGCCGGCTCTCTGCCTGCGCCGCCGACAGTTCCGAGCTGCCGAACTTCGCGTGAATCGCCGCCGCCCGCCAGCGCGAACGCACCAGCACCGCCGATTCCACCCCCGGCCCCGTCACCACCACCTGCCGCACCGCGATACCCGCTCCGGCCGCGCTCGTTTGGCCCAATGAAAGCGCCAGCTCATAAAGGCCCGGCTTTGTTACCGCCAATTCCACCGGTCCCGGTTGCGGACCCGAACCATCGGCCGCCTGCAACGTCACCTTCTGTTTTGCCTCCCCCAAGCCGATCTCCAGTGTTGTCCCGACCGCCGCCGCCGGCACCTCCAGTGTGATCGCCAGCTTGAGAGTCGCCGCTTGCGGCAGCCACAATGGCCATACCACCCGTGTGCCTGACTCGGACAATCCATCAATGCTTGTCCAACTCTTGTTGCCGTTGAATTCCGCGCCGGGATATTGGGGAGTCACTTCGCCGGTCAGGTGCAGCCGCCCGTGGAAAAAACATGAATCCGGCGTCAGCACCAGCCGCCCACCATGCGCGTGCTGTCCCAAAATGCAAACCTCACGCGCCGCCTCCTGCCGTAAAGAAATCGTTTCCACCGGCGCGGTCAATTGGCCCAGCCCGTCATCCGCCGGCGCACTCACGTCCGCCGGATTGGCGTGCAAGCCGAAGCTGCCACCCGGGATAACCAGGGTTAGTGCCAGGGCGAGGCGGGTTGCCGGGTTCATAGAATCAGCGAGACGGTGAAGTTGAAAGTGAAAGCGGCTCCCGCCGATTTCGTATTGCCCGGCCCGTTGTGAAGTTCCGGAGACACCTTTGGCGGGCGGCACACCCGGTGTGTCGTCGAAGGTTGCAATGCTCCGTTTCCATAGGTGTCCGCGCCAGTCCGACGCAGCGGCGGCCACCTTAACAGGCTCAAAACGGAAATCAAATCTAAATTATCTCGTGATAAAGAAATATCCTGATGACCTGCCTCGATCACTGGATGTGGGGCGTTGGATATTTTCCCTTGTCTTATTTCGTATTTACGGTTTAAGTGGAATCTCTCCAACGGATTAATTCAACCGGGAAAGGGTCAAACCATGGTCGCCGTCAAAATTGAATGTGGGTGCGGACAACATTACGCCTTCGATGTCGAACCCGTGAACGGACAGATAGGCTTCCCCGTCGCCTGTCCCACCTGCGGCGCCGACGGCACCTCCGTGGCCAACGAAATTATCGCGCGCAGCCATCCACCCGCCCCGGCCCCGTCCGCCGCCACCGGGAGCCTCCGCATCTCCGGCATTGCCGCGCCCGCCCCGGCCACCCCGCCGCCCATCATGGTGGACCCCAAAGCCCTCGGCCTCGTGGATCGCGCCACCGCCGAGAATGAAGCCCGCGCCAAAATCTCCTGGGGCGATGCGCAGGAAGACGTCATCAAATTTCTCATGCTGAATGGCTTCACCGTCCCCGAGGCCACCGCCTTTGTGCAGAACCTCTATCTGGAACGCCTTGCCACCGTCCGCTCCAACGGCATCTCCAAAATGTTGCAAGGGGGCGGCCTCATGCTGGTACCCGTGATCGCCTATTTCATCTTTGCCCATTTCGGCGTCATCCCCATCAAACTCATGGGAATCGCCATCGCGGTGGGACTCTTCGGCGCCTGGCTGTTTCTAAAAGGCCTCCTCATGCTCCTCGCCCCCAAGATGGAATCCGGAGATGTGGCGGATAATTAACTCAACAACTCCTGGATCTCCTCCCAATTCAGTGCCGCCGCGAATTCCTCCTCGCCGCCCAGCGTGGCCTGGATGATCTCCCGCTTGCGGTTTTGCAGGATTAAAATCTTTTCCTCCACCGTGTCGCGCGTGATTAGCTTGTAACTCGTCACCACCTTCGTCTGACCCAGGCGATGCGCGCGGTCCGTGGCCTGCGCTTCCACCGCCGGATTCCACCACGGGTCAAAGTGAATCACCGTGTCCGCGCCCGTCAGGTTCAGCCCGGTGCCGCCGGCCTTGAGGCTGATCAGAAACACGGGAATCGCCGCGTTGGTCTGAAACTTTTCCACGACTGCACCGCGATCGGTGGTAGATCCGTCCAGATAACAATACTCAATGCCATCCTCCGTCAGCCGTTCTTTCAGCAGCGTGAGCATGGTCACAAACTGGCTGAACACCAGCACGCGATGGCCGCCATCGATCACTTCCTCCAGCAGTTCCGCAAACATGTCCAGCTTGCCGGAGGCGTTCGTCGGCTTCACGTTCTCGAGTTTCAGCAGCCGCAAATCGCAGCAAATCTGCCGCAGTCGCAGCAGCGCGCTCAGCACCACCATCCGGCTCTTCGCCAGCCCGGCCTCGCCCTCGGCCGCCAGGACTTCCTTGCGACTCGCCTCGATCACCTGCTGGTAAACGCCGCGCTGATCCGGCGTTAGTTCGCAGTACGAAACCTGTTCGATCTTCGCCGGCAAATCCGCCGCCACTTCCTGCTTGAGCCGGCGCAGCATGAACGGACGCAGCCGCCTCGCCAGGCGTTTCTGCGCCTCCGCATTTTTCTCCTTCGCAATCGGCAGTTCGTACCGCTCGCGGAAATCTTTCGCCGACCCCAAATATCCCGGCATCAGAAAGTCGAAGATGGACCACAGATCCAGCACCGAGTTTTCCAGCGGCGTGCCCGTGAGCACCAGCCGGTGCTTGGATCGCACCGCCTTCACCGCCTGCGCATTTTGCGTCTGCCGGTTCTTGATGTGCTGCGCTTCGTCCAGCACCGTCGTGTCAAATTCCAGGCCGCGATACCGCTCCGCATCCCGCCGGATCAGGGCGTAACTGGTCACCACAACGTCGCTCGCCGCAATCTGGTCAAACCGACCGTGCCGGTCCGGACCATGCAGCGCCAGCACCTTGAGCTCCGGCGTGAATTTCTTCACCTCCGCCACCCAGTTGAACACCAGGCTCGTGGGACACACAATCAGCATCGGCGCGCCGCCGGCGGATTGCTGTCGCACAAACCGGAGAAACGCCAGCGTCTGCAACGTTTTGCCCAGCCCCATTTCATCTGCCAGAATGCCGCCAAATCCGTTCGTCCGCAAAAAGTGCAGCCACGCCACGCCGGTTTTCTGGTACGGACGCAGCACGCCTTCCAATGTCCCCAGCGGCGGACACTCCAGCGTCGCCTCGCCGCTTTGCTTCGCCGCGCGGTCGCGCCAGGCCGAGGGTGCGGTAACTTTCCATTTACCGTGCTGCCGCAGTGTCGCTTCCAGAAAACCCGCCTGCGCGTTGTTCATCCGGTAGCCCGCCGCATTCTGTTGCGGCGCGCAATCCAGCAGCACCTCCTGCAATTCCTCCACCGCCCCCGTGTCAATTACCGCCGTCTTGCCGTTCTTCAGCCGCACATGGCTCTGACCCGACAAAATCAACCGCTGAATTTCCGCCGCCGAAAACGTCTCGCCGCTCCCCGCCGCAAACACCACGCCCAGGTCAAACCATTGCACGCCCGACGGCGTTATTTGAAACTGTGGTTCCACCCGCTCAATGTTCTTTAGCGTGCGATTCTCCAATTGCTCATCCAGCGTCACGCTCCATTCGCGCTGCAATTTTGGAAACTCCCGCGCCAAAAAATTCAGCACGCTATTCTGTCCGGACAACGACAATTTCCCCTGGCTGTCCGGCCCCGTAAATCCGCTGCGCTGCAACCGCGCCTTCGCGCCGTTTTCCGCGCCGTAATCACGCGTCGAATACCGCGTGGCCACCTCCGGGTCCGGCAACCACACGCCTTCGTTGGCTTCCGTCACGCCGAGCGTCATGATGCGCGAGCCATAGGCGCATTGCAGCCGCGCGCTCAGTTGCGTGGTGCCGCCCTTGAGCTCCAGCAGAAAGCGCGGCGCCTGCGGTTCCAGCGTGAAATCGGCCAGCTTGAAATTCGCCTCCAGATTCCCCGCCGCCTGCAACTGCGGCCAGTGCTGGCTCAGAAACACCGGCACCTGCGGTCGTGCCACCCGCACCGGCGCACGGAATATTTCTTTCAACACCGGCGGCAATGCCAGCGGTTGCAACGTGTTGTTCCGCCACACCCAATCACCGACCATCACCGGCGGCGCGCCTTGACCGCGCAGCTTCACCACGATTTCCCCGTTCGCCTCCAGCGTTGCCGCCAGGGGCAGGGGCGCGGGCGTTTTACTGATCGTCACCGCCATGGCCTTGCCCAGGGTCACATTCGGATGACCCGCCAGCGCCGGCAGCAGCGCCGCAAAATCCTTCGTCTCCAATTGCAGGATGGCTGGTGTCTCGCCATTTGTGATGACGTCAAACGCATCCAGCACCGCAGTGTCCAATGCCGAAAATGCGAACGTGCGTCCCTTGGGCAGCGCGTTCAGCGGACACCGTCCGCCGCCCCAACGCGCCTCCACCACCAGCATCAGTCGGCCCCGCACCGCCGCCTGCTCAAAATTCGGCGGCAAAATCAAAAATAACTCCGCCGGCTCGCCCGCTTCGGCACGCAGCAGCGACGGCGTTTTCCGGGCCGGCGGCGCTGGCGGCGTGGCCAGCGTGGTCGATGAGCCTGACCGGCGGTCGGCGGTCGGAGTTGGAGCGGTGGCCGGCGACTGCGCCTTCAGCCAGTGCAAACCCACGGCCACGCCGTGCGCGCAGATTTTGCCCCACTGCCGGGCATCGCGGCAGTTGCAGAGATTCTCAATATCAATGCCGTTGTGAATCACCATCGAAGCCCGGAACGACATCCCTTCCGTCTGCACCACCCCGCGCAACAGCGGCGGCTCCCAATAGGAACTCAGAACCTGGCCCTGCTCCAAGTAAGCCCGCGCGCGCTTGATTACCTCCCAGCCCGCCGCTTTTACCAGCAATGCCTCGGTCAGTTCAGCGGCCATAAATTCCTTCGGCCATCATTGGCAAATGCTCGCGGCGCGCAGCTTCGCGGAAAGGAGCGCGGGCTTCAGCCCGCTTCAGTGTCCAACCCCGCCAGGCGCAGGCAAGTTCCAGCCCGCCTTTGGTTCGGACATTGAAGCGGCGTGAACGCCGCGCTCCGCTAGCGTTTCCTGCGGGCAACTTGCTGGTATGATCGCCGCCACCGCGACTACCTGTCCAATGGCTCGCCTCTAGCCGGCGATCTGCGAGGCTGCCGTCCCCACTCCGGGTAATGTCTGGTTGTATGGCCATGTGGCGGCCATCTTTTACCCAACCCCACTCCCCGCAGCAAGGTCTTCCGCACGGGCGACGATATGGGCGCGTGGACGGGGCGGAAGGTAAAAGGGGCAGGTAAATTTTGGCGGATGCCTTGATGAGGCTTGATTAAGCACGATTACAGGGGTTTTTGCCTTGATTGGGCCTTGATGCCTGGTTTTTTTAACGCAAAGGCGCGGAGTCGCAAAGTCGCAAAGAGGATGGGGCCAGGAGATTCCCAATGCCAACCTGCAAGCGCCTGAGGAGCGTTCGAGGGGGATAGGCTTTTTTTCGGCGGATGCCTTGATATGCCTTGATGAGGCACGATTACAGGGGTTTTCTGCCTTGATTGGGGGTGAATTGGGCACGGATTTCGGGTTTCGGAGATCGGGGGGACCGCGAACGAGGTGAAAGCGGGCGAGATGGTTTGATTTGGTCTGATTTGGTTTGATTGCTTGGGAAAACCGGGTCTTGCTTCCCGGATTCCGGATTTGCGGGCATGGTGGGGCGGCTGGCAGGTTGGGTCGGTGCCGCGCCCGGGGACGGGCACGCTGCGGATTTTTGGCGTTTGCCTTGATGAGGCTTGATTAAGCACGATTACAGGGGTTTTTGCCTTGATTGGGCCTTGATGACTGGTTTTTTTAACGCAAAGGCGCGGAGTCGCAAAGTCGCAAAGAGGATGGGGCCAGGAGATTCCCAATGGCAACCTGCAAGCGCCTGAGGAGTGTTCAAGGGGGATAGGTTTTTTTGGCGTATGCCTTGATATGCCTTGATGAGGCACGATTACAGGGGTTTTGGGGTAAAAGGCCCAATGCTGAAGGCTAAAGGCTAAATTAAAAATGGCAACCGGTGGCGGGAGGACCATTAAATAATTCATCGTTTGCCTTGATGAGGCTTGATTAGGCACGATTAGCCTTGATTGCTGGGGTTTTCTGCCTTGATTGAGCGGAAATCGGAGATCGCGGAGGGTAACCGCGAAATACGCGAAAGGGACGACATGGTTTGATTTGGTTTGATTTGGTCTGATTGCGGGCGGAGGGAGCCGGCCGGTGCGTTGGACGGGGAGACAGGGCTCCCGGTGCCAATGCGGCGTCAGGCCGCCGCAGTCCACAGGGGCGGGCGGGGCATCCGGGCGCGAATTTGGCCGTGACGGTGAGTTTACCATGTAAACTTCCAACGGGATCAATATGGCACCGGGGTTTTAAAATGCAAGCGCCCGGGGAGGATTTTTTGTTGGGAGTTTTTAAATCACTTCGGCGGCGGGATGATCCGAACGGGTGTCGAACGTGGCCCATTTCATGCCGTGGGCTTGAGCCAAGTTGGCCAGATACCAGGCCGTGCTTTTTTTGGCATCGGGTGCGGCGTGGCCATCCAACGCGCTGATGCTGTCCGGCAGAAACCGGATTTGCTTCCGTTCCTTGAAATCAGCCAAAATTTTTCTGGCTTCGTCCATCCTCGCTTTGTAAACCAAAACGAAAACTCTCAGGAAGCCAAGTTCCACAATCGGACAAAGGGCCAACTCCTTGCCGACCTGCCATTCCAGCATCCGGTCATGGTTCTGATGTTTTCTCAAGAGCAAGGCCAGCAGCGCCGACACGTCCAAAAGATAAATCACGGAAAATCCTCAAGGGCTTTGTCCACCTCCGCCTGGGTCAGCACGCGGTCGGAATCCAGCACAAGCAAATCGCCTTCACGCACGATGGTTGCGGGCGGACGTTCCGAGACTACCAACAGGCGGAACCGCAGTTCCGTGTCGGAAATTCTTTCCACCTGGTAGCGTTGTCCGGGTTCAACCAACCCGTTCAACGCACCCGGACGGTAGCGATCATCTATTTTTGTAGTAAGAACCTGAACCACGTTGGGAATCTTCCGCACAGAGCCGCCGCCGTCAAGCGGGCTTGTTCGGACGCCAATCCGCCAACATCCAATGCCGCCGCGCGGAGGCGGGGGCGGGAATGGGAAGTGGTGACGGGGCCGTCCCCGTTTTGTTTTGCCTTCCCTCCGGAGGCGCGTGAAATGCAATGTCGCAAATAGAGTGTGCCCCCCTTTGGTTGTCAAAAGCATGGGGAGCCGCCTTTTCGGGCCATCTTTTACATGAAATAGACGCAAATATGGCTTGTTGTCAGAACCCCAAAGCGATACGAATTTGAAGCAGCCAAAAAGGGAAATTTGAAGTGAAATTTTACGCGCACACTGCGGAAGATGAAAACGGGAAACCGCTGCCAGAATCCTCTGTCCAATGGCAGCCGCTGGCGGTTGTGCCTTGGCCCGATGCCGCCCAATTCGCCGAATGCCGCTCTCCTGGCTTGAAAATCCGTTTGCATGAGGTAACTTATGGCTGATGAACTGGATCGAGACCATCCAAGCATGGCGCCAACTCCCGGCGGCGGACAAACTCCGCCGGCGCTGGCAGGCCATTCCCCAGGATGTGGCCCAGAGCATGGCCTTCGAGCAGGAACCGGTGGAGTTGCACCGCCTGCAAGAAATACTCGACCAGATCGCGCCACCCGTTTCATCGAAACCGCTCGCGGCGTCCTTGCCTATTCCGAATTAGCCCCGCTGCTGGCCGAGCGCGTCTTGCGCGTGGAAGCCTCCCTTTACCAGTCGGAATTTGATTCGTGGCCGGCTGACGAACGACTCCCCGCTGAATTTCACCGCCGGATTTGCCACGACCTCGTGCCTGATTGGGCTGGGCGGTGGCGGAGCATCGAAGTGCGGGTGGGCAATCTCACACCGCCGCAACCGCATCAGGTCCCCGTCCTCATGCGGAATTACGGGGCGGATCTGCTGGCGCGCTGGCCGGCGGCCGCCGCCGCGCCCGGAGATTTCACCTTGGAATTGCTGGCCTTTGCCGAAGGCCGGTTCCTGAGCATCCATCCGTTTCAGGATTTCAACGGCCGCACCATCCGCCTGTTCCTGCTGGAACTGCTCCGTCGGCTGGATTTGCCCCGCGTCACGCTGGCCCCGGAATCCGAAGCCGACCGGCAAACCTACTTTCAGGCGCTGGAAGCCGCCGACCGCGCCGACTGGCAGCCGCTCATTCAAATCTGGCAACAGCGATTTACCGCCGCGCCGCAAAACCCATGAAACCGTGTCCCGGCCAAACGGGTGGCAAGGGGAGTTGTCAAAAACATTGACTGACACCTTTTGGGAATCTTCCGCACAGAGCCGCCGCCGTCAAGCGGGCTAGTTCGGACGCCAATCCGCCAACATCCAATGCCGCCGCGCGGAGGCGGGGGCGGGAATGGGAAGTGGTTACGGGGCCGTCCCCACCCCGCGCCGGGGCGGGGACGGCTCGTCCCCGTTTTGTATTGATCACGCTTCCTCCCGGAAGCGCGTGAAATGCAATCGCACAGGTGATATTTACCCCATCCCGGTGGCTTTGCCTTGATTCTAAAGACGGGGGGGCAAAATCAGTCCGGATTATGGACACCCCTTTATGATGCTTCGTTCATCGTTGCTGGTAACGCCAACGACCGGCGACTGTTTTTAGCTGCTCCGTGGTCATCGCGTCATTTTGCCATCCGCTGTCGAAGTCAATGTCGTGCGACCTCGGAAGTTGTTCTTGTGCAAGCGTCCTCACAATGATGCGCGATGGCAACATAGCCGCCTGCCCAACAAAAATCGCTTCCTGTCGCCGCAATCCCGACAGCATCTTAGTCAACCCAGCCATCGAGTCCGGAAGGATGGAACGAACGTGTTCTCGGTCAGCATCGTTCGTGATGCGAAGCACCACCCAACTGTTGCACTGCGAGAGAACGGTCGCTTCAACCTCACTTGGCCGTTGCGAGACAAGGAGCAGCCCAAGCCCGTATTTACGGCCCTCCTTTGCTATCCGACGCACTGCTTCTTGAGCTGCTTCGTATTGCGCTGCGCCGACATTGGGCACATAGCGATGAGCTTCCTCACACACCAACAGGACGGGACTGGCCTCTCGTTCCGCTGGGGTTTGCCATACCTTTAGCAGAAAAAGTGTTCGTGCAATCGCCGCGCTTGCAGTCCCAGCGACTTCGTTTGGCACACCCGACAAATCGACGATGCGTAACGGTTGCGCGCCGCCCAGCAATTGTCCGAGAACGTCTGGAAGAGGGTCGGCCAATCCGTCCCATGGCTTCATCATGAATTGAACGCGGCCATCTTTGAGTAATGAATCCAACTTTCTCAAGACCTTGTTGTAATCTTCGTGATCCTTTTTGTTGCTGTTGTTTGGGCGTTGAGCATTCACCGCGCCAACAAAACCGACATCGTAATTTGCACCATTCACTTTTCCGAATTCATCTAAACCAGTAGGGTCGCCAAGCAGGTAGGGCACAGGTGCGTCAACCGTCAATTTCGCGATGTCTAGTCCTTGAATCTTCTGAGCGCCTGCTCGGCGCGCGGCGAGTAAAGCGTTTTTTACGATATTGGATTGCGACGTCGCGGCGTATTCAGTTTTGCCGATAAACAAGGCAATCGTTTCGTCCAAATTAAGCATCCAGTAAGGCAGAGACAACGTGCCTTCATCAGTTGAGAGGCGTTTGTGATTCTGGAAAGCGCTTCCATATTCGTTGTGAGGGTCGAGAATAATAATTGTTGGCTGCCATTTTGGGTGGGGAGCGGTTGCCCCACGTTCAAGAACGCTGTGGAGTATCGCTGCGACTGCCCCTGATTTTCCTGCGCCAGTTGAACCAAGAATTGCCGTGTGCTTGCCAAGCAACTCATTCATTTCAGCGTAACAGGGTGTTCCGCCCGAACCGACATGTTCCCCAAGGCGAACCGTCTTTCCCTTTCCCTGGCCGTAGATATGGCGGAGTTCGGCTTTGGGCGTGAGGTAAACGGTTTGCTGCGGGAGAGGATATGTGGCAACACCGCGCTCAAACTTCAACGACCACTTGGGCGGGGTAGCCGCAGAATCCAGAACCCATTCTCCTTCGCCGAAGAGATCCGCTTCTACGATGCGCTCGTCGCCAGAAGCCTGCGGCGTGATTCCACGTTCCGCTTCATACTCCGCCTTCATGCGCAGGCGGCCGACAAAAGCAAAGATGAGACGCCGGCCGAAGTGGATTTTGACAATCGAGCCGAACTGGCCAATTGGATACGTCTCACCTGCATAAACGCGCGAAAGCTCAGACAGATTTGGCTCAAGTTCGGCAACAATGTGTGAACCATCAACTTCAATAATCTTGCCGATGGCGAGATTGTCAATTGTATCGTTCGGATTGCGTAGATCTGTGCTCATCTTTCACCTCCGAGTAACCGCGTAATGTTTTCAAATTTCCACCATGGTAAATCGGCTGTAGCTAAATCAACGGTGTCGCCGTGCCAAAAGCCGCGTTTGCCGTAGATCAAGACTTGGTCACGAACAGCAGCATCGTCGTGCCAATTCTTTAATGTTAGATCCAAGGTGTCGTCCGACCAAAATACGACCATTGTCAGGTCTCGGGATTCACGCAGTGCATGGTCAAGTTCGATGTTGATGTGCGAATCTCCAAACTTGTAACCACAGACTGCAAGGACTCGCTGCGTGCCATCTCTTGGTCGGAGGACATTTCGTGCATGGGATGCCAGTTGAGCATAGGGGTCAAGTTGTGTCTCTCGATACTTGGTTGAAGCCGGCCAAATAACGACGCGTTATGACAATTGTCCCAGGGCTTGCGCTGCGCGTTTCACCCTGGGCTATAACATGACGGACTTTCAGTCCTTGGGGGGGGCGGAGCGAATTGACGATTGGGCGGCCATCACTTCAGCCGTTTGATATTGTGGTCGGCCAGCAGCGAGCGCATCTGGGTGATGGCGATTTCATTGAGCTTGAGCAGGCGTTCCGGCTGGGACAGTCCTTGACGGACCAGCACGGAGTTGAGGCTTTCGAGATTGGTCAGGACGACGAGCTGCTCCAGCGGGGCGTGGTCGCGGAGGTTGCCCTCGGCGTCGGGGTGGGCGTCGCGCCACTGCCTGGCGGTCTGGCCAAAGAGGGCCACGTTTAGAGCAATTCCAGCAATGCTGTAGCGGCAGGCTGCAAGTCGTGCCGACAGCGGTCTTTTTGGGGTTGGGCTTCGTTTCGGCTCAGTTACAGGTTCTATTTAAGGTTCTATTTAACCTGCGCCTTCGCCAAAGCCTCGCCCAACCCCAAAAATCCTCGCTGCCTGCCGCTACATCATTTCTGTCATTGCTCTAGCAGGTCGGCTTCGTTGGCATAGACGAGACTGGCTTGAAGCTATTCAGCCCCGCCTGTTTTTTAATCCCATCGAATTCGATGGGATTAAAACCGGGGTTGTTGAGCCGCTCCCAGATGCCGAGGAATTCAATGGGGTTGCGGTTGCGGAGCCGGTTGGAGATGAGGTAGTCCGTCATTTAACCGCAAAGATCACAGAGAACACATAAAACCACTTCCAGTTTGGAATGGCAGCGGCGGGCTCGGAAGGAGCGCGGGCTTCAGCCCGCTGCAATGACCCAAACGGTCAAGCGCCAGCACGAGCCAGCCCGCCTTCATTATGGACGCTGAAGCGGCGTGAACGCCGCGCTCCGCTCGCGCCTCGCGGGGGCAACCCTGATGTACGGGGATCGTAGTGCAGTTTCAAACGGCAATGGGTATTAACAGCAAAGAACAGAGAACACATAAAGGAGGGGACGGATGGGGCCACGATGGGCTTCGGGCCGGAATCCCGTTGGGATTCGCGGATGAGATGGAGTCTCGTGACCTCGTCTCCTACGGGGCAACATGAGGGCGAGGATGGAGGATGGGGCCGGGCCGGTTTTGAGTCTCGGCTCCTCACCCCGGCCCTCTCCTCGTTGGGCGAGGAGAGGGAGAAGAAACGCGAGTTCCGTGTGGGTTATGAAATAAGGCCGCTATATCACTTTGGTCATTGCTCCAAGGCGATTTCAAAATGCAACTGGTAGAAGTATATTTCCCCTTTGCGACTGCGCCTTTGCGTAAATACCCGGCACCCCGGCTGGCTCAAGGCTGCTGCGTGAGGCGGTAAAACTTGGCCGATGACACCGCCGGATCGATCACGGTTTTGACACTGCCGTCGCCGGGGATGGCGCTGCCGAGGTTGGTCCACGTTGCGCCCGGGGTGACGTTGGTGCTGGCTTGGACTTGATAGGTTTCCGTGCTGATCGAGCGCCAGGTGATTTGATTGGCCGGGTGCGCGGTGACGGCCAGGAGGTTGGTGGTGCCGGGGGTGTTCAGGCCGAGCGCGAGGTCGTCCAGCAAGACTTCGCCATAGCCACTTTGCACGGCACCGGTGGTGCCATAGATTTCGATGAGCGCCTTGGCGGTGCCGGCGGGGGCGACGAGGTTGGTGACGACGACCTGCGCCCAGGCGCCGTTGCCGCCGCTGAAACTGGTGTAGCCGATGGCGCTGATGGTGGCTCCGCTTGAATTCAGCCAGCTCAACCGGTAATTCTGCACGTAGCTGACGCCGGAGCTCCTATGAGGGTTGTCAACTGGAAGTGAGGTTTTCGAGTAAGATTCTTTGAGTGAGGTGTTCGTCACGCGGAGCGCAACGGAGTGGAGCGGAGACGTGCGCGCAGCGACGAAATACAACTAACGTGTAAAT
>CAIQKM010000107.1 GCA_903872345.1 uncultured Verrucomicrobia subdivision 3 bacterium | reverse complement strand
TCTCCACCCCGCATTACTGCGACGCAGTTACGGTTCGATACCGCACGGCTCTTCACCGCACAGAAACGGACTCCCACCGTTCTATCCCCTCGCCTTCTCAGGCGCACGAGCGCGGCTGTCTCAGCCGCAGCGTGCCGCCAGCCCAAGCTGGGTTGAACCTCGCACGCCCTCGCCATTCCGCCAATACGGTGCGCGCCACACCGCGCCGCATGGCCCGGTCCCCGCGCTGCGGCCGGGACAGCCGCGCTCCGCCCAAAGACTTTCAGCCCTCGGAATCAGCGGGTTGTCGGAGGCCGGAGTTTACGCTAAACTCCCGCGCGTGTTGAATCCGTTCCTCCATTGGGTCGAAGCCGGCGGCGTCTGGGCGCCATGGCTGTTCCTGGCGCTGTTTTTGGCCGCGTCATTCCTGATGCTTTGGCGGCTCGAGGCACTGAGCGCCGCCGGCTTTCACGGCACCCTGCTGGGGGCGCTGATCCTGCCGTATTGCTCCGGGCTGGGGAATATCATCTTCGCCTTCATTCTGGGTCAGACCGGCGGCAGCGGTGCCGACGTCATGGTCAACTCCTATGTCAACAACCTCACCAACTTCACGTTCGTCCTGGGCGTGCCCGCCCTGATCTGGGGCATCAACCTGCGCAAACCGGCCGCCAAGGGCAAAGAACCCGGCGCCGGCAATGGCAACGACCGATTGGACGTACTGTTCACCCTCACCGCCGCCCTCTTTTTCACGGCGGTCATCTGGGTTATGGGCCTCAAGGGCCGGCTGGATTTCCGGGATGGACTCATCCTCGTGGGCCTGTTTCTGTTCTGGCAAAGCTTTCATGTCTTTGAAGCCCTGAAAACCCACGCCGAACACGGCAAATTGCTGCACTGGCTCCTGCCGCTGGACCTCCTCGCCATCGGGGCGGGCGCCTATGGCATTTATGTCAGCACCGGCTGGCTGGTGAACTGGGTGGAACTCCGGCCCGCCGGCTTCGTCAGCGCCGCGCATCTGGGCTGGTTGAGCGGCTGGCTGATGGTGCTGCCCAACGCCGTATTGGCTTTCTATTACGGCTGGCGTCGGCAACCCGAGGTCGTCTATGCCTCCCAGGTGGGCGACGCCCATGTGTCCATCCCCCTCTGCCTGGGCATCTATGCGCTGTATCATCCCCTTGTCTTTTCCGCCACCACGGTTCCCGCCCTGCAATTGCTCCTTGGCGTGATCGGATTCCACCTGCTCTCCGTGGCCGTCTTGGGATCGTTGCCCCGGCTCGCCGGGCTCGCCCTGACGGCTGCCTACGGCTATTTTATCTATACCGGCTGGTGCAAATAAAAGTCATTAATTTTGGCTGCAAAACCGGTTCCGTTTCGGTTAGGCTGACCGCATGAATCGGCCGGAAGAACCGCAAGCTGCCCTGGCGCGCAACCTGGGATTGGAAGCGCGTGAAACATTCCTGACAAACCTGCATACCCTTTTCCTGGTTCTGTCCGCCATCGTTGCCGTACTGTGCGTGACCTGGCCCTATATTTCCCCGGCCACGGCCGATTATGACCACTGGCCGGACATTCTGTTTCTGCTGGTCAGTTGCGCCTGCCTGTCCCTCGGCCTTTCCCGGCAGTTGCCGCTGGCCAACGTCACCGCCTCCGTTTTCATTACGCTGATATTCGGGGCGGCCGTGCTCCTGATCGGGGCGCAGACCGGCGTGCCGTTTGGACCGTTCCATTTTAACGTAAACTTGGAACCCAAAATAATGGATCTGATGCCCCCCGTCGCGCCGCTCGTCTGGGTGACCGTCATCTTCTCCGCCCGCGGCGTCATCCGGCTGGTGCTCCGTCCGTGGCGCAAAACCAACAGCTACGGCTTCTGGCTGATCGGCCTCACCGCCGCCCTGACCATCCTCACCGATCTGGCCCTGGACCCCTTTGCCAACCATGCGCGCCACTACTGGAACTGGATCCCCACGAAAGTTCCGTTCACCTGGTACGGGGCGACGTTCGTCAATTTTCTATCCTGGGGTTGCGTGACCACCCTCATTCTCGCCTTTATCACGCCGCTGCTGATCAACAAGCAGCTCAGCCGTAAAAACGTGCCGGATTACCACCCCTTGGGCATCTGGATCGCCGTCATGATCATCGTCACGGCCGGCGCGGCCGAGGCAAAACTCTGGCCGGCGGTGATTCTGGACGGCGTCATCTTCGTGTCCGCCATCGTGATGGCCATCCGCGGCGCGCGCTGGTAGGGCGGCGGTGGGGGGATTCCGTCACCCAGCCGCTAGTTGTGTTTAATTTTTTATCATGCGGTGCGGTTCCGATGATTTTTTCCGAGCCATGCAATGGCAGCGTGCCGACAATGCGCTGCAATAGGGGTAGGGATGGCGCAGTGCGCCACCCCTCCCTCCAAACCGGACGGGCGGATCTCCCGCATCCGGCTTTCCAGTCAGTGGGTCTCTTGCGAGGGGGAGCGGCTTTTCGCACTCATCCCCAAGGATGACCTTCGGACT
>CAIQKM010000106.1 GCA_903872345.1 uncultured Verrucomicrobia subdivision 3 bacterium | reverse complement strand
GGGAGCGTGTCCAAGGTGATCTCGTCCTCCGCTTCACCCGCCAGGTGAACGGAAACCAGCTTCGCAGATGCGTTCATCACCCCCAATTCTATTGCCCCTTTCCCACTTTGACCACTATTTCAACTGCGGAGATTAGGTTCATACGGCCCGGCCGGCAATAGCCGGTAGGCCAGCTGCCAGGCAATCAATTCTCCCCTTCCAATGCAATATTGGAGATCCAGTACGTGCCGGTGGTTCTCAAATCGACACTCTGCCTCTGGCAGCGTGTCATACCCGTGAACATTGACCACCAAATCATCACCCAGCAATTTCTGGATGCCAGCCGGGGTGTTGGCATCCACCGTTTTCAACCAGTCAAAGCAGTGTTTCCAGACGGGATGCGTGAGCAGGTGATGGTAGGAGTCTGGCGACGAAAGGTGTCCAAAAATCATGGGAGTTGGGTATCTGGTTGGCCGTTGCTTTTGCTGCCGCTTTCCTGAGGGCGTAGCCGGGCGTCCAAAGGGGTATTCATTGGCAAAAATCGGGACGTCATCCAAGCCCCATTGGAGGGCATAATATTCCCGAGCCCTTGGTGACAGCAATCTCAAACAGCGTGGCCATGAATAGGGTGGTCACAGCGTATCGGCCAGTGGTTGTGAGCCGGTCAGGCAAATGAATGTCATCCAGCAAGCGCCCCGCTGCCTCAAAAACAATGTCGCCGCGTTGAAGTGTCTTCAACGCGGCGATTGGCTTTACAAAAACAATGCTGATTTACTTCGCGCCCTGATCAATCCATGCGCGCACCAGCCCCACCTCTTCGGCCGTCAGCGGCTTGGCGGGCGGCCCGAAATTGCGGGGGCGTTGTCCGCCCTGACCTTCACCTCCGGGCGGACCACCAATCGGACCGCCGGTTGCCGGTTGGCCTTCGGCTTGCGGGGGCGGACCACCAGGACCACCGGGGCCTCCCGGGCCGCCGGGACGGGGCTTGCGTTTGGGCGGCATCGCGGACTTGGGATCCAACTGCGAAATCGCTTTTACCAGCTGGCTATGGGCGCTGTCGCCTGCTTTCACAACCGGGCCGTCATCCGTTCCTTGCAACACGCCTTCCAAGGTGTCCAGGCGCAGTTGTGCGCGCGGCTTTTTTTCGCCGTGGCAGCGCACGCAGGAGGCCTTGAACAGCGGCAGGATGTCTTTCGTGAAAGTGACATCCGTGTTGGTGGCGGCCGGCGGAAGCTTGCTCCAGTCAATCGGAGCCGCGCTGGCGGTAAAGCCGGCGGCGGTGCAGCCGGCCAGAATCAGTGCAGATAGATATTTCATGGTCAAATGAGTGGTTTCAGACAATCGACAGGCAGATTGGCTGGATTGCCCGCCAGCGTCACGTAAAAAATCACGGGTTTTTCCGCAATAACGTGGGAATCACCAGCTTTTTCGTGTCCTGCATCGCGTGGTCGGCGGGCAGGTTTTCTCCCGCCCAGAGTTTCTGCGAGGTCCATCGTTCCGCCGGTGCGCTCCAGAATACATCCTCCGCCGGCAGTCCCAAAGGTAACAAGCCGGCACTGCATAAATACAGGCTGCCGGTGGAAATGTAGGATTCCCCCAGCGCCGGTTGATGCCCGTAAAATCCGATTTGCAACCAGCCTTGATCATCAAATGTTCCCGATGCTTCCGCCATTTTCCGGATCACCGCCGTCAAACCGGCGCGCACCTGACCCGGCTTGATATGCGCCGGCAGTTCGTGGCGGAGCGCCATCAGCCCCAGTGTTTGGAACGCGCCAAAGCGGTAGGTTGTTGAGCGCCCCAATGAAGGGAAGGTTCCATCCGGCGCAATCAACCGTTCCTGCACCGCCGCAAACCGTTTCGCCCGCTGCAAAACCGTCTGGTGGGCTGGCGCGAATCCGGCATCCTGTTTGGTGAGCACACCCAACACCTCGACCAACAGTGGCTGAATGACAAAGCTGTTGTAATAATCAAAATGGAAATAGTCGCCATCACCGTAAGCGCCATCGCCGCAATACCAGCCCAGCATGGCGCGCACGCAGTTCTCCAGCCGGTCTTCCAGCGTGGGCTCGCCCGCGGCCAGCAGCCAGGCTTCCACCGTGGCCGCAAACATCACCCAGTTGTTGCCCCGGGGCGTCGGAATCTGACGCGATGATACCAGCGCCGCGATCACCTGCTTTTTAACCCGTGGTTCCAGTGGCTCCCAAAGCGCTTGGGGCGCGCGCAGCAGACCCTGCGCCAGAAAGGCCGTGTCCACCAGCGGCTGAGTGCCCTTGCTAAAATTCAGAAAGTCAGGCGAAGTTGGGTCGGTGGCCGCATCCAGCGCCTGTCGGGCCAGCGGCAGCAACTCCTGTTGCAACTTCAATTCGTCGCCCGTCAGATTTTCCAGCGCCAGCCAGGGAGCGATGCCGCACAGCAGCCGGCCGAACGCTTCCAGATGCGTGCACTTTGCACGATCGGCTTTGGTTCCGGGCAGGGCTTCCACCGGCATGTTCTTTTTGAGCTCGCGCCGGGACAGATTTGATAGCACCGGGCGGGAGATTTTTTCCAGCACCGAAACCCAGTAGGCCCGGTCATCTCCGGCAGGCGTTGTCGGGGAGGCTGTCTGCGCGGCCGTGCGCAGGGGCAGTCCGGCGGCGCCTAGCACCCCCAGGGCGGCGGCCGATTTAAAGAAGTCGCGTCGTGTTTTCATGTTTTCAAATGATCTGCTGCCAGTTCATCCCTTGGCAAGGGTGGTATTCATGGTGTCGGCCGGTTGCAACGAAGCGGTATCGCACGTCAGCCCCAGTTCAGCTTTATAATGCCGCAACGTCAGGGTCTTGGCGACGGCGTCAAAGTCCGTGAACAACAGCGTCGCCGGTTGTTCCAGCTGAAATATGCCCGGCTCATCTGCCTGTCGCGCCCGTGCCATCCGGTCGCTCACCGGGGGATGCGTATCAAAAATGCTCGTCTGCGAAAGCGCCATCCGTTCCGCCACCTTGCGGCGTTGTTCCGGCGTCAGCTCCCGCTCCACCCGGGCCAGAAAGGCCGGAAAATTATCCGGCAAATGCCGGGAATTATCCCAGGCCTCGCGCATGGCCTTGTAGCTTTGCTGGGAGGCCTCGCCCAGTAATACCAGCCGGGTCGTCGTGTGTTCAAAGGTTTTCGTGCCCGCCACTTTGATCATATAATCATCGGCATTGTATTCCATCTGGCGCATGAGAAAACAGCTCACCCCATGACCCGCATGCATCAGGAGTTTCAACAGCGCCCGGGAGAGCCAGATGGCCAGCCGGGTCACATAGGTTACCAACATGGTGCGCCAATCATCCACTTCCTCCGCCCACGCGTCCAGCCACACATCCCACGTATCCCGTTCATAAGCCACCCGCGCGAACCATTCATTGATCGAGCGGATGACATAGCTCAACCGCATGCCGAATCCCTGGGTCAGATGCCCGAATTCATGCGCAATGATGCCGGCGAATTCCTGCATGTTCACCCCCGCCACCAACGGCAGTCCAATGGTCAGGACCGTATGCTTGCCGAAAAAATTTCCGGCCCCCTCTTTCAAACTGGCCGAAGCATTCAGGTGGCAATCCAGCTGAATCTGCCCGGGCATCGGGGCGCCAACCGTGTCACAAATTTTCGCCACAAAGGCGAACAGGGCCGGTTCCGTGGCCGGATCTAAGGTCATCGGTTCCGGCTGGCTGGTCCGGCGCGCAAAGAGTGGTTTGACCATGAACAGCACCAGCACCCCGCCGATGAACAATGGCCCCGCATACGCCAGCAGCTTCAGCAGATACCAGCGGGGTTCGCCATGCACGGACTCCACCAGAAACCGGTAATGCACCGCATAATAATCAATGCCCCCCACCAGCGCCAAAACCGCCAACACGTAAATCAGCGGCAACAAAATCATCATCGCCGTCACCAGCAATAGACCGGCATGATACCCAAGCGGAACGTGTGGCCGCACAATCGAACCCCGAAACGCACTGACCACCTGCGCCGCCGTGGGACGGTACTGCGCCGCCGGCGGCGCCTGCAGGCTCAGTTCCGTGGGCTGCTGGCAATGCGGACACGGCAGCGTCCGCCCCGCCGCTTCCAATGGAAACTCGATATGCGTGCCGCAGTGCTGGCAGGCGCATTTGGCGTAGAGTTTCTCGTCCATAAATCAGCGCTTTGATTTAAACTGAAAAGCCGGGCTGATAAAAGACAAGTCGCATGGTTTTGTTTCCGTTGCCGCCGCCGGGGCGATCTCAAGTTTCATGAACCGGCAGGGTGCATCTGCCACCCTCGGATTAATGTGCGCGGGTGGGGTTAGGCTCATTAGATCAAGGGATGGATACTGCTGTCCAAGGAACGTGGTGCATGCTGCCCAACTCCACAACACGCGGGTGGGCATCAATTGGTTTTACCAGTTGCTTGATTTTTTGTTGAACGTCTGCCGGATCATAAGCCCGTGGGAAAAGTCTTGAATGAGTGGCTGGCTGCTCCAAATGGAGAACCACGCGCAATCTGGCGGCAGTCAATGATTGCTGTGCAAAAGCATGGTCGTGATGCCCCGTTTCAACTTTGGCTGTGAAAAGACCGGCAAGGGTATCCCGAGCCTTAATCGCAACTTCGTCCCAAAGTGGAATTTTATCCTTTTCACGCTGGTGCTGCCGAAAGTCTTTTAACTCCACCATCCAAAGCGTCCGGCTTTGTGGGTCAAAGCCAAGAAAATCCATGGCTTTGTTTCCAGTGCAGCATCCGTTGAACTGGTTGCGGTAAAACCCCCAATCGTCGTATTTTGTAACCTGCCATGCATCGGAAAAATCACAGGCCAGGTTTCCTTCTGTCAATCTTTGCATACAGGCTGCTTGGTTAATTTGACAATGACACATTGCCAGCCAGGCTTTTTTCCTCGGTTTCCAAGTAGCGGCCTGATTGGGCAAGTTCCTCGTCAAGGGCGCTGATATCCCCGACATCATCCATGGATTTGCCTTGCTGCACACATACGGCCCCATCCGAACCGATATGGAGTCCGAAGCAGCGGGAGTCAAGCGGTTTAAAATCTTGTTGCTGGAGTATGTGCAGCTCTCGCAACAGAAAAAGGCTGTGCGTGGCGATAAAAACCTGAATGCCGCTTTGCGCGATTTGCAGAATGGTTCTGGCAATTGTTTTGACCACCTTCGGATTCAGATTCGCCTCGGGTTCATCCCAGAAGAGATACCCTTTGTCGAGCAATGAGCCGGTGGCAATGAGCCGTGCGACCGTGGCGAGTTTCCGCAGGCCTTCGGCAACCAGATGCATCTCCATGCTGCTGCTGCTCGATTCCAGATTAAGGTAAAAACGGCCACCCTTGGTCAGTTCCACCGTGCCCCCCATCGCTTCCTCAAGCGGAACCAGCAATTGTTTAATATTCCTTTCCCTCGGTCCTCTGGCCAAAAGTTTGCCCAGCAGAATGCAAGTGTCGCGCCACGTCTCTTCAAACTCGGTATGGCTTGTTTCATAAAGCGAGACAAAGCCGGGATAGATTGTCAGCAACTCGCGGGTGGGAAGAAAGACGGGCAGCTTGTCTGCCCATTCGCCGGGTGTCTTCGTCATTTTCACGTTTGAAGTGGCCACGGTCGAAAATTGGAGCGACAGGTCAAGCCGCTTATTGTCAAAAGCGTATTCGAGTTTGCAGGTGTTGTGACCTCCGCCAATACGCCGCCGCGCCAGGCGACCGATGCCATCGGGGCGAAACACGGCGCGCAACTTGTCCGCCAAGGCCGTTTCCATGAACGTCTTGGTTGGCATGTCTGTTGGCGCGGTTGCAGCGCGTTGCGCGCTTACGGCAATCGCCGCATAGGCGGCCTTAAGGAGATGCGATTTGCCCGAACCGTTTTCGCCAATGATAATGTTCAGGTCTTTGCCGAAGGTAAAATCAGCCTTGGGAAAAACCGTCAGATTTTCAATGTTTAATGATTTTAGCATGATATTTCCATATTTTAAGCTGGCCACCTCTTTCCCTGTGGGAAAAAGGCTGAAGGCTGAATCACCGGTTCATTCATGTGATTCAATATCGCAAATCAAACCATTCGGCAATCATTGAAAACACGCGTTCCAAGCTCAGGTGACACTCTCTGTTTACTTACTCCCCGCCACTGTCTTTGCCCTCCGGCTTCTTTTCCCAGCTCCGCCGCGCCTTTTCCGGCAGGCTGACATCCACTTTGGCGTAGTATGTCTTCTCGCCGAACTGCCGGTTCATTTCATGCTCCAATTCCAGCGACGGCGTCACGCCGTAGCGGTCGTGCGCGCTGATAAAAATGTTCGTCCCGTCCGGCCGGATGAGACACAGGAATAGCGGGCACTTCCCCGGATTCGCCGCCACCAGTTCCTGCACCCGCGTCATGTCTTCCGGTTGCAAATGCGCGGTGTACAGCCGCAAGTGTACCTGCTTGGTGTATTTCTTGGCCGCATCCCCCAGCGGCATGATTTCCTGCGGAAAAATTTTCGGCCGATCCTCACCCGTACTCACTTCGCCAATCACCAGGATCGCTTTGTTCACTTCCAGCATGGGACGGAACTTTTCGTAATCGTTCATCACCAGCAACTGCACCGAGCCTTCCAAATCTTCCAGCGTCACCATCGCATACGGTTTGCCGGATTTCTTGGACGTGCCGTGCGTGACCGCTCCAATCATGCCGCCAATACGAGTCAGACTGCGGTTCGGCAGGCCGGCCAGTTTCAACGTGCTCGCCAGTGAATACTTTTGCAGCAGCGGTGCCAGCGGGGTGAGCGGATGGCCCGTTACATAAAATCCCAGCAATTCTTTCTCGTGCGCCAGCAGTTCATGCTGCGGCCACTCCGGCAGATTACTGATGCTCTCGGGCATCGCCGGCGACTTTTCCTCCATCGCGCCGAACAGCGAACTCTGCCCCTTCTGCCGGTCGCTGATGATGCTTGCCGCCCTCGCCAGCGTGCGCTCAATCTGCGCCGACAGCGTCGCCCGCGTCATTTTAAAACAATCGCAAGCGCCCGTTTTGATGAATGCTTCCAAAATCCGGCGGTTCACCGTGCGCCCGTCCACGCGTTCGCACATCTCCGCCAGCGACGGAAATTTTCCGCCCTCCGTGCGCGCCTTCAGCAAGGTTTCCACCGCCACTTCGCCCACGCCCTTGATCGCCGCCAGCCCGAACCGGATCGCCTTGCCCTCGCGCGCCGGCGCAAAATACACGCTGCTCTCGTTCACATCCGGCCCCAACACTTCAATGCCCGTTTCCCGCGCTTCCGCAATGTATTCGCTCAGTTTCTCCGTCGCCGCCATGTCGTTCGTCATCATGGCGCAGTAGAACTCCACCGGATAATTGGCCTTCAGATACGCCGTCTGGTAGGCCACGATGGCATACGCCGCCGCGTGCGACTTGTTAAAACCGTAACCGGCGAACTTTTCCAGCAAATCGAAAATCTGGTTCGCTTTCGACTTGGGAATCTGGTTCTTCTCGAAACACCCCTTCACGAAAATGTCGCGGTGCTTCGCCATTTCCTCGAGCTTCTTCTTGCCCATCGCGCGGCGCAACAAATCGGCGCCGCCCAGCGTGTAGCCGCCCAGAATCTGCGCGGCCTGCATCACCTGTTCCTGGTAAATCAGAATCCCGTACGTCTCCTTGGAAATGGATTCCAGCAGCGGATGCTCGTACTCAATCTTCACCTCGCCATGCCGGCGCTTGATGAAGTCCGGGATCAGGTCCATCGGCCCGGGCCGGTACAGCGCCACGAGCGCCGTGATGTGCTCCACCGAGGTGATCTTGAATTTTTTGCACAGATCCCGCATCCCGCCCGATTCCAACTGGAAAACCCCCAGCGTCTCCGCCCGGTTCAGCAGGTCATACGTTTTTTTGTCGTCCAGCGGCAGGTTGTCGATCGGGATGTCCACGCCTTGCGTGCGCTTCACCATCTCACAGGTATTGCGGATCACCGTCAGCGTCTTTAGCCCCAGAAAATCCATCTTCAACAAACCCAGGTCGCCCACCGGGTTCATCGCATACTGCGTCACCAGCGTGCCGCTTTCGTCCTGCTTCAGCGGCAGCAGATTTACCAGCGGCTCCGGCCCGATCACCACGCCCGCCGCGTGGACGCTCGCATTGCGCGTCAAATCCTCCAGCACAAACGCCGTGTCCACCAGCTCCCGCGTCACTTCCTCGTTCTCGTATGCCTCCTTGAATTCGGGCGACTGCTTCAACGCCTTCGCCAGATCCATCTTGAGATCCGTCGGAATCATTTTCGCCAGCCGGTCGCAATCCGCGTAGTTCAACCCCATCACCCGGCCCACGTCGCGCACCACCGATTTCGCGCCCATCGTGCCGAACGTGATGATCTGCGCCACCGCATCGCGCCCGTACTTTTCGCGCACATATTCAATGACGTCCGCCCGGCGGTCGTCCGCGAAATCGATATCGATATCCGGCGGATTCACGCGTTCCGGATTCAAAAACCGCTCGAACAGCAGCCCGTAGCGCACCGGGTCCACGTTCGCAATATCCAGCAGGTAGGTGACAATCGAACCGGCCGCGCTACCGCGCGCCACGCACGAAATGCCGTGTTCGCGCCCGTACCGGATGAAGTCCGCCACAATCAGGAAGTACGAGATAAAGCCCGTCTTCTCGATCACCTTCAATTCCAGTTGCAACCGGTCAATCACCGCCTTGATGCCCGCCGCCACCGCCGGATCATTCAGGTCCGGCTTGGTGCCCGCGGCCTCGCCCGCCGGCCGCACATAGGTCGGCAGCCGACCGGGTTCATCTATGCTCTCAACAATGTATTCCTCGCCCACCGCCTTCGCGTGAATGGTGTAGCGCCGAAATAATCCCTCCGCCAGTTGCTGCCGCAAATAACCTTCCCGCGTGAAATGTTCCGGTGGATTGAACACCGGGTAATGCAACTGCCCAAACTTGATCTCCAGATTGCATTTCTCCGCCACCTCCAGCGTGTTCTTGATGGCCTCCGGCACTTCGGCGAACCGCGCCCGCATCTCCGCCTCGCTGCGCAGATAAAACTGCTCCGGCACATAGCCCGCGCTCATCCGCTTCGGATCGCTCAACATGGACTGCGTGCCGATGCACACCAGACAGTCGTGCGCGTGCGAATGGCTCTTGTCGATGTAATGCACATCGTTCGTCGCCACCAGCTTCAGGCCGAACTCCTTCGCCCACGGAATCAGCAGCTTGTTCACCTTCGCCTGCTCCGGGATGCCGTGGTTCTGTAATTCCAGGAAAAAATTCTCCGCCCCCAGCGTCTGCTTGAACCAGTCCACGGCGTCCCGCGCCTTGTCGATCTGATCCTTCATGATCAGATCCGGAATCTCGCTCGCCAGACACCCGGACAAACCGATCAGCCCTGCGCTGTATTTCGTCAGGATTTCCTTGTCAATGCGCGGCTTGTAATAATAGCCATCCAGGTGCGCCTCCGTGGTCAGCTTGATCAGGTTTTTGTAGCCCGTCTCGTCCTTGGCCAGCAAGCCCAGGTGGTGATATTTTTCCCCGTTGGCCGCCTTGCGTTCCAGGCGCGACCCCGGCGCCACGTACATCTCGCAGCCGATGATCGGTTTGATGCCCTTTTCGCGGACGGCCCGGTAGAAATCAATCGCCCCGTACATCGCCCCGTGATCCGTGATCGCCAGCGACGAAAATTTCAGCTCGTGCGCCCGCTCGGCCAGTTTGTCCAGACGGCATGCGCCATCGAGCAGGGAAAACTCGGTGTGCAAATGCAAATGGACAAATTCGGCGTGCGACATGAATCCATTTTACCGTCTCATCCCCCGGACGCAAAAAGGAATTGCCGGTTTCTTTTTCGGCCCGGTGAGTTCCAAAACCCCGATCCGGAGTCCGCCCGATTTCCAAGCGGATGCAAAGGTCCCCAACTGGGCCGCCCAATCATGAGATCTGCGGCGAAGTGATCGTTGTCACGGTCGCTGAAAAATCGGTTCGAAAAGCGGGGTCAGCAGCCGGGAACCCTCCACCGTCAGGTGATGGCTGTCCCAGTAAAGCAACTGCCCGCCCTGAATTACGTCATAACGGCCATCGTGCCGGGGTAAACAACCGGCCGGATCCAGCAGGGTGGCACCCATGCGGGCAAGCTCCGAAAACGTCGGGTTCAAATCTTGGCCAGCCATCTGATATTGCTCCGCCGGCACTCCCAATTCCGCAAGATTGCCCTGATGGAGGGTGGTCAGGGCGGCAAAGCGGGAGACATCAAAACCAGGTGTGGGAACATCTTTCAAGACATACACCCGAGTCCCGGTTTCCTGCAGGGCGCGAACCGTTGCCACCAGATTCGATTTCAAGGATTCCGTGGCCGGATAAAAACTCCAATAGGCCGCCAAGACAACATTCTTGACGTGGTTTCGGGCGATGAAACCCAGCACCGAACTGGCGAAGGCGGGCGATTCGCCTTTGAGACTGTGGACCCCGGAGGCGACGTAATGTAAAATTGGGGGCGTGGCAGAATGGGTTGCCTGAATTCCCCGACAATGGTGGCGGCGGCAGAGTTCATCAATCACCGGCGTTGCCGCCATGCCGTGGCTGTCCCCCCAAACCAGCATGGCGATCGGCTGATTCGGGGCGGCTGAACCCAGTTCCACAAACTGTCCGGCCCCGGCCTGTTCCGGCGTGATTTCATTGCGGAACGCCACATGGCTTGGGAGATCTGTCCAGCGTAGGACCTGTGCCGGGAACCGTGCGGGAAACCCGTGGCCGTGAACCACCGCCAAGCCCAAGGCCAACAATGCGACCGTGGATCCCGCGCCGAAACCCAGAATTTGCATCCGCCCGGCAAAAACCCGGCGCTGGCGAAACGGGATCTCAATGTATTTCCAGGAAAGGATGGCCAGCGCCACGCTGGTTGACAACAGGATGGCTTTGAGACCCGCGCCCGGCGCGTCTTTGGACAAATACCTGGCAAAGACCAGCACCGGCCAGTGCCAGAGGTATAGCGAATAGGAAATCAAGCCGGTGAAGACCACCGGTTTTAACGCGAGCAGGCGGCCCAGCCAGGACGGTTTTTCTTCGCTGGAAAAAATAATCAGCGCCGCCCCCAGACAGGGCGGGATGGCGGTCAAACCCGGAAACCGGGTGGTGGCATTATAAAAAAAGAGCGCATAGCCAATCAGCCCCAGTCCCAGCCCGGCCGCAACTTCCCGCACCGCCCCGCCGGCGCCAAGCTTTCCGCGCAACAACGCCAGTCCCGCTCCGAGGAGCAGTTCCCAAGCCCGGGTGGGCAGCAGGTAAAAATTCAAACGTTCATGCGCATGACTCCAAAGGACGCTTAAACCGAGCGATCCGAGAGCCAAGCCCAGAACCGCCGGCGAAACCGGCAGCCAACGGCACCGGGCGAATAAAATCAGCAGCAATGGAAATCCCAGATAAAACTGTTCTTCCACCGCCAGCGACCAGGTATGCAGCAGCGGCTGGGTTTCCGAGCCGGGCATAAAGTATCCCGACTGTTGGCAAAAGAAGAAATTCGACATTAGCGCCGCCTGCGCCATGACCGACCGTCCCACCATGGCGAAATCCTCGGGCAAATAAAGCAGCCAACCGGCAACCAGGGTGGCCAGCACCACCACCGCCAGCGCCGGCAGGATGCGGCGAACGCGGCGTTCCCAGAAATTAAGCAGGGAGAAGGTGCCTTCACCCAGTTCCCGGCCAATGAGCGTGCAAATCAGAAACCCGGAAATGACGAAGAAAATGTCCACCCCCACATACCCGCCCGGACAGGCAATTTGCGTATGGAAAAGGACCACCGGCAGAATGGCCAGCGCCCGCAATCCATCCACATCCGGACGATAATAACCGGAATGGGCTTTGGTGGAAAATTGTCGCTCGGTCATGTTGGTTATATTGAGAGGCATCAGGATAACGGTGCCGGCGCCTTGCGTCCAAATTGCGGATCAATCTTCAACTGGAGCGCCAGGATAAAACCCGGGATGGCCGAGAAGATGACCCACACGAAGAAATGTTTGTAGCCGATCAGGTCCGCCACCCAGCCGCTCCACATGCCCGGGATCATCATGCCCAGCGCCATGAACCCCGTGCAGATCGCATAATGCGCCGTCTTGTGCGGACCATCCGCGAAATAGAGCAGGTAGAGCATGAAGGCGGTGAAGCCGAAGCCGTAACCGAACTGTTCCACCGCAATCGTCGCGCAGGTGATGAGAAAGTTCTCCGGCTGCGTGAACGACAAGAACACAAACGCCAGCTTCGGCAGATACATCGTCGCCACCATGATCGGCAGCATCTTTTTCAGACCATATCGCGCCGCCAGAAAACCGCCCAGCAACCCGCCGCCCGTCAGCGCCAGAATGCCAAACGTGCCGTAAATCAATCCCACCTGGCTCGTGCCCAACCCCAAGCCCCCCGACTCGCGGCCATCCAGTAGGAACGGCGAGATGACCTTGGAGAGCTGGGCTTCATCAAACCGGTACAGCAGAATAAACGCCATCGCCATGCCAATGCCCGGCTTGCGGAAAAAGGAGCCGAGCGTAACGAAAAACTCTCCGAACAGACTCTTGTTCGTCACCACCGGGCCGTCGTTTGGCGGACGCGGCAGCATGACCGCATGCCAGCAACTGAACCCCAGAAACAGCGCCGCCACCGCAAACAGGGTAATGGACCACGCCAGCGGGATATTGCCGGAGCTCGTCTGGAAGATCACCGCTGCATCCTGTTTGAGCTTGGGATCAAGCTGGATCACCGCCAATGCCGGCCGGTTCCAGTTTGTTGCGTTAAACACCAGCCGGTCGCCCTCCATCAGCCGGAAACCCCGGTCGCCTTTGCCAAACCCCAGATATTCGATGCTATGCGGCTGGCGACCCAGATTGACAGCAATCTCGCGTCCGACCGGCGGCGCTTGTGACAGCGAAAACGCAATTACTCCCACATTGCCTGCCGTGGCCGCCGCCGTGGTTTTCGGCGGCTTGGGAAAATGAGCGGTCAGAAAATGGCGTAACGGCGTGGCAACCGCACCGCTCCACCATGTTTCCGGCGGGGCCGCCGCTGTCGCCGGGCTGGCCGGAGCCGCCGGTGCCTCGCTGGCCACAAATCCATGTGCCACATTCCAACTCTTCGCCTGCTGAATGATGGCCTTGGCCTCCTCCGCGCTGAGTTCCGTGCGCGCCAACTCCAGCGTGGCCGGTTGGGCAATCACCCGCAATTCGCCGGTCTGGGCGGGCAGGGTGATGCTATTCGGATCAAATGGTTTCGCGGCCGGCGCATGGGCCGCCGCGCTCACGATAATTTGCACCGGCGGTAATCCATTCTTACTTTCCAAGACTCCCGCCAGTACCACTAGCAGGCCGCTCCCCACAATCATCGCCGTGCGGTAAAACGTGCTGCGCAACCCCACCCACCAGGCCTGCTCATGCTTGGACATGCTCAGCATGTAAAAGCCGTCCGCCGCGATGTCATGCGTGGCCGAGGCGAACGCCATGATCCAGAACAGGAACAGCGACCATTTGAAGAAATTAGACCCCGGCACCGAAAACGCCACCAGCGCCAGCCCGAACGAAACCAGAAATTGCATCAGCACCACCCAGAACCGCTTCGTGCGCGTGATGTCCACCAGCGGACTCCATAGCGGCTTGATCACCCACGGCAAATACAGCCAGCTCGTGTACAGCGCAATGTCCGTGTTGGAAATGCCCAGCCGCTTGTACATCACCACGGACATGGTCATGACGATGACATACGGGATACCCTGCGAAAAATACAGGGTCGGCACCCACAGCCACGCGGACTTTTTCTGCGCTTCACTCATGCTGCAAACGGAAATTCCACACCTTAATGAGCGTTAGCGTAGCAGGCCGATGCAGCGGGCTCAAATGTTACCTGTTACTTCCCGCCCCCAAATGACGGAGTGCGACTCTTTGCGTTCCTCCGCCTCCTCAGCGCCACCGCGTTAACCTCCTTCCCCATTCGTGACTATTCGTGTTGATTCGTGGTTAAAATAATTGAGTCCAGCGTCACGCTGGTAATGCGTCTTTATCGTTAAAACATTGTCCTTTCCCCGGATTTGGGAAAATTTCCCACGCCTTTTTCACCCGACCTCGTTTCCACCCAATGTTTATGCGGGTTTCCTCAAATCAGTCTTCCTAATTTCTGCCAATTTTCAATTTTCGACCTCACTTTTCCCTAATAACCACGGCCCTCCCACCCGAGTGCGCTGTGAGCGCGTATTATTTTTTCCGCCAACCTGCCATAATCACCTAAAAACACATGCACCAATCCCAACCCATCGTCGCCGCGTGCCCGCCCCCCGTAGCGGCGGGCATCCTGCCTGCCGTAGAGCCGGCGCTTCCAGCCCGGCGGCGCTTGCTCTCTATTGGTCACCAAACTCCCTCATATCCGCGCGCCTCCTCCTCCGTCATTGGATGTTGGGCGTTCGATGTTGGTTGTTGGATGTTTCCCCATCTGCCCCTTCCGTCCCTGCTGTCCTTGCCGTCCTTTGCCCCATAACCACTGAATAAACCCAAATCGCCCCGCGAATAATTCCATCCGCCATCATCAACCCTCCACCCTCGCTTAACCTATGAACCGCACCAGCAAAATCACCCGTCTGCCCGAAACAATCCGCGAAGAACTCAACCAGCGCCTCCGCAACGGCGAACCCGCCCACCTCATCCTGCCCTGGCTCAATAAACTCCCCGAAGTCATCGCCCTCGTCGAAGAACATTACGGCGGTAATCTTATCTCGCCGCAAAACCTCTCCGACTGGAACCTCGGCGGCTACCGCGAATGGCTCACCCGCCAGGAAATGCGCGAATCCTCCCAAGACTTCGCCACCGAAGCCCCCCATCTCACCGCCGCCGCCGGCGGCTCCCTCCTCAATCCCCTCACCACCGCCATCCACGCCCGGTACGGCGTGCTCCTCGCCAAAATGCCCCTCGACACCGAGGTGCCCAAACATATCCAATCACAGCTCGACGCCGTTCTCCGCGTCCACCAAGCCCTCATCCAAGATCGCCGCAGCGACCTCATTGCCGAGAAAAACGCCATCCTCGCCGCCGAACAGGAACGCAAACG
>CAIQKM010000105.1 GCA_903872345.1 uncultured Verrucomicrobia subdivision 3 bacterium | reverse complement strand
GCGCCAGCGGCGACTGGTGCGGGATTACGAAACCACCGAGTCCAGTGCCGAGGCTTGGATCTATATCGCCATGATCCGAATCCAACTCCGCCGTCTGGCTTGATCCCTCAGCATTCATGATTTTTCAGACGCACTCTAAGATTCACTGTGGCTGCGGGTGATGAACCCGAAAGCGGCGAAGAAAGCAGTTGGGACACGCTGCCATCCGCAAGCGTCGTTTTTATCAAATAGCTAAGTTGGTTATGACTATTGCCAATTGCCCCGGCATCCGTAAAGGTGGTGGTGTTGGCACCCACCGTACCAAGCGTGGAATAGCTGTAAACACCCGTTGCTGGGTTTAACGTGCCGCGCTCAATGGTGTAGCTGGCAACTGCTCCGGCCGCCGGACTCCACGTCAGCACCACGTTGGTGCCGGTGCCATCCAGATTTGCTGAAAAACTGCCGGGCACCGGCGGTGTGTTGGTAACCATGGCGATAACGGGCGATGACAGCACTCCGTTGGGGTAGGTTGCCTGCACTTCATATGCAGTGACGCCCAGGCTAAAACTGCCATTGTCAACGGCGTCAATATCATCATACAAATTCGTCGCGCTGGTCACATTGGTGACCTCGTAGAAACTCCAGGAATACCCGTAATCATCGCTACGCTGGATAAGGTATCCGGTAATAGCTCCGGTAGCCGCGCTCCATGCCAGTTGCACATTAGTGCCAGTGTCGTCCAAATATGCGTACAGCGCCTCGGGTCCGGGCGGGTTGCTGCCGGCAGACCACACGGCGGCTTGTGACTGATTACCGTTGGCCAATAATGCAATCACGGCATAACGATCATAAATATCATACCCGCTGTCGTCCAATGCACCAATCACCTCAAAGGACGTGGTGTTGGAACCGACCATCCCCAAGCGATCAAATTGATAAAGGTATGTGTTATTATTGTATGTGCCGCCGAGTATGATGTAATTTGCTACCGCCCCGGATACCGGACTCCATGTCAGGAGAAGGTTGGTGCCGGTGGTGTCCGTATAGCCATAGAGCGTCCCCGGCGCGGCCACCCCATTTGCGAAGCCGACAGAAAGGTATGCAGCCATTATAGTGGACAAGCCGCCACCGGGATATTCAGCCGCCACACCGTATTCATTGTTCCAGACATCGGCATTAGTACCCTCTCCGGCGATTGAAAACGACGTGTTGTTGGTACTAGCCTGACCGATTTGAATGGGGGTATAGGTATAATTGGTTGAATCCCAAGCTAGGCGCTCAATGACATAGTTGGTGGCCGCTCCCACGCTCGGCGTCCAAGAGACAATGACATTCGTTCCGGTTGCGTCAAGGCAGGCATAAGGATTGCCGGGAACCGGCGGACCGTTGGGCGGACCAACAGTGCCCGAACCAGAATCCAAAGGAGTAAACCAGTCGGTATTCCAGGTGTTCGTGGCTGACAGGCTGCCAGCCGGATATTCGGCAGTGATTTGGTAGCTAAAATACTGCGAATTGAAGTTGGTAAATACCCCGGAATCTTTGAATGAGATCGCATTTGAACTGGCGGTGGCAATTTGCGAATAAGCATAACTGGAGTTGGTGGAATTATAAACACCCCGCTGAATGACGTAGCCGGAGACTGGGCCTGACAAATCATTCCAATACAGAAAGACATTCGTCCCGCTGGCATCCAGACATCCGACAAACCCCGAAACAGCGTTGGTGGTGTAATATTGGGTTGGGCTAAGGCCCATCTGGAATTTCTGCAAATCGGTGTAGCCGTCTCCCGCCGGGTCAGCGGCGTAGGCGTTGACATTGGTGGTTTGCCCGAAATATTTCAGCCACCACCAGTCAGGGATTCCCGTCCCGGTGCTATTGGCCCATGAGCGCACCTGTAAAAACAGATTATTCGTCAGCCTGACAGGAATTCCAAACAATGGCGTCCAGTTGGTTATTTCGGAGCCGGAAAAGAAACCTGCCGATGTCCATTGGCTGAGCAGGTTGGTCGTTGTCAAAATCTCATACTGCACGTCAGGCTGAGAGTTGGACAGGATGCCCACCGTAAAATTGGTCGCAATCCCAAACCGGGCAATCCAGAGATTTGTGCCGTAGTTGACATTATAGGTTTCGATGGATGGAGTGCCGCCACCGCTGCTGTTGGTACCACCGCCTCCCGGGAATAAACCGCTGCTGCTCGAAGCCATTTGAAAACCGCCGCTCGAAGGACTGATGAGTTGCAAACCAGCCGCGTAGTCATTGGTAATTTCATCGGGACTAAGCGTGTAATTGTACGTTGCCAGGTCGTCAATCAATCCGCGAGATTGAGCAGTGCCGGTATTGTCGCTTCCGACATAAAAGCCATTGGTCAACGCCCCGGCCCCCGGCAGATAAAGCACACCCGGCCCGTTCGTCGCCAGTTGTCCATCAATGTAGAGTGCAGACCGAAAACGCGAATAGGTCAGCGCGACAAAATGCCAGGTATTCGTATCCCACGAAATCGGGAAGCTCAGATAATTTGAGCCTGCGCCGTTTGTCTGGCTGGAAAAGTTCAGGCTGCTGCCGTCAGGTGAAAAATACAGCGACCACCACCCAACCGAGGTGTTTGTGGTGTAGGTTCCAACCTCAATCAACCGTCCCCAATCGCCCGGCCCCGCGCCGCTGTTCCAGTCGGGCAAAAACCAGAGTTCAATCGTCCCCCGATCGAGCGTCAGATTCGTTGTTCCGTTGCTTTCCACGATATTGTAACCCAGCCAGGCGGCCGCATTCGTGGCGTCCACCTGGAGCGCATTACCCTCAAAACTTGGCGGATTGGCAAGGTTGGTAAAACTGATGGGAGCGTAGCCAAGATCAGAATACCAGCTTGTGTCGTTAAAGCTCCACGTGCCAAGCTGGACGTTGGGGCTTGTTGGCATCAGGTTTTGGGCGGGGATATTGCCCACGAAAAGCAAAAGCACCGCGATGATGAATGCGCGAACAAAGGTATATTTTAGAACACGGGAAAATTTAATTTCTCCTTCTGATATTTTCATAATCCAGTCTTGGACAATTAGCATTGCTTTACCGAGTTTCGCCTAAATGGTTTAGCGACTTTCTGAAAAATAGCAAGTCGTTTCATCATTGTGCTCACTTGGGAAACAGTTGACGGCCTTAAAAGTCGTAAAACTGGCAGTTGATGAAGAGAAAGAAGCCCCGGAAAAAGAAGGCCGGATTAAATCTGGTTGGCTTGCAGGTTCGCAAGTGGCGCGGCAATCAGGGTTGGTCGCAGGAGATGATGGCCAGCAAACTGCAATTGCAGGGCTGGTCCATCAGCCGGCACTCTTTGGCCAAATTGGAACTAGGGTTGCGGCGGGTTTCCGACTGCGAATTGTTCTTTGTGGCAAAAGTGTTGCGGATTGATCTCCGCGACCTGTTTCCACGGCAGATGCCGCTCAAGCAGATTGGCCCAGCTTTTCAAAGTGGAAAGCGGAATGCTCTCTATCCGACTCGCGGGGAGAAGTAGCCTCCCCTGCCCTCGCTATTCCGGCGGTTATTTCAATTTCCTTGGCTTGCGTTTGCGGGCCATTGCTTTGCGAATGGCCGCCGAACGCTTTGGATCGGGCGACTCGACTCCCTGCAACAAGCTCTCGGTATTGACGCCCAGATGTTGTGCAATCCGGGTAAAGCTGGTGACAGCAAACGGGAACATGCCGCGTTCGATCCCGCTGAGGGTCTTCCAGTGAACGCCAATCAATTCCGCCAAACATTCTTGAGTCAGCCCGGCTTGCAGCCGTGCCCTTTGAATGTTTTTGCCTATACACCGGAGAATTTGACCATCGTTCACCAAGTAGTAGGGAACACGTTTCAGAATTTATTGACACCACATATATTATCCGTTAATGTTTAACCGTATTCGGCGGCAGCGTTTTTGCTGCTTTTACGCCAACTGATTTGTTGGTTTTGGCCGTACGGCGTTAAAATGAAATTGCGGATATTTTTAACAGAGAAAGGCGTTTTATGTTTATACGGCGTTTAGGACAGAATGGGCAGAGCCGGTGTGAAGGCGGCTACCATTGCCCGCAAATTTTGGAAATGACCGACGGTGATTTTGCAGCGGTTGGCCTCGACATTACCGAGGCTGCCATTCCTGCCATGCCGCCCGGTCCCGGTATTGGCCCACGGGAGCGGGCTGTCAAAATCCCCCGCCATGTCATGATCGGGATTCGGGCAGAAATCCCCGCTGCTTAAAGCGGGCTTGCCTGCGCCGCCATGCTCGTTTTAAAAACGGGCATGGGTGAGTTTTCTTCCTGGGTCAATGCCAACTACAATGCCATACAGGTAGTCGGCCTCATTATCACCTCGGTTGGCGTGATCGTCAGCCTGCAATCAAATGCAGCCGCCTCACGCCGCGACGCCATTTCCAACGAAACAAAAAACATCTTCACGCAATCGGAGCATCATTCAAAGCTTTGGGACAAGATTTCACAAAACCCAAAATTAAGCCGAGTTTTGAGTGACGACCCTAAGGTTCTGGAAAAGCCAATTGAAGCCGAGGAAGAGGTTTTTATCAACGAAGCCATCACGCATTATCTAACTTCCTGGCGTGTGGCAAGTACCGGCGGATTTATCAAGCGCAAGGAGCTGATCTTAGACGTGCAGTGGTTTTTCTCAAAACCGTTGCCACAGGCTATTTGGGAGAAAGACAAACGATTTAAAAATCCGCAGTTCGTCAAATTTGTCTGCCGTGCGCTTGAGGCTGCCGTGCGCTTGAGGCTGCCGTGCGCTTTCAATGCAATTCTTGAAAGGCAACGCATTGTGGTGTCAAGATTTAACGACTCTTTGGCCGCAAATCTATGCGGGCATTGCGCGGCATAGCCTCTAGCTGACTGGACCGGCTTGCTCTCCGTTTTCGCCGTCCTCCGGCTGATCGTCTAAAAAGCGAACTCGCTTTGCCATTTCCTTGCTGTGCCCGTTTCGCAAATGCCCATAGGTCTTCATTGCGAGTGAACCGCCATCTTTGTGTCCAAGCCACCTTGAAACGGTTTGGATGTCCACCTCAGACTCAATGGCACGGGTAGCAAACAAATGCCGCAGATCGTGGTGGGTAATGCGCTTGATTCCCAATACCTTTGAAGCCCGGTCAATTGACTTTTGGCATTCCCAAACGCGCATGACGGAAGTTTCGGGGCTTTCGTTTGGACGCTCCGCCCTCATACGCTCAAGGAGATTTTTCATGTCAGGGATCATCGGCACAATGCGGCTTTCACCAACAATTCGCGCTTTCAATCCCGTTTCTGGATGGCCCCTGACGGTAATCTCCTCTCGCTTAAAGTCACAATCTCCCCATGTGATATACTTTGCCTCACTGATACGGAACCCACCAAAAGCAAGAAACTGCACCAATTCCGCTGAGGCGGGGGCATACCCGCTTCCCGACGCCCTCACCTCGGCCACTAGTTGTTGAAACTGCCCATACTCAGGCAATACGATCTGTTTTTTGGTACGCTGCTTGACCCGCTTGGCGGACATGGCGGGATTATCATAACGCGCCCCGGTTTCGTTTGCGATATCAAAGACACGCCTGAGGATGCTGACGGTGTAGTTGTGTGAGGAGGAACTATTGCGACTGGCGTTCTTCACGCTCCAATCAAGGCATTCCGCGTTGGTAATCCTGCCTACATCTTTCTCTGCGAGTCCTGGCCATGACTTCAAAAGGGCGGAAATGCGAAAAGCACAATACTCCTTGGTGCGTGGTTTAAGGTCTGGATTGGCCTTTATCCGTGCTTGGAAAACCGCCAGAGCGTCGGCAAAGGTCATTTTCCCATTGGCAACGGCAAGGGTGCTTTGCGCTTTTTGCTGCTCGCTCTTTTCCAAGTCCGCCAGACGTAGCTTGGCAACCGTGATGGAATTTGTTTTGAGACTGCGACGAATGAGCTTGCCCTTAACGCGCAATCGGGCAAAATAAACCTCAGACGGCTTGTAGCGAACGAGATTGGCGTATGGCGTTTTTTGCCAAACGGAATCTTTCGTTTCTGTGTCGTCTTTACCGTTCACAGTATCAGTATCAGATTGCAGTATCAGATTGTCAAACTGCTACGAGCTGTGGTACGATAAAGCATCGGTAAACATTAGTGTCGGGGCGTAGCGTAGCCTGGTAGCGCGCTTGTTTCGGGTACAAGAGGTCGTGAGTTCGAATCTCACCGCCCCGACCATTTAACCAATAAATCCAGGCAAGCCGGTTCGTTTTCCACGAATCCATTTCCCCCAGTCTCCAGAACAGCATTTCCCGGCACAACCAATTTACGTTCACCGAACATGCTCAATCCGGTTATTTTACGCCGTTTATTTCCGACCTCGAGGACTGCCAGCAGAGCTGGATCTATTGGGGAGCGGTTTCGATGGAGTGCAATTGGTTGCTGACCTGTTGCCAGAGGGGGGCTCCGGACGGCAGGTTGGTAAGGCAGGCGCGCAAGTACCAAGCGGTGCGACTCCGGTCATGACGCTGTTCGGCGATGGCGGCGAGGCCGAAATAGACCGAGCTGAGGGCTTCGCCGGTTTTCTCCAGCACCAGGTAGTCGGCTTCCGCCGCCGCGAGATCCCGGCATTGGTACCGGGCAATGGCGCGGCTGAGCCGGGCGGCAGGCAGGTTGGTGAGGGTGAGCACGTGATCCAGCACTGGCAACGCAGCGACGGCCTGACCGGATTGCACAAGAATGGCCGCCTGCATGGAAAGAGCCGCGATGTCGTCCGGCGAAACAGCCAACTCGGCGCGGATAATCGGCAGGGCATTGGTAAAATCACCAAAGGTAAAGAAAGCGTTCCGGGCCTGGCTGGCGATTTGTCCATCGCCGGGATGTTGCGCCAGCAGGACGCGCAGCGCGGTCCGGGCGGCGACGGTATTGGTTTGGGCCACCCAATAATTTACTTCGAGCATGGCGATCTCCGTATCCAGCGCGGTGTTTGCGGGCAGATTTTTCACTTCCGCCCGCACCTGATCGAGCAGTGCGCGGGCGCGATCCGGCACGTGGATCAGCGTGTATAGATTTGCCAGAGCCAATGACGGTGCCTGGACTTGCGGGGCGAGTGCATGGGCCCGTTCAAACTGGTCCACCGCCTGCAGGAACCAGCCGTTTTGCTGGTCTAAATAACCGAGGAGGTAGCAAAAACTGGGATCATCCAGCGGGCCGTAGCGATCCCAAACCCCATTCATCTGCCGGAGACTGCCCACCTGCTCCACCACTGGCATGGGCCGGCCGGCCTGATGGGCGCCATTACAATCGAGCCCAACCCCGGCGGAAAAATTATTGGTCACCAGCAGCAAGGCCTGGCCAAAGCGCACCCGCGCCTCGGTCCAATGCCCCTGCTGTTGCAACGCCACGGCCCAGCCATCCAGCGCCTGGGAATACCAGCCGGCCAGCCATTGATCTTGCAGCAAGGCAACCGGAGCCAGACTGAGTTTCCGGGTGGCTTTGGACCAGCGAGTAACCGGCCGGTTCGTTGGAATCACCAAAGCCGCCAGCCGGTCCGGCCACGCGGCAGTCCATAACTGTTCGCCGGCCGCCAAGACGGAGGCGTCCAACGGCGGGGCGACGGGCGCGGCGGGGACGCGCAGTTTCATTTCATAAACGGCGCCCAGGGGTATTTGGTAAAACGGATCAAACAGATAACCGTGGCCGGGTTGGAGACAAAACAGGCGGTGCGCGCGGATGATTTGCGCCAGTAGGCGCAAGACTTCGGGCGGGGCGAGCTCGTGCCGGGTTTCATCAGTCAGCCAGCCGGCCGATTGACGGCGTTCCAGGGCGGTGCGGTAGGCAGGTTCGGCCAACCGCCGGAGATCCACGGTCAGCCACTCCGACCGGATCGGCCGGTGCGCGAGAGCGGCCTGAAAAACCGCGAGTTTTTCCGGCGAATCGCCCAGCAGGATGCCGGGTCCGGCCGGCAGGGAGTCGGCGACAAGTTCACCGAAATCCTGCAAGGGATGATGATGAGCCCGCCAGATAGCCGGGCCGTTCCGCGCCAGCAGTCCCATGGTCAGCAATACGAGGATACCGGTGGCCAAAGGAATTGACCAAGCCCGCCAAGGTAGCCCGCCCGCCTGACGCTGCCGCCGGCTGGCGCCTTGCAAAAGAAGCAGGAGATTGCCCGCCAGAAAGCCGGCGCCCAAGGCGTTGAGATAATCGTAGGCGAGAAGCGGGAACACCTGGTGACATTGTTGCTGCAAGACCTGCCGGGGACCGGCCAGCGGGTCGAAGGCCAGCCAAAGCAACGCCAGCAACAGGACCGCGCGCAAACTTTGATAAACTAACGTCTCAAACCGTTCCACGCCGGATTGGCGGCCCGCCCCGGCACTGCGCAGCCGCACCAAAAAGCCCAGCGGCGGGCCCAAGAAATAAACCGCGACCACCAATGTGAGCCAGACATCCGCCCGCCAGATCTGATGGTAAAACAGGAGCGCGAGGGCTTTGACCTGAAGCGGCCCGGCGAGCAAATCCAGTCGCAGGCTGCCCGGCGAATGGACGGCGAGATCATTGAATATAGTCAGCAGTAGATAAGCGAAAATACCGGCCCCACCCCACCCCGCCAGCCGGCGCCAGGATTTGAGCAGAAAATGCTCGAGCCCCTGCAAGCGGATAACGCCGACCACAAACAGGGGCAGTGTCAGCAGCATCAAACCGTTGCCGGCGAGGCCGAATCCCCAGACAAAGACGGCGGTCGTGAGCCGGCGCGAGCCATGTTCGGCGCGGTATTCCAACAGCAGCCAAAGCGCCGCCACCAGCGGCAGCAGATTCAGTATCTCGCTGCTCGCGGCGGTGGCCTGCTGCCAGAAATTAAGTTCCAACCCGCACACGGCCACGGCCAACGCGACCGGCAGGTTGGCCCCCGGAAGCGGCTCCCACGCCCGATCCCACGGCAGCAAAGTGACGCTGCGGGCCAGCCAGCCCAGCAGGACCGCCGCAGTGAGGGCGGAAAAGCAACTCAATCCCCCCGTCATCCAGGCGGCGGGCAGCAAGTGCAATGGCAGGGTGAGCAACCAAAGCAGGGGCTGCCCCGTGAGCGGTTGCTCATTCCAACCGGCGAATTGCGCGGTCAGCGGGAGACCTTCGAGCGTCACGCCCGGCCGCACAAACAGCAGGTAAAAAACCAGTGTCCCCGCAGCGACCCCCAGCGGAAAGTGAACGGGCAGTTTCGGCCTGGGGCTATGGGTCGTCATTCGGCGGGCAAGCTAAAACGTCGGTGGCTCATGGTTGTAACCGGCGGGCACCGGTCGTTCCGGCCGGGTTCGGAATCGGGGCCAGCGGGCATGTTATGCTGGCGACACTAACCCCGAATTGGACCGGCGGCAACTGGAAAATCATCCGCGCAGGACCTCTTTTTTTAATAAAACCAGCGTTAACCGAGTGACAATCGCCGGCATTAATATGCTGTGGCGCAGCTTATTATTAGAATCCGTTTTCCGACCCGAATTTGTTTATTAGTTTTTTTGAATACTTTCATTTTTTCGCCTTATCGACTATCTTTTTCCCCGCCTTGTGTTATGGTTTCTCGTATCAGCCGTTCAAGTCGTTCCCGAGTCGTTCCAGTCAACCCTAACCTGAAATAGAAGAATATGAATGCGCCCAAATCATGTTTTAAATTCAATGGGAATCAGGGAAAAGTCACTTCACCCCGGAGCTTTCACCACTGGTTTGCCAGTCTCGTTCTGGCCGGCCTGAGCACCGTCGCCATCCACGCCCAGCCGTCATGGTATAACAGCGGCACCCAAAGCGGAATTCAAAGCGGTGCGGCGGATTTCTATCAGCATCAGCTCCCGGAAAACCTGGTCAATGGCGGCTACTGCATGTATTTCGCCTTTGAAGATGCGATGTATTACGACGCCAACACCCTGGGGCTGGCGAATCTTTATCAGAACAACGCCGCCGACTGGGTGGCGGGCATGGACACAAACTTTTTGAACATTGGCACCAGCGCCGGCGCGAACTCGGGGGCCTCAACGGTGGGGGGAATTTTCAGCGGCCAGTTTCAAACGTATATCAACAACCAGGGCTACGCGAGTGTGGGCGTGACGGTCGCCGGCAATTCCGGGGGCGGCTACGCCGCCTTCAACAATGTGACGGCGGATTTGCTGGCCGGCTCAAATGCGTTGATTTTCATTACGAATTCGGCGGCCAGCACGAACCAGTGGTGGCAATTCCACGTGCTGGATGTGGTCGGTTTCAACCAAACGAACCATACTCTGGATGTGCTCGATCCGGACAACAACAAGTATGGCGCCTTTGGCTTTCCGGGCACGAATTCGAGTCCGCCCGCCACCGGTTTTTATACCAACAACTTTGGGGTGGCGGTGCCGTATAATCTGGTGCCTACAATACCAACGAGGCGATCCCCGTGGTCAGCGGCTGGAGTGATGTGGGCGGCACCACCAACAGTCTGGTTCAGGCCTATACCGTTGACGCCAACGGCAACATCATCGATGGTGTTTATGCGGGCACTTCCATCAACAGTATCGACGCCATTGGCTTGGTGCCGGAACCTTCCAGTCTGGCCTTGGGCCTGATGTCCGCCACCGCCATGGGCGGCTACTGGCGGATGCGGCGGCGAGCCTGACCCGAAACCGGTTCACTGCGAACCGACATTTTTCCCGAGGGATTCTCCCTCCGCCCCAACATCCTCTCCTTCGGGAGAGGATTTTTTCTGACCGGAGGGAGTCGTGAACGTTTATTCATCATGCGAATTTACCCGTGCCGCTGCGGTTGTTAGGATCTCCCGATGACGGAATCGTGGGAACTGGTGCTGTTGTTTGGCACAGGAATTGGCGCGGGCTTTGTGGACTCCATCGCCGGGGGCGGCGGGTTGATCACGCTGCCAGTGCTGCTGGCGGTGTGCCCGGACCCCAAGCTGGCACTGGGCACGAACAAATTGCAGGCGAGCTTCGGATCCGGCAGCGCCACATACCACTATGCGCGGGCGGGAGCGCTCTCGCTGGCGGATTGCCGTCGCGCGTGTCTGCTGGCGTTTATTGGGTCGGTAATGGGTTCGTTCCTGGTACAGCAACTGGATCCCATGCTCCTCAAACGCATTGTGCCCGTAGCCCTGCTGCTGGTGGCGCTGTATGTGTGGTTTAAGCCGCAGCTTGGAGAGAAGGATATTCATCCGCGCATGTCGCGGCTCCGGTTTGATTTTTTGTGCGCGTTCGGGCTGGGATTGTACGACGGCTTTCTCGGACCGGGCACCGGCACGTTCCTCACGCTGGCCTTCATGCTCGGGCTGGGATTCAACCTCACGAAAGCCACCGCCCATACCAAGGCCCTGAATTTTGCCAGCAACCTGGCGTCGCTAATCGTGTTTCTGATTGCACAAAAAATATTGTTTGTGGCCGGCCTGACGATGGGTGCCGGTCAATGGCTCGGCGCGCGCGCCGGCAGTGGCATGGTGATGACGCGAGGGACCAAGTTCATCCGCCCGGTGTTTTTGACGGTGGTGATTTTGATTACGTTGAAGATGCTCTATACGGCTTATTGGCCGGCGAAAGGGTGAGCGACACCAGCAGCCAACCTCACCACCACCAAGGGCTGAATGCCTGTCAGGTTAAAGCCCGGGCAGGAGCGAGCCTGTGAGCGGATGCCTGGGTTAGCGTGTCCGATACGTTCACCGGCCTGTCGGGCCGGCACAGGTGAATCACGGGCCAGCGTGCCTGTCCAAGAGGCGGATGCCCATCAGCGAAACTCGCATTAGTCGATTTCAACGCCCTGTTTCCACTTCCTTGATTCGTGTTCATTGGCGTTTATTCGTGGTTCAACCACCTGACTTCGGATCCAGCCGTAGCAGCAGCGTGGGATAGGGATATTCAAACGCCCCGCGGATCACAAACAAGGTGCCGTCCATCCGGGTGCCCACCAGATTGAACGGGGCGTTGATTTCATGAATGCCGGCTTCGGAGCCGGGGACGACCGCCCCGTAAAGCCGGCCGCGAATGATGAAGTCGGTTTTGAGATGCAGCGAACGTCCCAGCCAGCCACGATTGGATTCCACGGTACAACCGCTCAATTCCGCGCCCCCCACATGGCCGGTCACGCGACCATCGGCGGCGATGGAGAATTCCGTTTCGACATCCTGAACCTTGGCGCGGTGCTGCACAATTTCATCCCGGCTCATCCCGTCAAAACGATCCTGCCCCTCCCAATGGCCGATCAAACGCTGGTCAGGGACGGCGGAGCCGGCGGTGGCGCAGGAAGTAAATAGTGGCACCAGGACTAAAGCGGCCAGCAATCTGGCAAAGGGACGAAAGGTTTTCATGACGGCATTTTACCGGGCGACAGACAAACGGGATAATTGATAATTTCAATCCGGACATTGACGGCGTTGATGGTTGGGTAACCGTCTTTGTTTGTCCGTTGAAGTACATTGGGGCCGGCCTGATGCACTTCGATTGGATACCCCGGTAATTCAATTGTCATGCCCAATCCAAGGGGCGTGACTGCCAATGATGCCGACGAAAAACGACACGGCATTGCCGAGCAACGACGCCACCAAGGCCCGCCGCCAGGTGACGCCGATGAAATCGCCCGCCTGGAGAAACGGCGCGGAAACCACCAGCTTGATGGCCAGCGCATCCGCCAGTACGACGCCAGGCTCCAGAATCCAGACCGAAACATGGCTGGCAAGCGGCAGAAACCCGAACAGAAAAACCGCGATATTGGCGGCTGCCAGGGTTATAAACGAGGGAACGATGAGTATGCCCGTGGGAAACAGGATCAAGATCACAATGGCCGACTCAATGACCAAAGCCCAAAACGCGACAATGCCGTAGGCAATGAGCGACTCGCCGTTGATCGCCACCGGGTCGGCAACCGCCACCAGCGGGAGCAGCAAGAGCACACACAGTAAAAGCCGTGTTTTCAAATCCTGTCCACCTGAGGTCGTTGGGGCATCCAATCTCACGTCCCTGATGGTAGAGCTATCCAAGTGTGGCCTTGGCAAGCTCAGGACTGGCCAAACCACTGCGCCAAATGGCGCGTATGCGCTCATCCGGGAAGGCTTGGTGAAACCGGATCTCAACTCGATCCGGCAGCACCAACCCAGCCACGGCATTGCCGCGATAATCATCCTCATAACTCATTCCGTGCGTCTTGGAGTCCCGATGCTGCTGTGTCGCCGGAAAGAAATAAATGCCATGATCGTTGAGGATGAACTTCAAAGTTCCCTGCGCCTGGTAAAGCAAATTGGCGTTGATAATGTGCATCGCGTGCGAACTTCCCGGGAAAACTGAACCACATTGGAACTACGACTCCGCCCGGGAAGTCGAATTGACCTCGCCAACCGGCGGTGGCTCCAGACACGCATCCTTATCAATAACAACTGAACCGGCAATAAAATCATGCAGGGCGCGGCGCTTGTTATTTGTCAGCATCGTAACAATCTCAATGATAAACCACGCATACATGGAATAGGCGATGATCCAATCAATGGTGGTCATGTTTATGGGTGCATTAACGTCACCGCCGCGGAGGATGCGCGGGATGGCCATGACCAATCCGATGGGCAAAAGAACCACGGAAAGGATATCCCGCAAAACTGCCTGCCGCATGCTGAGAGGATGCTCAGAAACATCCAAAACGATGACCTTGCAGGCCATCTTGCCAAGGGTCTGCCCATACCTGCCGTGCATCCAAATCGAATAGGCCAGGAACGAGCAATCGCTCACAGTGTATACCACCACTTTCAGCAAAACCGGGGCTGAATGATCATAGGCAAAAGTCATTACCCATTGAACCGGCGAAAAAATGATGCCGTCAATGATCCCAGCTAAAAACCGGGGACCGAAAGTTGCATATTTGGATTCAATCATAGAGAGCTATGTCAAAAATAAGCCGTGCCACCGCCGACTTGTGGCGGGTACTGCAACCTCACACTCGACCCGAAACTTCGGGCAGACAAGATATCGACTCGCTTCAACAATCCAGGCAGCAAATACATATCATCCTCCTGCCGGAATTGGGCTTCCCAAAAAATCGAAAAAATAGTTATCCGTTCTCCAACCCTCGATGGCGGCGACCTTTCCGTTTTTAAAGTGAACGAAGAAATAGCGCGAATTTTTCAAGATTTTGGTGTCATGCCAAAAGCAAAAAATCGTCTCACCTTTTGGCTGCCTTCTGGCTGAGCCACATTGCCCGCCATCATAGCCGTGCTGCTTCATGATCAGGATGGCTTCCGCTTGGGGCGTGCCGGGCGGAATCCACTGCCCGATGATTCGCAGCGCTTTCTCGGGATTTGCCGAGAGGCATCCGCTTAAAACGAAGACCGGAAGAAGCAAAAGGATTTTTGTGATCTTTGCTTTCACAGTGCCATGCCGCCTAACCCTTGGCTGCTAATCCCAACCAGTGATTATTGGTCGGCCGGCTGGCGCGAAAGCTCGTTGCAGAGCGGTTCATGTGGCAAAAACTGCTACGCTACGGCCCTGAGCGCAAGCAAAATACGCCGGGGGTCATCCACCACCAATGAACCAGGCCTTGGCAGTTACCGGGGATTCCGGGGAAAAACTCCGCAGCCATGGACAATAAACCGGGCAAAATCGGACCATCGTGCCGCGCCGGGTCGAACAGCAGACCGCGCTGTCCCTGGCCGGTTACTTTTGTCCTTTGATCCCTCGTTAAGGCATGTACACCCCGTCAAGTACCGCCCTTTGACTTTTCCCAACCTGTGCTATATTTCTTCCGGATAAGTATACATGGTTACCAAAGCCAGACCATCAAATACCGGGCCGAATTTGGCGTTTGACCTTCGGCATTGGACATTGCCATACCGCCAGCAATCTGGTTGCCAGCCACGCGAGAACGGGCAGAGCCATCGCTCAGCCGCGCTACCTCTTTGCCCAAATCCAACGATGTCACCCGCGCCCCTGCCCTGCGCCCGAATCGCCGCATTGCATCCGCACGACCACCAACCTCAGACTGCCAATCAAGGATCATCAAACCACCAATCAAGGCAAAAACCCCTGCAATCGTGCATAATCAAGGCTCATCAAGGCAAACGCCGAAAGTTCAGCGCGCACCCGTCTGTTGGAGGCATGGGGTTGGAATTTGGAGCTTCCCGTCCTTCCCTATCGGTGTTCATCTGCGTCAATCCGCGGTCAAATTCCTTGGCGGAGTTCTTTGTTCGCGTGGTTTGCGCATTTCGCGGTTGCCCAACCCGCCCAATCAAGGCAAAAACACCAGCAATCAAGCCTTATCGTGCCTCATCAAGGCAACGCTAAAAACCAAAGGCACCCCGATGATCAAAAATTCACATGAAACAGTTTGACGACCGGCGCGATAAGGAGAAGATTGTTCCCGTTTCTGGGTGAAAAAGGTCTTTCTATCATTTCTCGTGCCGTGCCGGACGCTGGTCCTGATCGCGTTGCTCGTCGGCTTCACTGTCCCCATGTATGCCCGGCCTTATGGGCTGACCAATCGCCCGGCGTCCGGTGCCTTCCTGAACGGGGTCATGCCCGAGGTCGCGCCAACGATCTCCGGCAATTGGTCGGCGGTAAATGCGTTTACCAATCTGCTCTTTACCAACAGCGTGGGGCTGACTTCAGTGCCAGGTACGGATGAACTTTGCGTGTGGGAACGTGAGGGGCGGGTGTGGATGTTTAAGAATTCCCCCGACGTGACCGAAAAGAAACTGGTATTGGACATCAGCAACCAATGCCAGGGCTGGGATGATTCGGGACTGTTGGGGGTGGCGTTTCATCCCGGGTTCGCGACAAATCATCTGATGTTCGTCTATTATACCTGGGTGAAGCCGGGCACCGTGGCGGGCAGTCCGACCACCCGGCCGGTGCCCAATCTGCCGGACACCTACCACGACCGTTTGGAACGCTACACGCTGGACGCCAATGAGGTCGCCCTGCCCGCTTCGGTTACGACCTTTGTGGATCTCACCAACCAAACGGTCTGGCATCACGGCGGCGGCATTTTCTTCCATCCGCAAAACGGGTTTCTCTACTGGACGGACGGCGACAATTCGGTGGGCGACAACGACCAAATCATCACCAAGAGCCTGTACTCGGGCGTGTTTCGGATTGATGTGGATTGCCGGGGCGGGAGCATCAGTCATCCGGCCCCGCGTCAGCCGACGGGCGGATTCACCGCGAATTTTTTTATCCCGAACGATAATCCGTTCGTGGGGCAGACGAATGTACTGGAGGAATTTTTCTGCCTCGGGCTGCGAAGTCCACATCGCATGACCATTGATCCGCCGACCGGACGCATTTTCATCGGAGATGTGGGCGAGAGTTCGCGCGAGGAAATTGATGTGATTGAGCCGGGCGAGTCCGGCCTGAATTTCCAATGGAACCGGTGCGAGGGCAATCTGGGCAAAATGGAAGCGCCGTATATCGGCATCAGCCGCGGGCCGGTGCTGGATTATCCGCACACCGACGGGCGGGCGGTGATTGGCGGATATGTCTATCGCGGCGGCGAATTCGCGCACGATCTCGGCGGCAAATACATTTTCGGCGACAACGTGCTGCGCATCATCTGGGCATTGGATGAAACGGCCACGCCCTTTAAGAAAACCGTGCTGTGCGTGATGCCCAAGGGCACGGGACCAAATGCGGGTACGGATTACACCGGGCTGTCGTCCTTCGGCACGGATGCGGCGGGCGAAATTTATTTCTGCCAGATGAGTAGCATTGGCGGGCGCATCTTCAAGTTGAAGCGGGGCGGACCGCCGCCGCCGGCGCGGACACTGCCCAAACTGCTCTCGCAAACCGGGGTGTTTGCCGACATGACCACGCTGCAACCTGGGCCCGCCTTGATTCCCTACGGAGTCAATTCCATGCTGTGGTCGGATGGCGCGGTAAAAACCCGGTGGCTGACCATACCCGCCGGCACGGTGGTCGGCTTTGCGCCGACGGGTGAATGGGCCTTCCCGTCCGGTTCGGTGTTCGTCAAACATTTCGACCTCCCGGTGGATGACACGAATCCGAAAATCCTGCGCCGGCTGGAAACGCGCCTGATGGTGCGGGACACCAATGGCGCGGTGTACGGCGCCACCTACAAATGGCGCGAGGATCACACGGATGCCGACCTGGTAACCACGGGCTTCACGGAGGACATCAGCATTGCCACCACGAATGGCACGCGCCTCCAGCACTGGTTTTATCCGGGCCGGCAGGATTGCCTCACGTGCCACACCACGGCGTCCGGCGGCGTGCTGGGCATCAACACGCGCCAGTTGAACGGGGATTTCAAATATCCTGCGGGCGTCACGGATAATCAGTTGCGGGCGCTCGGCCACATTGGACTGTTCGACAAGGCGTTTGACGAACGGAAAATTTACCGCTATCCGCGGCTGTACAGCATCACCAACAACGCCGTGGCCATGGAATTGCGGGTGCGCTCCTACTTGGATGCCAACTGCTCGCAATGCCATCGTCCGGGCGGCGCGGGGGCGTTCTTTGACGCACGCTTCGACACGCCGCTCAAGAAGCAAAATCTCATCAACGGCCCGGTGGCGAATCAGTTGGGCATTGCGGGCGCAAAAGTGATTGTTCCCGGGGACACCAACAAGTCCATTCTGTTCCATCGCATCAGCATTGTGGGCGAAGGCCAGATGCCGCCGCTCGGCAAAAACGTGGTGGATGCCAAGGCGGTGACTGTGATTGGCAAATGGATTGCCTCGCTGCATCCGGTGGCCACCACCCTGCCCCGGGGCTGGAATGACACGGATGTGGGTGCCGTGGGCGTGTCCGGCGAGGCCAGTTATTTAAACGGCCGGTTCAATCTGCTGGCTTCGGGCAGCGATATTTGGGAAAACGCGGATGCGTTCCATTTCGCGAGCAAGCCGCTCGCGGGCGACGGCGTGATCGTGGCGCGCGTGGACTCCATGTCATACACCGATCCGTGGTGCAAGGCCGGCATCATGTTCCGGGAAAACAATTCGCCCGGGGCGCGTTATACGCTGCTGGCATTGACCGGCCAGGGCGGATCGGTGTTTCAGTCCCGGGCCCAGGCAGACAACGGCACACTCAGCACGGACGGTCCGCTGGCGAAGCTGCCCCACTGGTTAAAACTCATCCGGAACAAAGATCTGTTCTCCGGGTACATTTCGGCCGATGGCACCAACTGGGTCGCCGCCGGTTCCGTGACACTGCCGATGGGCAAGACCTTGCAGGCCGGCCTCGCCGTGACCGGTCATAACAATGCCGTGCTGAACTCGACGCTATTTGAAAGCGTCATTGTCTCCCGACCGACGGAAAAGTTGCTGCAATCAGTTAATACCACCAAGAACTTGGAAGCGGGAACTACGCCGGTAAATACAGGAAATTAACCGCAGGCGGAGCGTATTGGCGTGGCGATGTGGCTGGCAGGTTTGGTGGTTGGTGCATTCGGGGATGCCTTAATTTAGGCGAAATCTTTGGCCGGTTTGCGTCAGCTTTGTTAGCGCAATGATATTGCCTGGCCAATAACAAAGTTGGACATCCCTCGTTATCCATGCCAGATTATCAATGTGGATTCGGTACTGCCATTATGAATGTATCCCTGACCCCGGAATTGGAAAAAATGGTCACCAGCAAAGTGGCCAGTGGCCGTTACCAGTCTGCCAGCGAGGTCATTCGCGAAGGGTTGCGGCTATTGGACGACCAGGATCGCCTGCGGGAGTTGCATCTTGAGGAAGTCAGACGGAAAATTCAAACTGGCTTGGATCAACTGGACCGGGGGGAAGGCATTCCCGGTGAAGAGGTTTACGCCCGGATGAAACAAAAGAGCAACGCATTCCGCCAGGGAAAAAGATGAGCGGTTACGTTATCTCGCCCATTGCCTCCATTGACCTGGACGAGATGTGGGATTACTGCGCCATTGAACTTCAAAACCCCGATGTGGCTGACCGCATTCGCGATGAGGTTTTTACCGCCTTTCGGCAATTGGCAATAATGCCCGGCATGGGACATTTTCGGAGCGATCTGGCCGCCGAGCCGTTGCGTTTCTGGCGGGTGCGAAATTATCTCGTTGTTTATCGCAGCGAAAAAACACCGATAGAAATCGTGCGCGTTCTTCACGGAGCACGGGACGCTCAGGTGATATTGGGCGACTATTCAGCCATTTGACGAGTTCACGCCAGGTTCGTCTTTGTGGAAAATGTCTGCGTCGCCTCGTCATAATTCACCGAGAGCACTTGGTTTTCAATTTTCAATGTCGCTGCCAAGAGAACCGTTGGCACAAACAAGCATAGAGTCAGCAGATATTTTCTCATAAAACTGATAAGGGCACTGTTCCGCAGCTAGGACATCGTCGCAAACCATTCATGGCGCAAGTTTGACAGCAACGACATCAGGCAGCTTTGTCCGGCGAGCGGCGGGAAGATGGATGGTCAAGACTTTGCCGGTGTATTCATGCGCCACTTCCTTACTGTCGCCCAACAGGATTACCGACTTCACCGGGCCAACACCCGTCAACGAAATGGTCTCATCCTGCGACGGCAGCCAAACCTTGTCGAAGGCAACGCGGTCGCCATCCTTCACCGCATACTTCGGACAGGCAAACAGGTAGCGCATCTGTCCCCAAGCGGTCGCGGGAACAGAAGCCTTTTCGCCGGCGGGAAGCGGCTTGGCTTCATGCACAGCGCCGCCGTTGACTTTCATCCAGGCCGCAACATTGGCCAGATGGGAGCAAGCTTCGGCGTCCAGCTCGCCCTGCTCGGTTGGGCCGAGATCCAGAAGCATATTGATGCCCAGCGAACGCGCGGAAGCCAGACGGCTCAACACCCATCCGTCGGCGGCGAGCGGCCGGCCTTTATGGTAGGACCAGCCCGAAGATGTCCAGGTCAGACACCATTCCGCCCAACCGCCAAGCGTAGCGGCCTTTTTCATGGTGGCGTCCGGCACGGTGTTGCCTTCGAACGTTATGAGGTCGCCACGTCCGTGCAGGCGCGGGCCAATGACAATGCCCGGCTGAAGTTCTTGAATGCGTTCGCGCGTGATGCACTGGCGGTTTTCAGACGAAGGCCCGCCATCGAACCAGAGATAGTCAATCTTGCCATAGCGGGTGAGCAATTCTTCGACCTGGCCCTTGACCATCGCGTCCACTTCGGCGTTATGCGTTTGCCGCTCTGCCGGCGTCAGTTCCTTGGTCCTCGGCTTGAGGTCAGTATCCAGCTTGGGAAATTCAGGATTTTTTTGCCGCGCCCTCCAATAAAGAAAATCCATGGAGTCCCGGTCGAAATGCCAATTCGGCGGCGAATAATACAATCCCACTTTCAATCCATATTTGCGGCACGCCTCGACAAAGGGTTTAACCAAATCGCGTCCGTTCATGTAATCCTTCGTGCTGAAGTCGCCATAGGCGCTGGGCCAAAGCGCAAAACCATCGTGATGGCGCGTGGTCAACACGACGTAGGTGAACCCCGCCGCCTTGGCCGCCGCGCACCATTTATCGGGGTTGTAATTCTGCGGATTGAAGTCCTTGGCCAGCGCCCAATACTCGTTCGGCGTCGGATGGTGGGGGGTTCCATTTAAATCCCAATCGCTTTCGCGGATGATGCGCTCGCGTTCGGCGGGATCGTCAATTCGTTTGTTCATCAATCCCTTTGGCTGCATGGCCCAGGAAAGGTCTCCCACCGCGATGTCCCCGTCGTGAACGGCGGCGATTCCCCAGTGAAGAAAAAGCCCAAAGCCTGCCTGCGGAAACCATTGGGCGGCGGGCGCGGCGGCGTGATAGATTTCCTTGGATTCCACGACCCCGATGGCGGCGTGTTGATCCCCGGCTTCTGATTTGGTGTCGGCGGCGGCGGCGGCGGATACCAGAGACGCGGCGCAAATAGCGCGGCAAAAAACAAGAACGTAAAATCGAAAGGTGAGTTTCATAGTTTGCATATAATTGTTAGTTTTGCTCCAACCGTCCATTTCATTTTAGCTGAACATTAAGGCGAGCCATTCGTGCGGGCAGAACCATGAAAGACATAAAGGAATCAGTCAAAGCTATTGTGCTATTTTTCATTTTATGCGTGTCTCTCAGCACACAAATGAGCCAGATATGACCGCGTGCCCGTCTTTAATCGCTCTGCAATCCAGCCCGCGTCATCGTCATCTCCCGGCAGTTTTCTTTTGGCGCTTTAGACGCCTTGGCTGGCGTGTCGAGTACAATTGTTTGCCTCCGTTTTTCGCGAGTGCGGGACAAATTTCTTCCGGGCGGTTGAAAGCTTCCAACGGCAGGGCGGAACCCATCCGGCGGAGCGCGGCTGTGGTGAAACCCAGCCGCAGCAATGTCCGAACGTTTAACCCTAATCTCCGCAGTTGAAATAGTGGTCAAAGTGGGAAAGGGGCAATAGAATTGGGGGTGATGAACGCATCTGCGAAGCTGGTTTCCGTTCACCTGGCGGGTGAAGCGGAGGACGAGATCACCTTGGACACGCTCCCGGG
>CAIQKM010000104.1 GCA_903872345.1 uncultured Verrucomicrobia subdivision 3 bacterium | reverse complement strand
GAAGCTCCCCCTCCTGCTGCTTCTACCTCGAAGCGGAATCAACAGCTTGACGAAACCCTGAAAAAACAGTCTTCTTTGCCCGGAAGGTGCAGCACTTTTCGAGCGCCACCCGCCGCACTTTTCAACCGCCGTTTACAATTGAAGCCTATGGCAACCATACAAAAGGCCGCGGCCCCTTCTAATGCCGCCCGTAGCGCCACTCGGAGTGTGGCGCAATTGAAACAGCAGCAAGCGGAGCTCGTGCGTCAGATCGCCGAGGCCGCGCTGCAAGAGGTCGGCACCTACGACGATGCGATTGCTTCGTTGAAAGGTGAATTCGAGCCGCTGGCCGAGCGGTTCGCCACGATCAAGGCAGCCTATCCTCAGGCTGTGCCTCCGTGGTCGACCTTCGCCAACCGCAGCAATATTGCTGACTGGTTGCGCACTGAGGGTGCCACCGGTGAAGCCAGTGCCAAAGACACTGGTGCCATCGCGCAAGGCACGGGCATCGCCGAGGCGGATACCGCCCGGTTGCTCAAGAACGGCAGTGAGGGACAGCGCAAGCTGTTCGTCAAGGTCGGCACGGACCGCTGGTACGTGAAGGCCTGAAGAGGCCAGACCTGCTAGCCGCAAGCCCGTCTCCTGTCATGGGAGGCGGGCCTTTTGCTGTCCAGGCCCGGCGCGCTGAGGTCAAAATTAAACTACCAAGCCGCTTGTCAGAACCCCCGCCAATCGCTCCAGAATGACATATGAGCGGTTTTGAGGGCTCCGACCACCCACGAAGGCGAACGAGGGGTGGCAGACGCGGAAATCGGCCTCAAAATCGGGCGTGCGGAGCCGTAACAAAAACGTGAGCAACTCATTATCTTTATGAAGCTAAAGTCAATTACTAGTTCTACAATGAGATCAGCTTTATATTAAACACTTTTGCATTCCAGGACATCTATGCTATATATCTAATCATATTATGCCTAATCCCAATATTGAACTACAACGTCTCCGGGCCAAACAGATCAAAGTGCTGGCAAAAGTCGGCACCAATCTAGCCCAGGCAATCCGAAACCTCGCTGCTGATCATCTGGCGGGCCTGAGCAATGAAGATGTGGCCGCTGTGTTGAGTACCGATGCCGTTAAAAAGGCACTGGGCAACGTCGGCAGCACGAAGGTCCAGGCGGTTAAGGTCAAGCCCACCACAGCCAAAGCCAAAGGTGCTGTTGGCAAGGTCAAGGTCAAGCGCACCCGTCGCAGCAAGGTGACCGACGAGCATATCCTGGAGTTTCTGAAGGCCGAGCGTTCAGCCGGCGAGATTGCGAAGAAACTGGGCCAACTGATTCCCAAGCGCGTCGCTGGCTTGGTGAAAGATGGCAAGGTGGTTCTGCGCAAGGCTGGTATTAAGAAGTTCTACAAGACCAAGTGATTTTTGGATGCTAGAGCCCGCTTCTCTTGATGGGAGGCGGGCTTTTTTATGGGGTTACGCAAATCGCAATTGTATTCTATTTGGTGGTGATCTTACAGTTGCTGGCTTCAATCAATCCAATCTTACAGCAACTGCCTATAAAACAGCATTGAATTTGACGAAACGCTCTGGGTTGGCTTTAGAGGCGTCGGTGCCTTGTTTCGCATCATCAGGGCGACAGTCTATTCCAATCGCTCCTGATGGCGTTGCAGCTTCTCCAGCAAGGGGTTTTATGAATGCTGACAACTCAAAGAGCCATCGATTCTCAGGTGCCAAAATCCTCCAAGTCCAACTAGTCTACTTGGTGCGAGACTAACTTTTGTGACGAAATTTCTAAAGTGCCATTTAGCAGCACTTTGCAAAATAAGTCTATTAGTCCACTCTCCTATAAAAAGAAAAAGTAGACTGACCCATCCAGGGAGAGATTCGATTACTCTCTCTCCCCTGTCTGGTTTTGCCTTTTCAAAATCAAAAAAAGCAAGTAGACCAATTATAAACGTCATCATTTGAACCATCGTCATCTCATCATTGGCGTCACTCTGGAATGTTGCGGGACGGACAATCTTAAACTGGTGCCGAAAACGATGCTCAAAATGCCGCCAATTGTAATAATGAAGCCAAATCCACTACTACTACGACGTTAATGTCCAGTGGAGTGAAGTAGTAAAAAGCAACTACTACCAGGCACAATCAAGAAGGGGAATATTCATTAATTCATATTCCCCGTTCGTTGCTTGGTATTGTCAAAAAGTAAAACCTGCAAAAGCCATCATCTGTCATTGGAGTGATTTTGGCACCTTGCTCAGTCATCGCATCATTTGCCTCATCTGGTTTCGTTTTTCAGGAAGTAATGCCGAGTTATTAATTGTTTAGTAATATCACAAAAAAGTTCTGATTTATGTTGCGCCAGTTATTTGCAACATGATAGGATGTGATTGTAGGCAGAGGAGCAAAATCGAAATCCCCTTACGCAGGCCGGAATTTATCACCGACCGATTGAGTAGGTATACAATGCGTAGAAATAATCACACTTTAGGGGCAGGACGATCTACCAGGCTTGATAACCCTGGGATTCTGCATTGTATTACTCACGGCTACCCACGCCGCCACCACCGATCGCCTGCCCTTTATCCGTTATCATGAGTAATACAACTCCCATCAAATTGACCGCAACCATTCCTCTACCTCCGCCTCTGTTACAGACGCCGGAACAAGTAGAGACAGAGAAGTGCATTCGCAACTGCCGGCACACCATCCTGGATATGGACGTATTAACTTTGCAAGAATCTATCCTCGGCGCTTTGAGCAACCTGGAACTCGACAATGAATCACGCAGAATCATTCTTGGTGAAATCGTGCAAGGAAAACAGCATCTCCCTGAAGATTACGATAAAGAGGCAGACGAGCTGGTTATCGAAAATGCCCGAGGTTTGATCGTGAAAACCATACCCAAACCCGCCGAACTGATTCATGGCATCCTTTACCAAGGCGGCAAGATGAGCTACAACGCCTCCAGCAAGATGGGCAAGACTTGGAGTTTGTTGCACCTCGGTATTGCCATCAGTGAAGGAACCGACTGGCTGGGCTTTAGAACGACCAAATCCCGGGTGTTGTTCATAAATCCCGAGCTCCAGAACTTTTCCTTTGAAAGCCGTATTCAATACTTGGCCCGCCATCTCACCGGCCAGAATTGTCTGGAGAACTTCGACTACATCACCACCCGTGGCAAAGGGTTGTCTTCGGATCGACTGTTGCCGATTCTGGAAAAGATGATTAAGACTGGTCAGTACGGTGCTATCATCATGGACAGCATCTATAAACTGTACCCACGCGACACTGAAGAAAACAGCAATTCGGATGTCGGGCAGTTTCTGGGACAGCTGGAACAATTAGCCGTGCATTCAGGTGCCGCCATCATCTATTCACATCATTACAGCAAGGGAAATCAGGCCAACAAGGCGGCCATAGAGCGCAGTAGTGGTGGCGGAGCCTGGGGGCGTGATCCAGATGCCGTGGTTTCAGTCACTGAGCATGAAACCAAGGACTGCTATACGGTTGAGTTTGATCTGCGTGACTTTGCAAAGCCTGAACCCATCACCATACGGGTTGCCTGGCCCGATGTGTTTCGCGACGATGAATTGGATCCCTCTAAACTGAGAACAACCCAATTCGCGGCCAAGTATACGAAAGACGTCATCTTGCAAACAATTGCGGTCAAATCTTATACAGCCACGGAATTGCAAAAGGAACTGAGGGCAGAGTTGGGAATGAGTTCCGGCACGTTCTATACACTTTGGGCCGAAGCGAAGAAGGCACCCGGTGTGACGTGTACGAATAAAAATTGGCAATACGTCATTCCCGCCGCCAACCCCGTCAACAATTGAACCGATGAAAGCGATCTTCCCATTGATCCTCCCAGTGATTTTCCTGGGTTTATTGCTGGGAAAATGCCGTGAAGTGATATTCCCACACCCACCCCCCTTTAGGGGGTGGGATGATCACTGGGAAGATTGCTCAGGGGTTTTCTTCTGCCGGTTGAAAGAGAGAACCGCCCGCTGGAACATCGCCGGGCAGAAGCGAACCCAAACAGAATCCAATCCATGAACACCACGCAGCAACCAGACTCACCCATAGAGCCTGCATCTTGGCATTGTGATCCAGTCTGTTTCCAAAGATCACAATATTACAGTAGCCCCTGTCGCCAATTGTCGACACCGGCCAATCATAAACTTGCAGGTTTTAAACAAAGCACCCGGTCTGCTATAGCCCAAATCCTCATACTGTTTGCACACTGGATCAACAAGTCAATGTGGAAGGCTGGAAGGAATTGGATGAACAGATGCGATCTAGCCGAGAAACATGTAATAAGAATTGTCCTATTAGAGGACAATTCAGAAGTCACAAACTTCAGTATATCAGTCTTCTATAAAAACCTGCACACTGACTTGGCACGGTTTATGCAGAGGAGCTGACCCCCTACGCAAAGACCAAAACGAGGTGGCTAGTTTAAGTTCACGATTTTCGCCATGCTCGCACCTCTGTCATTGGCTCAGGGACATCGACAAAGCTGCTGGTCATCTCCAGCCAAGATGCATGCAAACTCGGCTGTAATGCAATCCTGGGACGTTTGGCACCTCAATTTCTCTCAATTCATGTCAGCGAGCGGTTGCAACCGGCCACCAAAGAGCGCAATGAACCGGCCACACGAATCTGCGTAAGTCGACATTTACTTTTCAACTCCAACCCCGCAAATGCTTGTAAGGGCTGGAGTTGAAAAGCAAATGTCTTCAAGTTGGAATCGGTTTATGCCTCAAACACTGGCCGGTTTGAATCGCTCACGAGTGGCCGGTTTTGATTCGCTCGGTGACACAATTCACCGCCAGCAGGCATGGAGGGGATTAGCGGTAGTGGAGAATGAACCTTTGTCTGGCAGTACATTGTGATGAGTGCCCCAAGCTGCCATTGATCTGAGCCACCAGGTCACCAATGCCGTCACAGAAGGTTTGAACTCGATAAGCCAGGCAATCAAATCGGCAGGTCGGGGCTTACGCAACATCCTTATTGCCGGATTCGCATTCTGTTTTACTGTGGAAAATTCAACCTCTGCTCACTATGATCCGTGAAGAAACCTGACAAGTATAGCCCAAATAAAAATAAGAACAACGCCAATACAACAGCCGCCGATCAAGTAAATCGAGCCTAGAAAGATGATGTAAGCCACCCCCCAAAAGGATCCTTTCCAAAAGCTCATATACGCGTACCATGCGATGGGGGTTTCATTGTTGTCCGGGCTGTCCTTTGTTGATGGCAATGGTATTTGACCTCGAAACGCCCCAACAGTGACTTGCTGTGGCGAAGTTGGCGTCCGCAAATCATTTCCACACTGAGCGCAAAAACTGTGCTCGTGGCTTTCATCGTAATGCATACCACATTTAACGCAGAAGCTCATAATTCGTTTATTGTGTTAGCCTGCCCCCGCTTCTGGTTCCCGTCAACCCAAAACATAACACATGCGTTACGGTTGTTTTGCCACCTTTTGCAGGTGAAGCGTAATTTTGACGGTCAGCTGGCGAAGTACCTGCGTAAAGCCCGGGGTGAGCTGAGCTATGCCCAGTTCAGCAAAAAGACCGGTCTTTCGCACATGACGCTCTTCCGGATTGAGAAGGGCGAACACCATCTGACTCTGAACAAGCTGGAAACGCTCATCAACAAGCTCAAGATCCGCCTGAGTGATGTGTTTCCGGAGGAGTTTTGATTATTCCAGACAACCAGAGCAGGCATCAGGAGGCGTGGAAGGGGGTAAAGCTGCTGGACTGTGAAACATTGGCGGCATGATGATCCGTTGGGGTTCTGGATCCGTTGTTAGGAAGTTCCCGTTTCTATCCTCTTTGGCACCCTCTTTTTAGCTATCGTTTTTTTCCGCAACCAGCGTATCATACACGTATTCAGCAAATAGCGTTTTTGGTTGAATATATTGGCTATGCGTCGAAGGCTTCGACACCAACATCCATGTCGCGGTTCTCAGCCGGCTGCCCATCATCGCGCGGCATCCGCATACGAACGATTATTTCCTGCTGGATGGCCGCCGCTTCCGCGTGAGCCGGGGGTTCGCCGAGGTGGAACTCCGCGCCGCCACCAATTTTACCTTCACGCTGATCGTGACGCATTTGAAATCCAAGCGTCCCATCGCCGAGGCCGACGAGGCGGACTTGCGGCTGGCGGAGGCCAAAGTCTTGCGCGGCATCGTGGATGAACATCTGCATGGGAATCCGGATGAATGCCTCATCGTGCTCGGCGATTTCAACGACACCAAAGATGCCGCTTCCACCAAAGCCGTCATCGGGCGCGGCAAATACAAGCTCACCGACACCCGCCCGGCCGAGCGCAACGGCGATACCATCACCACCGCCCGCTCCCGCTACGAACCGCGCAACGTAACCTGGACTTATTTTTACGGCGTGGAAGATTCCTACTCGCGCATCGATTACATTCTGCTCAGCCCGGCCATGGCGCGGTATTGGTTGAAAGCGGAGACGTTTATTCCCACCGTGCCAAACTGGGGCGTCGGATCGGATCATCGCCCGATTGTCGCGGGGTTTACGACGGATGGGGAATAGCCCGGGAGCCACCATTTCCAGGCCGTGAGCCATCGAATGAGGTTGACGCCATCCGGAATGCAGCGGAAGATCAATTCACAATCATAGGCCAAGTGCCCATGTGAATTTTCTGAATCGCCTCCGCCAAATGACAACGGGTTGCACGTTCCTACCCCCATGAAAAAACCCGCACCCTTTTCCCCAGCCGCCTCGTGGCTACTGGCTTTAATCTCGCTTGTTACCGGCGATTTTTCAATCCTGGCCCAATCCTGGACGCAAACCTCCGCCCCCAACAAAAGCTGGTATGGCATCGCTTCCTCCGCCGCCGGCGACCGGCTCGCGGCCGTGGCCAGTGGTGTCGGAATTTACCTTTCCACCAACTCCGGCGGAACGTGGACTCTGAGCAGCGCACCGGCCAAATCGTGGCGCTCGGTAGCATCATCCGCCAATGGCAGCAATTTGCTGGCGGTAGCCACTTTTGGCGGGGTTTATACCTCGACCAATGCGGGCGCCTCCTGGATTTCCAACAGTCTCGCGGCCAACCACGACTGGAGCAGCGCCGCCTCGTCGGGCGATGGCACCAAACTGGCCGTCGGCGCATCCACGTGGGGAAATATTTATACTTCCACCAATGCGGGCGCAACCTGGGTTTCCAACAGCCCGCCCGCCGGTTATTGGACTTCGGTGGTATCCTCCGCCGATGGCACCCGGCTGGCGGCGGCTTGGACCGGCATCATCTACAACTCCACCAACAGCGCCACCAACTGGATATCGCACACCCCGCCGTCGGGCGGATCGAGTCTGGCGATAACCGCCGATGGCAGTCTGCTGGTGATGCCCTTCAACCCAACCTCCCTTTACTGCTCCACGAATCTGGGCGCCACCTGGACCCAACGGACTCTGCCCAATGCGGGCTCGGCCAGCGGTGCCGCCCTTTCCGCCAATGGCAACCGCCTGGCAGCCTACGGCAAACTTTACACCACCACCAATGGCGGCGTCACTTGGACCCCGGACAGTGCGAACGGCATGAACTGGTCCGCCGTGACCATCTCCGCCGATGGCGGCAGGACGGCGGTCGTGGTCAATAACGGCGGCGGGATTTACACCTACTATGCCGCAACCACTCCGCATTTGAGCCTTACACTGGCCAGTAATCTGGTCACCTGTGCCTGGCTCATACCCGCCACCAACTTCGTGCTGCAACAAAGCGCCGACCTGATTTCGTGGTCGAGCATCACGAACACCTCGACACTCAATCCCACCAACCTGAACTGCACGTTGGCGTTCTTCCCCTCAAACGCCAGTGCATTTTATCGGCTGGCAACTCAATGATCCGAGGATGGAGGAGTGCCTCAGCAGAGCACCGGCAGCAAAAATAAAAAAAGAGGCGGCACATTGCTGCGCCGCCTCCCCCATGAACCAAAAACCAATCAACTAACACACTGCTGTGGACAGAAACCCCTTCTGCCCGACCCAAACTATCTTCAAACCGTGGCCGTGGCCTTTTTGTTTTTGCGCACCGCGATCAGGGCCAAGCCCAGGCAGGCCGCAAAGGTCAGCGGCATCGCCGGTTCCGGCGTGGCCAAGAGGGCGTTCACCGTCGCCGCGCCCACATTGATCGCCACGATCGTGTCATTGATGTCCTTGTCACCACCGCCCCACAAGTCTTCAAACGACAGGAACAGGTAAGGGCTGTTCAACTGCGGCACCGCGAACAGGTGCGTCGTAAAACCAGCCACGTGCTGGTTGAAACCGTCCTGATTCAGCGCTTCGTTCGCCGAAAACACCTGATTTCCGCCATTCGCGCCATTCGCCACCAGGAAGAAATCCAGCGCCGTGCCGGCCTTTACATTACCCAAGTTAACAAAATCACCAGGCACCACCGGCTGGTCCTGCGTCGTTGCACCCGCGCCAATCGCCGCCGCGCCACCCGCCGGCGTGGAAGTGTCCGGAAACAGCAGCTTCGCCGTGTCCGATGTTACTTCGTCAAACGCGCTCTGCGGACCCTTCTTGCCCGCCGCCACTTCATCCACTCCGAAGGAGTTATGGTAACCGGCATTCTCATACACAAACGTCGCCGTCACATTGTAGTCGCTCTTCAGCACCAGCTTGCTCGGATCCACTTCAAACGCCGAGCTCTTGGTGTTGTTCACCGTTTCCGGCAGGCTCTTCTGGATGAAGCTCAGCAAGCTCGGCATCACCGTCGTATCGAAATTCTTGGAGTCGGCCGTCGAACCGGCTTGCATCACCTTTCCCGCCGTCTGCATTCCGTAGGGATCCGCTTGGGACTGATTCTGCGCCGGCGTGCCTTGGTTTTGAACCACGGCCTGGGACGTCGCCTTGCTGCTGTCGCCAGACTGATTATCGCCGCTTTGACTGTTGCCATTGTCGCTGTTCTGGCTGCTGTTATCGCTGGACTTGTTGTTGTCACCCGAGTTGCTGTCATCGGCGCGCAGGACGGGGGTCGCGATCAGGGCCACCAGCGCCGCCAAGGCGAGCGTGCGATTCACTTGATTGATTTTGGTCTTTTTCATAGTCGGTTTTCTTTCTGATTAACTTTGTTTTTATTGTTAGCGTTTAGTTTTGATTGTTTCGTCAATGTTGTTTCGATTGACACCGTCCTTATAGCAACACCCATGCCAAGTTTTTGAATTGCTGTTTATCAAATGTTTACGCTATGGAGCACTTCATGAGCGACTTAAACTTATGCACATGCACTGCATTTAATATATTGCAATGCATATGCATTATATAAACACCATGCCTTTCCTTGATAATGGGAATGTATCCGTCCAGCGAAAAAAGGGGCGGCGCATTGCTGCGCCGCCCCCAACCCATGAACCTAAACCAACCTACTTCTACGATGGCCAGCAACCCATACTAACCATCGCAAATTTATTATGAGACCACCGTAGCCGTCTTTTTGTTCAAACGAAACGCGATTAAAGCGAGCCCCAGGCAGGCGGCGAAGGTCAGCGGCATCGCCGGTTCCGGCGTGGCCAGCAAGGCATTCACCGTGGCCGTACCGACATCGAGCGCAATGACCACGTCATTGATATCCTTGTCACCACCGCCCCATGTATCTTCGAATGAAAGAAAAAGATACGGACTGTTCAACTGCGGCACGGCGAACAGATGGGTCGTAAACGCCGCCACATGCTGACTGAAGCCGTCGGGGTTCAGCGAGCCGTCGGTGGAAAATGAATTGGCCCAGTAGTTTTGAGCCCCGCCGGAGAGCAGGAAAAAATCCAGCTTCGTGCCCTTGGCATAGGTGCCGGCATCCACAAAATCACCCGGCAACACCGGTTCCGCCGCCGTGCGGGTGCCATAAACGCCCGTACCGTCGGTCACGCCGCCCTCGGTGCTGGAGGCATCCGGAAAGAGCAGTTTGGACGTGGGCGCCACCGCCTGATCCCAACTGTTGTAAGGGGTGGCGTCGCTGGGCATCTGGGAAGCCACGCCAATGGAGTTGTGATATCCCGCGCCTTCGGAAACAAAATAAGCGCGCACATCAGTATTGTTCGCCAGGATAATGTTATTGGGATCCACTTCAAACGCCGCACTGGCGGTGTTGTTCTGCCGCTCGGGCAGGGCGCTTTGGACAAACGCGGTCAGGCTGGGCAGCACGGTGTTGTCAAAATTCCGGGAAGCGGCATCCGAACCAGCCTCCATGACCGGGGCGGCAATGGCAATGCTGTGCGGGTCCGCAGTAGCTTGCACCGGCGAGACGGTTTGGGCGGAAGCAGAAACGGCGGCAGCGGTCGCGAGTACCGCACAAGCGATGGCCCGGGGCAGGAAATTCATTTGAATCAGTTTCATGTTTAAATCAGTAAATGTGTTTTGATTAACTTCGATGCCAATGTTTAAGCAGATGGCATGCCATGTTTTCCTACCGCGTTTATATTGAATAATTTACCATAATTCTCTCAAAATTCAAAAATACGCCGCTCCAACATTGCAAATGCAGTAAAATATAATTGCATTTGCAATGCTTGATTGCAATCGAGCAAGACAAATGTGATAGCGCAAATAAAAAAAGCCCCGGACGAAATCGTCCGGGGCTTGGTGTTAAAAAACTGTGGCTTAGTCAAACGCGTGACCGGCGCAGCACAGCACGTTTTTGACCTTGTGACGAACGAGGTCTTTGACGCATTGGCGGGCGGGTCCCATGTACTTGCGGGGATCGAATTCGGCGGGCTTTTCCACGAACACTTTGCGAATGCCGGCGGTCATGGCCATGCGGAGGTCGGTGTCAATGTTGACCTTGGTGCAACCCACGCGGCGGGCGACTTCGATGTCGGATTCCGGCACGCCCTGGGCGTCGGGCATCTTGCCGCCGTATTTGTTGATCTCGGCGACGAGGTATTGCGGCACGCTGGACGCACCATGGAGCACGAGCGGATAATCACCAAGGTTCGCTTCGAGCAGCGCCTTCTTGATGGCTTTGAGGCGTTCGAGGTCCAAGTGCTGTTCGCCCTTGAACTTGAAGGCGCCGTGGCTGTTGCCGATGGCAACGGCGAGGGAATCGCAGCCGGTTTCCTTGACGAATTTGACGGCTTCGTCGGGGTTGGTGTAGTGGCCGCTGGTGGAGTGGGCGCCGCCCTCTTCACCTTCGTCGAACTGCGCGCCCACGAGGTGGCCGAGTTCGGATTCCACGGACGCGTTGTATTTGTGGGCGTATTCCACGACCTTGCGGGTGATTTCCGCGTTCTTTTCAAAGGGCTCGTGGGAGGCGTCGATCATGACGCTGGTGAAACCTTCATCAATGCATTGTTTGCAAAGTTCGAAGGTGTCGCCGTGGTCCAGATGGACGGCGATGGGAATGTTGGAGACGCTGACGGCGGCCTCGATGAGTTTCTTGAGGTACACCGGATTGGCGTACTGGCGCGCACCCTTGGAGATTTGCAGGATGAGCGGGGCTTTTTCCTCTTCGCAGGCTTCAATGATGGCCTGGATGAGTTCCATGTTGTTGACGTTGAACGCGCCAAGCGCGTATTTGCCTTTGAGCGCTTTGGCGAACAGGTCTTTGGTGTGTGTCAGTGGCATAAAAGTTGTGTTGTTTGCCGGACGAACAGTCCGATTCTTCCAATGTCGGCAGATAATAGGCTGTCCCCGCCAAAAAGGAAAACCAAAAATGCAGCCGCGTATTGCCAATTTATGTAAAATTCTTGCTTTGCGATTCCGGCGCTTTGCGGGAAGATGCGGGCGTGCAGGCCTGTTTTCTCCTTGGTCCGGCCGGCAGCGGCAAAACATTCCGCTGTCTGGCGGAAATCCGCGCCGCCCTGCAACGGGATCCGGGCGGACCGCCGCTGGTATTGCTTGCGCCCAAACAGGCCACCTTCCAGCTCGAACGCCAGTTGCTCGCCACCGGCGAACTGGCCGGTTACGAACGCCTCAATATTCTCTCCTTCGACCGGCTGGCCAAATTCATCCTCGAAACCCTCCACCAGCCACCGCCCCGGCTAAGCTCGGACGAGGGACGTATCATGGTCCTGCGCGCCCTGCTCCGCCGGCACGAAGCGGAGCTGAAATTATTTCGCGGCAGCGCGGGCCGCACCGGTTTCGCGCAGGAACTGGGAGCGCAACTCGCCGAATTATCGGAACACAGCTTCACTCCGGCCAAACTGCGCACCATCGCCGCGCAGCCGGGCCTGCCCCGGGAACTGCAACACAAGCTGCTGGACCTGGCGCTGCTGCTGGAAAAATATTCAGAGTGGCTCATACAGCATCAGTTGCAGGATGCCAGCGAACTGCTGGCGCTGGCGACCACGGCCCTGCGCGAGGCGGCCCGGACGGCGGATCCGCGACTAAGGATTGAAGGGTTGTGGCTGGACGGGTTTGCGGAAATGACCCCGCAGGAACTCGGCCTGCTTGCGGCGGCCATGCCGTTCTGCGACCGCGCCACGCTGGCGTTTTGCCTCGTCTCCGAACCGGCGGCGGAAGCCTCGCGGCTGTCCCTATGGTCCGCCATTGGCAAAACTTTCCTGCAATGCCGCACCCAACTCGCGGCCCAGCCAAACTGCCAGATTGTTGTTGAGACACTGCACACCGAGCCGGGGAAAAACCGTTTCACCGCCAATCCGGTGCTCGCCCGTCTGGAGGATCGTTGGTCCCGTGCGGGCGCGGCGGCGGAGGCCATCCCGTCGCCGGATGCGATCCTGCGCATCGTGGGCTGCCATAATCCGGAGGCGGAGGCCATTTTTGCCGCGCGCGAAATTCTGAATTTTGTCCGCGCGGGAAACCGGTATCGCGATTGCGCGGTGCTGGTGCGCGGGCTGGAGGACTATCACAAGCCGCTGGCGCGCGTGTTTCGCCGCTACCGGATTCCCTTTTTCCTCGACCGGCGCGAGAGCGTGGCCCATCACCCGCTCGCGGAGCTCACGCGCAGCGCCCTGCGCACCATCGCCTTTGACTGGCAGCATGAAGACTGGTTTGGCGCCTTGAAGGCGGGCTTTTCCGGCGTGCCGGAAGAACGGATTGATGAGCTGGAAAATCTGTCCTTGGAGTTCGGTTGGCGCGGGAAAAAATGGCGCGAACCCCTGCCGGATGAAACCGGCGAAGCGTTGCGCAACTTCATCCTGCCGCCGTTCGAACACCTCGCCGCGCGCTTTGCTGCCGCCGGCCACAAACCCGCCGGCGATGAACTGGCCGAGGCGTTGCGCGCTTTTTGGGAGGAGCTGAAAGCCGGCGAACGGCTGGAGCATTGGGCGCAGGACTCGGCGGCGAACACCGCCGGCGGACAACCCGCCACGCATGCCACGGTCTGGGACCAGATGCACGCGTGGCTCGACAACGTGGCCCTGGCCTTCGCGGGCGAGCGCATGACCGTGCGCGACTGGCTGCCCATCTTGGAAGCCGGCCTCGCCAATCTGACCGTGGGTGTGATTCCGCCCGCCTTGGATGAGGTGTTGGTCGGCGCGATTGACCGCGCGCGCAATCCGAGTTTGAAATACGCGCTGATTTTGGGCGTGAATGAATCCGTGTTTCCCTCCCCGCCGCCGGCGCCGGTAATTCTCACCACCGCCGACCGCGATGAATTGGAACGGCAGAATGCGCGGCTCGGACCGAACCTGTTCGACCAGATCTGCCGGGAACGTTACCTCGGCTACATCGCCTGCACCCGGGCGAATGAAAAACTGACGGTCACCTTCGCCCGCCAGAGCACCGACGGTAAGACGATGAACCCGTCGTCTTTTGTCGCGCATTTGGCCAACCTATTTCCGGCGCTGAAGGAAGAATCCTTTCAGCCGGCCAACCAGTCCGGCAGCAACGCGGAACACGCATGCGAACTGGCGGCCCCGCTGTTGAAATTTCAAAGGGAAACGGCAACGGCGGACCCGGCCGCCGCCGGCGACCGCGCCCATTGGGAAAAACTGCTCGCCCTGCCGGCGCTCGCTTCACTGGCGGAGACCTTGCGGCAACTCCCCGGCCTCGGCCGGGATGAACACATTTCACCGGTCCTCGCCAACCGGTTGTACGGACCCGTGCTGCGCTCCTCGGTGAGCCGCCTGGAGGAGTTCGCGCAGTGCCCCTTCCGGTTCTTTGTGCAGTCCGGCTTGCATGCCGGGGAACGGAAACTGTTCGAGGTGGATGCGCGGGAACGCGGCAGTTTCCAGCATGAGGTCCTGATGACCTTTCACAACCAGGTGACGGCGGAGGGCAAACATTGGCGCGATCTCACCGCCGCCGAGGCCCGGGAACGCATCGGCACGATTGCGGCAGGGCTTACGCCGGGTTACCGGGAAGGGTTGCTGCACGAGACGGCGCGGACGCGGTTCGAGGCGCGGATGCTGACCGAGCCGTTGCAGGATTTTGTCGGCACGCTCGTGACCTGGATGCACGGGCAGTATGAGTTTGACCCGGCCAAGGCGGAGTTCAGTTTTGGTTTTCCCGATTCGGCGGCCCCGGCGTGGGAGATTGAGCTGGGCGGCGACAGCAAGCTGGCCCTGCGCGGCCGGATTGACCGCATTGATGTGTATCACGAGGGTGACCGCGCGCTGGCGGTGGTGATGGATTACAAGTCCAGCGAGCGCAAACTGAATCCGCTGCTGATGGAGCACGGCATTCAACTTCAGTTGCCCGCCTATCTGGCCGCCATCCGCACCTGGCCGCCGGAAATTCTGGCCGCCAAGAGCATCTCGCCCGCCGGCATGTTTTACGTGAATCTGGCCGGCAAGCACGAAGGCGGCGATTCGCGCGCGGAAGTATTAAACGATGACTCCGCCTGGCAGCAGGCCTTCCGCCACCGCGGCCGGCTGGATGCGAGCCGGTTGAAATTATTTGACCGGCGCCCGGAAGTGAAGAAAGGTGACCAATTCAATTTCAAGTTGAACAAGGATGGCGGTTTGCCGTCCAATTCAACGGAAGCGCTCGCGTCCCCGGCCTTTCAGCAGTTGCTGACGGAGGTGGAAGAACGGTTGCGCGGATTGGGTCGGCGGATTTTTGCCGGCGAGGCGGCGGTGGATCCCTATCGCATGGGCGGCAAGAACGCCTGCGAATATTGTGACTACCGCGCGGCGTGCCGGATCAATCCGTGGACGCATGCATGGCGGGTGCTGCGGGCGCAGCCGGAAACGGAAACCGAAACGGCCGATTAAAGCAGTAGCAGCCGACGTGAGGAGGCTCCAAATAAACGAGCGTCCCAAAGTTATTTGAGTCTCCTCACGTCGGCTGCCACCCAGGCAGGTAATCCCCTGCCCGCCCGGCCAATGAACAAACGCAAATACATGAAAAACATTCTGACATTTTTGGCGCTGACCGCAGTCCTGCTGACTGCGGGCTGCCATGCCTCGCCCACCAACACCCCGGCAACCGACACATCCATGAAATTCCCCGTCCAAAAAACCGACGCCGAATGGCGCAAACAACTGAACCCGGAACAATACCGCGTCCTGCGCGAGGCCGGCACTGAACGCGCCTTTACCGGCAAATACTGGGACACCCATGAGCCCGGCGTTTACCGCTGCGCCGCCTGCGGCGAAATCCTCTTCAAATCCGCCGCAAAGTTTGATTCCGGCTGCGGCTGGCCGAGTTTTTATGATTTGGCCGACCAGAAGAAAGTGATCATCCGCGAGGACCACAGCTTGGGCATGGAACGCAAGGAAGTGCTCTGCGCCCACTGCGGCGGCCATTTGGGCCATGTATTCGACGACGGCCCGGGACCGACCGGCTTGCGCTATTGCATCAATTCCGCCTCGCTGAATTTCGACAGGGTGGACGGCACGAATTCGCCGGCCGGGGGAACCAATTTGCCGGCTGCCGACAGCCCGAAGAAGTAAGCCGGCGAACCCACCTAACCGGGGTGGGGACGGCCCGTCCCCACGGTCATGGATGTTGGCTGTTTCCCCGGCGATTCCAGCCTCATCAAAGCAGAATCAAGCAAACGGCAAATTACCAAAGTCCGCCTCAGGCACGTTCACTGGCGGCGTTATCCGTCTTGGCGGCCTCGGCCGTCCAGCGGGCCGGCGTCAGCCGCCGCCGGGTGCGATACCAAAGGGAACGCTCGTGCTTGGCCCGTTTGACCTCGGCCAGCCTCGCCAGATGCATTTCCAGCAGGTCGCAATCCTCCGGCAACGGCGAATGCAGATTCCGGCGCCGGATCATGAAGCCGTTGAAATCATCACGCTTGCGCAACTCGATCAACTGCCGGATGCGGATGCGACCCCGGATTTTGAAACATCCGTAGGCCAGCAGGCCGGACACACCGGCCACCGGAATGGAAATCTGGAACGGCACCCGAAAACCCTTTTTGACCGGCTTGTGCGCGACGGTATCCGTCGTGGTCTGAACGTGGGCGGACTTGCTGACGGCAATGTAATAGCGGATTTCCCGGACCACCAGCAGCGTGGCAAGCAGACTGATGAAACCAGCCAGATACACCGTGCGGGTGACATGAAAATGAAGGCGGGTCCAGAAGTAGGCGGTGTCTTCCACTTCCATCGCATGCTCCTCGGCCTTCAACTGCAATTCGCGGTAACGCAAGGCGGGATTCTGCACCTGGATCGGCGGCAGGCTGGCAACGCCCGGCCGATGACTGCCCAATGGCAAGTGCATGACCGCCCGGTATAACCGGACCGCCGCGCGATCAATTAAATTCTCGGGCATGACTAACCTTTGGATTCACTGCTGATTACTGCGGTTTCACTATACCATACGCATGCAGAATTGCGAACAAAAACCCGGCATCCGCCTGAATCCAAGGCAAATAGGCAAGCCGACCGCGGCATACAACGCCGGCCTTGAGGCGGTTTTACACCCCGCTCTCGAAGCCACCGCGCAAAATGCCAAATAATTCTTTTCACATCAGGCCCCGCACCTGTTAAAAATTTTGCCGTGCAAGACCTGATTTTCAAAGCCGACACCCTGCTTGAAGCGCTGCCCTATATCCAGAAGTTCAGCGGCGAAACGTTTGTCGTCAAATACGGCGGCAGCTTCATGGACTCGCCCGACGAAAGCATCCGCAACGGCGTGGCGCGCGACATCGTCTTCCTCGAAGCCGTCGAGATCAACCCCGTCGTCGTGCATGGCGGCGGCAAGGCCATCACCCGTGCCATGGAAAAAGCCGGGCTCAAGGCGAACTTTATCCAGGGCCAGCGCGTGACCGATGAAGCCACGGTACAGATCGTGGACGATGTCCTCACCCGGGAAATCAATCCCGAGGTGGTCAAGACCATCAACGCCCTCGGCGGCCGCGCCGTGGGTTTCGCCGGCCCCGATATTTTCAAATGCCGCAAATTGCTGCTGGATGACAAGGAACATCCCGGTCAGAAAATTGACGTCGGCTATGTCGGCGAAGTAATCGAAGTAAACGTCGCGCCGCTCAAGGAATCCATCTGGTGCGGCTTCACCCCCGTCATCAGCCCCACCGCGCGCGGCGAGGACGGCAAAATTTACAACTGCAACGCCGACGTGGCCGCCGCCATGACCGCGCTGGCGCTGAAGGCCAAGCGACTGGTGTTCATGAGCGATGTCTGCGGCCTGATGCGCGATCCCAAGGATCCTGCGACGCTCATCGCCCATTTGAAAACGGCGGAAGTGCCCGGCCTCAAAGCCGCCGGCATCGTGGACAAGGGCATGATTCCGAAGGTGGACAGCGCCGTGGCCGCCATTCGTTCCGGCGTGGAAAAAGTTTCCTTTGTGGACGGCCGCGTCCCGCATTCCGTGCTGCTCGAAATTTTTACGGACAAGGGCATCGGCACGGAAGTGGTTTTGTAGCCACCGGCCAGAAAAGTTCAGCCGGCAGGGAAAAAGCAATTCGCCAACAACTCAGCGTTCAAATGCTTCAACCTCCATTTCCGCGTCTTTGATAATTTTCTTCAGCAAGCCCGGCCCGATGGTTTCACCAGCATGAACGGGAACCACCGTACTCCGGCCGTCGGGGTGCTGAAGAAAATGGTGGCTGCCCCGGATGCGTAAGATTTCAAAACCCGCCCGCCGCAAAACGGCGATGACCTCGCGACCGCGCAATCGGGGCAGGCGCGGCATAGATCAGACGGTGACGCGTTGCACGCCGACGAATTCCGTGGTAGTCGGCTCGGTTTCTTCCATTTCCAGACACAGCGCGATGGCTTCCTTGATGCGCTCCAGCAGTTTGTCGAGCGACCGCGCCTGCGTATGGCAGCCGGGTAACGCCGGCACACTGGCGACATAATAGCCGTCCTCATCCCGCTCGACGACGACGCTGAACTCGTGCTGCTTGGATTTGCGCATAAACTCAGATAACACAAAAACTCGGCGCAAGCAAGATTGCTGGCACGGTTGCTGGCACGGAAGTGGTGTTGTAATTTTGGCTGTCACTGGACTGATGGTGGGCAACTTCGCCGCCACCGAAAGCCAACAATCCGCTTTGACAGGCATGATTCAGCCTGCTAAAAAAACAAGCGTGAAGCTATATTTCAATCCCGAAAGTTTAGGCCGTTTTTGCCGCGAGCGTGGCATTGCGCGATTGGAACTGTTCGGCTCGGCTTTGCGGGATGACTTTCGGGATGACAGCGACGTGGATTTGCTGGCGACCCTGCGGCTCGACGCGCATCCGACCTTGCTCGATTGGGCGGATATGCAGGAAAAGTTGGCGGAACTGTTTGGCCGGCCGGGGGACTTGGTGAGCCGCCGCGCCATTGAGGGCAGTCGCAACCGCTATCGCCAACACGCCATCCTCACCACCGCGACTCCAATTTATACGGAAGGATGACGGCCCGTTTGGAAAAATATCTAGCCGACAATCCGCCGCCAGCCGACTGAAGGACGACGGCGGATGGCATCCAAGAAGAATCATTTTCTTTGTGTCCCGCCCGGTTGAGTGGTAAAAAATGCGCTGTCAATGAAAGAACTGGAACCCACTCCGCCGCCCATCGTGCGCAATCAGCACGAGGCCATTCGTGAATTGTTCACGCGCAACGTCGTGCCCAGCTACGGACGCTTTGAACTCGTCCTCAGCCACGGGGCGGGCAGCTATCTGTTTGACGTCTCCGGCCGCCGCTATCTGGATCTCGGCAGCGGCATTGCGGTGTGTTGTCTCGGCCACGCGCACCCGGCCATCACGACCGCGCTGGTGGAGCAGTCGCAAAAGCTCATCCACGTCTCCAATCTCTATTTCACCGAACCGCAGGGCCGGCTGGCGGCGGAACTCGTGAAGCGCATCGGCCCGGGCAAATGCTTTTTTGCCAACAGCGGCGCGGAGGCCAACGAAGGTCTCTTTAAACTCGCGCGCAAGTTCGGTCACGACGAGGGCCGATATGAAGTGCTCACCGCCGTCAATTCTTTTCACGGTCGGACACTGGGCGGCATCGCCGCGACGGGCCAGGACAAGGTGAAGAAGGGTTTTGAACCGATCATGACCGGTTTCCGGCATATTCCGTTCAACGATCTCGCCGCGGCCCGGGCCGCCATCTCGCCCGCCACCGCCGCCATCATGATTGAAGGCGTGCAGGGTGAAGGCGGCGTGACGCCCGCCACCGCCGAATATCTGCTGGGCCTCCGCGCCCTGTGCGATGAGAAGAAACTGCTGCTGCTCATGGACGGCATCCAGTGCGGCCATTATCGCACCGGCAAGTTCCAGAGTTTCCAGCGGATTCTCGAAGGTGTGCCCGGCGGCGAAAACTTTTTGCCCGACGGACTCTCCATGGCGAAGTCCCTCGGCGGCGGCTTCCCCATTGGCGCGTTCTGGATTCGCGAACCGTATGCCGACCTGCTCGGACCCGGCACGCACGGCTCGACCTTTGGCGGCACGCCGCTGGCCTGCGCCGTGGCGTTAAAAGTGCTTGAAGTCATCGAAGCGGAAAAATTAGATGCCAATGCGCGGAAGCTCGGCGAATGGTTGCAACATGAACTGGACCGGCTCGCCCGGGAATATCCCGCCGTTGTAAAACGGTCGCGGGGACTCGGCTTCATGCTCGGCCTGGAACTGGCGGAAAAAATTCCCGCCTTTGCCGGCAGCGACAAAACGGCGGCGCTCCAGTTTGTGAACCGGCTGCACGCCGTTGGCGTCATGACCGTTCCCGCCGGCACACAAATCGTGCGGCTGCTCCCGCCCCTGAACCTCAAACCGCAGGAAGCCGGCGAAGGCATCGCCAAGATTGAGGAAGTGGTGAAGGATCTTGCGGGCGCGCGTTGAGCAAAAAGCGAGGATGGAAGATTGAGGATGGAGGATGGCTTGCCGCCCAAGTTCATCCCGCGAATGCCCCCCAACGGTCCACCCGTCGAGCGCCGGCTTGCAGCCGGCTTTGGGCGTCCATTCCGGCAAGACGGGTGGAAAGAAGCAACCGTTTGCGATAATCGTGAGTTGATAAGCCGGTCACAGACCGGCGCTCCGGGTCAGTGCACGGATGCGCACCTGCCGCCAGGGCGTACCTTGAGGACATTGCCCCCGGGTTAAATAGCTGAACGCCACCTCACCCCGGCCCTCTCCCCCATTTACCAATGGCGGAGAGGGAGATAACCCGGCCGGCGAAGGGTTTTAACGATGTCACGGTTCTGGATTGGGGGCTGTGTCAGGATGCGCACCTGCCGCCATTACCCCTCCTTTTCTCCTCGCTTCCCGTTTGAAAATTCGCCATAACGGGCGTCCATGAATGCCGCCGCTTTGGAACATTTGTCCGCCGCCGATCCCGTGATGGCCCGGCTGATCCGGGAAATCGGCCCGTGCCAGTTGGAACCCGAGACCTGGCGCTCGCCGTTTCAATCGCTCGTGCAGGCGGTCGCCCACCAGCAGTTGAATGGCACGGCGGCGGAAACGATTCTCACGCGGTTCAAAAAACTCTTCCCGGGCCGGAAATTTCCCCGGCCGGAGGATCTTGCGTCCGTGACGGATGAGCAAATTCGCGCCTGCGGTTTTTCCTTCGCCAAGATCCGGGCCATCCGCGACATCGCGGAAAAAACCCTGACCGGCGTCGTGCCCACGGCCCGCCAGATTGTAAAAATGTCCGACGATGAAATCATCGAGCGCCTCACCGAGGTGCGCGGGGTGGGCCGATGGACCGTGGAAATGCTGCTCATATTCCAACTGGGGCGGACGGATGTGCTGCCGGCGGATGATTTCGGCGTACGCAACGGCTTTCGCATCGCCTACAAAAAGCGGGCAATGCCCAAGCCCAAGGCCCTGCTCGCCCATGGCCGGCGCTGGCGGCCGCATGGCACCACGGCCGCCTGGTACCTCTGGCGCGCGGCGGATGCCGCCCGCAAAAAGGCGGATTAGACCCGACGCCCCCATCCCCGCAGACGAAAATTATCTCCTGCCAGCATGTAAAAAGAGGTGACGGCGGCCCAAACTTCGGTTATACAATTTTCTTTGGACGCCAATTCCCGTATCGCTTTGAGTCATGAAACATTTGTTGTCATTGGAAAAGCTGTCGCCGGCGGATTTTGAAAAAATTCTGCACGACGCCACTGCGGTCAAACGCCAGCGCGGCGCGCATCCGTCGCAGCCGCTCGCGGGCCAGACGTGGGCGCTGATTTTCTCCAAGTCCTCCACGCGCACCCGGGTGTCGTTTGAGACCGGCATCCGCGAACTTGGCGCCGGCGTGATGTTTCTCAACGCCAATGACATTCAACTCGGTCGCGGCGAACCGATCAAGGATACCGCCCGCGTGCTGGGCCGCATGATTCACGGCGCGGTCATCCGCACCTATGCGCAGGCCGATGTGGAGGAATTCGCGGAATTTTCCAAGATCCCCACCATCAACGCGCTGACGGACGACGAGCATCCCTGTCAGATTCTGACGGATATTTTCACCTTTCAGGAAACGCACGGCCCCATCGCCGGCAAGGTGGTCACGTTCGTAGGCGATGGCGCCTGCAATGTGCCCGTCTCCTGGATTTTTGCGGCGGCCAAGCTGGGCTTCGAGCTGCGCATTGCCGCGCCAAAGGCTTTCCAACCGTCAGCGGAAATTCTCAAGCGCGCCGGCGGGAAGATCGTTTGTACGGAAGATTTGAAAGGGGCCGCCACCGGGGCGGACCTGCTCTACACCGATGTGTGGGTCTCCATGGGCAAGGAAGCCGAGGCGGCCGACCGTATTCGCGTGCTGGGCGGTTACCAGATCAACGCCGAACTCGTGAAGCTCGCCAAACCCGGCGCGCTGGTCATGCACTGTCTGCCCGCCTATCGCGGCAAGGAAATCGACGCGGAAACCTTCGAAGCGCACGCCGACACGATCTTCACCCAGGCCGAAAACCGCCTGCACGTGCAGAAAGCCATTCTGAACTGGACCGTGAGTTGACCGGAGGGGGCGATTTCAAATTTCAAATTTGAGATTTGAAATGCCCTCAATCATTCTCCGTAGCCGTCGGCTTCGGACGGCGAACGGCGGCTCGGGCCGGTGGCATACTGGCGCAGATACTTCACCGCCACCCGGATGTCCTTGGGCCATTCGCTCTTGATCACAATGGTCTCGTTTGTGGTGGGATGCACCAGCGAAAGCTCCTCCGCATGCAGCGCCACGCGGGAAATCAGCGGGCGCTCCTCCCGGCCGGGCTTCAAGCGGAAATCGCGTTTGAGGCGGGACAGCCAGAGCTGTTTGCCGCTGTACAATTCATCGCCCACAATCGGAAAGCCGGCATGCTTCAAATGAATGCGAATCTGGTGGGTCCGGCCGGTCAGCGGTGTGCAGCGCAGCAGGCACCAGTCGGAAAACTGTTCCAGCACTTCAAACTCCGTCTTTGATTTTTTGCCGTCCTTGGGCTCCACGCGCATCTGGCCGATCCGCACCGGGTGCGGCGCCAGCTTGGCATCCACTTCAAACGCGGGCACGGGCGGAATACCCCACGCAAGCGCGATGTACTTTTTCAGCGGCTTTTCGGAACCGAAGAGGCTGGCCAGCGCCATCAGGGCGGGTTTGTTCTTGGCGAGCAGAATGATGCCGCTTGTCTCGAAATCGAGCCGGTGGGCGTTGCTGAGATAGGTAAGCTGGCGGTCGCGCGCCCACGGCTTGGCGGCGGCAATGCCTTCGTGCAACAGCCGCATCAGGTTGGGCCGGTTCGCATCGTAGCGATCCGGCGAGGTCAGCAGGCCGGACGGCTTCTCCAGCGCCAGCAGATCCGCATCCTCAAAGAGCACCGGAATTTCCCAGAATTCCCGGGTGGCCGGCGAGGACAGTTTGATCGGCGCGCTCACGTCACTTGGCCGCCGGAGCGGCCGGAGCCTGCAGCGACGGAATGTTGCGGAACTCGCGGTTCGCTTCGCCTTGGAGCCAGACGTTGAATGCTTCCGAGATGCGTTCGCGGCGGAGCTGGGCGATGAATTCCGGCAGGTCCGTGGCCTTCTTGGCGGCGTCCACCGGCAGCATGGCTTTCACGTACAGCACGAAACCGCCGTTGCGGCTGGGAACGAAATTGGAAACATGCCCCACCGGCGTGGAAAACGCCGTCTGTTTGAGCGCATTCAATTCATTCTGACCGCCAAATTCCGGCAAATCCTGCGTGCCGAGCGAAAACGGCGGCAGCGCCTGCGCCACATAGCCCGCAGCGGCGGCGGCCTGGTCAAAGGTCTTGCCGGCGGCGAGCTGCGCGCTCACCTGCGCATAGAAGTTGGTGCCGGCGCGCTGGGCCAAAGCCAGCGACTGCTGCATGGTGAAATCGGCGCGCACCCGGTCGCCGATCAGTTCAAATGCCGGAATATAGCTCGGAATCGAGCGCGCCAGCGCGATCACATAATAGCCGTCCGTGCCTTCCACCGGACCGGCATACGGCGTGTCCGAGTTCAGTTCAAAAGCGATCTTGATGAACGCCGGCGTGGCATTGAATTCAAACGGCCCGTTCTGCGCGGAGAACGGCGCGGTGGTCTGGACGGTCAAGCCTTTCTGTTTCGCAACCACGGCGAGGTTCTCGGCCTTCGGCGGATCCATCGCAAACAGCGGCGACGCAAATTCCGTGGCCTGCTGCTTGGCATCCGCCGCGGCGCGCTGGCGGATCAGCAATTCGCGAATGCGCGACTTGGCTTCTTCCGGCGTCTTGGCATCCGCAAAATCCGATGCGCGCTGGCTGTAGTACGCATTCACCACTTCTTCGAGGTTCGTCTTCGCCCATTCGGACGTGGACTGGGCCAGATAGTTGGAAATGCCGAAATGCACGTAGCTGATCTGAACTTGGTCGGGTTCGCGGTAATAGGCCTGGTAGTTCGTGTAGAACTGGCCGACGAGGGCGGGCACGGTCAGCACTTGGGAAACGTAATTGGACGCGTTGAAGAACACCGCCTGGGCCGAGAAATCCTGCTGCTGGCGGTCATACGCCGTGCTGGCTTCCTGCGGGGTGATCAGACTGCCCGACATGCCCTTGAGATTGACCAACTGCTGGATGGCGATGTTGCCCGTCAGCGCGCGCTTCAGATCCGCCGCATTCAGTCCTTGGGGCACCAGAATCTTGTCCACAAATTCACTGATCGGAATGACCTGCTTGTTGCGGCCAATCGACAGCATCAGGTTTTCCGCCGCCTTCTGCACCTCCGCATCGCCCGCGTGAATGCCCAGGTCGGCCGCCTTGCGGGTCAGCAGAATGCGCCAGTAAATCTCGCGCTCCATTTCGGCTTCGGTCATTTCCTTGCTGCGCGACGGCCATTCGCCGTTGCGAATCCAGTAATAAATGAAGAATTCCGCCTTGGCGGCAATATAATCCTCGCGGGTCACTTCGCGACCGTAGATCACGCCAAAGCCGGCATTGCGGCCGCCCGCACCGTTACGCGTGGCCGGCGTGGTGCCCCACCACACAAAAGAGATAATGGTTGCGGCGATAATTAAAACCCACAACCAAGCCGAATGTTTCCGAATTGTTCCGATCATAGAGAAAATGGTCGTACAGCCTATCTTGCGCCGGGATGCATGGCAAACGTAAATTACGCCCGCGAAATTGTCGCCACCGCTTTAACCCGGTTGAAACGCCGCCGTTGGGACATCAACCCGGTGTCCATAATGCGTTTGCAGCCAATTTGCGGTCTCCGTTTCCCTCATTGGAGATGGGGTGTTCGCGGTTGGAGGTTGGATGTTTCCCCACCCGCCACCCTCGTTTTTCGCCTCAGCGCAGCCACTTCGCCACGTCCACCGCCGCGTAGGTAATCAGAATATCCGCCCCCGCCCGGCGCATCGCCAGCAGGCTTTCCAAGGTCACGGCCCGTTCGTCAATCCAGCCTTTGGCCGCCGCCGCCTTGACCATGGCATACTCGCCGCTCACCGCGTAGGCCGCCGTGGGCAGGCCAAATTCCTGTTTCACGCGGTGAATAATATCCAGATACGCCAGCGCCGGCTTTACCATCACCATGTCCGCGCCTTCCGCAATGTCCAGCGCGGTCTCCCGCAATGCCTCGTTCGCGTTGGCCGCATCCATCTGATAGCTCCGCCGGTCGCCAAACTTGGGGGTGGACTCCGCCGCCTCGCGAAACGGACCATAGAATGCCGAGGCGAATTTCGCCGCGTAACTCATGATGGGCGTGTCCGTAAACCCGGCATTGTCCAACTCCGCGCGAATCGCCCGCACCCGGCCGTCCATCATGTCGCTGGGGGCCACAATGTCCGCGCCCGCCTCCGCATGACTGGCCGCCGTGCGCGCCAGCAGCTTCAGCGAAGGGTCGTTCAAAATCTTGCCGTCATGCACAATCCCGCAATGCCCGTGCTCCATGTATTCGCACAGGCACACATCGGTGATCACCAGCAGCGACGGCAGTTCTTTTTTCAGCAAACGCGTGACCTGCTGCACAATCCCGTTCTTCGCATACGCGCCGCTGGCCTTGATATCTTTCTGGTCGGGAATGCCAAATAATAACACGGCGGGAACCCCGGCCGCATGGGCCGTCGCGGCTTCGCGCACAATCTCATCCGGCGAAAGCTGAAACACGCCGGGCATGGACCCGATCTCGTGCCGCACTTTCTTGCCCGCGCGGGCAAACAGCGGCAAAACCAGTTGCGACACGTTCAACTGCGTCTCCGCCACCAGCCGGCGCATGGCAACGGACTGGCGCAAACGACGCGGACGGACCACGGGAAATCCGGGCATATTCATGGTCATAGTGTAATTTCAAACGCGCGCAGGTGGCCAGCGCATTTCTTGGCATAGTCTCGCCAAAATAACACCGGCCGCCCGCTTATTTCAAATCTCCAATTTCCAATTTGAAATCACTCCGCCCGCTCATCCGCCTCGATCAACTCAAACACCGTCTCCATGCCCGCCGAATCAATATGTTTATAGGTCGTGGTCTTCGCGATCGGAAACCGCTCCGCCAGCGGAAAGCCCGGTCGCCCCAGATTGATGGCAATATGATTCCATTCGGCGATCCGCGCCGGATTCACTGTGGGCAGCCAGGCAAACCAGGCTGTCACATCCGCGTCACTGCACGCCGCCGCCGCCTGCACCGCCTCCGGCGTAAGCTGGAAAAAGGCGAGAAATTGCGCATCCACGCCGGTGGGATGACAGAAGCGCGCCGCGTAATCCGGCGGCAACGAGCCGTCTTTGAGCTGACGCGCCTTGGCCAGCAGACGCGGCAGCCAGACGCAGTTTGCCAACGTATCCTGGGGAGCAGGTAATTTCATAGCGTTCACTGTGCCCCAAGTCCGCCATTTGTCCAATCACGCACCCGGCGGCCCGATCATTGGATGTTGGGCGTTCAGCGTTGGGTGTTGGATGTTTTCCTCAATGTTCCCCCTTTTTATCACTTGAATTTTTCCCCGTCCCGATGTCCCCTGCCCGGGTGACCAAACTCCTGAAAGCCGGTCTGCTCCTGCTGCTTGGCACGCTGACGCTCTCCAGCCGCGCCGCCGCCGGCCTGCGAGTGCAACACGTCGAATTCGGCCGTTCCATCTGGGGCGACGGCCAGCGCCATGTCGGCGTGCTGTTCCAGGACGGCGGCCAGTCCGCCGCCGTGCCCGGCGGCGCGCTCTGGTGTTTTGGCGACACCTTCTACGGCAACCCGCCCGTCGGCGAGGCTCCGTTGGTATCCCAATCCCGCGGCGCCCATTGGCTCACCACCGCCCTGCTGCCCGCCGGTTGCACCAACCTCCCACCCGCGCTGGCGTATAGCACCAACGCCGCCGGCCTGGCCCTGCAACCCCTTGACCTTCTGCCCGGCGAAGATCCCAAGCACACGCGCCTCTGGCCCGATGGGCTCACCCAGCTTGGCAACCGCACCTATCTCTATTACTCCGTCATCAAAACCACCGACGCCCCCGGCCCGTGGAACTTTCATGGCATCGGCGGGGGACTCGCCGTCGCCACCAATGCGTTGGGAACCTTCACCCGGCTTCAACCCGGCGGCGCCTGGAAATTCCCCGTGGAACCCGCCCAGGTCCTCGCCGTCGGCGACTGGCTGTACCTCTACGAAATCGGCAGCGCCCCCAAAGGCCTCGTCCTCGCCCGCGTAAAAGCCGCCGAGATCGAGAACCCTTTCGCCTACACCTGCTACAACGGCACCGACTGGTCCACCAACCGCGCCGATGCCAAAGCCATTCTCCGCCCGGCTTACGGGCAAGTCTCCCTCATGTGGGTGCCCGCGTGGAACGAATATCTCCTCGCCACCTCCTCCGACTTTTCACATCCCCACGAAATCCAGTTCCGTACCGCCCCGCAGCCTTGGGGCCCCTGGGGCAAACCCGCCGCGCGGATCACCGTACCTGAAATGCCCGGCCAAAAAACCCAGCTCATCTATTGCACCTACCTCCACCCCGAACTGAGCCAGCCGGCAGCCAACCGCTTCACCTGCACCTACTGCCGCACCCTCATCGGCCAATGGCAACTCAGCAACCCCGAATGGCTCACCGTGACGTTTGACCATTAAACCGGGACGGGAGCAGATGCGGGACGTTCTCGGGCGGGTGTCATTTTCCGTTCCTTCCCGTCGCATCTTTGGGGGATAGCCGGGGCCCGGCACGCTTGCTACCTTTTTGGCAAAATAATATCTTTCCCCACATCATCCACTTTATCATGAAACCCTGGCGCTTCCTCAGTCTCCTGCTCCCCGTCCTCAGTTTATCCCTCCCGGCTATGGGGCAACGCGTCATCACGGCGGATCTCGGACAAATCAAAGGGCCGCGTTCGATGAGCTGGCAGGATTGCACCGGGGCCGGTCGCGTGGCGGAGGGGCTGCGCGACACCTGGCGCCGCCAGTTGGAAGAATGTCATCGCGAGATCGGTTTCAAATATCTTCGCATGCACGGCCTGTTGCAGGATGAACTCGGGGTCTATTCCCAGGATGCCCAGGGCAATCCGCGTTATAACTGGCAATATATTGATGATGTTTACGACTATCTGCTCTCGATCGGGGTAAAACCCTTTGTGGAATTCGGGTTCATGCCCTCCGCCCTCGCCTCCGGCAACACCAAGATGTTCTGGTGGCAGGCCAACGTGACGCCGCCCAAGGACTACGCCAAATGGGACGCCCTTATCACGGCGCTCGTCCGCCACTGGACCGAACGCTACGGCGAAACCGAGGTCAAAACCTGGCGCTTTGAAATCTGGAACGAACCCAACTACCCGGGCTTCTGGCATCCGCCGCAAAACTCCAATCCGCGCGACGAGTATTTCAAACTCTACGAGCACACGGCCCGCGCCGTGCAAAGCGTGAGCACCAACTACCTGGTCGGCGGACCCGCCGGCGCCGGACCCGCCTGGACCGCCGAACTGATTGATCTCTGCGTGCAGAAAGATATTCCGATCAATTTCATCAGCTACCATGCCTATGGCCTGGGTGACGGCCCCAGCGGTCTCGATGAATACGGCAACCGCAATCTTTACCTGTCCGGCGACATGCAATCGGTTGCCCGCATTGTGAACAGCCAGCGGCCCATCATTGAGAAATCGGCCCGGCCCGGTCTGCCCATTTACATCACCGAATGGAGCGCCTCCTATTCTCCGCGCGACCCGGTACATGACGCGTATTTTTCCGCCGCCTTCATTCTGGAACAATTGCGCCACACCGAAAGCGTGGGCTGCATGAGCTATTGGACATTCACCGATGTCTTTGAAGAAAACGGTCCGCCGCCGCGTCCCTTCCACGGCGGGTTCGGGCTGATCAACGCCCAGGGCATCCGCAAACCCGCCTTCTGGGCGTGGCAGTTTCTGGCCGACCTTGGGCCGACGGAAGTGAAGAATTCGGACGCCTCCTCTTATGTTTGCACCGACCCCGCCGGCGGCGCGCAAGTGCTGCTCTGGGACACGACGCATCCGACAGGCGGCAAGGTCAGCAACCAAAGTTTCTTCTTTCACCCCCAGCCCGCCGCCGACTTGGGCAGCGTGGCCGTAAAACTGAAACACCTCGCCCCCGGCGACTATCTGCTGACCGTTCGCCGAATTGGCGATCATGCCAACGATCCTTACTCCCGTTATTTGGAACTGGGATCACCAGCAGATTTAAATCCCGCCGCCGTCGCCGAATTGAAAGGGCTGTCCACGGGCCGGCCGGTTTCGGAAACATCCGTCACGGTGCCTGCCAGCGGCACTTTTGAGACCAGCCTGCCGCTCCATGCGAACGATGTTTATCTGGTCACGTTGAAACGAAAATAAAGGCGGGCCGGGCGGACACAGCTACCAAGCCTTTACCGAAAACAACGGTAAATCGAGGATGGTGGGGCGCGTCACTCCCGTGCGCGCCGTCGTGGCGAATCAGGGAGCATTCGTTGACAGGCGGCGGCGCGCACAGAGTGACGCGCCATGCCATCCTCGGCTTGCCCTTTGTCACCGGGAAATGGGATTCGACACCCTCAGAACACCCTCGGCCACCATTACCTTCCTCACCAAACATTCGGCCCAAATTCGAACTTACCCGCCCCCGCCATCACCCGCCGAATCCCAACGGGATTCCGCCCCAAAGCCCGGGGTTGCGAGGAACGAGCTACCCCGGGTATCCGCCCAAAAAAACCAGATTCAACCGCAACGCGGTTGCGGACTCGATCACCTCCCCGCCAACGCTCCCCCGTTTCCCAGCCTCCTCATTCGTGTTAATTCGTGTCTATTCGTGGTTACCCCCTGACCGCAGCTTCGGATTGGGCTGGAATCCCTCGCGCCGGGTTGTGGCTTTTTCCGGATTCATAATGACGTTCCATTTTTAGCTAAACAGCTCTGGACAAGCCAGAAAAAATGAATTAGAACCATTTTTATGAAAAGTGATAATCCTCAATTCTGTGGCTCACTATACTGTTAGGCGGCATAGAACATCTTTAATATGTCAGACTGGCAAGATGGCTATTGGTCATTTTTTAATTTCCTAGGTCGCGTTGTCGGCGTGTGTTGGGCGCATCCCGACACTGCCCCCCAATCCAGAACCGTGACATCGTCAATACTGCTCGCCGACCGGGTTATCTCCCTCTCCGCCATTGGTAAATGGGGGAGAGGGCCGGGGTGAGGTGGCGCTCATCTATTTAACCCGGGG
>CAIQKM010000103.1 GCA_903872345.1 uncultured Verrucomicrobia subdivision 3 bacterium | reverse complement strand
GGCTTTTTTCATCGCCCCACTGGCGCTACCGCGAATGACAGCCGCAAAAGCAAGCAAGCAGATCAAGTGTTTTGTGCATTTATTTGGCCGTCAGACTCTGCCAAAACACCCCCAATTTCCTTTTTCAGACGCACTCTTAGACATGATGCGGCACAGTTGGTCGGGCGAGGTGGTCAGAAGCTGATGGGGCGTGTCTCAATTCGCTGGAAGAATGATGCCGACTTTGTGATTGGTGCTGACCTGGCTTGTGCTACGAACCGTTCCATCTGGGCACATGGGGAGTTTGTTGGTTCCACCAAGACCAAGCTCAATCCAATAATATGGGAATGGCCTGCGATATTGTTAAAGGGAGAGTCAAAATGATCCAACCATTCATAGGGCATTACGCGGTTCTTTTTTTAATCCGCCGTTGTGGCTGTTGAATACCTGATCGGCGTTATTCATTTCTCGGGTTCTAATCAAAAATGATTATGAGAAATTTAATTGTTTATTTGTTTGTAATAACATCTTGTTCCGGCTGTGTCAGCGGTTGGCGACTGCCTGAGGTTGGTTTTGAGTGGTTCAATTTGAGTGCGAATGAGATTTGGGTAACGGATGCAATTGGCCTTCCTGATGAATCTTATTGTGGGAGACTGATGCCATCCCAGGGTGAAGACCAACTCTCAAGCACGAAGAGCACAATCATGGAATCGGTTCGCATCGAAGACACTATAGTAATCAAGTGGAAAGAAAACGGAATCAATGGATGGCCGCACGGTGTTGAGACTCTGCCAAATGGCACCCCGGCTACAGGTGTGCTTCATGAAGCTACATTTAAGCGCGCCGATTTGGGTATCCCCGCAAAATTGAGCCACGCCAGAGTGCGCTTTACCTATTTAGGCGGAGATAAATGGCGGATAAAGCTTTATGGTCCAGAGACTCTTTATGAAGGGACTGATCGAGTCAAAGACTTCTCACCGCCCTACCAAAAGCCCTGACAACATTGAACTCGCAACGGCAAACCAAGCAGTCGTGATGTCAAAGTTGCTCAAACGGTGGAAGCCCAATATCCAGTTTCATCCTATCACGGTTGGGGTGGCGGCCTTACAGGCATGAGGGCAAGGCCGAGGGATTAAGGTGAGCCGCCGCTGGGTGGAAGCCTAAAAAATTTGCTGACAGCCATCCGCAATCAAGGGAAAAATGAATGAGCAAGCTACCAAGACGCCGTCGCCAACCGCCGTTGGCGGTGGCTGCCACCGGGCTGCAAGTTCCACTGTAACGGTTCAAGCCGCGAACGGTAGCCCTGCATTTGGATGTTAAGCTCGGTGAACACACGCAGGACATTGGGATATTTTCCCCTGCCCCGATTCAATAGCTGTCGAACTCTACCCGGCGCGATGCCCCGCCAAACTGGCCCACATTGACGATTACCGGCACATTCGCGTGCCAGTAGTTCAGGTCGGTCGAGGGCAAGGCTGCCACGGGCGCGCCGTCCACATAGATCACATAGCCCCAGGTGTCCAGTTGCATCGCAAAGTCGTGCCACGCGTTCTTGGTGAGGTATTGCGACAGGACGGCCTGCGACGCCACGTTTGTCTGGTACGCCCCGCGCACGACGCTGCTGGTCGCCCATTTGTCTTCGTACAGTTGCAGATAGCAGTACCAGTTCTGGTACACGCTGAAGAGGTTCGCATTGGCGTGGCTGTATGCGCTGAAGTTGGTGATATAGAGGCTGGTCTTGAACACCAGGCCGTGGAGATTCGTGCCCTTGGATAACGTGCAGACGTTGGTGGCGGTCGAGGTCCAATCGAACGTCCGCAACATGCCGTTGCCGGAAATCGCATTCGTCAGTTGCAAGGCCGGGAGATTGCCCAGACTCGCTGCGGCCGTACGAGAATTGGTCGCGTCGTTGAACAGGTAATAATCAATATTGGTGGCGGCGGTCATCCGGGCAATCACGGCGGCCGGAACACCGAGAGCCGGCGGATTGGCCAGCGGAGCGGGTTGGACATAGGCCGGGATGACATTGGTGACCACGGCGGGCGGGGTATTGGTCGCCGGCGGCGGGGTGACGGTGTTGGTGGTCGTTGTGGTGGTGTTGGTCGTACCGGCGGGAATTGCCCCGGGAACGTTGGTGCGAACAATGGTTACGGTCGCATAATTGGGATATGCGATATTGAAGTTGCCCGGGGCCACCGTCACCACCAACTGCTTGGTGGAGTAATCATCCGGCGGCATGGCGGACAGGACGGGGATGTCGAACGTATTCGTGCCCGGCGGCATGGTTGCCACGCCCCAGGAACTCGCAAAACTGCTGGCGTTCAGCCAGGCGCAATCCACGCCGTTCCGGGCGCCGCTGAAATGATAATTGATGGTGAGGGCATCAGGACTGCGATCGCGGCTGATGCGAATCAGGCCCCCCGGACGGACGCCCAGATACGAGACCGGGTAGATGGTATTGATGCTGACCGTCTCCAGCCCACTAACCGCCGGAGCCGTGGCCGGAAAAGTGTTGGCGGCACAGAGGCGGCGGCCATCGGGCAGCAGGTATTCGGCCTCGATCCATTGGTCGCCGGTGGCGAGCACTGTATGTTCATAGCTCGTGGTGTCGCCCAGCGGATTGGCAAAACTTTCCCAGACCGGTTCCACACAGGCGAGATTGGTAACCCCGCTTTGCAGGGTGCAGAGAATTTTTCCGCTCGTTTCCGTTACCAGGGAAATGCTGTTCGTGGCCGGTACCCAGGGCTGACTCAGATAGCTGCTCTGGGCCATCAGGAGGGCGCTCACGGCGAGGGCCTTGGCCTGATCCATGCCGGTGGGTTCGGTCAGCACGTCGGGGGTGTCGCCGCCACGGTCGTACATGGGGCAGCTCGCATTGTCATTGGCGTCGCCCGGCAGCGTGAGGGCTTTTAAGGGATAATTATTTACGGCCACGAACCCGGTTTGAATATTGCCAATCGGCACGCCCGTGACCGCCACCTGACGTTTGTCGTTCCAGGTATATTGGCTGACCGTGTTATGATACCGACGACCGCCGATGCCGTTCACATAGGATTGGTTCAGCGGATTGCAACCGGCTTCATACGCCAGATTGCTCACCAGCGCCGCCCACCAGTCGGGATTGCTTTGCAGCAGCAACCCGGTGGCGATGTCAAAGGCTTCGCCGCTGGAAAAATACCAACCGGAGGCATTCATGTGTTTTGACTCCCACGGAAAGCTCGTGCCGTAGGCGGATTGCTGCGCGTACTCGGTAACCGTCTCCGACCAGTTGGTGATTTCCTGATTGCACAAGGCGAGATAGGCGGGGTCCAGCAGACTGGCATCCACGCGACCGTTCTTGGCGGCGAAAGCGTAGGCGCGTACCGCCCGGCCGTAGCCTTGGTCCATGTGCCACCAGCTCCAGTGGCAGGTGTTCGGGTCGCCGGGCGTATAATAGGCGCGCAGCAGGTTGTGGAACATCTGGTTGGTGGTGGCCAGATAAAGCTCGGCATAGGCCCAGGCCAGGTTGTCCTTCTGGCCGTAATACGAGCCCTTCACCTGCTGACTCGCACCGTCCTGACCATACGTGGCGAAGGCATTCGTCAGAAACGCCCAGCCTTTCAGCGCGGCCGTGAGATAGTTGGAAGCCGTGGCGGGATAAAAATGTTTGAAGGCCGGGGAGGACGCCGCCTTGGCAAGGATGGCCACCGATGCCGCCGTGGCCGTGGTGGTTTTGGGATAGACCAACTGGTTGTCGCCCTGCTCGGGCAGACAGTCCACTTCGTACTGGCGGTTCTCGGGATAGACGATGGAGTAGAACCCGCCGTCCGCATCCTGCAATTTGATGATGTAATCCGTCTCCCATTTCGCCTCCTGCAAAAGGTCGGGAATGCCGTCGCCGCTCTCGGGAATGCCGAGGTTGTCCAGTTGAATCACCCCGGGGAAATTATCCACCGCAAAAATCAGATCGTTGGCGAGGCTGGCGCAATTGGGGGTGTATTTGCTGTAATCGCCCGCATCGTGGTGACCGCCGGTCACATTCACGGCGTTGGTGTTGATATACGGAAAGAGGCAGCTCTGCAAATTGGTCATGCGAATTTCATTGGTGGCCAGCACCACGCCCGCATTGAGATTCGATAGAATGATCTGGAAGGTCGCGTAGTTGGTCGTGGGCACGAGCGCCGGGCGGGTGTGACAGGCATCGTGACTGAACCGCGTGTCCGGCAACCCCACCGCCATGCCGCAGCGTTGATTCAACAACCCCAGCGCATACGTGCGCGAGAGCAAGGCGCCGAATTCATCGCCCACGCGGAACGGTTCGGACTCGCCCATGCCCGGAATATAAATGCGATAAACGCCGCTGTTCGTGAAGTTGTCAAAGTTCGCTTCCAGTACGTTATGGTAGGCGGTGCTGGCAAACCCGGTGTCCAATCGCGGCGTCAGCGTGCCGGTGTAGGCGGGCAATCCCGTAGCCGCATTGACCACTTGAAAGGAGCCGGCCAGCGCGGGCATTTCTCCGAGGGTGCCGAGAAAATATCCCACCATGGCCCGCTTGGGCAGACTCGCGGCATAACCCGCCTCGCTCACATGAATGGCCGGGTTTGTGCGGGTCACCGCCAGTTGCGCCGTCACATTGGTCTGCCAGAAACCGGGAATATTAACGCCCACACTCAGGGCGTTGGTTTCCGCAATCGGTGAACCGGTCTCCAAATACAGCGACACGCGCAACCGCAGGTCCCATTGCGTCATGGCCGCATACGTGGGCCGGCGCTGGATACCGGCCGCCACGCAGTTGACCGTCTGCCCGCCCGCGCTGATTTGATAGGACGCGCCATTGGTAATCTGCGCGAGATAATTCGTGAGCACGTCCGTGTCCCCGCTGTTGAACGGAACAATGGTTTCCACTTCAATCAGTTGGGGCTGGATCAGGCGGAGGACGGTGGAACCGTTTTCGGGGGCGGCACTGGGAAGGGCATGAACGTCGTTGCGAAATAAAACCAGCGCGGTGAGGAATGCGAGAATTTGCCGGGTTTTCATAAACGTATATTTTCGTTGCCGGTCGCTCTTTCCCTGCCCTGGTCTTCACCGTGAGCCCGTGTACTGATTGCCACTTTTTCGGACCGACTGCCAGCAACATGACGGTCGCACCACAGCCCTGTCAACCTTCAAACTTTGAAAACCAGAAATATTTTAAAAACTTCATTTCAGGCTGATTTTACTTGCGAAAACCCACTTTCTGACAGGTCCAAAAACACCTCCAAAAACCCGCGCTCGTTGCAAATTTCCCGGCGCTTAATGCAAACTATTAACCCCGTCCAGCTTTGGCATGAAAACCTGTTTTACACGGCTTTGCTGCGCATCAACGCAAAGCCCGCTTTAAGCCTGCTCAATGGTGAGGCGGGTGAGGTCGGCAAAATCGTTTTTGTCCAGCGTGAGGATGGTTTGCACACCCGATTTTTCGGCGGCGACGGCGTGGAGATAATCATGCACCCGTCCGCCGCGCACACCTTTCAGTCGAGCCCTTTTCAACGCCTGCAACGTTTCTACGCCGGTGAGTTCCACAAATGCCAACCGCTTTGACAACCGCTCCAAAATCGCTGCTGCATCGGCGGCATCAATCCGATTCGCCGGGTTGCCCGTGAGGGTGGAAAAAACTTCTGCCAGTGCGTGTGGACGGGTAAAAGCTCCCTCGTTTTGCAGTCGGTGCCAAAGTTGCGGATTGAGCGCCGCTTCCACCAGTACCGAAAAATCCCAATAGGCTTTCATCGCGCGTCCCGACTGGCGCGAATGGCGGCGCGGATTTCATCACGGCTCATCAGGCGCGGACACTCGAACGATCCATCCTTGTTAAATTTCACTTTTACGAGGGGGACTTCCTTTTCTACCAGTTCAATCAGACGGATGCTGCCGTCCGGCTGCCGGGATGCGTCAAACGCCGTACCGGGAAGGAAGTATCCCCTTGCCGCCAACCGCCCGCGTGAGTCTGCCACGATTTTCATTCTGCAATTATCCCACCGCACCTGACTACTGTCAAAGGAACCGCTTTGTCCAGCCATCAGCGATTAGAACAAAACCCGTTTACGGCATCGCCAGCGCCGACAAATCCGCCGGCGCGTGCACTTCCTGAAGTTCCCCCGTCCCGCCTGCTTCCGACTCGGAGTGAATGATCTGGCCACGCAAGCCATAGGACTGCACCGCGTCAATCAGCCGCGCGTCCACGGCATCGCGATGCAGCGAACAACCCGCCGACGCGATGACCTTGGCCAGGGCCGTGGCCGCCGGATCCACCGTCACGTGAAAATCCGCCGCCACCACCGGCGCGGGGTGGAACGTCGGGGCGCTGTCGTCATGTCCGAAATCAGCCGGCACGACCGGGCGTGCATTCAGTTTTCCGTCCTTGCTCAGATCGGTCCAATTATCCTGCTGATAGACTTGGTCGGTACCCTTGAATTCGCCGACGCAATGGGAACCGGATTTCGGGCCGGCGATAAAAAAGTTGCCCACGGCATCGAGAAAATGATCCGCCCCCGAGTGTCCGCCCACCAGCCCGCAAACGCCCCAGTTATAGACCACGTTGTTGATGTATTGAATGCGGCCCTTGGCCTTGGGATTGCGGCTCTGGTTGTTGATCCACAGATTGTGGCTGTAGGTGATGTTGGTGACGTCATCGGAGAGCGACCCGAAGCGCTGCGGGTCCACGCCTTCGCCGATGATGCAGTTTTGAAAGGTAATGTCATGGCTGTCGCGCGTGAGGCCCAGGCAATCCCACCGGCCCCATTCAATCGAGCAATGGTCAAAAATCATCGTGTTGCCGCCGGAGAGATTCACGGAGCATTTGCCCTTGTCGCCGGCAATCCCTTCGCGAAAGCGCAAATACCGGGCAATGACATTATGGCCGCCGCTGAAGGAAACCGAGCGGCCATAGATCATTACGCCGTCCCCCGGTGCCGTCTGCCCGGCCAGGGTGATGTTACTGCTCACCGGCAGATTGGAATGCAGCCGGATGATGCCGCCCACATCAAATACCACCACGCGTCCCGGCTGGCTGACCGCCTCCCGCAAGGACCCCGCGCCCGCATCCGCCAGGGTGGTCACGTGCACCGTTTCGCCGCCAGCACCGCCGGTGGTGAACCGGCCGAACCCTTCCGCCGTGGGAAAGGCCAGCGGCAAATCGGCCGGGAAGACGGGGCTGACGCCGGCAAAAAGGGCCAGAGCCGCCAGACAAAATGGTTTCATTCGGGTAAGGACAGTGTGCATCCGCCCACAGTTACATGACTTGGGCGCGGAAACAACCGGATGTTTGTCCGACCTAACCCGGCCTTGGGCGTGGGGCTTACGGCCACTGTCCCCGTTGCGGCGGACATCCTTGTCTGCCGTGGAGGGCGGCATCTGACCGCCCGGGCTGAACGGTGAAACTGCCGGGCCGCCGGTGAATAACCAACCGCTGGCGCTGGCAGAGCCTTTCCGCCGGGCTGAAAGCACCGGCTCTAAGGCAGGCAAGATGCCCGCCGCCACATTATTCCCCCCGGCGTCTTCGCATTGATTCAGCGGCCATATCCGCGTAATCTGCGGGCCGATTCATGAAAATCCTAGTCATTGGTTCGGGCGGTCGGGAACACGCCCTGGTTTGGAAACTGGCCCGCTCGCCGCACACCACGCAATTGTGGTGCGCCCCCGGCAATGCCGGCATCGCCCAGGAACGTCTCGCCGGCAACGGCGCACCCGTCGAGTGTGCGGCCATTGGCGCCGAGGATTTATCCGCCTTGTTGGCGTTCGCCCAGGCGCAAAAAGCGGATCTCACGGTCGTGGGCCCGGACAATCCCCTCGCGCTCGGCATCGTGGACCTCTTCCAGAAACACGGCCTGCGCATCTGGGGCGTGAATCAAAAGGCGGCGCAATTTGAATCCTCCAAGGTGTTCTCCCAGCAGTTCATGGAGAAATACGGCATTCCCACCGCCGCCGCCGGCACGTTCGATAATGTGAACGCCGCCAAGCAATTTACCGCCACCCTTGGCGGACGCTGCGTGGTGAAGGCCGACGGCCTCGCGCTCGGCAAAGGCGTGCTCATCTGCGCCAACCAGGCCGAAGCGGAAAAGGCCGTGGATGAAATCATGGTGGACAAGGCTTTTGGCGCCGCCGGCGCCCGCGTGGTCATCCAGGAATATCTGGACGGCGTGGAAGTCTCCATGCACGCGCTGTGCGACGGCCGGGTGGCCAAAATTTTCCCCACCTCGCAGGATCACAAACGCGCGCTTGATGGCGACCTCGGCCTGAACACCGGCGGCATGGGCACCTATTCCCCCACCCCGTTTCTCACCGACGCGCAGCTCGCCGAGGCCGCGCAGAAAATACTCGTTCCCTTCATGCACGGCTGCCAGGCGGAAGGCATTGATTATCGCGGCCTGCTGTACCCGGGCATCATGCTCACCGCCGCCGGCCCGAAGGTTTTGGAATTCAACGCCCGCTTCGGCGACCCCGAAACGCAGGTTTATCTCACCCGACTGGAAAACGACTTGGCGGAACTCCTCACCGCCAGCGCGGAGGGCACACTCAGCAGCCACGAATTGCAGTGGAGCCCCACCGCCAGCGTGTGTGTGGTGATGGCCAGCGGCGGTTATCCCGGCAGCTATCCCAAGGGCAAAACCATTCGCGGTCTGGCCGAAGCCGCCGCGATGCCGAACACCAAAGTGTTCCATGCCGGCACCGCCCTCAAAGGCGGCGAGATTGTCACCAATGGCGGCCGCGTCCTCGGTGTCACCGCCTGGGCCAAGGACCTGCCCGCCGCGCAGGCCGCCGCGTATCGCGCCGTGGAAACCATTGCCTTCGAAGGGGCGCAATTCCGCCGCGACATCGCCGCCAAGGCGTTGAAATAAGCTCGTTTCAGCCGCAACAATTTGGGAACTACCCCGCAATTTTGTTTGACGTAACTCCACAACTAATTAAGGTTCGCTCATGAACGCAACCCGCACGATCGCTCCCAGCCGCGCCGCCACCCCCCGGCGCGGTTTCATCTGGCTGATGCTGGCCCTCACCCTTATGGCCGGCGGCGCCCGCGCCGACGGCCCGGATGACGACTATCTGGCCATCTCCAGCATGGTGGATGAGGCCAATTCCCTTAATGACAGCGGCAAGACCGTGGAAGCCCACGCCAAATACATTGAAGCGGAACGGGCGCTCGTGGATTTTCAGAAAAACAATCCCCTCTGGAATCCTTCGACCGTCAAATATCGGCTGAACCAACTGGTTGAAAAAGTCAGCGGGGTCAAGGCCCCGGAGCCCGCGCCCGTCCGGATCGTCACCACCACGACAACGACCACCGACTCGGCGGCCGACCGTCCCACCGCCAAACCCGCGCCCAAATCCGCCGTCAAGGTGCTTTCCAATGGCAGCGAACCGCGCACGGCCCTGAAATTTCATCCCACCGTCGGCGACAAGCATGACTTGGGCATGACCATGAAGATGGGCATGAGCATGGCCATGGCCGGCAAAACCATGCCCGCCGTGAACATCCCCGCCATGACCATGACCATTGGCACCGAAATCAAGGACGTGGCCGCCAATGGCGATGTGACCTACGACATGGTGATCAAAGACGCCGCCCTCGCCGATGACCCGGCCACCGCCCCGGCCGTGGCCACCGCCATGAAGGCCGCGCTGGGCAAATTCAACGGCATCAGCGGCACCGGCAAAATGACCGACCATGGCATCATCAAAAGCATTGATCTGAAACTCGGCGACACCGCTGATCCCCAGACCGCCCAAACGCTGTCCCAGATGAAAGATTCCTTCAATAGTTCCTCCTTCGCGCTGCCCGAAGAACCCGTGGGCGCCGGCGCCCGGTGGGAATACAAGACCCGCATCAAATCCCAGGGCATGAGCATTGACCAGACGATTGACTACGAACTCGTGTCGGTGGATGGCGATCATATCAGCCTCAACACGACTCTGACGCAAACGGCCGCCAACCAGAAAATTGCCAATCCGGCGATGCCCGCCCTGAAGGCGGACCTCACCAAAATGACCGGGAACGGCACCGGCAAAAGCACCGTGGACCTCGGCCAAATGTCGCCCATCAGCGCCAATCTCGATGAAGACATCGAAATTGTCATGGGCATCAACATCGGCCAGCAGCACCAATCCATGGACATGAAGATGACCATGAATATCGGCTTCGCGACGAAGTAATTTGCCCGGGAAAATCCCCGCCGCCGGCGTGCGTTATCAGCAACGCACGCCGGTTTTGTTTGGCAGGATGCGTGAGCGGCAAGCACCTCATCCCGCAAGCTTGACTCCCCGCCGGCCCCCCGCCCAAGCTGTTAACCGGCAACCGGCATTTGACTGAGAAACCCATTTTAAAAACCGGAAGCCCTCATAACCCATGATCCTCGTCTTCGCCGTTTTCTGGTCCACGATTACCCTGCTGTTCGACGGCCTGCTGTTTGTCCCCATGGTCTGCCAGTTGCTGACACTGAATTACGCGAGCACGCAGGGGACGATCGTCTCAAGCCAAGTCACCACCGGGTCGGGGGAGGATGGCACCGTTTACGGCCTCAAAATTGGGTACACCTATACACTCAATGGACTGGTCTACAACGGCACCCGCTACCGTTACGGCGACCAGTGGAAAAGCTTCGATAATCAATGGGCCTACCGGGTCGCGGCCAAATTTCCCGTCGGGGCAACCGTACCGGTCTTTTATAATACGCGGCACAATCAGGAAGCGGTACTGGTCACCGGCTGGGAAGGCGCCGACCTGTTCATGCTGGCGTTCATGACTCCCTTCAACGCCGTGATGCTATTCCTCGCCCACGCCGGCTGGCGGCGCTGGCTCCGCCGCTGGTTCAAACTCCCGGGCGGCGGCGTTGACATAATTGCCGAGTCCCGGTACATCCGCGTGCGCATGACCGAATGGTCGAGCGCCGGCAGCGCCATGGCCGCCGTCGCCCTGCTCGCCTTTCTCAGCACTTTTGCCGTGGGCTTTAGCCTGGGTTTTCATCCCTCCCTGCCCGTCATGAACATCACTTGGGCTGTCATCCTCGCCGGCGGCCTCCTCGCCGGGGGCTGGCACGGACTCAATATCCGCCGGGGAAAATTCGATCTCGTGATTGACGGCCAGGACGGCATCCTCGAATTGCCGGCCATGGCGGGACGCAAAACCCGCCGGCGCATTCCCTTTAACCAAATCGAAAACCTGCTGGTCGAAGTCGTCAATGCCCCCAAATCGGACAGTGAATCCCAGCCCCAATATGCGCCCGCCATCGTGATCAGCGGTGGCACCCCGGCCACGGAAAAGCTGGCCGAATGGATGGATGAAAAGAAAGCCTACGAATTCGTCCACTGGCTGCGCGAACGGGTGCCTTGTAAGAACGCCCTCCATCACCCGCTGGCCGGCCGGTTTTGAAGATTACGGGGACGGATGATTAACCTTGATCAGTTTATCATACGCCGCCTTCTCCTCCGGCGTGGTCAGATAAAGTTGCAGTTGATTCAGATTGACGTTTTTCCGGCCGTTGACACTTGGCGCGTCGGCCAGAGCCGCCTTGATGGCCGGGGCCAGTACATCCATGAGTGGCGCATTGGTCACGCTGTAGGCCGACGTTCCGGTCGTCCCCATCATCCAACTCATATCCCCATAGGTTTCTTTGGGCGTGATCAACCACTCGCCGCCGCCGGGACCGATGCCATCTTGGGGCACACTTTTAGATGGAACAATTTGATAACGCTGCAACAACTCATCCCCGGGGTAAGTTTCAAAATACGGCGCCAACTGCGCCACCTCCGAAGGAAAATGGTTTTGATTGGCCGCCAAATACTTGCTCAAAGCTTGATAAACCACCTCCATGAATTTTCCCTGCGCATGGCTGCGCAATTCGACGGCCACCGTCCGGTAATCATCCTCGGTGTCGAGTTTGTGCTGCGCCGCCGCCAGCCAATCCTCACCCTTGAGAAATTGCATTTCCGGAATTTTCGCCCCGGGCATCCGCTCAAACCAATCCTTCAACCGCCGCACCCGGTCCAACAAAGCCGCCTCCGAAGCATCCGGTGAGTTCGGGACCGCCGGCGACGCGGCTTTCACCGCCGCCAAATCCTGTGCCGCCTTCCGCAACTGTGTGACCTCGCCCCGCAATTTCAACAGCTCCACATTGTTCGATTGCAGCCGGGCATTCTCCGCCGCCAGCGCGGCCAGCCGGTTGGTGGCGGCATTGCGGGCCGCCTGCAACTGGCGGATTTGATCCCCCCAATCCGATTCCGCCTGCTGCAACGCCGAAATATTTTGTTGCGCCACGGCGGCCTGGCGGGCGGCATAAATCCCGACCCCGGCGGCCAGCGCCAAGGCAGTGGTAACAATGACTTTTTGCATCGTGGTCATAACAATGGTTTTTGCCACCGCAATGGTAGCGGTGGCGGTGGTTGTTGCCGTAGTGGTGGCCGCCGTGCCGGCGACCGTTAAAACCGAGGCGGCGGAAATGGCCAGCGCCAGCCCAACGGGGGCCGCCGAGACCGCGTGGGAGGAAATCAAGACCGCCAGCGCCCCCGCGCCCACGGTAACCTTGCGTTCCGCAAAATATTCCCGCAGCCGCTCCAGCGCCCGGCTCACCCGCTTTTGGGCCGCATCATCGCTCACGCCCAGCGCCGCGCCGACCTCGCGCAATGATTTGTTCTCAAAGTAACGCAGCAGCACCGCCGTGCGATCCGCCTCCTCCAGTGCCGCCATGGCTTCGTCCAACCACGGTTCAATGCGGGTCCAGTCGGTTTCCGGGGCATTCATGGCATTCATCTCCCAGGCAATATGTTCCCGCAACTGGCGTCGCGCCTCGCGCCGGACCGCATCCACCGCCGTCCGCCGCGCCACCGAATACAGCCACGCCGTGAGGATGGTGTCCGGCTTCAGCCGCGTCGCTTCCCGTGCCAGATCCGTAAACACGGACTGCGCCACCTCCTCCGCCAGGTGCGGCGACCGCACCTGCCGGAGCGCGGCGGAATACACCAGATTCACGTGCCGTTTCACCAGCGCGGTGAAGGCCGCCTGCGAATGGTCGTCGGCAAACTGCCGGAGCAAATCCAGATCCATTGCGTTCATTTACAATCAATCTATCGCCACCGACCGCCCAAATCCGACAAAAAATCGAAATGAAAGTAAAACATGGCGATCCCAATCCCCTGCCATCCTCAACCTTCAACCCTCCATCCTCGCCATAAAGTCCCCCGGTGGCCATCCGCAAGGACCCTTCATCAAATCTTAAGGTTCGGTCTGGCACCATGGCGGACGGTTTAAATTTGAAATGCGTTCCGCCGCGCACCCGTTTACATTGCCACCATGCGACTGCTCATCGTTGAAGACGAACCCGACCTCCTGGCCAGCCTTGCCCAGGCTCTGCGCGAGGAAGGTTACGCCGTGGACACCGCCGACAACGGCGACGACGGCCTCTTCAACGCCGAAGGCACCGATTACGACGCCATCATCCTCGACGTGATGCTTCCCGGCATGGACGGCTGGGAAGTGCTCAAACGTCTCCGCGCCACCAAGCAGACCCCCGTGCTCATGCTCACCGCCCGCGACCAGTCCCGCGACCGCGTGCGCGGTCTGGACACCGGGGCCGATGACTACGTGGTCAAACCCTTCGACCTGAATGAAATTTTCGCCCGCCTGCGCGCGCTGATCCGCCGTACCAATCACAAGACCACCAACCTGATTGAACTCGGCCCGGTGAGCGTAGATACCGCCGCGCGCCATGTTTTGCTGAACGGCAAACCCGTGGAACTCACCGCGCGCGAATATTCGCTCGTGGCCTTCCTCGGCCTGCACCGCGGCGAGGTTGTCACCCGTACGCAACTCTACGAACATCTCTTCGACGAGAACGAAAGCTCCATGTCCAACCTGCTGGATGTGCACGTCTCCAACGTCCGAAAAAAACTGGGGGCGGAATTCATCACCACCCGGCGCGGTCACGGGTATTGCATCGAATGAAAATTTTCAACTCCATCCGCTGGCGGCTGCAACTTTGGTACGGGCTGATCCTCGTGCTCGTGCTGGCGGGCCTCGGCACGGCCGCCTACCAACTGGAGCGCGGCAAGCTGTACCGGCAGATGGATAACGACCTTGTCCACCGTCTCAATGTTCTGGCCGGTGCCCTGCACAATTCCCAAGGCCACCCGCCGCCGCATGGCCGGGGTGGCGACGAAGATTTTGGTCCGCCGAACGGTCCGCCCGACGGCGGTCCGGAAGGTCCCGGCGGTCCCGATGGCCCGGGCGGCCCGCCTGAAGACCGGCCGAACCGGCCGCCGGATGATCAGCGCCAACGGGGGGAAATCATGCCGCAGCGGCTGCGGAACTTTCAAATCCCCGTCCATGATCAATACCTGTTTGATACGGCGGATACGAACGGATTTTATTATGCCATCAGCGGTTCGGGTTTCACCGCCGGTCCCGACGGACGCCCGCTGCGTTCCGCCAATGCGCCGGTCGAAGACAACGGGCAAATGGAAGCCGGACGCACCGCCACCAGCCAGATAAACAGGATGCCCACCCCGACGGAACTGGAACCTAAATCCAAAATCTACGATGGCGATCCCCAAATGGATTCCGGTTCACCGAAACAGTTCCATGACCGGGAACCCATAACCTGGACCCGTGGAACATTTCGTGAAAGCACCATGATCCTGCCCTTTCCAAACGTCACCATTCTCGTCGGTCGCAACATCAAACCCGAACTGGCCGAGTTGCATGTCATCGGCTTCCAGCTCGCCGGCATCGGCGGCATCATCCTGCTGATCGGGCTGGCCGGCGGCTGGTGGTTTGTCACCCAGGCCATCAAGCCGGTGGAAATCATCAGCGCCACCGCCGCGCGGATTTCCGGCGGCGATTTGTCGCAACGCATCAACGTGGCGGAAACCGAGAGCGAACTCGGCCGCCTCGCCGCCGTGCTGAACTCCACCTTCGCGCGCCTCGAAACCGCCTTCGACCAGCAGAAACGATTTGCCGCCGACGCCGCCCACGAACTGCGCACGCCCGTCTCGGTCATTCTCACGCAGACTCAGCTCTCCCTGAACCGCGAACGCACCGCCGAGGATTACAAGCAGACCGTCATCGCCTGCCAACGCGCCGCCCAGCGCATGCGCCGGCTGATCGAATCCCTGCTGGAACTCGCCCGGTATGATGCCGGCCAGGAAGTGCTCAAGCGTCTGCCTTTCGATCTCGCCGGCACCGTGAATGAAAGTGTTGACTTGGTAAAAACGCTCGCCGATGAACGCGGCGTGACGGTCACCACCGAAGTCGCTCCGCTGGAAATGACCGGCGATTCCGAACGCCTCGGCCAAGTGGTAATGAACCTCCTCACCAACGCCATTCAATACAATCGCTCCGGTGGCGCCGTTCAGGTGACGCTGATCCGCGAAGGCGGTCTCGCCGTGCTCACCGTGGCCGATACCGGCAAGGGCATTGCGCCTGAAGATTTGCCGCGCGTATTCGAGCGCTTTTACCGGGCCGACCAGTCGCGTACCGGCAGCGGCAACAGCGGGCTGGGACTTTCCATCTGCAAGGCCATCGTCGGAGCCCATGGCGGCACCCTCGAAGCCGCCAGCGAACCCGGCACCGGCAGCACGTTCACCCTGCGACTGCCGGTATGACCCGATTCGGGCGCAGGCCTGGCGCTGCTCCCTCGCAGCGCAACCTCCGGGTTGCTTCAGGGTACGAAAGGCCGAGGACGATTCGCTTGGCCACTGCGCATTTGTTAGTTGAAGCGACATAGACCGCGCTCCGGCCAGTCGGCCATCGCGGGCATTGTCAGCAAGCCGGTTTAACCCGCCGCCACCCGCACTTTGAACACGCTGCCATCCGCCAGGGCCGGCAAGCCTTCCGGATAAAACTGCGCGCGGTATTCCTCCGTCTCCAGCAGGTGCTGGTCGGATTTCCCCGCATCGCGACGGATCAGATATTTCAACTCCTCCAGGTTTTCCGACCAGCGGAACCCGGTGAAAAATTCGCCGCCCTCGAACTGCGTCTTGTACAGCGCCCGCTCCGAGTAGCACGTGCCAAGATATACAAATTTGCAACCCCGTTCGGCGAACAACTCCACCGCCGCCGTCATCATGAACATGCCCAGGCTGCGGTTGAAATAGTTCAGATCGTAAAACGCGTAATAATAGTAGGCCAGTTCCCCGCCCTCGACATACAGCGTCGCCACGCCAATCTCGGCCCCGGTCTTCGTGTCCGTAAACACCAGCAGATGCGATATGATCGGCGTGGCAAACAGCAAATCCAACCGCTCGAACGTCATCACGTCATGGCCAAACCGCGCATCCGCGTAGGTCTTGAAAAACTGCCGGCGCGCCGGCGTGTAATCAAATTCCGCCCGGGGTACGAGGGTCACCGTGATGTCCGCGCCCTTGCGCAGAATCCGACGGTTCTCGGACGACGGCTTGAACTTCGCCAGCCGCACCCGCACCTGCCGGCACAGGTAAAACCGGTCCAACAGGCGCGACGACGGCAGGAACCCCGCATTAAAAATCTGCGCCGGCGTTTCGCCCGGCTCCGGCACCGCCCAGATCGCGTACGAATATTGGTAGCGCCCGTAATCGGAATTTTGTTCGGAAAAAAGCAGTTTCATGGGGTGGTTATCAGACCGGAACGGTTCTGGCCCAAACACCTGTGGCAACAAATTTCAACACGCCCCGATCAATGCTATTTTCATAATAAAGGGGGTTCTTATCGGTTGGCGAAAGGCTGTGCGCGGAGCGCGGCTGTCCCAGCCGCAGCGTGCCGCCTGACCTGACAGGGTGGAAAAACCACCCACCAACGCCGGCCCGGAATTTCTCCGTCGGTTGGCTTGAAGATGCGCTGCGGCTGGGACAGCCGCGCTCCGGGCGAGATACCCTTGCCCAAGCCATGTTGATTCGTGTTCATTAGTGTCCATTCGTGGTTTGCTTGCCTTCCGGGAAATCACACCGGCACCGGCTCCGCCGCCATGGCGGGCAGCGCGGGCAGCACCGTGTGAACCGACTTCCGACGCAATCGCAAACGCCAGTTCGTCAGCACATCGTACGTCACCGAGTTCTTCAGCTTCGCAATGTCACGCACGGTGATTTCATCATGGCCCTGCCGGCCCATCAGCACGGCCACATCCCACATTTGCGCCTGCGGAATGTCCGTGATGTCCACCGCCAGCGCATCCATGGCAATGCCGCCAATCAGCGGCGCGCGCCGTCCGTGAATGAGCGCGCAACCCTCGTTCCGCACCCGGGGAAAACCGTCGCCATAGCCAATCGGCAGAATGGCAATGCGCCGCACCGAGGACGCCGTGTACCTCATGCCATAACCCACCACCTCGCCCGGCTTCAACGTCTGGATGGACGCGATCTGCGCCTTCACCGACATCACCGGCTCAATGCCCTCAATCTTCCGGCAAACCTGCGAGGGAAACACGCCGTGCATCAGAATGCCCGTGCGGATCATGTCCAAGTGCGCGTGGGGTAAATCCAGAAAACCGCCGCTGTTGCAGGTGTGCCGCAATTTGACCGTGATGCCCCGCTGCGCCATCCCTTGTAAAACCTCGTTAAACCGCGCCAGTTGCACGTTGGCAAACGTCTTGTCCGTTTCATCCGACTGGGAAAAATGGGTCATCACCCCTTCCAGCAAAAGCGCCTTTTCGGCGGCAATGGCTTCGATCAGCGGCATGGCTTCGTCCCAGCGCACGCCATAACGGCTCATGCCCGTGTTGATTTTCACATGCACCGGCACCATTTTGCCGAACCGCGCCGCCAGCCGCGCCAGGGCGCGAACCGTGTGCAGCGCATTCACACACACGGTCAGATGATGCGCCACGCACCATTCCAGTTCGGTATCATGCCGTTCGCCCAGCAGCAGCAGCGGCGCGGCAATACCCGCATCGCGCAAGGTCATCGCCTCTTCCAGCGTGCTGAGGCCGAAACCCCACGCGCCTTCTTCCAGCGCCACGCGGGCGACATCGAGTGCGCCATGGCCATAGGCTTCGTCCTTCACCACGGCCAGCCATTTGACCGGACGCGGCAGGTCGCGACGGATGAGTTGCAGGTTGCGGCGCAGGCGGCCGAGGTCAATCTCCGTCCACGCCGGACGGAGCGGAAAATTCTGGGTGTTCACATTCACAATCGTCCACCGAACATATTATCTCCGGCGGGAAACCCCAGAAAAAAAGTTGCGATTATTTTGACCGGTTATGCTCCCATTTGGCATGGGCACGGATACTGTGATTTATGCGCATCCCATGCAATCAGGCAGGCAAGTCTCCGCCACGCAGGAATTTTGACAGTCCACTGGCTATGCGGTAATGTTTATTCAATGCAGACAACGATTCAACTGGATGATGTCCTGCTCGCCCAAGCCACTGAACTGGCCCGTGAGCAAGGCTATGATTTGTCGCATCTGATCGAAGAAACGCTGCGGGCCAAAATCGCCCCGAAATCCGCCGCCATTCCTGAGCCATTTCTTCGCCTAACCACCGTGGGCGGTGAAGGTGTTCACCCGGGCGTTGATCTGAACAACTCAGCCGCCTTGCTCAACCTGATGGAAAAAGCGGCATGATCCTGCCGGATGTCAACGTTCTGGTTTACGCCCATCGTGAAGATGCGGTAGATCACGCAAAATACCGGCAATGGCTGGAAGCGGTTTTTAAAAGCGGCCAGCCTTACGGTATCAGCGACCATGTCTTAAGCGGTTTTCTCCGGGTGGTTACCCATCCACGGGTATTTGCATCTCCCAGCCCAATTCGTCTGGCACTTGATTTCGCAGGGCAGGTTCGCAAGCAAGCAAACTGTCGTGTTATCTCCCCGGGTTCGCACCATTGGCAAATTTTCAGCAACCTCTGCGAGTCGGTGCCTGCCACCGGCAATCTGATTCCTGATGCCTGGTTCGCCGCTTTGGCCATTGAATCCAACTGCGAATGGGTTACCACTGACGGGGATTATGCTCGGTTTCCTGGCCTGCGTTGGCGTCATCCGCTCACCGGCAAAATCACAAACTGATAGGGTGCCCGGACAAACCGGCCGCAGACACTCAATCCGTTCCCACTGTCAACCGTCCGCCCGGGCTATTCCCGCGCCGTCTGAATCGGCAGCGAGGTCAGCGTAATCCCCTTGTTGGTCTCGCCAAAATAATTGGCCGACCACTCGTTCTGAAACAGGATCACCGGGTTTTTGCCGATGTCATAAGCAATCTTGGCACCCGTAGGCAAGGAGAGCGCGTCCAAGTCATCTTCCTTGATGTCCGTGGGCAGCCAGCGCACCACCGACCACGGGGCCGATTCCAGACGCGACTCCGCGCCGTACTCGCTTTCCAGACGGAATTGCACCACTTCAAACTGCAACGGCCCGACCGCCGCCAGCAGCGGCGTTTTGATCGAGGAATTCCGCAGATACAGCGCCTGAATGACGCCCTCCTGCAACAACTGGTCCAGCCCCTGGCGGAACTGCTTGTACTTGCCCGTATTCGGGTTGTGCAGATACGAAAACGCCTCGGGAGTGAACCGGGGGATTTCCTTGTAGAGAATCTTGGGATCGGTCGTCAGCGTGTCGCCAATGCCAAAACCATCGTGACCGACCAGCCCGATCACGTCACCCGGCCACGCCTCATCCACCGTTTCACGTTCGTTGCCGAACAGCTTGTGCGAACTCGATAGCCGCACCTTTTTCTCGGAGCGGGAATGATGCACCGTCATGTCGCGCTCAAACTTGCCGGAGCACACGCGCACAAAGGCAATGCGGTCGCGATGCCGCGGATCCATGTTTGCCTGGATCTTGAAAATGAAACCCGAAAATTCCGGATTCTCCGGCGAAATCTCAATGCCCCCCATCATGCGCGGCTTGGGTGCGGGCGAGAATCGCAGGAACCCGTCGAGCAGCAATTGCACGCCAAAGTTGTTGATACCGCTGCCGAAAAACACCGGCGTCGTCTGCCCCGCCAGCACCGAATCCAGATTGAATTCGTGCCCGGCAATTTCAAGCATTTCCAATTCCTCGACCGTCCGGTTAAACGTCTCGTCATTCAGGCGGCTGCGAATTTCCGGATCTGCCAAACCACCGACCTCCACGGGCGCGCGATGCTGCCCGCCCACCGTGCGTTCGAACAGGTGAAACTGTTTCGCCTGCCGGTCGTACACGCCCTGAAATTCAAAGCCGTTCCCAATGGGCCAGTTGATGGGAAACGCGCCAATGCCCAGCACCCGCTCCAGTTCATCAATCAGTTCGAGCGGGCTTTTCATCGGCCGGTCGCACTTGTTCATGAACGTAAAAATCGGCACGCCGCGCTGGCGGCAGACCTCGAACAGCTTGCGCGTCTGCGGCTCAATGCCCTTGGCCGAATCAATCACCATCACCACCGAATCCACCGCCGTGAGCACGCGGTACGTGTCCTCGGAAAAGTCTTTGTGACCGGGCGTATCCAGCAGGTTGATGCGGAAGCCGTCGTAATCAAATTGGAGCACGGTGGAGCTGATGGAAATGCCGCGCTTCTTTTCCAGCTCCATCCAGTCGGAGGTGGTGGCGCGCTGATTCTTGCGCGCCGTCACGGAGCCGGCGAGTTGCACGGCGCCGCCATAAAGCAACAGTTTTTCCGTCAACGTGGTTTTACCCGCGTCGGGGTGCGAAATGATGGCGAACGTGCGTCGCTTCTGGATTTCTTTGTCGGCAATGCTCACAGAGCTGAGCATGGTAGCAAAGAACCGGCCCGGAACAAGGCGGGAAACTCCGGGCGAAAGGATGGGATATCTGACTTGTTTATGCCGGGATGCATCTTCCTGTCACAAAACAAATCTGTGCCCACGCTTCTCTTTGGCAAAATAGTTTAGGCTCGTTCCCGCCGGAAGATTCTGACCAGCCAGCACCCGGCGAACTGTTTCCAAGCTGTTGCCCCCATCGAAAAGCATCAGATCAATGTAGGCATTTTGGGTTCCCAATGCCCCGCCGAGCACCCGTCCATTCGAGTCGGTTTGGAAGGCTCCGGCTATCGCGTCTTCAATCAATCCGCGTGTTTCACTTTCTTTGCCGGGAGGAAGAAACCCACTCTCAAACGTGACGAACACATAATCCGCCCCGGTCCCTGCCAGCGGGTCTGACAGTTCGCCTTCCGCCTCCAGATATTCTTCAATAAGCTTGGGGTTCTTTGTGGAACCAACAATCACATCCCCGCGCATAAAGCGTTGATGTTGCTGTCCAAGTCGGTACCCCACCCATGCTTCGCCCGGCAAGAACTTTTTCCAACCAGTTTCCGCTTCGATACTTTTCAAGTATGTCTGCAATTCATGAAGCGGCATGGCCTCAGCCAGCTTTTGATCATTTATTTTGATTTCACCAATCCATTGTTGCGTCCCAAACTCACCGAGCAATTCATCCAGAAATAAAAACAGAATTTTCCAGCGTTCTCTTTCAGGCAGACTGCCAAATAATGGATGCCAAGCAACCAAGTCCACTTTTTCACTTTCGCGGTTGGGAATCGCGGCAATCCAAAATTCAATGGGGTCAAAGGCTTTGCCTCCGATGTCCATTCTCATACCTTGAATCGTACCGGGCTGGCGTGAGTGGTAGAATGTCCAGCCAGCCAGTTTCGGAGCCTGGCTATGCCAGAACATTGCCAGCAACTGGTGGTGCAAAACACCCTCGCCTGACAATGTGAACGAATGGCCGATCCCATTTTCTCCCGGACCAAACACCCAGGCAAACCCGGGCAATAGCTCATCCACCTTGGCACTGACTTCGCCAGCCAAGCTGGAACATTTCTTATTTTCAATAGCTTGGAAAAAGCGATCCGAAACGGCTGCGTACCATTCCCAGAACATCTGAACCCTGACCTTGAATGTCAGTTCCGGCTTGATGGCAACCGGGCGTTTGAAAAGTGAAAACATATCCAAATTTCAGCTTTCCAGTTCGTGTTTGGATCACTGCCCAAAAAACTTCTGAATCTCCCGGATCACTTCCACAAATGCATCCACCTCCGCCTTCGTATTGTAAAAGTAAAAACTCGCCCGGGCCGTGGATTCCACGCCCAGCTTGTGCATCAGGGGTTGCGTGCAATGGTGCCCGCCGCGCAATGCCACGCCCGCTTGATCGGCCAGCGTCACCACGTCGTGGGCATGGACATCTTTCAGCAGAAAACTCACCAGCCCGGCGCGGTTCGGCGAACCGGCCGGGGGACCGAACAGCCGGATGTGATTCAACGCCGCCAGTTTTTCGTACGCGTAATGCGCCAGTTCCTGGTCGTGCTTCCAGATGTTTTCGCGGCCGATCGCGTCCAGATAATCCATCGCGGCATGCAGGCCGATGGGACCCGAAATATCCGGCGTGCCCGCCTCGAAACGGTGCGGTGCGGGCTTGAACTCCGTCTTGTCGTAACCCACCGTCAAAATCATTTCGCCCCCGCCCTGATACGGCGGCATGGCGTTCAGAATTTCCTGCCGTCCCCACAGCACACCAATGCCCGTGGGACCGCAAATCTTGTGGCCGGAGAACGCAAAGAAATCGCAGCCTATGGCCTGAACATCCACCGGCAAATGCCCCGCGCTCTGCGCGCCATCCACCAGTGTGGTGATGCCCAGTTTACGCGCCCGAGCGCACAGTTCCGCCACCGGATTCAACACGCCCATCGAATTTGAAATATGCACCAGCGACAGCAGTTTTACCTGCGGCGTCAGCAGCGCATCCAGCTTCGTCAAGTCCAGCGCGCCGTCGTCGCCCGTCACCGGAATATACGCCACCTTCACCCCCGTGCGCTGCGCCAGCAATTGCCACGGCACGATGTTGCTGTGATGCTCCATCTCCGTGAGCAACACGACATCGCCCGCCTTAAGGTTTTTTGCCCCCCACGTGGCCGCCACCAGATTGATGCTTTCCGTGGTGCCCCGCGTGAAAATAATTTCCTCCGCGCTCGGCGCATTGATGAACTTGGCCGTGCGCGTACGGGCGGCTTCAAACCCGGCCGTGGCGCGATTGCTCAATTCATGGATGCCCCGGTGGACGTTCGCGTTGTCGTGCTCGTAATAATGCACCAGCGCGTCAATGACCCGGCGCGGCTTTTGCGACGTGGCGGCGTTGTCCAAATAGATCAACGGCTTGCCGTGAACCTGCTGGTTCAGAATCGGAAAATCCTGACGCAAAGCCTGCCAGTTGGGGATGGAACTCATAGGGTAAATCGCTTAAACAAAAGCTGCCGGGACGGCGAAACCGGATTCGCCACCGCCGGCAGCCACAAATTTAAAATCAGAGCAGACCCAGTTGCAGCTTCGCCGCCTCGGTCATCATGCTTTGGTTCCACGGCGGATCCCAGACGAGCTCCACATTCGCCTCGTCAATCGGATCCAGCGAGATCAGCTTGTTCTGTACATCCTGCGCCAGCACCGGGCCCATGCCGCAGCCGGGGGCCGTGAGGGTCATTTTGACGTCCGCCTTGTAATTGCTCTCACCGATGGGCGAGAGGGCGCAGTCGTAAATCAAACCGAGATCCACGATGTTCACGGGAATTTCGGGGTCATAGCACGTCTTGAGCGCTTCCCAGACCTTTTTCTCCAATTGCTCCTGGGTCAGCGGCCCCACGATCGTGGTCGCCGTCGTGGTCTTGGGCTGCACGGTCACGCCCAAGGCGTCCGCGTCCTTGTCCGCAATGCGGAACATGTTGCCATTCACCACCACGGTGTAACTGCCGCCGAGCGACTGGGTAATGTAGGCCTGCTCGCCTTTTTGCAGGGTCACTTTGGTGCCGATGGGCACGACGGCCGCTTCGACATCGCGCGTCAGGATGGTTGGTTCAGAACTCATAAAGATGACAATATAGGGTTGGTCGGTTGCCGGAGCAAGCGCCACCGCGTTAAACTAACCTCACTGGGCTATTTGCACAAATCGGAATTGGGGTAATATTTGAGTTCAGCCATCTTGGGTGGCATGTGAATAATCGTTGAATAGTCAGTTAATAAAAATTGGAGTATTTTTCTTGTGTGATTCCTGCGGACGAACAATATGGTGTTTTATAATTTAGACCAAAAATAAACACTACCCATGGCAACCGAAGAACGCGTACTCTGTTTTGAACGAAGCCTTTTTGAAGAATTGGGCGTCTTCCAGGGTCTCAGCTTGGAAATAGAAAAATATCTGCCGGTGTTCACCTCCGCCGCCAAGGTGGTCTATTTAAACCGCTCGGAGGCCGAGCAGGACAAACGTTACAAACAGCTTATTCCGTATGTCCTGATCATCTGCGGCGACAAGATATTGCAGTATCGCCGCGGAAAAGGCGGCCAGGAAACCCGTCTGCACGGTCTCTATTCGGTCGGGATTGGCGGTCACATTGCCGAGGAAGACCACGGCCTGTTTACCAGCGCCCAAGGCTATCAGGAAGGCATGCGCCGCGAACTGATCGAAGAAGTGGACATTGCCGCCGACGACCTGAACGATATGCCCGTAGCGCTGATTAACGATGACAGCACCGAAGTCGGTTATGTGCATTTGGGGGTCGTGCATATTTTGCACGTCACAAATGAAAATGTTGCCGGCCGCCGCAGCGGCATTCTGGCACCCGAATTTGTGCCCATCAATGAAGCCTTGAAAAATCCCGGCAGCTACGAAACATGGTCGCGATTCTGCCTGGAAAATCTGACCGTGTTGCTGGCTAAAGCCGCCGCCGGCACACCGGTTTCGTCAGCCCGGTGAACCGGCCCTTTCAATTTTCCGGAACAAAGTTCCTTTCATAACGTCGCCAAATGAATACCTTTGGTCAATTCCAAGCAGAGGCAACCAAAACGCCGCTTTCATTGCGGAATAACCGGGACCGAATCAACCTGCCGGTCTTGGGGTTGCAAGAAGAGGCCGGCAAAATTGGAACATTACTGACCAGATCGTTTGCCACCGGCTCCTTGGAACTGACTCAGGAGCAACGTTTGGAAATAAAGGGGCGACTGGCTGACGCGCTATGGTACGTCGCTCTGATTTGCGCTGAAACCAACACCCCGATGGCGGAAGTCGCTGAATTCAGCCTGGCACAACTCTCGGCTCGGACAAAAGGGCTTGATCCCGATCGGCGGTAAGGGAAAGGAAAGCGGCGACCGGCTTTGGCAAAAATTCACTTCCATCCCCCTGCCCAAAGATTTAAGGTGTGCTTCTGGTTGCGAGCGTTTGACACGTAAGCAGCCGGTAAACCGTACCCGACTCCCATGAAAACCAAACTTTTCGCCGCTTTTCTGGCGCTGCTGGCGCTCGCAGCCCCGTCTTCCCTGCTGGCCCAAAACTACGCCATTTCCTGGTACAAGATCGCCGGTGGCGGCGGCACCAGTACCGGCGGAGTCTATTCCGTGAATGGCACCATCGGCCAGCAAGATGCCAGCGTCGCCATGACCGGCGGCAGCTATTCCCTCGTGGGCGGGTTCTGGAGCATGATTGCCGTCATCCAGTCGGCCGGCGTCCCCAAACTCACCATTTATCACAGCGGCAACAGCGTGGTCGTTGCCTGGCCGAACACCGGCACCTACACCCTGCTGCAAAACACCACGGCGACCGGCAGCAACTGGGCGACCAGCGGCTATGCGATCACCACCGCCAACGGTACGAACAGCATTACCATTACATCGCCTTCGGGAAATCTGTTTTTCCGGCTGAAGCAGTAGCGGTTGCGCCGATATTTTTTCGGCCGTCCCCCTCACATGCGGGTTGCCAAGGTGTGGAAGGGCATGATATTAATGCCGAAAGCCATGCAATTTGTGAAACCGCCGGACGGCCTGATGCGTCCGTTCTTTTGAAAAATGTGCCCGGGATTTTGAACAAAGTGCGAACGCAGGTTACAAATCCCATATAATTGGTACTTTATTCGGTTTGTTATTTTGTCCGGCTTAAACCCATTATTGATTGAAATGAACGATACGAACGAAAACAAATGCTGTGCCAGCTCGAATTGCGACTTCACGCTGGCTTTCTGGGTCTTGCGCGGATGGCTCGCCCTGCGCGCCATCATCACCGGCGTGGAAAAATACGGCACCTACAAAACCGTCTCCCGCCCGCTGATTGACCCCTCCACCGGCCTGCCGGACGCCAGCGGCGTGATGCACAACGTCAGCATCAAATACTATTCCCTGGCCAACTACTCCGGCATCCCCGGCCCGCTCAAGGAAAAGTTCGCCAATGAACCGCTCCTGCCCCATTTCGCGGCCAACCTGTTCGACCACATTCTCGGACCGGCCCTGATCGTCAGCGGCGTGCTGCTGCTGGTTGGTTTTGCCACCCGCCTGTCGCTGTTCATCCAGGGTCTCATTTACATCGCCCTCACCTTTGGTCTGATTCTCATCCATGAGGATGCCGGCATTTCCTGGCTCGGCATCCATGTCGGCCTCGTCGCTCTCGCGCTCACGCTGGTGAAGTACAACAAGCTTACCCTCCTCAAAAAATGGTAAAATACCCGCTCACCCGCCGCGAGTTTCTGGGCGCCACCGCCGCCGCCGGCGCCAGCCTGCTCCTGACCTCCTGTACCCCCCCGGAAGACACCGTGGAAAAGAAGACTTCGGGTCTTAGCATGATTCACGTGGCCCTCATCGGCTACGGTGAAGAAGGCAAGGTTCTGCTCGAATCCCTCTTGAAGATTGATGGCATTCAGGTCGTGGCCCTCTGCGACATCTGGGAATACCATCGCAAGGAAGGCGCACATTATCTCAAGGACATGGGCTCCGAAGTGCGGGCCTATGAAAACTACGAAGACCTGCTCGACAAGGAAAAAGACCTCCAGGCCGTCATCGTCGCCACCCCGGATTTCTGGCACGCTCCCATCACCAACGCCTGCCTCAAGGCCGGCCTCAATGTGTATTGCGAAAAGATGATGAGCAATACGCTGGAAGGCGCCAAGTCCATGGTGCAGACCATGCGCTCCACCGGCAAGCTACTCCAGATCGGCCATCAGCGCCGGAGCAATCCCCGCTATCGCTTCGCCTTGGAACGCCTCATTAACGGCGAAAAGATTTGCGGTCGTTTCACCGCCGCCAATGCCCAGTGGAATCGCGCCGTCAAGCCGGACTTCGGCTGGCCCAAGCACTCTGATATTTCCCCCGAGCAGCTCGCCAAATACGGGTTCAAGGACATGCACCAGTTCCGCAACTGGCGCTGGTTCCGCGGCCTCGGCGGCGGCCCGCTCTCCGACCTCGGCGCGCATCAGATTGACATCTTCAACTGGTGGTTCGGCGTCACGCCCAAATCCGTCATCGCCAGCGGCGGCCTGGACTACTACGAGAATCACGATTGGTATGACAATGCCATGGTGATTTACGAATACCAGCTCCCCAAGGGCGTGGCCCGCGCCATGTACCAGGTGCAGACCACCACCAGCGCCGGCGGCGGCTACTGGGAAATGTTCATGGGCGACGAAGGCACCATCAAGATGTCCGAAGATCCCAAGCTCACCGCCATCTATCGTGAAGACGGCGCCAAGCCGTGGGACGACCTCATCCAGCGCAACATCTTTCTCCCGAAGAACGATGACACCGCCGCCGATGCCAAGGTGGACGCCCGCGAAACCGCCGCCCTCGCCAAGTACGACATGGCCGTGTCTTTCAACAAGCCGCCGCACATGCCGCACCTCGAAAACTTTTTCAATGCCATCCGCGGCAAGGAAAAACTGAACTGCCCGGCCGACGAGGCGTACCGCAGTGAATACATCATTCACAAGGCGAACGAATCCATCGCCGAGGGCAAACGCATCATCCTCACCCCCGAAGAAGTGGAAGCCTAATTTTTGACGATATGAAAATGAAAAACTTACTCCTGACCGTCTCCCTGCTCGCCGCCACCGTCACCGCCTTCGCGGATGATCTGGTGCCCCTGAAGACCGAGCTCCCCAAGCCGCTGTTCGTCGGCACCCCGGTGCCGATCAACGTCCCGAACCTCGAACCCGAACTCACCGGCAAGCGCCCGGACTTCCTGATTCCCGCCGGTTGCGTGAATCTCGCCAAGGGCAAGAAAGTCAGTTCCAGCGACAATGACCCCGTGGTCGGCACGCTCGACCTCGTCACCGATGGCGACAAGGAAGGCGATGAAGGTTCTTGGGTGGAACTCGGACCCGGCAAGCAATGGGTGCAGATTGACCTCGAAAAGAGCGCCACCATCTCCGCCATCCTCGTCTGGCATTTCCACTCCCAGAAGCGCGTCTATCATGATGTCGTCGTCCAGGTCTCCGATGACCCCACCTTCAGCAAGGACGTCACCACCGTGTTCGACAACACCACCGGCACCGGCCCGGACAAGGCTTACATCGAAACCTACCAAGGCAAGTTGATTGACACCAAGGGTGCCAAGGGCCGCTACGTGCGCCTGTACAGCAACGGCAACACGACCAACAAGCTGAACCATTACATCGAGGTTGAAGTATTTGGCAAACCTGCCGCCTAAAATTCGCTGGGCGATCTTTATCCTGATCGCCCTCTTCGCTCTGGCCGTCCGCCTGCCGCAACTCGGCGGACGGCCCATGCACACCGACGAGTCCATCAACGGCTACATCATCGGCCAGCTTCTCGCCGGTGAGAAATACGAGTACGACCCCCAGGACCGTCACGGCCCCGCTCTTGCTGAGATCACCCTCCCGCTCGTCCGTCTCGAAGGCGCCCGCAACTTCGCCGAACTTACTGAATTCCAACTGCGCCTCGCCCCTGTCCTTGCCGGCAGCGCCACCATTCTCCTATTCGGTCTGGCTTCGATTTGGTTCGGTTTTCTCCCCTGCCTGTTCGCCGCGCTGCTGTTCGCTTTTGCCCCGTTGACGGTCTATTACAGCCGCTATTTCATTCACGAAACCTTTTTCGTCGCCGCCAATTTCGGACTGCTGCTCGCCCTGCTGGGCCGGCGCGCTAAAGCCACCGTGTTCTGGACGGGCTTCTGCGCCGCCTTCATGGTTGCGTGCAAAGAAACGTCCCCCCTCCACTTCTTCGCCTTGGGCGTGGCCTCGGTGGCGGCGCACTTCTTAAATCCGTTGCCCAAGACGCCCGGCGAAATGTCCGCCCGCCGTTTCTGGCTGGCTGCCTCTGGCGTTTTTGTCGTCGCCGGTATTTTGCTTTTTACGTGGTTTGGCCGGGACTGGCAGGCCCTCGCCGATCTGGTCCGCGCCATCCCCCGTTTCGCCTCCCGGGCCGGTGGTGAAGGCCATGAAAAACCCTTCTGGTACTACTTCGGATTGCTCAACCGCACTCCGGCGCTGCTCATTCTATCCGGCATTGGTGCAGTTTTGGTCGCCTACAAATTTACCCAGCGCCTTGACCCAGCCCGTTCATTTGTGCTGATTTACGGACTGGTGTTATTCGGCATCTACAGTGCCATTCCCTACAAAACCCCGTGGCTCGCGCTGAATCTGTTCCTGCCGCTCGCGTTCCTGGCCGGCTTTGCCGTGGAATCCATTTGGCGGCAACTCACGGGGTGGGGACGGCTCGTCCCCACAACAGCCGGCACTGCCAGCAAAACCATCTGGGAACATTCCCGCTTCAAGCTCATCGCCCGGCTCGTTTTCGTCGGCGGACTGGCCGCCTTGGGATGCCTGCTGCATTACGACCTCAAGCAGCAGGTGTACCACCACGCCGCCGATGAAACCAATCCCTACGCCTACGCCCACACCACCGAAGATGTCCTCGGCCTGCCGGATGAGATCGCCACCCTGTCGCAATCACGTCACCTGACCGCTCCGCGCATCGCCGTGGTTGCCATCGATGCCTGGCCGCTGCCGTGGTATCTCCGTCAGTTTGCCCACACGGGTTTCTGGCAACCCGGTCAAGACCCCGGCGACGCGGATTTCATCGTCACCACCACCGACGTCCCCGCCAACCTAGCCGACCGCCTGAAATCCTGGCGTGCCGATTACTACGGCGTACGCCCCAACGTTCTGCTCATCCTGTGGACTCCGCCTATCACCGCGTCGTCTCCTAACCCTGCCCCAAAAACCGGAGCCGTGGTAGTCCCGAAAACCGTTCGCACAACGGCATTCTCCCCCTCTCCGCCATTGATAAATGGGGGAGAGGGCCGGGGTGAGGTGGCGTTCAGCCATTTCACCAAGATGGCAGGGTCAACATCTCCTCCCATCGCCCTCGCGCATGAATGACCCCGGCATCCATGTTTTTTATCACGACGCCATGGCCACCGAATTTCAGGTGCGCATCGCCGGCGAAGATAAAAAGTACGCCGAAGCCGCCGCCACCGCCGCCTTCACCCTGCTGGATCGGCTCGAAGAGTTGCTGAGCCGCTACCGCGAAACCAGCGATATCGCCCAACTCGCCCAACTCGCCCCCGGCCAAACCTGGCGCGTCAGCGAACCCACCTTTGCCTGTCTGCAAATCGCGCAGAAAATGGAAACCGCCACCCTCGGCGCGTTTTCCATCGCCGCCGCCGCCCTGCGAACGCAGGCCGCCCGGCCCCAATGCGCGCTCATCCCCGAACGCTTTTCCGTCCGCTGCCTCCAAGGCAAACTGGAGTTCGACCTCGGCGCCATCGGCAAAGGCTTTGCCCTCGACCGC
>CAIQKM010000102.1 GCA_903872345.1 uncultured Verrucomicrobia subdivision 3 bacterium | reverse complement strand
TTCGTATTCAATAGAACAAAATAACAGGCTTGAGTCGTACGGCCCAAGGCTTCGCCACGCGCCAGAAGTAAGCTCGATAAAAAAATCGAGGCCAGAGATGTTTTATTTATTGACCAGACACACTAATGGGCGACCCTCTCCCCCATTTACCAATGGCGGAGAGGGAGAGAAGCCTGTCATGCGAACGGTTTGCGGCAAGACAACGGCTCCGGATTGGGTGACAGTGTCAGGATGCGTCTCATTCCACTGCTGAGCATAAAATAAATCGAGGAGTGGGATTGTCATGGTTTTGCAAAATCCGTTGGCTCCAATTTATAACCCACACCATGCACGGTTTTGAGCCAGCGCGGCTGGTCGGGGTCCGGCTCGATTTTGGCGCGCAAACTGGCCACGTGATTATCCACCGTGCGGGTGGTGGGAAAGGCGGTGTACCCCCAGACGACATCGAGAAAACGCTCGCGCGTGACCGGCTCGCCGCCCGCCTCAGCGAGCAGGCGCAGCATGGCGAATTCCTTCGCCGTGAAATGAACTTCCTTCTTCCCGCGCGCGGCCGTCTGGCGGGCGAGATCAATTTCGAGGTCGCCAAATTCCAACTTCAACGGCTGGCTGGTTTTGCGCCCGGTCCGCCGCAACAATGCCCGCACGCGGGCAAGCAGTTCACCAGTGCTGAAGGGTTTTACCAGGTAATCATCAGCCCCCGCATCCAGGCCGGCGATGCGATCCTCGATCTGCCCTTTGGCGGTGAGCATAAGCACAGGCACGGCATTCTCCAACCGACGTAATTCGGCGCACACTTCAAAGCCATCGAGCTTGGGCATCATGAGGTCGAGGAGCAGGAGGTCCGGTTTTTCCGCGACCGCGCGGTCAAGTCCGGCCTGCCCGTCGGCGGCGGCGAGCACGCGGTAGCCCTCGGTGGCCAGCAGGTCGGCCAGCGCCAGGCGCATGGCCGGCTCGTCTTCGATGATGAGAATGCGTTCGTTCATACTAAATTGAAAAAACATCCAACATCCAACATCGAACGCCCAACATCCAATGGGGGAAAATATGGATTAACGACCGCCCTCACCCCGGCCCTCTCCCCCAAGGAGAGGGGGAAATGGTTGCCGCGTCTTTCGCGAATCATGCGGCTGGATTGGTCGGACGGGTGGACGAATGGTTGAAAGGTGTGACAAGGGAAAACCCTCTCCTGGGGGAGAGGGCCGGGGTGAGGGCGAGCAACAAAACCAACTTTCCCGGGCGCTTTGGGTGTCAGGTATTCGCCCTCCATCCTCATGAAGCCATCTTGGTTCATGGGTTCAAATTCGTGTTTATTAGTGTTCATTCGTGGTTGTTCCCCGTACTGGCAGTGCGAGCGTGAACCGGCTGCCCCACCCAAGCGAGCTTTGCACTACGACGCGCCCGCCGTGCGCCTCGACGATGTGTTTGACGATGCTCAGCCCGATGCCGACGCCCTGGGTTTCGCGGCGCAATTCCGAACCGAGCCGGTAAAAGCGCTCAAATATCTTTTCGCGTTCCCCCTCCGGAATGCCAGCACCGTTGTCGGCCACCCAGAGGCTGACCAGCGTCGTGGTGGCTTCGAGACCAACCGTGACCGTCTTGCCCTTGGGCGAATGTTTCACTGCGTTATCAATCAAGTTCACCAACGCCTGTTGCAAGGCGCGGCCATCGGCAACCAGTTCCAAACTGGTTGCGGCAGACGGCTCCAATTTCAAATAAACACCCTTTTCCGCGGCGTAGGGTTCCAGCAACGTCACCGTCTGCCGCACCAGAACGGCGAGGTCAGTCGATTCGAATTCATATTGTTTGCGCCCCTGTTCGATGCGCGAAAAATCGAGCACGTTTTCAATGAGCGAGGACAGGCGACGACATTCCTGCACGATGAAATGGAAGTAAGTGCGTTGTTTCTCCGACTCGGACACCTTGCCATTTTCCAGATTTTCGGCCAGCAGACGCACGGAAGCAATCGGCGCGCGGAGCTCATGCGACACGCTGGAAACGAAGTTGGATTTCAACGCGTTCAACTCATGCTGCCGGCGGAAGGCACGTTGCGCGGCGAACAACCCAATCACCGCCGACAGGGCCGAGGCAAGAATCATACCGCCGAACAACAGGGTGCGCTGATGCTGGCGGGCGTAGAGCGCGGGACGGTCGGCGAGCAGTAGCTGGACGTGGAAGGGATAGGTGTTGGTGTTGGGCAGGACGCAGGCGAACCGGCCGGTGGCCTCGGCCAGAATGGGCTGGGTGGTTAGGCTTGGAACAGACACGGGATGGTTCGTGCGCCAGCCATATTGGCGGTCACCCACTTCCACGGTGGCGAGTGTGTAAGGCGGGAGGGAGACGTAGGGATTGGTGACGGCGGAGGCCAGAAACTTGGGAACGAGCGCCTCCGGAAACAGCAGCGCGTTGCGCCTGATTGGAGCGGAGACGCCATTGGTCGCAAAAACCGTCGGCGGCTCGGCGTACGGTTGATTCAGCATCAGTCCAAACCGGCCGTTCGGGGCATCAACCCAAAACAAGGCGTTGGTCCAAGTATTGGTGGAGTACTCTTCCAAAAAGGTGCTGATGACCTGCCGCGCCTGATCTTCGGCCGTCCACCAACCGCGCAGGGCGGGCACATCGGGTTCCAGGTTTGAATTGAACTGGTGGAAGCCGTCCTGATTGGTCACCCAGCGATAGCGGGAGGAGATGTCGGGTTCCGGCGTGGCGGGAGTATGCGAGGCGACACGTTCCACCTCGCCGATTAAACGACCGGAGAACACATCGGGGTGATAATAAATTACCCACGGAATGCTGCCGCGCTGGTGTGGGGGCAACCCGGCGTGGTCGGGCAGCAGGTGCAAGGCCTGATAGCGAACGAGTTGGGCAATGGGCAGGCCAGCCTCAGTGTATTCTTCGGAACTGCCCAACGGGGAATCGGACCACAAGACCGAGGCTTCCGCCGGCGACAAATCGGCGGTTTGGAGGCGCAACAAATGGTATTGGGCATTGGCGCGGGCACCGGCGGGTGGCTGCGATTTTAAGAAATTGGCAATGGCCAGTTGGGCGGCCGGGGTGTCGTTGGCGGCGTACTCGGCAGATTCCACGGTCTGCCAAAGTTGACGTTGTTCGGGAGTCTGCTTGGCCACCCAATCCGGCGGCAGCGGAGCGGACCGATATAATTTGGGCGAGCTGTAAGGGGAGTTGAAACGGGGGTTGGTGCTGATATCCACCTCAGCTACCGGCAGGTTGAGCAGATCAAAATCGGGATTGGCGACTTGCCAGGTTTTGACGGTTTGAAAAGCCTCTTCCTCTTGTTTGGTGCCGGCCCCCCAAGTCATCCATCCCAAATCGCCTTCGCGGGTACATTTGAGGTTGAAGTTGGCTTCCCGGTAATCGTGCAATTGGCGGGAGGCCTCCTGCCCAAACGCTTGCGCCAAACGATCCGCAGTGATCCCGGCGCGGTCGCGAGCCTCCTGTTCGGCCAGCGAGCGATCCTGTTGCAGATAGAACAGGCCGAGCACTGTCAGCGCGATGACGGGCAGCAGAATTAGGATTGCCTGCCAAAAAATGGGATTGCCGGGTTCTGGCGTTTGGCCGGAGTGGTTGCCCAGAACCTGGCGCGCCATCTGGGCTTGCCGGCGGAAATGCCAAGCCTCACCCAAATACACGCAGAAGAAAAAAGACCAGCCAATGGCCCAATGCGAGTTCATCCAGAGGTGCGGGCTGGGATTGCAGACAGCGATTATGAGAGCAATGAGGAGAATCAGCAGCAGCAGCCCGATGAGGATCAGCATCCGATTGTATCGGGCTTGCCAGATCATAGGTGACAGGCTGGGACGGCTACGCGGACGGTTGCGGTTGGACCAGTACTGCCGCAGGAGGATCCAGACTGCGCCCGCGAACAACCAGAAATAAAGGCACTGGTCGATGGAAAAAAACGGATTATTCCAATAGCTGGAGCCGGATTTGCCGCCGCCGGCCAGATGGCCGATGATCATGCTGACGACACACAAGCCGATCACCACCCATAGGGAGGTGTAGAGGGAAGGCTCGGGCTTGGGCGGTCGCATCGGTCTCATTACGGGAAAAGTTAGCCGGACCCGCAAGCCGAATTGTCATGGAATTGTAAAATCAACCTGCGGAAGCCCATGAACCAATCCTGAAACCGCCTCCAATCCTGAACCGGTTATCACCACCAACCGGTCGAACACCAAGTCTTCTCCCTCCGCCCCCTCAAATATGAATTCATCGCCACCGGCTGATGGCTAACGGAACCCTTTATTTTGCCCCCAGCCTGGCCACCGCCGCAATTCCTGCCACGATGGAGATACCGCCACAAATAACATAAGGCAGCATCGGGATATGCCCGTAAAGCGTCGCCGCAAAGATCGGTCCCACAATCCGCGCCAGACTGCCGGCACTCTGCGCCACACCAATCGTGGCCCCCTGCTCATTCGCCGGCGTGAGGTTGGAAAGCAGCCCAAACACCGGGGCCCGGGACAGGCTGGAACCGAACGAAAGCAGCACCAAAACGAGCAGCATTTTAATCCACGCCGGATCCGCCAGATGCAACACCGCCAGCCAGCGCAACGGGCCATCGCCCTTGATCAGCGGCAGCAAAACCAAGCTGAGCCCGGTCATCACCAGACTGGCGCAGATCAATCTGGGTTCGCCAAACAGTTTTACCAGCCGGCCAATCATACCGCCCTGCACGAAAGCCGAAATAAGCCCGCAAAAGATAAACAGCGAAATAACCGTGGTCGCCGGCGTAGCCGCATCTGCGGCAATACCCAGATTAAAATTATCACTCACCAGCAATGGCAGCGTGCTCTCGAAACAGCTGAAAGCAAAAGTCGCGAGGAAGAAAATGAGGATCAACAGGCCGATTTTCGGCTGGCCCAAGGTATGTCCCCATTGGGCGAAACGGGGACGTCTGGCCGCCTGAATGGATTCTGGCTTGAGACTCTCAACCAAAATAAACCAGGCGAGCACAAAGTTAAACGCACACAAAGCCGCCGCCGCCCAACCCGGCCCCGTGGCCCCGAAAAATTTCAGCATCACGCCGCTGATGGCCGGACCAAAAATGAACCCCAGCCCAAAGGCCATGCCGATGAGCCCCATGCGCTTGGAGCGTTCTTCCGGTTTGGAGATGTCAGCCACATAAGCCTGCGCCACGGTGATATTACCGCCGCACGCCCCGGCAAACACCCGTGAAACCAGCAACGCCCCCAACGCCATCGCATGATTTTCAAACCCCGACCCCACCGCAAACAGAACGTAGGAAAGCGACGCCCCCGCCGTACTGATCAGCAAAATCGGCCGCCGCCCATGGCGATCCGACAGCCGCCCCCAGATCGGGGAGAAAATGAATTGCATGGCCGAAAACGAGGCAATGATCGCCCCGATCATCCAGCCACTGGCCCCATAATGACGGCTGTACAGCGGCACCAGCGGCACCACAATGCCGAAGCCGATCAGGTCAATAAAGACCGTCAGAAAGATGACGAGCAGAGATGGTTTACGATTCATTTTTCAAAGCAACCAGTCTAATGACCGCCGCGCGAAAGGACAGGTTTTTCGCGGGTGAAAACGAGTGACCAAAGCTGACTGGTTCAATCCGGGGAACATGAATGAGCCCCGGCGGATAAACCGCAAGCAGTTAACGGGGCACTTTAAGTTGCATTGCCCATAACGATCATGCTGCGAGTCATTCTTTCGTATTCGCCCGAATCGTTGGCTGCAAATAAAGCTCAATGCTCCGGCCCAATTGCTTGCCTACTTTGAGGTAGCCGGAGGCTGTGCTGGCGGAAAGGTTCCAGGGAGTTTCCATGGTGAGCGAAACGACGTGAGGCCGGCTTTGGGCGCCGACCCAGCCGTCAACGACATTGTTCACCGCCGGATCATAGGTTTGGCTATTCGGCCCGATCCTGCCGTTGAACTTAATCGATCCGGTCATTTGTTCCCGCACAATCTTGAAAAAGGCATCCTGGTTCGCCACCCGCTCCGGGAACAGCAGCGCCACTGGCGGCAGGTAGAAATCTATGTCGTGGGCGCCGGGACCGGGATTGTGCAGATCCAAAAATAAATCCAGCCGGTCCGCCTTGGCCAAGGCGGACAAACTCCTCTGTCCCGCCGCCACTTCCGGAAAATAAGGCGCGGGGGACCAGTCCTCGTCCTGGTCGTGCGGGACCTGTTCCTTGCCACCCTGCCCCGTCTCCACACTGTCCACATCCATGACCGGGATGATTACGATGTCGGCTTTCTCGCGGAGCGATTCGGCGGCGGGATCATTTGATACCAGCCATTCGGCGAATCCGCGGGCGACCCAGCTCGAGCCGCTTTCCCATGCGTGCTGCCGGGCCTGAATCCAGACGCTAAAGCGCGGACCGGCGGCGGCGCCGGGCGGCGAGATGCGCACGCCGGGAACCGGCCGGCCTCCGCGCGTACGGGCCAGCACAAAACTTTTGGCGTAAGGACACAGGTCGCAGGTCTTCTGAATCAACTGGTCGGCATCCTTCAAAGTAAATGGCGGTCCCCAGGCGAGCCACACCGTGGATGTGGTGGTGGTGATATGATAAATCGTCCGGTCGCCTTTCCGTTCGCCCTTTGGTGTGTGTACCCAATCCGTTCCATCGGTCGAGTACGCCGCATACTCCGGCAGGGAGAAGTTGATGGGCAGCTTTCGGGTTTTATCGGGAGCGCCGTTCAGCACCACTCCTTGATTGGCGGTGACCTCAAGAACGACCGGCTGGTTCGTGTCCACGCCATCAAGCCGGAAATACCACCAGCATGGCCACCCGCGCTTGGGATTGCCAGCCGGGGTGATGTGAATCGTGTTGCCGGCCGGGTCAAGGCTCAGGACCCGGGCCGAGCCGCCGGGGAAATCGGAGCTGACCTGCAATTGCGGCGCGGCATTCAGCGCGGTGGTGAAACAGCCGGGTAAAATGCCGCCCAAAACGAGCGCGAAGGCGAGAATGGATTTCATGGTTTTTATTTCCTGCCAGGCAAAAGTTTCAAGCCCGTTGGAACCGGATTCGGATGGGCGAACGCGCGGCCTGCCCTGCTGGCGAATTTTTTGATTTGCGTGATTTTAGCAGCCGGCCGGCGAACGAACAAATCTTTTAGATATTCAATCGGATAGGCGCCCCGCCCTTGGCAACCGCCCGCAACGTCCAGATCAACGCCATCACGCCATGCTCTTGTCTCGGCTGCCCCTTAAAAGCGAAATCAACCCCGACTGATTTCCTCCGCTGTCCTCAACTCAATGTCCCAAGACGCCTGCAACCCTCACCGGCTGCCACCAAAGCCCTTGAAATCTGTGTAAATCAAACCACTTTGCCGGAACTTGCCCACCCCGCCGCCCGGCCAGACATACCCCTCCAAGCGCCCCAAACCAGCCCATCAGCGACATCCCCTTGCCATTTCGGCGACTATAAATTTTGGTTGATCAAACTACCCCCCTCAATTGAGGGGGGTGGTTTTGAGCACTTAGCATTTGCGGTCGGGGTAATTTAATAGTAAAGTTAATTAAATACCCAACGCATCCATAATATGAGTCAAACACCCCGTCACCCCAAGGGTTCCATCCGATTGAAAGGATTCACCCTCATTGAACTTCTGGTGGTCATCGCCATCATCGCCATTCTGGCCGCCATGCTGCTCCCGGCGTTGGCCAAGGCCAAAGACAAGGCCATCCGGGCCCAATGCATGAGTAACATGCATCAGTTGGGCATCGCCTTTTTTATCTATGCCGGGGAAAACAACGACCGGATCCCCACCGCCCCCGCCGGGGCCAGCGGCGCAAACTGGTTATGGGACTTGCCTGAAGCCGTGGGAGATGCCTTCGTTGCCAGCGGCTGTTCCCAAAAGCAGATGTTTTGCCCCGGTACCGCCCAAAAATTCACGGACGTGGATAATTTGAATCTTTGGAATGACGTCAACGTTGATGGTCAGACACCCGGCCAGCTTCATATCATCGGCTATGCCATGACCTTGCCGGGCACCGCGAATGCGGTTCAGGCCGACTTGAACACCCGCCTCTCCATCGCCCCGACCAACACCGTTTCCACCCGGGTGTTGGCCGCCGACTCGACGCTTTCCCAGCCTGGCCAATACACTGCCTCCTCAAAAAACATCTATACGTGGAATTCGGTTACCGGCGGCTATAGAGTCAACGGCGTTCTAAAACCGCACACCAGTGCACATCTGAAAAACAATCTGCCCAACGGCGGAAATTTGTTGATGCTGGACGGTCATACCGAATGGGAAAAATTCGACCTGATGACCTGCCATTCGATAAATGGCATCCCCGGCTTCTGGTGGTAACCTTCGAATCTTTCAACGGCGGCCAACCCTCGGTTGGCCGCCTTTTTATTACCCCCATTGGTTCTGGCATTTTCAAGCTTTGCCCCCCGCCGCCTTCCGCATAAAATCCGGGGATGAGAATTTTATCGGGCATCCAACCCAGCGGCACCCTGCACCTCGGAAACTATTTCGGGATGATGCGGCCAGCCGTTGAGTTGCAAGACAAGGGCGAGGCGCTGTACTTCATCGCCGATTACCATTCAATGACCTCCCTCTTCGACGCCGCCCAGCGCCGCAAGAACACTTGGGACGTGGCCCTGGATTTCCTCGCGTGCGGCCTGGACCCCAAAAAATCCATTTTCTTCCGGCAGTCGGATGTTCCCGAAGTCACGGAACTTTCGTGGCTCCTGTCCACGCTCACGCCGATGAGCCTGCTGGAAAAAGGGCACTCCTTCAAAGACAAGTCCGCCAAAGGCATTCCCGTAAACCACGGGCTCTTTGCCTACCCTGTGCTCATGGCCGCCGACATTCTGCTCTACGATTCCAATATCGTCCCCGTGGGCAAGGACCAGAAGCAGCACGTGGAAATGACCCGCGACATCGCCATCAAGTTCAACGAACAGTATGGCCCGACCTTCGTGATTCCGGAGCCGCAGATTCGCGAGGAAACCGCCCTTGTCCCCGGCATTGACGGCCAGAAGATGAGCAAGAGCTACGGCAACACCATTGAAATTTTCGGCGAGGAAAAGGCCACCCGCAAAAAGATCATGGGGATTACCATGGATTCCCGCACCCCGGCCGAACCCAAGCCCGATGCGGACAAAAATCTCGCCGTGCAACTGCTCAAACTCGTCGCCCCCGCCGGGGTGGGTGCCGAAATAGAGGAACGCCTACGCGCCGGCGGCTTTGGCTACGGCGACCTGAAGAAGGCCCTGTTCGAGCATTATTGGAATCATTTCGCCGCCGCCCGCCAGCGCCGCGCCGAACTCGCCGCCAATCCCGATTACGTGAACGGTGTGCTCGCCGAAGGCGCCGCCAAGGCCCGCGCGATCGCGCGTCCCATTCTAAAACGCGCGCGTCAGGCCAGCGGCTTGGAATGAGCGCCGCCCCTCAACTGCCCGCACCAGTCCGTTTGCGACTCCGCATCACGGCTGCGGCGGAAACGGCGGTGCGCTACGGTCATCCCTGGGTGTTTTCCGACAGCGTGCTGGAGGCCAACCGCCCTGGTGCGTCCGGGGAATTCGCCATCATCTACGACCGCAAGGACAAGTTCCTCGCCATCGGCCTGTTTGATCCCGATTCCCCCATTCGCGTCCGCATCCTGCACACTGGCAAACCTGTCACGCTCGACGCCGCCTGGTGGGCGGCCCGCCTCGAACAAGCCCTCGCCCGCCGCCGCAATTTGTTCGATTCGGAGACCACCGGCTACCGCCTCATCCACGGCGAAAGCGACGGCTGGCCCGGCCTCGTGCTGGATCGCTACGACACCACGCTGGTGCTGAAACTCTACACCGCCGCCTGGCTGCCGGAGCTGCCCAAGATGCTGGCCCTGCTGCAAGCCATTCGCACGACGGTTTCTTCTCCCTCTCCGCCATTGATAAATGGGGGAGAGGGCCGGGGTGAGGTGGCGCTCAGCTCGGTAGTCTCGGAGGCTACGTCAGGATACACCCGCCTCATCCTGCGCCTGAGCCGCAATATCCAGCCCGTCGCTGGCAAAGCGTTTAAACTGCACGATGGCCAGGTGATGTCCGGCGCCACCCCGGAAGGCCCCGTGATCTTCGCGGAAAATGGCGAGCGCTTTGAAGCCGATGTTTTGCGCGGCCAAAAGACCGGTTTCTTCCTCGATCAACGGGAAAACCGGCGCGAAGTGGGACTGCTCGCTCAGGGCCGCCGCGTGCTGAATACGTTCAGCTTCTCCGGCGGCTTCTCCGTCTATGCCGCGCGCGGTGGTGCCAAGTCCGTGACCGACCTCGATATCAGCGCCCACGCCCTCGACTCCGCCAAACGCAACTTTGCGCTGAACCAACACCATCCCGCCGTGGCCGCCTGCCAGCATGAAACCGTCCAAGCCGACGCCTTTGAATGGATCGCCACCGGCCCGGACAAATTCGATCTCATCGTCCTCGACCCGCCCTCCCTCGCCAAACGCGCCGCCGAACGCGAAGGCGCGTTACGCGCTTACGAACGGGTCAACGGTCAAGGCATCCACAAGTTGTCCCCGCACGGCATCCTCGTCGCCGGCTCCTGTTCCGCCCACGTGCCCGCCACCGACTTCTTCGACGCCGTCCGCCGCGCCGCCCTAAAATCCGGTCGCCCCTTCATCGAACTCAAAACCGTCCTCCATCCGCCCGACCATCCGGCAGGCTTCAAAGAGGCCGAGTATTTGAAGGTGATTTATTTGAAGTTTAACGGGTAGCAGCCGAGGTAAGGAGGCTCAAATATCTTTGGACACGTTCATCTGTTTTTGAGCCTCTTACGTCGGCTGCTACTTCCAATTCATCAAATCCGCGTGCAGCGCGCCAAAGCCGTTCGGAAATTGCGCCCTAAGATTTTGCAGATTTGCCGCCAAGTGTGACGCACGTTGCGTCATCACTTCCGTTTCAACTGCGAGAGACGGGCGGGTGGTTCCGTAAAGTTGATTCTTCAGGTCTGGCCTGGAATAGGGAATCTGGCCTTGCCGAATGCCATTCAGCCAAGTCGCCTCCGAAACTTGATGATTCATACCGCACAAAAGCCATGCCTCGATGGCCGGAACCGCTGTTCCCAAGGCGATTTTTAATGGAGGCAGATGCGGTCGCGGGCGCACTTGCCGCTGCACCGCCAGTGCTATTTGGCGCAATTCACAAAGGCGACAGGTTGGGTCATGGGCATCGGCCAAGTTATGCGCCGGCAGATGGGGTGTTGATCCATTTGAATCAACAATAAAAACAAATCCTTCCGCATCGGTGTGATAATGCAATTCCAACAGAATGGAACGCAAGGCGGTTCGGACAGCCGGCCAGCCACGATGCCGCAGTCCGGCATGACCCACCGGTTCAATCGCAACGCCAAGAACCGCTTCACTGATGATTCCCAATGCAGCTTCATCGGCCGAAGATTCTGCGTACAAGGCGACTCTCATTTTCCAGCAGGGACACCTCCCAAAACACCGCTATACCAGACTTCACTGAGCGGGGCGTCACCCAGTATTTCTTTCAGATCCGTACGGTCCGAAAGCCGGGTAAACTTGGACTCCAGACCGATTTTTTCCGTAATGACGATCTCCTCCGGGTGATCCCGGAAAAGGTCGAGCATGTAGGGATTGTGCGTTGTCGCCAAAACTTGAACGGGCTTCCGATTTTCTTTGGAGTCTTCGGGATAGGCCAGCCGATAGAGGGCGTCCCGGACATCCCGCAATAACCGAGGATGCAAGCCGCGATCCGGCTCTTCGAGGCAAATGATGGACGGCGGATCAGGCAGATAAGCAATGGTCAGCAACGCCAGCGCTATGAGTGTGCCTTGGGAAAGGTTGTTCGCTTGGATGACATGACCACCTTCACGAGTGCGCAGCGCAATCGAGCGGTGCCCCGTTTGAGGGGTCTCAAAAAGAACCCGATTAAATTCCGGAATCCAAAGGCCCAATTGTTCATTTAAGGCTTCAAATCGTTCTGGGGATTTATCACGAAGGCGGTCTAGCACCCCTGCCAGATTGGCACCGCTGGGGCCCAACTCCATGTTTGGTGACAATTGCACTTGAGCCGCAATGGCATTGGCGTCAAGTGAGTAATACCGCGCGCCGTTAAGAGCAACGTCAACAGATGCAATATTAGCATTCGACAATGGTGTTATGGGAGAAACGGATCTAAAATTCGGACCATTCCAGCCAAGCTTACCATGCCAAGTGGCTTGTACAGAAATTTCAGTTCCTTCATCACGCCAACAGGCAGATACCGATACCACGTTTTGAACAGGCACTCCAACACTGCAATTATCCATGAGACCGAGGGGAACTCGGAGCGCAGAAAAACCCAAAAGAGCCGTGCTTTTGCCACTCCCGTTGGGGCCTACGATGAGAGTGAACCGGCCAAGCGGCAGCGTTGTGTCACGCAATGCCTTGAAATTCTCGAATTTAATGGATTCAAACATAGATTCCGCCTGACGTTAAAGCTTAGTGTCGTTTCGGCCCAAATCCAGCACTTTTCGCGAATCTAGCGAGCCACTATACTCAATCCTCCATCCTCGCCCTGACTTCAGGGCCTTGCGTGCTCCAAAAACCACCGGAACAATTCCGGATTCGCATACGTCTGCGTCCAGGAATCATGCTGGGCTTCAGGATAAATCGTAAGCTTCACGTCCGATACACCGTGCGCTTTGAGATAGTCCACCAACCGCTCAGATTCCTGCACCGGCACCACCGGGTCCTTGCCGCCATGGAATGCCCAGATCGGCAGGGTCTTGAGGAACGGCGTGTGTTCATTGTTGTAAACCAAGGTTAGCAAGGGTGTGATCAATTCGCCACCGCCGCAGATGGGAGCCATCGCGGCAAAGCGTTCGGGATAGCTGAGCCCCAAATTCCACGCACCAAACCCGCCCATACTCAACCCGGTCAGATACACCCGGTGCGTGTCCACGGCATACTTTTGGGTAATCTCATCCAGTAAGGCCAGCAGCAGATCATTGGACCATAACTTGCCATCCGGACATTGCGGCGAAACGACGATAAACGGGAAGTTGGTGGCGCTGGTGTCAAGCTTTGGCGGCCCGTGCTTGGCCACATTCCACACATTGGTGCCGCGCTCGCCGGCCCCGTGCAGAAACAAAATCAGCGGCCAACGTTTGGCGGAACCGGCCGCATAACCTTCCGGCAAAAACAACAGGTAATCCGAAGTGAATACCTGTTTGCGTTCGTGATAAAACTGGTGGGCAGTCTGACCGGGGTTCATGGCGGGGGTATCTTTTAAATGAGAGCACGCGCCCAGGATAAACAACAACGGCAACAGGCAAAACAATCGCAGCGCACGCATGGTTACATGATTTTAAGTTTCGGCAGATCCTGCGAATCAATCAGGCCCACCGGTTCGTTTTTGGCATTCACAACGATCAGGTCGTCAATGTTTCGCTGATCGAAAATCTTCAAGGCTTCCACCGCCAACGCATCCTGCCGCACACAAATGGGCTTGCGGGTCATCACGGATTTCAGCGGCTGCGCGAGCAAATTGGCATCCTCGGCCATGCGCCGACGGAAATCGCCATCGGTGAACACCCCGGCGAGCTTGCCCCGGGCATTCACCACCGCCAGACTGCCGGAACGCGCCCGGGTCATGACCATGAGCGCCTCGCGCACAAGGATGTCTTCGCCGGCCACCGCATTGCGTTCGCCCTGGCGCATGATCTCACCCACGCGCAGCAGCATGGCGCGGCCGATGGCACCGCTCGGGTGATACTTCGCAAAATCGCTCTGCTTGAACCCGCGCGCCTGCAACACCGCCATGGCCAGCGCATCGCCCATGACGAGCATCGCCGTGGTGCTGCTCGTGGGGGCCAGATTGAACGGACACGCTTCCTTCGGCACTTTCACCGCCAGCACGAGGTCGCTGTGCCGCGCGAGGGAAGATTTGGCATTGCCGGTGAAGCTGATGATTTTGACGGCAAACCGCTTGATTGCCGGCAGCAGGTTCAGCAACTCATCGGACTCGCCGGAATAGCTCAACGCAAAAATCACGTCGCCATCGTTGATGATGCCGAGGTCGCCGTGCAGGGCGTCCACGCTGTTGAGTACGATGGCCGGTGAGCCGGTGCTGGTGAGGGTGGCGGCGATTTTCTGGCCGACGTTGCCGGATTTGCCGATGCCGACAATCACGATTTTGCCGCGCTGTTTGAGCGCGGCAATGATGGTTTCGACGGCGAGATTAAACGACGCATCCAACTGGGCGCGCACGGCTTTCAGGGCGGCCAGTTCGATATCAAACACTTCGCGGGCTTTGGCAAGGTGGCTCACAAACCAGACGATGCGCGAAAAACCCGGCAATTTCAATCTGGAACCGCGCGCCTCACTCCACCGTCAGCGTGAGCTTGCCAATGGTCTGCCCCGCTTCCAGCCGCTGGTGCGCCCGCGCCAGATTGGCCGGGTTCAGTTCGCCGAGCGTTTCCGTATGCGTGGTGCGCACGATCCCCTGCTCCACCAACTCGGCGATGCGCGTCAGCAGACGATGCTGCTCGATCATGTCCGGCGTCTTGAACATGGACCGGGTGAACATGAATTCCCAAATAAAACCGGCACTCTTGTTTTTGAGCAAACCCAGTTCCAACGGCTTCTCATTTTCCACGATGGAGCAAAGCCGTCCCTGCGGCTTGATGGCCTCCGCCATGCCGGCCCAATGCTGGTCGGTGTTATTGCAACACAGAATGTAATCCACCTCGCCGATGTTCAGCGCCTGCAATTGCGGCCGCAACGGCTGGCGATGGTCAATGACCTGCTGCGCGCCCAACGACCGGCACCAGTCGGCGGTCTCCGGCCGGGAAGCCGTGGCAATCACCAGCAACCCCGCCACGCGCCGGGCAATCTGGATGGCAATGGAGCCCACCCCGCCCGCGCCCCCAATGATCAAAACCGAGCGGCAAACCGATGTCTGGTCATTTTCAAGTGGCACGTTTAACCGGTCGAACAACGCCTCCCACGCGGTAATGGCCGTGAGCGGCAGTGCCGCCGCCGCTTCAAAGGAAAGTCCGCGCGGCTTGCGCGCCACCAGGCGGGCATCCACCAGTTGATACTCGGCATTGGAACCGGGCCGCGTAATATCGCCGGCATAAAACACCTCGTCGCCCGGCTGGAACAACTGCACCTGCGGCCCCACGGACTCCACCACGCCGCCGGCATCCCAACCCAGAATGCGCGGCTCGCGCGCGGCCGGATCGCGCTTCTGACGAACCTTGTAATCCACCGGATTGACCGAAACCGCCTTGACCCGCACGAGCAGATCATTCGGTCCGGGTGCTGGCTTCGGCAATTCCACCGCCACAAAGCAGCGGGGATCCGTCAGCGGCAGTTTTTCAATTATGGCGATGGCGCGCATGGCAGGCATAAATTCAGAAAGCGGATTTCACCACGCCGCCATCCACGCGCAACGCCGCGCCATTGGTGGCGGAGGAAAGCGGGCTGGCCACATAAGTGACCAGATTGGCGACTTCCTCGGTGGTGGCAAACCGCTTCAGCAGCGAGGTGGGCCGCACCTTGGCGAAGAATTCCTTTTCAAACTCCGCAAACGGCGCGCCGCCGCTGAGCTGTTTCACAAATTCATCCACGCCGTCCGAATGAGTGGGCCCCGGCAGCACGGAATTGACCGTTACGCCCGTGCCGGCGGTCAGCTCGGCCAGACCGCGCGCGAGCGCAATCTGCGCCGTCTTGGTCACGCCGTAATGAATCATCTCGGCGGGAATCTGAATGCCGCTTTCGCTGCTGATGAAAATGATGCGTCCCCAATTCTGCTTGAGCATCCCGCCAAAATACGCCCGGCTCAACCGCACGCCGCTCAATACATTCACCTCCAGAAACCGCCGCCAGTCCGCATCCGAAATCTGCTCGAACGGCTTGGGTTCAAAAATGCCGAGGTTGTTGACCAAGATGTCCACCGCCGGAAAACGGCCGATGAGTTTGGCCGTATCCGCCTCGCCTGCCAAATCGCCGGCGAAGGGTTCCAATTGGGCCCCGGGCACCGCCGCCTGAATGGCCGCCACCGCCGCGGTCACGGAGGCTTCGGTGCGGCCGTTCACAATTACTCGCGCCCCTTCCCGGGCGAGCGAGGTGGCAATGGCCAGGCCAATGCCTTTGGTGGAACCGGTGACGAGGGCGAGTTTGTTTTCGATTTTTAAATTCATGACGGAATATAATTGAGACCGGTCAAAGCGCAAATGGTTGCCGCTTTTCAAACAGCCCGGTTGTGGGAATGGCCAAGATCACGACCAAACCCAGCCACCTGTTTCAAAGAATTATTACCGCTTCACCCCTCACCGGCTTGCCGAAAACTGCTCGGTAATGCGGGCCAGCCGTTTGTTATCCACGCGAATGCGCGCCGCCAGCGTGCGGGCGGCGGATTGCAGGAATGGCGTGGCCAGCGCGGGCGCTTCCTTCACGAGACGCTCAAAACTGACCGAGGAAAGCTTCAGCAGGGTGCTGTCCACATTCGCCACCACATCGGCCGAGCGGGTGCCCTGATCAAACAGGGCCATGTCACCGAAAAATTCGCCGGCGGTGAACGTGGCCAGAATCGTTTCTTTTTCGTCCGCCACCAGCCGCGCGCGGAGTTCGCCGCCGAGTACCATGTACATGGCGTCGCCGGGATCGCCTTGCACAAAAACTTTTCTGAATTGCGGCACATTCAGCGGCTCGACGAATTGGACGAGATGCGCGAGTTGCATGTCGCTGAGGTCCGCGAGAATTTTAATGCGGCGCAGCGAGCCGGGCTTGATTTTGCCACCGGGAACGGGCTCAGCCCCGGCGGCGGGAGCGGCGGCGGCAAAGTGGGCCTCGATTTCCACGATCTTTTTGGCCTGCTGCCACAATTCCTCGCGCGAGGAAAACACCCAGGTCTCGGCCAACACCCGTTCATCTTTGATCCATTCGATAAGCGTGGAGAGATCCACGGGGCCGTAAGCGGCCTGGTCAATGCCCCAAATGAAATACCGGCCGGTGTTGGTTGGTGTTTCCATAATGTTGCTATTCAGTGTTGGGATAGGAACCGAGGATTTTGACGAAATGGCAGTGCCGGCCCAGTTCCTCGATGGCCTTGGCCACCTTGGGTTCCTGGAAATGGCCGGCGCAATCGATGAAGAAGAAATATTCCCACGCCTTGCGCTTGCTCGGGCGGGACTCGATCTTCGTCATGTTGATCTTGTTCTTGCGGAAGGCGGCAATGGCTTCGTGCAATGCACCCGCCTTGTCGGCCACGCTGACCATCAGGCTCGTGCGGTCATCGCCCGTGGGCGGACTGCACCGGCGGCCCAAGACGAGAAAGCGGGTGACATTGACCGCGTTGTCTTGAATGTCCTGCGCCAGCACGTTCAGCCCGTATTTTTCGGCGGCCAACACACCGCCCAGCGCGGCGGAAAACTTTTCAGCGGCGGCCATCTCAGCCGACCGGGCATTGGAGGAAGTCTCAATGATTTCCACGCGCGGCAGATGCTTTTGCAGCCAGCCCCGGCATTGCGCGAGCGACTGCGGATGCACGTAGAGCTTCTTCAGCTTCGCCATCGGCGAATTGCTCATCAGACACTGCTGGATGCGGAGCATGATCTGCGAAACGATTTTGAGATCGCTGTCCACAAACATGTCCAGCGTATGGGTCACGACGCCTTCGGTGGAATTTTCCACCGGCACCACGCCGTAATCGGCACTGCGCTTGCTGACCTCGGTGAAAACATCGCCAATCGTCTTCTGCGCGGAATAAGTGAGGCTGGAACCAAACTTTTGAATGGCGGCCTGATGGGTGAACGTCGCCTCCGGTCCGAAGTAGGCGATGGTCATGGTCTTTTCCAGCGCGAGGGCGCTGGACATGATTTCGCGGTAAATGGTCCGGAGTTGTTCGCCGGTGATGGGCCCCTGGTTCAGGGCGCAGACCTTTTCAAACACGGCGCGTTCGCGGTGCGGGGCATAGATCTCCTCGCCGGCCTTCAGCTTGATTTCGCCGATGGCCAGGACATGACGCGTGCGTTCATTGAGCAGTTTGACAATCTCGGCGTCCAACTGATCAATCGCTTGACGGTGTTCGGAAAGGCTCATTTCCCGGCCAGAATGACGCAGGAACGGTCAGGAATCAAGCCGCTGGAAGGGCTAATATCAGCTTTCCGGCAGGTCTTTGCCAGCCACGGCGCCTTCAACGACTCCATTCCGCCCGGCCAAAACATTGCTCCAGAACCGTCAGGGCGTACCCGGCGAAGCTTTGACCGCCAACTGGGTTTTGACGAGTTCAAGCAAAGCATCGGGGCTAAAGGGCTTGCGGATCACGGCGTTGGCACCGCTGACACCGGCGACTTGCAGATAATGTTCAGCCGCGCCACGGCCGCCGCCGGACATGGCGATGATAGGCACGTCGGGGTCGATTTTGCGGAGGGCAAAGATCAGCTCCAACCCATCGGTCTCCGGCATAAGGATGTCGCTGAGCACCAAGTCGAATTTAGATTCCCGGTAGAGTTGGAGCCCCACCTTGCCGTTATGTGCCCGGGTCACTTCGTAGCCCGCCCGGTTGAGCGCCTTGCCCAACGCGGCAGAAAAGTCTTCATTGTCATCAATAATCAGTATTCGCGACATAAATTATCCTGCTTTATGCTGTATGACCTCATCTGCCTCCGCCCGGCGCGACGGAATGATGTAATCATGGTTTATGTTATTACATTTATTCCAACCTGTTAATAAACATATCAGTCAGCGCCGCTTTTTATGCATTAAATGTATCCGCCCCGTTTTTTAAAACCCGGTTCAGATACGAAACCTTCCGCTGGCTCACTTCAACAATCCCAGGGAAATCAACCAGATGAATTTCCGGCTGCCCGCCCGCCCCCTTGCCGACAAAATCCAGGAAGGCCAGATTGATGATGGCCTGGCGGTGCACTCGAACAAACTGCTCCGCCGGCAGTTCGGTTTCCCATTGCTTTAAAGGCTTGCGAAACATCATCGTCTGGTCCCGCCCCCAATGCGCCCGGGAATATTCGCCATCCGCCAAAAACGCCTTCACTTCCGAGAGCTTCAAAAAGAATCGGCGGTTGTCCTTCCTAACCAGGATGGACGCCGGGGCCGGCGGGGCAACCGGCGCATTTTTATCCAGCGGCTGGCCTTTGGCCGCGGCTTCCGCCAGCCATTCAATCGCGGCCTGGGCTCCGCCCAAATCATTGACAATGCCGGCAAACATTTCCACCGCCTGCTTGACCGTCTCTTCCTGCCGCTGCCGCCGTTGCTGCTGACGTTGCAGCCGGGAATCCACCGCCGCCAGTATCTCGGTCAATTCAGCCGGTTTGGTGATAAAATCATCGCCGCCCAGATTCATGCTGCGCCGGATCATTTCCCGGTTGGCCGAACCGCTGAGAAAAATAAATGGCGTATCCTCCAACCGCTTGTCCTGCCGGAGCGCTTCCAGCACCCCGTGTCCGTTCAAAACCGGCATGGCCAGATCGCAGATAATCAAGTCTGGCCCTTGCAGGGCGGCCACCAACCCCTGCCGGCCGTCTGTCGCCGTCGTCACTTCGTGCCCTTGGCGGCGCAGGAATTTCCCCAAGGCGGAGCCAAGCTCCACATCGTCGTCAATAATCAATATCTTTGGCATACAAAAATAATGGGTAAGGGTTAAGAAACCGGCAGACTGCCCGGCGAACCGGATCGACTCAACTCCAACACCTTTCGCAAGGCGGCCGTCAGCTCTTTGGGTTCACATGGTTTATTTTTGAACAAAAACCCCGGATTAAGTGACGCACCCGCCCGGGCCATTTCCTTGCTGTAGCCACTCATGATCACCACCGGCAGGCCCGGTTTGATCGCCCGCAGGGCTTCGGCCAGTTCCAGTCCGTTCACGCCGCCTGGCATCACCATGTCCGTCAGCAAAACATCAATTACACCAATCTGGTCCCGCCATTGCTCCAAAGCTTCCCGACCGTTGCCTGTCACAAACACCCGGTAACCGGAAGCGCGCAAATAGGCCGCCACGGATTGCTTCAATTCATCCTCATCTTCCACCACCAAAATGGTTTCCGTACCGCTGACATCCCCGGAACCGGTACTGGCAGAAACTGCCGGCAACCCGGCCGGACAGGCGGGCAGGAAAACCCGAAATTCGGAACCCCGCCCCACTTCGCTGCTCACCTCAATCCAGCCCTCATGTTGGTGGACTATGCCATAAACCGTGGCCAGCCCCAGCCCGGTGCCCTTCCCCACCGGTTTGGTGGTAAAAAACGGTTCAAAAATATGCCCCAATGTTTCGGCGCTCATGCCGCAGCCGTTGTCGGCCACCGTGAGCCGGACGAATTGTCCCGGGCGGGCCTCCACATGTTGGGGCAAAGACGCCGCCGCGATCGTCACCGGCTCGACACCAACCACCAACCGCCCGCCCTGCGGCATGGCATCCCGGGCATTGATGCACAAATTCATCACCACCTGTTCCAGCATCCCGGGATCCGCCTCCACCCAGACTTCGGCGGGGCTGACTTGCAAAACCAGTTTCAGATTGTCGCCCAGCAGCCGGCGCAACATCTTCAGTTCTTCATCCACCAAGGCATTCAGTTCCATCCGTTTCTTTTCCATGGCCTGCCGGCGGCTGAACATGAGCAGTTGCCGCGTGAGTTTGGTCGCCCGGTCCGTACCCCGCTTCAAGGCGTTGAGCGATTCCCGCACTTCCGGATCCAAACCGGGCTCGGCCAGCAGCATGCCCAGTTGAATCATATTGGTGGCCAGAATATTGTTGTAATCATGAGCCACGCCGCCGGCGAGCTGGCCGATGGCTTCCATTTTCTGCGATTCGATGAGCTGCCGCTCCAATTGCATTTCCCGGGTGACATCATGTTTGGCGGCCACGTAACTGGTGATCTCACCCCGGGTGTTGCGCACGGGTGAAATGGTCGCATCTTCAATGAATATCTGGCCATCCTTGCGCCGATTGGTAATCCGCCCCCGCCAGACCCGCCCGCTGCTGATCGTCTCCCAAAGATCTTTATAGAATTCGGGAGGATGGCGATCGCTCTTCAGCACTTTGGTGGTTTGACCAATCACTTCCTCGCGCCGGTAGCCGGTGACTTTTTCGAATCCCTGATTCACATACAGAATGATTCCCTGCAGGTCGGTGAACACAATGGACTCCACCGACTGGTCAATCGCGACCATCAGCCGCTGACTGATTTCCTCCGCCGCCTTGCGGCGGGAAATATCCGTGAGGGTGCCGAGGATGCGCCGGGGTTGACCGTCTTTATTCCGTTCAATGATCTTGGCGGTCGAAAACACCCAAAGCCAGTTACCCTCCCGGGTTCGCAACCGGTATTCCACCCTGTATTCCGATATCTCGTCGGCAACATACCTGCCAAACGTTTGCCGGACCGATTCCCGGTCGTCCGGGTGCAACCATTCCGCCCACTGGCCGTGGGTCACCTTAAACCCGTCCGGGTCATAACCCAACATGCGGGCATATTCCGGGCTGGTAATGATTTCTCCCGTTTGCAAATTGACGATGTCGTAAATACCCTGATTTGAAACTTGCAAGGCCAGTCGCAGGCGTTCGTCATTCTCGTACAGCAACTTTTCCGCCTTTTTCCGGGCCGAGATGTCCCGGACTATCTTGGAAGCCCCAACCACCTTGCCACCAGGATCGATAATCGGTGAAATCGTCACCGAAACATCAATCAGCCGACCGTCTCGGTGAAGGCGAACGGTTTCAAAATGCAACACATTCTCGCCCCGGGCGATTCGTGCCAGAATTTCCGGCTCCTGGGCGGCCAGTTCCGGCGGAAAAAGCATCAGCAGCGGCCGGCCCACCGCTTCAGCGGCGCTGTACCCGAACATGTTTTCCGCGCCCCGGTTCCAACTGGTGATGATCCCGGCCAGATTTTTGCCGATGATGGCATCGTCTGACGAGTTGACTATGGCCGCCAGCCGGGCATCCCGCTCCTCCGACTGTTTGCGCGCGGTGATATCCAGCCAGTAGCCGACAAATTCCCGGGGGCGCCCTGTTCGTCGCGCATCACGCGCATTTCATCATGCATCCAGCGATAGGTGCCATCCGCATGCCGGAAACGATATTCACGGATCACCACATCCGGCATCTGCTGTTTGCAAACATTATCCAAAGTCGCCGCCGAATCATCGGGATGCAGGTGGGCAAACCAGAATTCCGTATCCCCCGTAAACGCCTCCGGCGGATGCCCCAACACCTCCAGCACATTAGGACTGATGAAGACGGTCGGAAAATTTTTCCCGGCACCGAGGGAATAGATGATGACCGGCGTATTGGTAAGCAGGAATTGCAACCGCCGTTCATTGGCCAGTTTCGCCGCCTCGGCCAGCTGGCGTTCCGTCTGGGCACGCAAGGCGTGAATCCCAAAGGCCAGGTTATCGGCCAGTTCCTTCAGCATTTCCACCTCGTTCGCATTAAAGGCATCAGGCTCCCGCCCATAAATCATCAATACGCCAAAGGCCTTTTCACTCTTGCGCAAAGGCAAAACAACGGTGGAGGCATATTGCCTCCGCTCGGCCTCCCGACGCCATGGAATCATGGTTGGATCGGTCTGAATATTCTTGCAGATGACAATCTGACCGCTGCGGATGGCTCTGCCCGTGGGACCCCGGCCGCGTTCCGTGGCCTCGGACCAAGAGATTCTGGCCCTGGCCAGATAACCCTCATCCATGCCGGCACTGGCGGCGCAACGGACGGATTTTTGTTCATCCTCCTCGGCAAATCCCACCCAAGCCATTCGGTGCCCGCCTTGTTCAATAATCGCCTGGCAGATTTCCTGCAACAACTCCGTTTCGACGGTGACATGTGCCAGAATCTGATTGCAGGCGCTGATGGTACGCAGGGCGCGGTTGGACTTGCGAAGATCCTGCTCCACCCCCTTTTGCCGGGCGATCAGCCACGCCATCAGCCAGAAAGCCCCCATGCCGATAAACCGGCCCTCCAAAGCCAGATGCGGATCAATTCCTTGGGGAGACAGATAAAAAGCCACCAGCATCAATACCGATACCAGCGCCGCCAGCAGATAGGAAAAACTGCGACTTCCAACTTGGGTGGATAAAAAAATGGGAATGGTATACCAAACCCAGTCGGTCAAACCGTTCGGAATAATCAGATCCCAGACAAACTGCCCGGCAGCAATGACAAAGATTGCAATCAACCACAATGCATTTTTTCTGCCCGGGTGCATGTGAAAATTATTTGGCGGTTTCACCACCAAGTCAATGGTTTATCATCTGCCAAAATGGTTTTTCAAGCGGATATCCCTCATTCGTCCAAAGCAAGGGGAACACCGGTTTATTGCCACTGTCCCCACCAGTCCGCAAACGGCTGGTGCGGGCGCACCAGCCGCAGGCCGGCCTCATCCTGCCAGCAAATGGCGGCGTGACCGTGGGAAAACTGCGTCTCCCACGGCAGATGATAGGCCCCGGCATCCAGCCAGATGAGGTGATCATCGGGTGACAAACTGCGTGGCAAGGGAATGCGGGCGAGTTGGTCGAAGGCCATGCAGGTGGGACCGTGAACGACCGTCAGCACTTCCGGCCCGGTACGGTTTTCAAGCGGCAGCAGAGCGTGCTGTTCCCAGACCGAGGTGATGGCGTGCAGCGTGCGACCGCCATCGCAAATCAACTGGCGCAGACCGCGCCGCTCCTTTACATCGAGGATCTTCACCACCAGCGCACCGCTGCCGGCGGTGATGAAGCGTCCGTTTTCCAGCCACACTTCCTGCAGGCTGGGCATGGCTTTCACCGACTGCCGCAACATCCGCGCAAAGGAACGCAGGCCGAATTCGCCATCATAAACCTTGCTGCCACGCGACCGCACATGCCGCACCGGCACCCCGCCGCCCACATCCAGATGCAACGGACTGAACTGCGCCGCCCGGCAAACTCCCGCCACCTCGGCAATGGCCTGCTCAAAAATATGCACGGCCGAAACATTGGTCCGCAGATGGAAATGCACCGTCTCCACCCGGACCTCGGCCGCCAGCAGTTTCTTGAGCACCAGAACCGCCGCGTCCGGCTCCAGACCGAACTGCGTGGGACTCGAAGGGTTTTCGGGGTCGAATTCCTGGCTCGTCAGAATCCGCACGCCCAGGCACCAATTCTGCTTTTGGGCCGGTGGCAACAGCACTTCCGCTTCCACCGCCGAATCAAAATTCACAACCAGCCCGGGCAGTTCAAAAGCCGACAGCCAATGATGTTTGGCCGGGCCGTTGACCAAGATGTTTTCCGGGGCAAACCCTTCCGCCAGTGCGGCGCGCAGTTCAAATTCGCTGACCACCTCAATGGGCCGTCCCTGCGCACGCCACCAATTCAGCAAGGGCCGCAGCGGCTGGGTTTTGAAGGATAGCCAGTGGCGGAACCCCAGCGGCGATTTGAGATTGGCGGTGGCCGTGCGAAAGCCGGCGGCGACCAATTCAGCCTCCAGCTCCGCCAGCCGTTCCGCCACCGGGCCGCCGGCAAAAACATACAGCGGTGACGGCGTCAGCGCGAGCGACTCGCGGACGCGCTGCTTCCAAAATTCAATGGTCGCCGGCGGATGGCCAAAATCCAGCCGGTTGATTTTTTCCAATGGTGCAGTCACGGAACGGTGTCCGACCACAATGGCCGAGGCGACGCGCAGAATCAATGCCCGATCAGCTTGTGAAACATTTCCGGCCCATTCTGCCAGAAGATAAGCGCCACGCCCATCAGCGAACCGCCGGCGATAATGCCCGACGCCACCGGATACGTGTATTCCTCCGCCTTCGTGGGCGACTTTTTCTGGTACCAGTACGCCAGCACCGCGCCGATGAAAAACAGGACGCCGTAATACCACTGAAAAATCCAGGCCAGCCCAAAGCCTGCCGCCGAGGGCAGATACTTCTGCTGCTTCGGGAACAGCATCGGCAGCACCGTAAAGATAATGCCCAGGGTGCCTCCGCCCACAATGCTCCAAACCTTCGCCGGCTCCAGCGCTTCCAACCCCTTGCTCAAGGCCTTCGCCACCGCCGACCAGGTCATGGCCGAGGGCGCAGGAAATTGATCCGAGCCAATGACCGAGGCATTCGGCACCAGCACCGCAAAAGCCAGCACACTCACCAAGGTGCCGATGAATATGCCCGCAAACTGCGCAAGGAACTGTTTGCGCGGATTGGCACCGAGCAGATAACCGCTCTTCAAATCCGTCAGCAAATCGGCCGAGGAACCCGCCGCGCCCGCCGTGATATTGGCGCTCATCAGGTTCACGTTCATGTTGCCCGGACTCAGCACGCCAAAGGTCAATTGCGTCACCTTGCCCAGTGCGCCGATGGGCGTGGTATCCGTTTCGCCGGTAATCCGGCACGCTACCAGCGCCAGCGCAAAAGACATCACCACCGCAATGGAACTCTGCCACCAGGGCATGCCAAACGAGGCATGGGCCAGCCAGCCGAGTGCCACCAACGAAATAAGCTGCCCGGCCGCGAACCAAGACATCGGCGTCTCAATGGCATCCAGCTCGCTTGGCTTCCCCGATTTGCGGGTAAACAAAACGCCAAACCCCTGAAACGCCCGCACCACCGTGCGCCATTGCAGGATAAAGCCCAGCAGGCTGGACGACACCATGCACGACACGCCAAACCACAAGGTCCACTGCACACAGGCGCGGAATCCGCCCGTGGGGGCGATCAGCCCCAGATGTTGGAACTCCGGCACAAAAACCATCCAACAAGCAATACTGCCGATGAGGACGCTGATGCATACGCGCATGCCCATGATGGCGCCGGAGGCGATAAAGATCGGCTCCCAACTGCACATTACCGTCCGGCCCATCCAGAGCGGACCAAAAATGACACCGTTCAATTTGGTGATGAGCGCGTCGCTCGAATAATCCGCCAGCCGGGCAAACATCCCAAAACCGTCGTGCCAGAAATTATCAATGGCAGCGAGGACGCCGGCAATGCCCAGCGCCTTCGCCGCCCGCATGCCTTTTTCGCCATGGGAATGGAGTGCGCGGAGGGTTTCCGCCGCCGCCACGCCGCTGGGAAAACGCAGTTGCTCGATGTTGATCATCTGTTTCTTCATCGGCACCGCCATGGTCACGCCGAGCACCGCCAGAAAAAACACCCACGCCAGCGTCAGTGGAATCGGGAGCGCATGGCCGTTGAGGACAATGAACGCCGCGAAGGCTGAAACCAGCGTGCCGCCCGTGGAATAGCCGGCCGAGCTGGCCGTGGACTGCATGCAATTGTTTTCCAGAATGGTCATCGGCGTCTTGGCGATGCCGATCTTGACCAGCGCCGTCCAGAGCGCATAGGAGAGAATACAGGCGGTGATGGCCACGCCCATGGCCCAGCCCGATTTCAGGCCGATGTAAAGATTGGTCAGCGAAAGCACCCCGCCCAGCAGGGAACCCATCAGCACCGCACGCCAGGTGAGCTGGCACATGGAGTCGCCGCGCCCGCGATAAACCTGCTCAAACCATTGCCGCTCGATCTCCTCGGGCGTGCCGGTGAACCCGGCAATGGGCAGTTCAATGTCCTTCTCCGGATTGTTTTTTGCGTTCTGATTTCCCTCGTGCATGCGCCGCAATTTCGGCAATTTGCCCCCCGCACGCGAGCTTTTTATGGTAAAGCCCCGGACTTGCCCGGTTTTCAAAAGCCAAAACCGAAGGCTATCAGATTGAATACCGTCCGGGTAACCACCATTACATAACTCTGTACCAACGGAATCTGCCAGATGAGGATCACCGGAATGAATCCGAACTGGGTCAGCTTCTGATAATTTTCATGGCTCATGCCGATGAGCGCCCGCGCAATATGCGAACCATCCAGCGGCGGCACCGGCAGCAACAGGTTGAAGAAGCAGAGGAACAGGCTTAAATCCGCCATTTTCACCAGCAAATCGAGCACAATGCCAACGTTCTGATTGTGACCACCCACCACCACCAGCACCCGAGCCACGCCCAGGATAAAGATGGCGAGGATCAGGTTCATCGCCGGTCCGGCCAGCGTCACCAGCACATCGTCCCGGTTCGGATTCCGCAGGTTATAGGGATTCACCGGCACCGGCTTGGCCCCGCCAATGAGAAACCGGCTGACCCCGTAGGGCAGCACGATCATCAGCAGCGGCATGAGCACCGTGCCGATGGGATCAATATGCACCAGCGGGTTCAGCGACAGCCGGCCTTGCAGGCGCGCGGTGTCGTCGCCGCATTTCCAGGCCATCCACGCATGTCCGTACTCGTGGAAGGTCAGCAGCGCAATCAGCATCAGATATTGGATTAATGCGTCCGGAAGATCTTGCATTGTGCGGATTTTAGCCCGGGAGAACCAGCGAGTCGAGACTGGACGCCGCGCAAATTTATTTTAAAATAGAAGGAACTATTATGTCATTACTCGCTGGAAAAACCGGTATCGTCTTTGGTGTCGCCAACAAACGCTCCATCGCCTGGGCCATCGCCCAGGCCTGGGCCCGCGAAGGCGCGAAACTCGCCTTCACCTACCAGGGGGAACGCCTCAAGGACAACGTCGAGGAACTCGCCGGCACTTTCGGTGCCGACACCCTGATCCTGCCCTGCGACGTGACCAAGGATGAGGACATCGCCCGCGTATTCGCCGACGTCGGCGCCAGGTTCGGCAAACTCAACCTGCTGCTGCACTCCGTCGCCTTCGCGCCCAAGGATGCGCTCGAAGGGGAATTTGTGAATACCAGCCGCGAGGCCTACCGCATCGCCCACGACGTCAGCGCCTACTCGCTGGTCGCCCTCGCCCGCGCCGCCGCCCCGTTGATGACCGATGGCGGCAGCATTGTGGCCATGAGCTATTACGGCGCGGAAAAAGTCGTGCCCCACTACAACGTGATGGGCGTGGCCAAAGCCTCGCTCGAAGCCAGCACCCGCTACCTCGCCTACGATTTGGGTCCCAAGAAAATCCGCGTAAACTGCATTAGCGCCGGCCCCGTGAACACCCTCGCCGCGCGCGGCATTGCCGGCTTCACCGATATGCTGAAGCATTACGAAGCCCATTCTCCGCTAAAACGGAACGTCCTGCCCGAAGAACTCGGCGCCACCGGCGTGTTCCTGGCCAGCGATGGCGCGGCCGCCATGACCGGCCAGGTGCTCTACGTGGACTCCGGCTACCAGATCATGGGGATGTAAGCTAACGAGCCTGACACGCAATCACTCCTTCAGTTTTCCCGGCGGATATCCATTCGCCGGGAATTTTCATTTTGGCCCCGGCAAAAACCTGCTTGAGCAACGCCGGAGTGTAACGATTGGAGAAAAATAGCCGCAGGTTTTCTCCGGCGGAAAAGGCCAGGGTCTGGCCATCCAAAGAAATGGCCTTGTCTCGGTAAAAATGGTACCGGCTAACAATCTGCAACAATTCCGGCAGGCTGGCGCAAGATTCCACCGCAAAGCGGATTTCGCCATCCCCCGGCTCAAAGCCGCAATCCGCCAGCAGCAGCGAAAGCCAGCCGCGCGTCTCCGGATTGTCGTACTCGCCCAGCACCGCGTGGGTGCTTTGCTCATAGTTTTCGGCCGGCACCAGATTGGCTCCCACCAATAAAACATCGCCGGGCCGGATCAGCGAAGCCAGTTGCGCGGAAATCAGCAATGGATCCACATTCGGCATCAGGCCAAAGCACGTTACCACGCGGCGATCCCTCTGCCCTGCCCCCGCCGTCAGTACCTCATACAACTCCTCCGTCTCCAGCAAATCCAGCGCCACGGCATCCACCCTGGTAAGCCCGGCTTCCCGGGTCAGCACCCGAACTCCTTCAATGACCAGGGGCACACTGATGTCGGAAACCGTCGCCGACACCTTCTTCCCTCCGCGCTGCAGCGTTTTGACCAACCGCAATTCCTTGCCCGCCCCGCCACAGGCCAGACTCAGAAGTTGCACAGAACTGGCCGGTAAATTTTCCACCGCCCAGTTGAACGCCGCGTCATACACCGCCGTGCCATCCGCCGCTTTGATGAAAGGTGAATACTTCTTGTGCAACGCCAGCCATTCCGCCGCCTGCCGGGCGCTGGTGTAATGAAACTTCGGGTCAATCTGCCGCCGCTCAAAAGACCGCCGCAAACTCGCGGCAAACTCCGCCGGCTGGGCGCTGCGATGAATCGCGACCGAGATGCAGTCGGACGGGGTAAAAGCAGTCATAAATTTAAAAAATAAAAGTCATTTCTGTTTCGCGATGCCACGATGAGCCGCACAGACTTTGCATTCGCAAGATTTTGCACCAACATAATGACGGATGCCGACGATTCTGCCACTGGCCTGGTCAAACCGGCCAAAAATCCGGTCGAACAAATCCGTCTCTCCGTTCTCGAAGAAACGACGCGTGGCGTAGGCGCAAAGATCCGCCATCTGAACCATGCTGGTCAGACTGCTGTCCACAAACAGTGGCGTTTCAATAATGCGGTCAACTTTGGCCCAGAGCGTCCCTTGCTGGTGAAACTTCCGCATCAGCGCCGTGATTTTTTTCGCAACCGTCTGATTGTTGTCTTGAATCAGAAGCCCCTGATTATCCACAGAAGTTCCCGTAGTTGCGCCGCCTCGATTCAAGCGTTCTTTTTCGCGTTTCGTCAGGAAAGTGTGAAATCGGGATACCACCTGCTCAAACGTCTTCTCAAAAACATCCACGCCCGGAGGCATCGTTACTTTATCAACCGCATCAGCAAACAACCGGGCATCATTCCATCCGCCAATTTCGTCGGCCAATTCCTGCAATAATTGGGTGCGCTGCGCGTGAGTGAGGTGGATGTAATCGGCAGACTTGGCATAGACTTTTTTGAGTGATTTCAGCCGGTCGCCCGTTTTCAAGGCGGCCGCTTTGATTAACGAGTTCTTGCGTTCTTGTGTCATCGCCGCCCGACGCTGAACGGAATCCATCTGCTCAAAGTTGGCAATATGTTCCTGTTCGGGAAACCGGCGTGCGATATAACCTGTGTGAATCTCGGCGTCTTGCAGGGCATAGCGCGCCTTGATGACACTGACGCGCCGATCTTTTTGGTGCCAAGCGGCGGCGGGAATCGCCATGCCCAACAAAATGAAGTGTGACGTTTGCGCTCCCAATTGGGGTGTGCCTGATTCATCAAGGTAGCAGAAATACATAAGGCTCCCGGGGAATAAAAAAACGTCTAAGGCAGGTCCCTAAGGCCCTGCATGAGGCGCATAGCATCTCACTCAGACGTAATGGGATTATCGGTTGGCTCACGGCAGAAATCAACCACTATTTGCAACCGTAATGCGGGGCAAGCATTACACCCTATTCCCGACCAATCCGCCACAATCTCACCCCCGAATCTGCCCGGTCCCAATACCCAGCCACTTATAACTCGTCAACTCTTCCAAACCCATCGGACCGCGCGCACCAATCTTGTCCGTGCTGATGCCGATTTCCGCGCCCATGCCGAACTCGCCGCCATCCGTGAACCGCGTACTGGCGTTCCAATACACCGCCGCCGAGTCCACCTCGGCCAGGAACTGTTTCGCCACCGCCTCATTGCGCGTCACAATGCTGTCCGAATGCGCCGATCCGTAATAATTGATGTGATCAATCGCCGCCTGGACATTCGCCGCCACGCGCACGTTCAGCACGTAGTCGTTGTACTCGGTAAAATAATCCTGCTCCACCGCCAGCTTAAGCCGGGCCGATTTGAATTGAGCCAGCAACGGTTGCAAAATCGCATGCGAGGTTCCGTCACACCGAAGTTCCACGTGTTTCTCAAACAGTCTGGCTCCGATAACGGGTAAAAACTGGCCCGCAATGGCCTTGTCCACCAACAGGGTTTCCGCCGCGTTGCAAACGCCCGGCCGCTGAACCTTGGCATTCATGACAATCGCCTCAGCCATCTTAAGGTCGGCCTCGGCCGCCACGTACACATGGCAAACGCCCTTGTAATGCTTGATCACGGGCACCTTGGAACATTCCGTGACCGCGCGAATCAGTCCTTCGCCGCCCCGGGGCATGCACAGATCCACGTACTGCGTGAGCGACAGCAAAGCGGGAATGGCCTCGCGCTCCGTCACGGACACCACCTGAATGGCATGCTCTGGAAAATGCGCCACCACTTTCCGGCCCGCCTCGATCATGATCTGAGCAATGAGCTGGTTGGAGTTCAACGCCTCCTTGCCGCCGCGCAAAATCGTGGCGTTGCCGGATTTGAAGCACAGGCTTGCGGCATCCGCCGTCACATTGGGCCGGGATTCGTAAATGATCACCACCACGCCAATGGGCGTGGAAATCTTCTGCAACTTGAGTCCGTTGGGCCGGATGCGTTCATCCAGCAGCCGGCCGACCGGATCCGGCAACGCCGCCACTTCCCGCAGTCCTTGGGCCATGGCGGCAATGCGTTTGTCGTCCAGCTTGAGCCGGTCCATCATGGCGGCGGAAAGATTGATCTTGGCACCCAGCTCCATGTCATCGGCATTGGCGTACTTCAGGGCTTCGACATTCTTCTCCAAAGCCTCCGCCATGGCCAGCAGACAGGCGTTTTTCTCCGCCGTGGTCAGCTTGGCAAGTTCACGCGACGCCTCCTTGGCCTGCCGGGCCAATTCCGTCATCTGATCATTCAAATTCATTCTAGAACTGACAATCTAGCGAAATAACGGCGGAAGTCAAAACCGGGACGTCACGTAACCGCGATGTAACGAAGACGGCGTAACGCGGGCGTCCGCGCCTGCGAGTTCTGGCGGCGTCTCGCCGCCAGAGGCTGTCAAGCAGGGGACGGCTGGCGCTACATGAGTAGCAGCCGACGTAAGGAGGCTCCAAATAAATAAGCGCTCCCAAAGATATTTGAGCCTCCTTACGTCGGCTGCTACAGCGCAAGTGGTTTTAACGCCGGGCCGCCTCCCGCAGCGCCTGCGCGAGTTGCGCCGGCGTCCATTCATTGCCATCAAATTGGGCGGCAATCCGGCCATGGGGATCCAGCACAACGGTGCGCAAGTTGTGCGACAGCGTCCCATTCTCCCGCCAAAAATGAAAATCCAGCCGGGGTCCCAAAACGCGGAGGGTTTCGGGCGAAGCGACGGCAAACAACCAGCGGTTGGTATCGTCACCCCGGTAAAGATTCGCGTACAGCCGCAGGTTTTCCGGCCGGTCAAACCCGGGATCGAACGACACGGACAGAAACCGCCAGTTGCCAGGTGCATTCGTATCCGCCCGCAGCAGCTTTCGCGCTTCGGCAAAATTCTTGTTCATGCGCGGACAAAACTCCGGCAGCGGACAACTCGTGAAGAAAAACGTGAACGCCACCGCCTGACCGCGATAATCTGCCAAGTGGACAATCTGGCCCGCTTCACCCGTGAATTCCGCCGCCGGCATTTCCTCCCCCACCTGGAGTTCGGGCACATTGAACTGCACGGCGGGCAATGCGGACACACCGGCCTTGCCCGTGCGCCGGATATTTTCCACCCAGTCATCATCCGGGGTGACCGAAAGCGTAAAATCTATCTCATCTCCCGGCGCAACTTGGTTGAGCACATTGGTGTCATGCACGGAAAAATCCATCGTCATGGCCATCATGTAACCGGGAATTTTCTCATGCTTGACGGTTACATGCCGACGATCCGAGTCGATCTTTTGCACCACTCCATGAACCGGGTATTGGTTCGTCTGGGACCGGGCGGGAAACAGGGCGGACAGCAGGATCAGTGTTGTTAAAATGTATTCTCTCATGGCTCATCCCTCAGATGATTGATATTCGCCACCACCGCCGCCGGCGTGGCCACATTCAGGCCGTCAAAGAAACCGCGTGTGTTTCCCTTTTTATCCACTATGGCAATCCGCTCTGTGCCGGTAAAATTGCCCGGCATCGAATTAAATGGATCCTTATTATCCTGCGGCAAAAAACTGGTGCCAATGAGATCGTAGAGCACCGGTTTGGCCCCCGTGAGCATATACCAGCGATTGGTGCTCGCCCCATACTTGTCGCCAAATTTGGCCAGCGCCGACGGCGTGTCCGTACGCGGATCCACCGTCACGGAAACCAACAGCACATCCGGCTGCCCCGCCGTGAGCCGCTGGATTTCCGCCATGCGCCGGCTCACTTCCGGGCAAGTCAGCGAACAACTGGTGAACAGAAAGCTCACCACCAGAATCTTGCCGTTCAAATCCGCCCGGGTCACCGTGCGTCCAGTGCGGTCGGTCAGGCTGAAATCAACCAACCGGCGCGGATGATCCACCGGCAGGCTTTGCAACTTTTCATGGTGCGACAACGCATAAACCGCTACCCAACTGCCCGCCCCGGCCACAATGGCGAGCGCTACCACGATTCCCAGAAAGAACCGTTCTTCGCCCCGGCGCTCCGGGCTGGCATCCGATGAATCAGACATAGCGTAACAATCTCAGCGTATGATTTCGCCGCCGGTTTTCAAAAACAAATCCGGACAACAGCAGCCGGCGGCGGATTCCGAGGGCTGAAAGCCTGCAAGGTTGTAGCCCAGGCAGGAGCGAGTCGGCGAGCGCAGGCCTGGGTAAAGGTCACCAAATCGTTCTCCGGCCTGTAGGGCCGTCACCGCGTCAATGCGTGTCGGCGTACCAGCCCTTCAGGCTGGGAACAGCGTTATGACGGTTGTCCCAGGGCTTGCGCTGCGCGCTGCACCCTGGACTATAACCTGGCGGGCTTTCAGCCCTTGGGCGGAGCGGGGCAACCTAAGCCTGCCCATGAACCGGCAGTTCATGGACAGGCCTCACGATGCTCAGAACATATAACTGACCGAGACCTTCACCAGCACCGGCGCGACCAACTGGTTACCCCGGACATTGGCATACACGGGCAATTCGGCATCCGCATAGATTTTCACCGGATGCACATGGAATTCAATGCCCGGCGACAGCAGAATGCGCTGATACCCGGAATCGTCCGGAGCCGCATTGTCGCCATTATCACGCCCCCGCCAGGAACCTATGACCTGCGCGATGGGGGTGATATGGACGCGACCAACCGACAACCCGCTATAGTAAACTCCGGTGGCCGCGTCCAACTCGGCCCCTGGACGGTAGCCGTCCTGCACCAAAAACGGCACGTCAAACTCCGCCTGGGAGAACCAGGTGAACTTGCCATCCTCCGTAAGATTATGCCGGTAGAAGCCGCCCAGCAAAAAATCGGTGCTGCCGGTGCCGATCTGCGTATCGCGATCCACAATATCGCCATCACGGTTATAGCTTCCCGTTGGCAGCTTGAGGCCAAAGGTCAGGCCGGCGGAAAGGTCCGGGGTGAACCCCGTGTATATGCCCTTGAGCCGGATGTCACCCAAGCCATTCCAGCTCCGGGAAACGATGTCCGGGGAACCGGGCGATCCGATGTCCGTCTTGAAGGTCCGGAACCAGTAGGGCAATTCACCCTGCACGCCCCAACTTGGATTAAACATGTATTGCAAACCCAAGCTCGTAAACGAGGTTTGAATCTGCTTGTCCGAATTATCCGCCGACGGGGCGAACGAAGTCCCGCTCTGGTTGCGATTCTGATTTTGATAATCGTAATTCAGATAGGCCGTGCCGCCCAGGCGGTCCGGCAGCATTGAACTCGTCGCCACATCAAACACGCCACAACCGCAGGCACACGCCCATACGGCCCCGGGCGTCATAAGCGCCGCCAACATACCAACACCCACACCAACATTTTTAAACTGTGAATTTTTATTTTTCATCATTCTGCAACGGTTGAGAGTCCATCCTCACGGATGGCCTCTAAATATTTTTAATGTTTAAAATCGCCAGCCGGCAAAGCGACTGGCTCGCTGGCCAAGAAGAGATTTCAGGCGCGTTGGAAACCGGATACGAACGGTCAGAATTGATTTACCGCCCGCCTCATCCCATGGATGAGCTGTTAAAAAGCCGGCAGAGAAATCCGGCTGCGGATCGGTTTCGAAAAGGCGCCTCAGGAGCAGAAATCGCGAGGCGGCGGCAAGGGCGGTTTGGATCTCAAAGAAGCGGCAAATGCATTGCCGGATTGCACTTGGGCAAAGCGGGCAGGCGAGGTCAAAATGACCGTTTCGCCATAAATGGGAAACTCAAATTTAAGCACCGGAGCGGCGGACTCATCCTTTTTTTCCGCCTGCTTGGCGGCGGCAATGGCCTTGCACAGGCAGCAGGGATGCAAGCCATCGAAGGTTTGCGCCATGGACTCCGTCATGGACTGCGTGCGCAAATGGCTCGCGAACATCGCGGACCACGCGACCGTTTGCAGCGCGGCCCAGTGCAGCCCAGTCGTCAGGACCAGGGCCACAATCACCAGGATTTTACCGCCACGCGCAAACACGGTGCCAACTTAGGCCAAATTTGGCGGCAGGCAAGCAAGTTATGACCGCCAATAAAAAAACGCCGGAGTTGCCTCCGGCGTTCTTGAGATTGACTGACTGGTATAAATTACCAGCGGAAGTGGGCGAAGGCCTTGTTCGCCTGGGCCATCTTGTGAACTTCGTCACGTTTGCGGATGGCGTTCCCCTGCCCTTGATAAGCTTCGAGGATTTCGGCGGCGAGGGCGGCCTTCATGGGCGTGCCTTTGCGGGAATCGGCGAAATCGACGATCCAGCGCAGGGCGAGCGCATTCTGGCGTTCCACCGGGATTTCCAGCGGCACCTGATACGTGGCACCACCTACGCGGCGGGGCTTCGTTTCAATGCGGGGCTTGGCGTTATCCACCGCGCGCTGCAGGATTTCAATGGGGTTGCTGGCCGGATTCTTCTCGGAGATCACATCGAACGCGCCATAAACAATGCGCTGTGCGGTGCTCTTCTTGCCGGAAAACATGACCATGTTGACGAGGCGGCTGACCAGCGTGTTCTGGTACTTGCCATCCTTGGCCAGGGGCCGTTTGGTTGCTTGACGTCTGCGAGACATGATTCTTTACTCTCTTGGTTATTAAAGGGGTTTACTTCGCCGCCGGCTTGGCCGCCTTCGGCCGTTTCACGCCGTACTTGGAGCGGCTCACGCGGCGCTTTTCAACGCCGGCGGCGTCGAGCGTGCCACGCACAATGTGATAACGCACGCCGGGCAAATCCTTCACACGGCCGCCACGCACAAGAACAATGCTATGCTCCTGCAAATTGTGACCTTCATCCGGAATGTAGGCGATCACTTCGTAGCCGTTCGTGAGGCGGACCTTCGCGACCTTACGCATCGCGGAGTTCGGCTTCTTCGGAGTACGCGTCATCACCTGGATGCACACGCCACGGCGGAAGGGAGAATTCTCCAAGGCGGGTGACTTGGACTTGTACTTGACTTTATTGCGGCCCTTGCGGACCAGTTGATTGATTGTCGGCATTTGCGTTAAAAATCGCTGTAAAAACGACCGTTTTCAGTTTAGGGAGAAACGGAATCGGAATGTTAAATTACCCGATGATCCGTTGCAACTATATTTTCCAATTAATTTGCTTTGTTAAAGGCGGGCGTCCGTTTTGCGGACGCCCGCTTGCTTTAAATCAGTTCAGGCGAGCAGCGGATTTTCCGCTTCGACCAGAGCAACCGGCTCGGGTTCCGGTTCATCGGGCAGGTCCACCAGCGGCTTGAGCGTGACCTTGCGGTGCATGTCAAAGCCCGTGCCGGCCGGAATAATATGGCCCATGATGACGTTTTCCTTGAAGCCGCGCAGGTAGTCCATCTTGGACCGCGTGGCCGCTTCGGTGAGCACCCGGGTGGTGTCCTGGAAGGACGCGGCGCTGAGGAAGCTGTCCGTTTCCAGCGAGGCTTTCGTGATGCCCAGCAGAACCGGCATGGCTTCGGCAGGTTTGCCACCCTTCTTTTCCACCGTCTCGTTTTCGGCTTCGAATTCGAGCTTGTCGATCTGTTCGCCCCACAGGAACTGCGTATCGCCGGGTTCGGTGATGCGCACCTTGCGGAGCATCTGACGGACAATGATTTCGATGTGCTTGTCGTTGATCGTCACACCCTGCAGGCGATAGACTTCCTGGACTTCGCTGACCAAATGTTCCTGCAATTCCTGCGGTCCGCAGACCTCGAGAATTTCGTGCGGGTCCATCGGGCCTTCGGTGAGCTGCTGGCCTTTCTTGACCATGTCGCCCTTGAAGACGATGACGTGCTTGCCGATCGGGATCAGATGTTCCTCTTCCTGCAGGCTGACCGGATCCTTGATGACGATGCAGCGCTTGCCGCGCACGCTCGCACCGAAGTCCACCAGACCGTCGATCTTGGAGATCTCGGCGGCGTCTTTCGGACGGCGGGCTTCGAACAATTCCGCCACGCGGGGCAGACCGCCCGTAATGTCGCGGGTCTTGGCCTGTTTGCGGGGCGTCTTCGCCAGCAGCGTACCGGGCACCAGCTTGTCGCCCTCGTTCACCACGATATGCGCGCCGGACGGAATCGGGTAGTTCGCCACCACTTCGCCGGACTCGTCGCTCATGATGACCTGCGGATGCAAGTCTTCCTTGTGATCAATGACGACCATGGATTCTTCACCCGTGGCTTCATCCACTTCCTGCTTCATGGTGACACCTTCGATGATGTCATGGAAACGAACCTTACCGGCCTTTTCCGAGAGAATCGGCACATTGTGCGGATCCCACTGGACAAACGTGTCGCCCTTCTTGATGCGGGCGCCGTCCTTGATCGAGATGACCGCGCCGATGACGATGGTGTGAACTTCGAGTTCGCGACCGTCTTCCTCGGACAGAATCTGGATGGAGCCGTTCTTGTTCAGGACGATGTTGTTGCCGTCTTCGAGTTCGACGGAACGCAATTCGTTGTACTTGATGATACCTTCGTGCTTGCTCTTGATCTGCGGCTGTTTGAACACGCCGGCGGCAACACCACCGGTATGGAACGTACGCATCGTGAGCTGCGTGCCGGGCTCGCCGATGGACTGGGCGGCGATGATGCCGACCGCCTCGCCGAGTTTCACCCGGGCACCGGTGGCCAGATTGCGGCCGTAGCACGCCTGGCAGATACCATGTTTGCTTTCGCAGGTCAGCACCGAGCGGATGCGCACCCGGTCAATGCCGGCCACGTCAACCGCCTTCGCCTTGACCTCGTCAATTTCTTCGTTGGCGCGGAGCAGGAATTCCTTCGGGCTCGTCGGGTTGATGATATCGTCAACCGCAAACCGGCCAACCAAACGGTCGGAGATCTTGACGACTTCGTCTTCACCTTCGAACACGGCGGAAACCCAGATGCCGTTCGTCGTGCCGCAATCGTATTCCTGGATGATGACATCCTGGGAAACGTCCACGAGCTTGCGGGTCATGTAACCGGAGTCGGCGGTCTTGAGCGCCGTGTCGGCCAGACCCTTACGGGCGCCGTGGGTGGAGATGAAATACTCCAGCACGGACAGACCTTCGCGGAAGTTCGCCAAAATCGGTTTCTCGATGATTTCGCCGCTGGGCTTGGCCATCAGACCGCGCAAACCGGCCAACTGACGGACCTGCTGCTTGTTACCGCGCGCGCCGGAATCCACCATCAAATAGACGGGGTTGTATTCCTTCTTGCCCTGGTTCTGTTCCAAGGTCTTGAACATCACGCCGGAGATCTGGTCCGTGCAGTGCGTCCACACGTCAACGATCTTGTTGTAACGTTCGCCGGAGGTAATGATACCCTTGCGATATTGTTTTTCGACTTCCTTGATCTGCTTCTGGGCGTTTTCGATCTGCTCGTCGCGCTCCTTGGGCACAATCATGTCGTCGATGCCGATGGACACGCCGGACTTGGTCGCTTCGCGGAAACCGATTTCCTTGAGCTTGTCCAGCATGGTCACGGTGTTGTCGTGGCCGCAGAACTTGTAGCACTTCCAAATCAGGTCGCCGAGGTCGGACTTCTTGACCGGCTTGTTCGGGAAACCGAGGTCGTTCGGCCAGATTTCGCTGAACAGCACGCGGCCGACGGTGGTTTCAATGACTTTCTTCTCACTGTTGCCCAAAACGGTCTTGCGGCCGAAATCGGGATTCAGGAGGCGGATGCGATCATGCGTCTTCAACGCATCGTCGCTGTAGGCAAAGATGACTTCTTCCTTCGAGCCGAACAGCGGCAGCGTGGCCGTGTTCGCCGGCATCGGGACGCGCGGCTCGGCGGTGACATAATAGCACCCGAGCGTAATGTCCTGCGTCGGCGTGATGATCGGCTTGCCGGACGAGGGCGAGAAGATGTTGTTCGTCGCCATCATCAGCAGGCGCGCTTCCAACTGGGCCTCAACGGAGAGCGGCACGTGTACGGCCATCTGATCGCCGTCGAAGTCCGCGTTGTACGCGGTACACACGAGCGGATGAATGCGGATCGCTTCGCCTTCGATGAGCTGGGGTTCGAATGCCTGGACGGACAGACGGTGCAACGTCGGCGCGCGGTTCAGCAGCACCGGGTGACCCTTCGTGACCTCTTCCAGCACGTCCCAAACTTCCTTCGTCTGGCGCTCGATCATCTTCTTGGCGCTGCGCACGGTGTGCACATAACCGAGCTCTTTCAAGCGGCGGATGATGAACGGTTCGAACAGCACGAGCGCCATCTTCTTGGGCAGACCGCACTGGTTCAGCTTCAGTTCCGGACCGATGACGATGACGGAACGGCCGGAGTAATCCACGCGTTTGCCGAGCAAGTTCTGACGGAAACGACCGCCCTTGCCCTTGAGCATGTCGCTCAAAGACTTCAGGGAGCGGTTGCCCGCGCCGGTGACCGGACGACCATGGCGGCCGTTGTCAAACAGCGCGTCCACGGCTTCCTGCAACATGCGTTTTTCGTTGCGGATGATGACTTCCGGCGTCTTGAGCTGCAACAGCGTCTTGAGACGGTTGTTGCGGTTGATGACGCGGCGGTAAAGATCGTTCAGATCGGACGTCGCAAAACGGCCGCCTTCGAGCGGAACCAGCGGGCGCAGGTCCGGCGGAATCACCGGCAGCACCGTGAGAATCATCCATTCCGGACGGCTCTTCGAGAGCTGCATGCCCTGGAGCAGCTTGATGCGCTTGGCCAGCTTCTTGCGGATCTGCTTGCTCTTGGTTTCCGTCATGCCGATGGCCAGTTCGTCGGCCTGCTTGAGCAGGTCCACGCGGGCCAGGGATTCACGGACGGCTTCGGCGCCCATCTTGGCGAGAAAGGCTTCCGCGCCGTAGGTTTCCCGCGCTTCGCGGTATTCCACTTCGGTGAGGAGCTGATTCTGCTTCAACGGGGTCGTGCCGGGATCAATCACGAGGTAATCCTCGTAGTAAATCACGCGTTCCAAGTGACGGGCCGTCATGTCGAGCGCGAGCCCGATGCGGGAAGGCATGCACTTGAAGAACCAGATGTGACACACGGGCACGGCCAGTTCAATGTGGCCCATGCGCTCGCGCCGGACGCGCGAGAGCGTGACTTCCACACCGCAACGGTCGCACACAATGCCGCGATGCTTGATGCGTTTGTACTTTCCGCAAGAACATTCCCAGTCCTTCACGGGACCGAAAATGCGTTCGCAGAAAAGGCCGCCCTTTTCCGGCTTGAACGTGCGGTAATTGATCGTCTCGGGATTCTTGACTTCACCCTTGCTCCAGGAACGGATGGCATCGGGCGAGGCGACGGTGATACCTACGTAATCCACCTGGTTCACCTTTTCCAAACCGAGAAGTTCGCGGGCGTTTTCTTTGGCGCTGCTCATATTTTATTTCAGCAAAGATTTCAATTTCAGGATTCCGCCGTCACGAGAGTCGTGGCGGCATTGGCAACGGCGGTCTGGTCGCCCGCGTGTTCGATCGGGTTCGAATAACCCACCTTCACGTCCAGGCCCAGGGACTGCATTTCCTTGACCAAAACGTTGAACGACTCGGGGATGCCCGCTTCGAGGGCGTTGTCGCCCTTCACAATGCTTTCATAGATGCGGGTACGGCCCTGCACGTCGTCGGACTTCACGGTCAGGAGTTCCTGCAACGTGTACGCCGCGCCGTAGGCTTCCATCGCCCACACTTCCATTTCGCCGAAGCGCTGGCCGCCGTATTGCGCCTTGCCGCCCAGCGGCTGCTGGGTAACGAGCGAGTACGGTCCGACGGCGCGGGCGTGAATCTTGTCTGCCACCAAGTGACCCAGCTTCATCATGTAGATGTAGCCGACCACGATTTCCTGGTCGAACTGGTCGCCCGTGCGCCCGTCGATCAGATGCGTTTTGGCATGCTCGGGCAAACCGGCCTGCTTCAGATAGCCGCGGATGTCCTTTTCCTTCATGCCGTCAAACACCGGCGTCGCAAACTTCAAACCGAGCAGCTTCGCCGCCCAGCCCAAATGCGTTTCCAACACCTGTCCGACGTTCATACGACTCGGCACACCCAGCGGATTCAATACGATTTCCACCGGCGTTCCGTCCGAAAGGAACGGCATGTCTTCTTCCTTCACGATCTTGGCGACGACGCCCTTGTTACCGTGACGGCCGGCCATCTTGTCACCGACAGACAGTTTGCGCTTCGAGGCGATGTAAACTTTGACGGATTTGACGATGCCCGCTTCCACGCCTTCGCCCGCTTCGGCGCGTTCCATTTCTTCGTCGTATTGCATCTGCAAATCGTCGAATTTCTTGCGGAACTGGCCGATGATTTCGTTGATCTTGTTGCGGATCGGCGACGGATCGATCTCGATCCGGTCATAGACCATCGCGAGCTTGCGCAGCAGGGTCTTCGTGATTTTGCGGTTGGCCGGGATGATGATTTCGCCGGTCTCGCTGTTCACGACGTCGAGCGGAATTTTTTCGCCCAGCAGTATATTGCTCAGCGCCTCGGTCAACTGGTCCTGCAGTTCGGTCGTCTTCTTCTTGTGATCGTCCTCGATCTGCTTGGCCTGCTTCTTCTCCTCCGTGTTGGTGGAGCGCGTGATGCGTTCGGCATCTTTCTTGGCCGAAACCTTCACATCCATGACGATGCCATAGGTGCCGGACGGAACCTTCAACGAGGTGTCCTTCACATCCGCCGCCTTTTCACCGAAGATGGCGCGGAGCAAACGTTCTTCCGGCGCAAGTTCGGTTTCCGACTTCGGCGTGATTTTGCCGACCAGGATGTCGCCCGGCTTCACTTCGGCGCCGATGCGGATGACACCGTCCGGTCCGAGGTTCTTCAGGGCTTCATCACCGAGGTTCGGGATGTCGCGCGTGATTTCTTCCGGTCCCAGCTTGGTATCGCGGGCGGCCACTTCAAATTCGTCGATGTGAATCGACGTGAAGATGTCCTCCTTCACAATGCGTTCGCTGATGAGGATCGCGTCCTCGAAGTTGTAACCATTCCACGGCATGAACGCCACCAGCACGTTGCGGCCGAGCGCGAGCTCGCCGCCCTGCGTACAGGGACCGTCCGCCAGAACCTGGCCCTTTTTGATCGAATCGCCCTTGCTCACCAGAATCTTCTGGTTGATGCAGGTGGCGGCATTGGACCGCATGAATTTGCGCACCGGGTACACGTACACGTGGTTCGCCGGATCATGCTTGATCTTCTTCTTGCCTTCGACCAGTTGGCCGTTTTCGGTAATAATGATCTGGCTGCCGGTGACGGAAGCGACTTTGCCGGCCTCTTCCGCAACCAAGACAGCGCGTGAATCGCGGGCAACGCGGTCTTCCAGACCGGTGGCCACGAGCGGCGCGTCGGTGACGAGCAGCGGCACGGCCTGGCGTTGCATGTTGGAACCCATCAACGCGCGGTTCGCATCATCGTGTTCCAGGAACGGAATCAGCGACGCGGCGATCGAAACCAGCTGCTTCGGCGACACGTCCATGAAATCGACCTTCGTCGGTTCCACGTCGATGAATTCGCCGCGTTGACGGCAGACCACGCGGTCCGTCGTGAAATGGCCCTTGTCATCCATGACCGAGTTGGCCTGGGCGACGATGAATTGTTCTTCCCGGTCCGCCGTCAGATATTCGATATCCGTGGTGACGCGACCTTCTTTGACGCGGCGGTACGGCGTTTCGAGGAACCCGAACTCATTGATGCGGGCAAAGGTTGCCAGCGACGCGATCAGACCGATGTTCGGTCCTTCGGGCGTTTCAATGGGGCAGATACGGCCATAGTGCGACGGATGAACGTCGCGGACTTCAAACCCGGCACGGTCACGGCTCAAACCGCCTGGTCCGAGGGCGGACAAACGGCGCTTGTGCGTCAACTCGGCGAGCGGGTTGATCTGATCCATGAACTGCGACAGCTGGCTCCGGCCGAAGAAGTCGCGGATAACCGCGGACAGCGCCTTCGGATTGATCAGCTTCTGGGGCGTCATCTGCTCGATCGTCTGATCGAACAACGTCATGCGTTCCTTCACCAGACGTTCCGTGCGGGACAGACCCACGCGGCACTGGTTGGCCAGCAATTCACCCACGGTACGGATGCGGCGGCTGCCCAAATGATCAATGTCATCCAGCGAACCTTCGCCCCGCTTGAGCTTGAGTAAATATTTCGTGGCGGCAACCAAGTCTTCCTTGACCAGGATGCGGCTGTCCGTCTTCATGCCCAGTTTCTGGTTGATCTTATAACGGCCAACGCGACCGAGGTCATAGCGTTTTTCGTCAAAGAACAGACGCTTGATCAGCGCGCGGGAATTCGCGGCCGTCGGCGGATCGCCCGGGCGCAGGCGACGATAAATATCCTTGAGGGCTTCTTCCTCGTTCTTCGCCGGATCCTTCTTCAGGCACTTGATGATGTTACCTTCGTCCACGGAGGTATCCACCACTTTGATCTTCGTGATGCCGAGCTCGGCAATCTGCTTGACCACCGCCTTGGAGAGCGGCTCAAACGCGCGGGCGACGACCAGACCTTTTTCCTGGTCCACGGCGTCATGCACGAGCACGCGATTCTGCAAGTCTTCAATCTTTTCCGCGTCTTTCACGGAGAGATCTTCCATGTTGTAGAACAACTTCAGGATTTCCTCGTCGGTACCCCGGCTGAGACCGTTGTTGTCCTTCGACTTCGTGCCCTTGTCCTCGTGGTCGAGGAAGGACAGCGCGCGGAAGAACGTGGTCGTCAAAAATTTGCGGCGGCGTTTTTTGCGGTCCAGATAGACATACAGGAGATCGCTGGTGTCAAACTGGGCTTCATACCAGGAACCGCGGTCGGGAATGACGCGGAAGCTGTGGAGCATTTTGCCATTCGGATGCTGGGTCGCTTCAAACGCGATACCCGGCGAACGGTGCAACTGGGAAACCACGACGCGTTCCGCGCCGTTGATCACGAACGTACCCTGCGGGGTCATGAGGGGCAGTTCGCCCATGAAAACTTTTTCTTCCTTGACGCCTTTTTCTTCCTTCAACTGGAAGGTGACGTACAGGGGGGCGCCATAGGTCGTGCCTTCACGGAGGCATTCGAGCCAGTCCACCTTCGGTTCGCCGATTTCGTAGGAGGTATAGTCGAGTTCAATCTTCTCGTCATAGCTCCGGATCGGAAACACTTCCCGGAAAACCGCTTCCAGTCCAATGTGTTTCTGACGCTTCGAGGGCGAAATTTCGGCCTGCAAAAATTCCGAATAGGAATTCGTCTGCAACTCGATCATGTTCGGCGGCGAGACGATTTCCTTGATTTTGCCGAAATTAATACGTTCTGTGGATCGCGATGGCATTTTTTACTTTCTTTTTGGCGCAGCGACACACTGCACCGGTATATTTATACTTAACGACACAAGGCAAGCCTGCCGCGTTCAACGGCGAGCTTGCCAAACCAACAACTCACTGTCCTACCAATCCAAATTTAGCCCCCCGCCGCCAGGCGGGGATGAAATGGGGCGGCAGCATGACGCCGCCGCCCCAAAGACGGACGAATTACTTGACTTCGACCTTGGCGCCAGCTTCTTCCAGCTTCTTCTTGGCGGCATCGGTATCAGCCTTGTTCGCACCTTCCAGCAAGGGCTTCGGCGCGCCTTCAACCAAAGCTTTCGCTTCGGCGAGACCCAGACCGGCCTTGATTTCACGCACGACTTTGATGACGGCGATCTTCTTGTCGGCCGGAACCGAGGCGAGGATCACGTCAAAAGTGTCTTTGGCTGCAGCGGCGGGCGCAGCAGCGCCAGCGGGAGCACCAGCCGCGGCAACCGCGACAGGAGCGGCGGCGGAAACGCCCCACTTGGTTTCGAGTTGTTTGACCAAGTCAGCGGCTTCGATCACCGTGAGCTTGCTCAGTTCTTCTACGAGGTTTGCAATGTCTGCCATAATATTACTTTTCTTTCGGTCGTCTCGTCGTTTGTCCGGCCTGGACAAGTTTCAGTTCAAGGCCCGTGAACCGACGATTTACGTTGTTGTTTGTTGGTTAATCCGCCCCGCGTTTGACGGCGGGGCGAAAGGGTTATTCGGCTTTTTCGGCCTTGGCCTTGATCACTTGGGCGAGTTGCGTCGCCGGGGTGTTGATCAGGGTCGCCAGCTTGGTCGCCGGGGCGTTGAACAGGCCCAGCAACTTGGCGCGCAGCACATCCAGGCTCGGGAGATCCGCGAGCACCAGTATGCTGGCCTCGTCGAGGCGCTGGTTGTTCAAATAGCCGAACTTCAGCTTCAGCTTGTCAAATTCGGCGGCAAAATTTTTCAACGCCTTCGCGGCGCCGGAGATGTCCTTCGGTCCGGTCACCACGGCCAGCTGGCCCGTCAGGTTGCCGTTCAAATCGGCCACACCGGCTTCCTGCGCGGCGACCCGAAAGATGGTGTTTTTTACCACGTGGATTTCCGCACCAGCCTTGCTGAGACGCTTGCGCAGCTCAGTCAGATGGGTGACCTTCAGGCCTTGATAGCCGACCACAATGAAGAACGGCGAGCCGTTCAGGCGGGCGACGTATTCGCTCGTTAAAAGTTTCTTTTCAGCACGCATGGCTCAAATCTTTCTTAATTGGTTGTAAATTCACGGATATCCACACGGACAGGCGGACTCATGGTCGCCGAGAGCGTGCACGAATTGATGTAAGTGCCCTTGACACTGGTCGGGCGAGCCTTCGCCACGGCTTCGATCACCGCGCGGGCGTTTTCCTCGATCTGTTCCGGCTTGAACGAGGCTTTGCCGACAATGACGTGCACATTCGCCGCCTTGTCAACTTTGAATTCCACACGGCCGGCTTTCACTTCTTTCACCGCTTTGGCGGTGTCTTCCGTGACCGTACCGGTCTTCGGGTTGGGCATGAGGCCCCGCGGTCCGAGGACTTTGCCCAGTTTGCGGACTTCCACCATCGCTTCGGGTGTGGCCACGGCGACGTCGAAATCATTCCATCCCGTATTGCACTTGGCGATCATGTCTTCAAACCCGACATGTTCGGCACCGGCGGCGCGGGCGGCATCAGCGGCCTGGCCACGGGCAAAAACAAGCACGCGCACCAGTTTGCCACTGCCGTGAGGCAGCGGAACCGTGCCGCGAACCATCTGGTCGGACTGCTTCGGGTCCACCCCGAGGCGGAACGCCAAGTCAATGGTTTCGTTGAATTTGGCTTTCGGAAACTTGGCGAGCACGCCAACGGCATCCTTCAGGGCATACGCCTTCTTGGCGTCAACCACTTCCAGAGCCTTCTTATAACGTTTGCTGGGCATTTATTTGGTGCGGTTCCAACGAGCCCGAAGGCTCTCCCGCGGTTGATTGTTGCGATTAACCGACAACTTCAATTCCCATGCTGCGCGCGGTGCCGGCAATCAGCCGGACGGCGGCGTCCTCGGAATTGGCGTTGATGTCTTTGGACTTCATTTTCACGATGTCCAAAATCTGCTTGCGCGTGACCTTGCCGACCTTGTCCTTGTTGGGGGTCTTGGAACCGGCGGTGATGCCGGCGGCCTTCTTCAGCAAGATCGACGCCGGCGGCGACTTGGTGATGAAGGTGAACGACTTGTCCTGATACACCGTGATCACCACGGGAATCACCAGACCGGCGTCATTTTTGGTCGCTGCGTTAAATTCTTTGCAAAATCCCATGATGTTCACACCATGTTGACCGAGCGCGGGGCCAACGGGCGGTGCGGGATTGGCCTGTCCGGCCGGAATCTGCAACTTGATCTGTCCTGTAACTTTCTTAGCCATAAAATTAAAAAATTAAAACCGAGCCGTCCAATCTGCCAGAATCCCGGCGAATGGAAAGATAAATTATTATGCTTTCTCAACCTGCCAATATTCCAGCTCCACCGGCGTATTCCGGCCGAAAATATTGACGGTCACTTTGAGCTTGCCGCGGGCAGGGTCGATTTCCTCGATCACGCCGCTGAAATTCAGGAACGGTCCGTTGTTGATCTTGACCGTTTCGCCCACATTGAAGTTCACCTTGGGCTTTTCCGTCTCTTCCGAGGCCGAAATCTGCACCTTGATGGCTTCCACTTCCTCGTTCGGGGTGGGCTGCGGCGGATCGCTCAAAAAGCCGATCACACCCTGCGTTTCCCGGATAAAATACCACGGCGCCTCAATCAGACGCTTCTCATCATCCAGCAGGACCATGTCCACAAAGACATAACCGGGCCAAAGCTTGCGGTTGGTCACCGTTTTCTTCTGGTTGCGTACTTCCACCACCTTCTCCATCGGAACCAGGACTTCCTTCACATAGTCCTGCATTTCGTCGGGCTTGATACGCTTTTCAATACTTTCCTTGACCTTGTGCTCCTGGCCGGAAAGTGTCTGGATAATGAACCACTGGCTGCGCATGAAATTTGGGTGTTAAAAAAACAATTTGAACAGGACCGTATCCACGACCACCACAAAGATACCCAGCATGGCGACCATAATCATGATCAGCAGCGTGGAGCCTTTGAGCTCGTCCCGGGTCGGCCAGGTGCATTTCTTAAGTTCTTCGCGCGTTTCCTGCACGTAGACCGCCAGCCGTTGCACCTGCCCCTGCCACCAAAGATAGCCGAAAACGGCTCCAATGACGACAGCCCAAATCCCGATATGTATCCAGTTATTCACAAAAAAAATCTAAGTTATGGCGGAGAGGGAGGGATTCGAACCCCCGTTGGGAGTTACCCCAAAGCGGTTTTCAAGACCGCCGCAATAGACCACTCTGCCACCTCTCCCGCTAAAGCAGACTGGCACGGCGTGGAGGACTTGAACCTCCAACCAACGGTTTTGGAGACCGCTACTCTACCAATTGAGCTAACGCCGTAGCCGTCCAAAAATTCCCACCGCCCCCGTTACATCCGAGGACGAAAAGGGAGCACGGAGCTTTCAAAAACTCCGCGCTCCCGGAAACTAGTCGCCCTTAGGCGATGACTTCAGCCACAATGCCCGAACCGATGGTGCGGCCGCCTTCGCGAATCGCGAATTTCAAGCCTTTTTCCATCGCGACGGACTTCTGGAGTTCCACTTCCACCGAGACGTTGTCGCCCGGCATCACCATTTCCACACCGGCCGGCAGGGTCAAAGTGCCCGTGACATCGGAGGTACGGAAATAGAATTGCGGACGGTAGTTCGTGAAGAACGGAGTATGACGGCCACCTTCATCCTTGCCCAAGACGTACACTTCCGCCTTGAACTTGGTGTGGGGCTTGATGGAACCGGGCTTGGCCAAAACCATGCCGCGTTCCACTTCGTTTTTGGTCGTACCGCGGAGCAGCACACCCACGTTGTCGCCGGCGCCGGCGCTGTCCAGCAGCTTGCGGAACATTTCGATGTCGGTCGCCACCGTTTTACGGGTGTCGGCCAGACCAACGATTTCCACTTCTTCCATCTTCTTCAAGATACCGCGCTCCACACGGCCGGTCACCACGGTGCCGCGGCCTTCAATGGTGAACACGTCTTCGATGCACATCAGGAACGGCTTGTCGATTTCGCGGACCGGATCCGGCACGAAGCTGTCGAGCGCTTCGAGCAGGTTCTGGATCGCCTGCTCGCCTTCGGGCTTGCCCGCAAGGGCGGCCGTGGCGGAAGCGCGAACGATCGGGGTCGTGTCGCCCGGGAAACCGTACTTGGTGAGCAATTCGCGGATTTCCATCTCGATCAACTCGAGCAGGTCGGCATCAGCGAGGTCAACCTTGTTCAGGCAGACGATAATGCTCGGCACACCGACCTGGCGGGCCAGGAGAATGTGTTCGCGCGTCTGCGGCATCGGGCCGTCGGCGGCGCTCACCACCAGAATCGCACCGTCCATCTGCGCGGCGCCGGTGATCATGTTCTTCACATAGTCAGCATGGCCGGGGCAGTCAACGTGAGCGTAATGGCGCTTGTTGGACTCATATTCCACGTGCGACACCGCAATGGTGACCGTCTTCGTTTCGTCACGAACGGTACCACCCTTGGTGATGTCCTTGTACTCGATCATCGGCGCCATGCCCTTGCGGTGCTGCACCGCAACGATGGCGGCGGTCAACGTCGATTTACCGTGGTCGACGTGGCCAATGGTGCCGACGTTGACGTGCGGTTTGGTTCTCTGAAATTGCTCTTTAGCCATGTGATTGTTGTGTTGCTTGTCTCAGTTGCTGCGTTTGTTCTTTATTATTATGGAGCCCAAGATCAGGATTGAACTGATGACCTCGTCCTTACCAAGGACGTGCTCTACCAACTGAGCTACTTGGGCATCCAATAAAGTCTATTCAAACCCGATTCGTAAAACGACAAAAAACCGATTCCCTTTTGCACTTCTCAAAATTCTAAAGGGAATTTCGGTGTTTTAATTTTACGGCTCTGACGACATGCAAGCTAGGTAACTGCGGGTTTGCTGTCAATAAATTTTTTACTTTTCTTTTCTTCCATTAACAGCCTGGCCCGCGCCAGCGAACTTTCCATGTCGCCACAGACATTCTCCTCACCCAGTCGTTCAATCAGTCCCGCCCGGGTCAACGCAAACAGCGGCTGCGAGTGAGGTCCGCAAAGAATAAGGTATTTCTTTTTAATACGCAACTTCTCATATAAATCTTCCAACGCGTCCAATCCCGTCGCATCCAGCGCCAGCACGTCCCGCATCCGTAAAATCAATACTTCCGGCAATTGTCCGGCATCCCGCAGGGCCGACTCCAATTTATCCGCCGCGCCGAAGAAAAACGCCCCGAACACCCGGTAAACCAGCACGCCCTGCGGTATTTTCCGGCCCGCCGTCTGTTGCGTCACCGAATCCCCCTGCGTCACCTCCGCATCCGGCGCCACCTGCGCCGTCTCCGCCAGCCGCTTCACCAGCAGCGCCGAGGCCAGAATCAACGAAGTCCCCACCGCCGTGGGCAGATCCAGCGCCACCGTCAGCGTAAACGCGCACAAAAACACCATCACATCGCTCTTCGGCCACCGGTTCAGCCGCACAAACTGATGCCACTCGCCCATGCGAATCGACACCACCACCAGCACCGCGCTCAATGCCGCCAGCGGAATATGTTTCGCCAGCGGCGCCGCCACCAGCAAAATTACCAGAATCGTCAGCGAATGTATGATTCCCGCCACCGGCGTCTTCGCCCCGGCCCGCACATTTGTGGCCGACCGCGCAATCACCCCGGTCGTCGGCATCCCGCCAAAAATCCCCACCACCATATTCGCAATCCCCTGCCCCATCAGCTCCTGATTCGAATCGTGCCGGTCATCAATCATGCCGTCCGTCACCACCGCGCACAGCAGCGACTCAATCGCCCCCAGCACCGCCACCGTCATCGCCGCCGGCACCAGCGCCCGCCACGCCTCCAGCGGGAGCGACGGCCAGTGCGGCATTGGCAGGCTGCGCGGCAAATCCCCGAATTGCGAACCCAGCGTGGCAATCCCCCAATGTTCATTGAGATGAAAGCCCGCCGAAGCCGCCGCGGCCAGCACCACAATCACCATGGACCCCGGCACCCGCCGGGCCCACGCTTTCGGCCAGAACCAGATCGCCAGCGTGGCCGCCAGCGCCATCAAAACCGTCGGCCCGTTCGGATGAAAATCCGCCGCCAGCGAACGCACCTTGCCGATAAAATCCGCCGGCAACTTTTGTTGCAACCCGAAAAAATCGCGGATCTGCGTGCTCATGATGATGATCGCAATCCCGCTCGTAAACCCGGTTACCACCGGATACGGAATGTATTTGATCATCGTGCCCAGTTTGCACGCCCCCAGCACAAACAGAATCACCCCCGCCAGCAGCGCGCACACCACCAGCGCCTGCGGCCCGTGCTGGATTACGATCGGCGCCAGCAGCGGCACAAACGCCCCCGCCGGACCGCCGATCTGCACGCGCGAACCGCCCAGCAGGGACACCAGAATGCCCCCGATGATCGCCGTGAACAGACCCACCTCCGGCGGCAGCCCCGAGGCAATCGCCAGCGCCAGCGAAAGCGGCAGCGCCACAATTCCCACAATCAGCCCGGCCGTTAAATCGGCCGCAAATGTTTGCCCCGAATAATTCTTCAGGGTGTCGAGCAGTTTAGGACGAAACGAAAAATAAGAACCCATCACTTTATCGGAAAAAATCCTTCTTCCGATTGTGTGCCTGTCCGCCAAAAATTCAATCGAATTTATTTTGCAGAAATTGGCATGTACGCTCCCCCGTGGCCGCGCCATTCATCCAAAGCCACCATGGCAGTCAGTCCGAAGTTTGGAGTCCCGGCTTCAGCCGGTCCCCCGCCATGCCCCTCAGCTCTGACAAGTTGAAACCCCGCCCGCAAATTGCTCTTCCCGCCAAATTAATCCTGCAGGTTTTTAGGCCCTTGAGCAGGGATCCCGCGCAGCCTTTTTCCCGAGTCAGGGTTTCATCCTACGGCTTCCACTGGCTCAATGGCCCGATCACCGGCCTTGGCGTCAGATCATCCGGTGGTGTAAATAAAACCGCCAGCGTCGTCGGTGATTCCGTATGCGGCCGCCGGATGATCAAATTCCACACGCCGGCCGTGGAACGCTGCGGCAAGGCCACTTGGACGGACATTTTTTCAAACTTCCCATCCCCTGGTGCCAGGATGCGAGCCATCCATTTGGCATTCCCTTGCGCCAAGGTCGCCCCCCGCCCATCGGCGGAAATCGTGATGGCGGCGCGCGTATGAAAATTCCACGTGATGTCCGCCGCGTTCCTGGGGACAACCTCGTCCTGCAGCAGCACCCGGCCTCCGCCAAGCAATCGGATTCCGCGCTGCCAGTCCGCCAGTTTTTGGGGATATGCCGCCTTCAGATCGGCCACCGCCAGCGCCCCGTTTGTACCGCTGGCGAACTGCGTCAACGGTGCCGCCGCATTGGGGTCTTCGTTCTCATTATCCACCGTCAGGGTGTTATGCCCCTCCGTGCGCAGCCGGTAATAACTCCACCGCAACGCCCCAAAATAACCCGGCAACCCATAACTGTCCGCGCCCAGATCCAGCGCCCAGCGCTCCCCGGCGGCATCCAGCACAAACGTGCCCAGATCAAGATGGCCATGACTGGAACGATTGCTGCCGCCCTTGAATCCCACATAAACCGCGTTGGTGTCGTTCCAGGCACTGCGCATGAACGCCGCGGCCACGCGGTCAAATTTCGCTCCCGCCGGCAAAGCCGCCCCGGCCAGACTGCCGGTGCCCGGGGAATTCCACAGCAATTCCATAATGGCAAACCGGGACAATTCCATGTTGATCCGGTTGAGGCTCGCCAAGCGGGCCACGGCCCGCTCATGCACGGCATATTCCGGGTGCTGAAACTTGGCCGCCAGCCAGAGCATTTGGGGTGCTATCCCGATCGGTTCGCCCGCGTCCCCAAAATTTGCGCATTTCCCCAACGGTCCGATGGTTTGCATCCGATAATTGCCCGTGCTGGAAAAACCTTCGGCCGACGCCAAACCAAAATCCGTGCCCAAGGCGCTTTCGAGGCCCGCCAGATACAAAACATTGTAGGTCGTCGCATAATTCCAATAGGCCGGTCCCTCCTCAAACCCGCCATCCGGAGCAAACAACTCCATGATTTTGCGCATCGGCGCCCGCGTCCGGCCAACCAGCTCGGCCGCCTTTTCGGGTTCCTCCCCGGCTATCGCCAGGGCTCCGAGCGTCAGCCCGCCGTTGCAAACCTGCGCCCAGTTATTATGCAACCGCGCCAGCCGCCCCTTGTCCGCCAACCCGGCCAATCCCGGATCCAAACCTTTGGTGACAATCGCCTGCCGGATCACCAACCGCTCCGCCGGCGACAGATAATCATACAGCCAGTCATAGCCAACCCCCAGCGCCGCCGTCATCTCCGCCGTGTCCAGAAAATGTTTCGGATACCAATCCGGGAACCCCGCAGCCGCGAGCATTTCATCCCGGGCCCGGGCGGCCAGCCGGCCATCCCCGTTCAACCGGTAAAGCCCGGCCAGCAACCATACCCGCCCCTCCACATTCCGGCTCACCTCCAGCAGCGTATGCTCTGGTCCGCCAATGACATAAGTCGATGGCGGCTCACGCAGAATTTTTTCCGCCGCCGTTTGCAATTGGAGATAAAGGTTCCGGGCATTCGCATCGGCATTGGTCGACTCCCGCACACGGGCCAGTTGGTCTTCTAAAACCAGCAGCCGGGGATGGCTTGGACGCAAGGTGCCCAGCAACCCGGACGCCGAGCCGCTCTCGGCGGCAAATCCCGCACCTGCCAGCAGAAAGCCCCCCACCGCCATCCAAAACAATTTCATCATAGTACGGCAGAAAAGACGCCGGACCACACCGCGAAGTTTCAATCGCCGCCTCTGACGTGCGAATCTGCCCGCCCGGCGCCCCCGCCGCTTGCTTCATTTTCCGGCCTGTCCATCCGAGTTTGCACAGCATCGTTACCGCTCAAGCGATGGGAAAATTAACGCAAAAAACGTTAACTTAAATTATTAACAGGTTGACTGTAGCTGGAAAGTTGATAAAGTCATTAAGTTGTGTGAATGATTAACACATACAAGAAGAAAACCTAAAACCGTAAACCGCATTAAAAAATGAACTTAAAAATTGCATTGCCGATTGGCCTGTGCGCCTTTGCCGGAGCCATTTCGCTCCAGGCGCAAACCACCTACTCCGTGGATTTTAACACCCCCGGCGACTTGGACACCTACTTTAACAACTGGACCGGTGGCAGTGTGCCTTTGGTTCAGGACACCTCCAGCGGCCTTGGTGGCAGTGGTGGTTTGACGGTTGATCTGGGGAACGATCAAGGTTTGGCCATCTATAAACAGGGATTTTCGCTGGCCGCCGGGAATACGTTCACCATCTCGGCATTTTATAACGATCAGCATGATTCCGGTTACGGCGGCTTGGGCCTGTCGGCCACCCCCTTGGGTGCGCAAGTTGCCTATGATGTCGCCCCCGCCAACTCGGTGGGCGTAAGCGCACATGCCGGCGGCATGATTTTTGACGATACCGTGGGTACCGATAACAGTGGCGCCCAATATCCGAGCTACGGCGGTGATATTCCCGCCAACCAATGGTATAAAATTGTTGACCAGATTACCTTTACCGGCAGTCAGTTCAACTCGATCTTTAGCATTTATAATTCGGATGCCAACGGCAACGTGGGCAGTTTGGTGCATACTGAATCCGCCTCCCAAGCCAACAGCGTCCTGGCGGGTGGCACCGAGGTTTATGCTTATATCGGAGCCGCCGGTGATCGCATGTCGGAGATTGACGGCTTTAGCGCAACCACTGACGCGGTTCCCGTCCCCACTCCCGAACCCGGCACGATCGCTTTGTGCGCTTTGGGTGGTGCCGGTCTGCTCGGTCTTCGCCGCCGCAAGTAAGCGAATGTCATTGGTTTAATCACATTTCACACAATTGGGCGCGGGACATTTGTCCCGCGCCCATTTTGTTTTTTTCGCCAACCTTTCACCTAAAAACATCTTTAACTGTTGACCTGCAATCAGTTGATAATATTTCTTTAATGCGTTTACGGCTGTGCTAATTTAAAGGCAAGGAAAAGCGAATCAGGGCGACTTTTTGACCTTGATAAGCCTTTAACATGAATGGTCTGAAACAATTAAGGCACGGCCATGCCCTGCTCATTTGCCTGGCCCTGCTGATCGGCACCGGTCGTGCGGCGGCGGGAGACAATGCCCAATTGCTCTCCGTTACCATCACCAACGGCACCGTCATGCTGCCGCGCACCGTGTTCACCCAGACCTGGACCATGACGAACACCGGCACCACCACTTGGACGCCCACGTTCAGCGGCTATACCATGAACATCGTCGGTGCCGACAGCCTTGGCGCCGTGCCGCCCGCCGCCAAAACCTACGCTTCACACACCCTGTCCACCTACATCGGCAGCGGCGCCTCCATCCCACCCGGTGGAAAGGCCACCTTCACCATGAGTTTCATCACCCCGGAAACGCCCGGCCCCGTCACCGATGTCTTTCAGTTAAATAACGCCAGCAGCGTTTACTTCGGGCCGACCAATACCCTGCAAATCATCGTCACCGCCGCCGGGTCCACCAATCAGTACGACCGCGCCCGCGCCGTCTCCTACGCCAACACCTACTCCGGCTTCGTGAACAGCGACGGCTATTTCTGGACCAACGGCTCCAGCTACGCCACCGCCACCCCGCTCTCCCCCGCGCCCGCCAGCGGGCTGGGCGATGATTGCGCGCATTTCGTTTCCTGCTGCATCGGCAGCGAACCCCATGTGCGCGGCGGCGGCCTGCCCATTGCCAGCCGCGTGCCGCCCACCTATGGCGAACCCGGTGCCGCCCATCTCGTCAACACCACCCTCATCGCCCCCGGCTACGCCATCGAAGTATTTTCCCTCACCAACATGGCCCCCGGCGACATCGTCGGCTGGAACTGGGAAGGCGACACCAACATCGCCAACCTCGACCACGTCACCCTCTATCTCGGCAACGGCCTGCTCGCCTCCCATTCCGCCTCCTGCCAGGACGTCTCCGCCAATACCTGGTACCAAGGCTCACAGTCCCTCGCCGTGCGGCATCTCATCCACATCCTCGATGCTCCCACCATGACCTCGTCAATCGTTGGCAAAAACCTCATCCTCACCTGGGGCACAAACTGGGCCGGCTACAACCTCTACACCGCCACCAACCCCGGCCCCGGCGCCACCTGGACCAAAGTCGCCAAATCCCCCGCCATCGTTGGCGGCTACTGTCGAATGACCAACCAAATGTCCGCCACCGGCAACGCCTTTTATCGACTGCTGCTGCAATAAGTTCGTCGCCCCCGTTCGGAGTTCCGCGTTTACGCGGCTCCGGCTGTCTTTCCCTCTCTGCTCTCTGTGATGGTTAAACCCCTTACGCCCGGGGATGCCCCGATTCAAAACCCCAAGCTTGCCAAGCAAAGTTTGCCAGATAGATTAGCTCAATAGGGAACAAGGTCTGTTAAACTCAGATGAGCCAGCCAAAATCAATTCACTCAAAGCGCCTCCCCGGCGTGCTATTGGTGGCGGTAATTTTATTGTCCATGCTTTGGATGCTGACATATCGGGGCGCGGGCAGGCCGCGACAGCACATCACCATCGCGGGCCATTATTCAAATGAGATTCGTGATCGGGAAGATAACACCTTTACCAACGCTTTTGACGCCTATTTTGTGGCGCAGATTTGCGGGGATCAGTGGCAGATTGATGTCAGTCGGAGCCGGGATATTTTTGAAGGGACCGAGGGTTATCCGGAGCGGATCAAGTTTGCCACCAACCAGTGGGAGCGGATTTCCTTCGACGGCACCAACACCTATTACACCTCCACCTATCCGGATCATTTCAATGTGGCCATGACCGGCCCGCATGACCTTTTTACCGATATTTTCGCAACCGCCGGGTTGAGTGACGGCGGGCAAAGCCGGCTCGGACTTTACTCCGCTTGGCTGGCTTACGGTCTGGAGCCGCAGAGAATCGCCCGAATTCCGGGACACACAATTCCGCTGCCCTGGAGAGGTTGCACGGTCAGTCTCGAAGGTTTCGGATACCGATGGGAGGTGCAACCGGCGGATGGTGCCGGCTTTGCAAAGACAATCAAGATGGTGCGGGATCGTAAACTGGACTTGGCGGAAGAAGCTGAATTTCTCCGGCCAGAGCATCGCTATCCCACGGAACCCGAAACCAAGAAATTCGAACAGGCGACGCTGCAAGTGAGAAAATCCGTACCCGACTGGCTGACCATCGCCGAGTTTGTCTGCCGGGGACACTTGACGACGAACGGGATCAGTGTTCCGGGAGAAACTGTGTTTACTCAATTTACCTCATCCGAGGGGCTCACCAATCGAGTGGCGATTTTTCGTTCCACCCTTGAGGCGGAATGGGTGAAAGTGGAGCCGTATGCAAACCTGACCTTTCACGCGCCGGCAGGAGCCGATGTCCGCGTGCTGGATTACCGGTACCGCCGGGCAGAGGCGCATATTGCCAAAAATCTGGCGGATTACACCATCACCAATGGCAGCGATTACAAGGGAACCAATGACGCGAGCCTGTGGCAGCAGGTAAACGGCCAGTAGGCAAACAGAGTTCCGAATGTTTGGAGTTCCGCGTTCACGCGGTTCCGCCTCCCCTTCCCATCTCTGCGCTCTCTGTGCCCCTTTGTGGGTCAAACATCGCTTTAGATACATCGCCCTTATCTAAAGGGCGCTTTATATTTATCGCCGGAAAAAATCCAGGATCTCTGCGCTCTCTATTCTATGCGGTTAAATCCCCTTCACGCCCGCGGAGGCGCCGATTAATAACCTCATGCTTGCCAAGCGTGGTTTGCCGGTTAGATTAAACCCATGAGCGACAAGCAAAGTGTCTTGGAAGCGATTCGCCGGCTGCCCGACGAAGTCACGCTGCGGGAAATCCGCGACGAGATTGACTTCCTCGCCGCTGTCCGCGCAGGCGAGCAGCAGGCTGATCAAGGACGCCTCATCCCGCTGGAACAGGTGGAGAAAAACGGAGAGTTGACGAAGTTTAAGTTTTCCAGGTTGGGAGCTTAACAAAGGCATGAACAAAGTTCTCACAGACCTTTCCTTCGCCGAATGGATCCGGTACATATTCGACCATCCGGTAACTGAGCCGGCCTGGTATTGGGATGCGGACGCTAATTGCGCCGAATTGGAACCCCAGCATGTCATTACCCATGCCACCAAGCTTTTTCAGAACTCCGTGGAGTTGCTCACCCCCTACACTGATGCTCAAACAAATCAGGGTCTTTGGTTTCTCGTCGGCGAGTGCACTTCGCCGCTTTACGCACTTACCGAGATATCCATCCCTTTGGAGCAACGCGTGCAATGCATCCGTTCCATGTCCACGGTTTTCGAGGAGTTTTTCGCCGTCCGCTGCACTCCCCATTTGTCACATCTGGATGAGGCCGGCGCTGGAGCACTAAACCCGGTTTGCTATATGTGGTGGGACATCCTCCCATTGGTTGGTCAGCCGGAGGACACGGCGCGGCGCGAGATCGACGAGGCATGCCTTTCTGTTATGGAAACCACGTTGCAGCTTCCATCCGTCGCCTGTCAGGAGAGCGCGTTACATGGTCTTGGTCACTGGGGGCATTCCTACCAGCATCAGTGCCAGAGCATAATCACCGCATTCGTGGATCACCACCGCAATTTGCGCCCCGAGTTGAAAAGATATGCGTCGTTCGCCATGCAAAGATATGTCAATTAACTTATCGATCTGGCAGAAGTCCGGGCGTGGTGTGGTAACTGCGAATTGAATCAGCGGCTCCGTCTGCCCTCCCTTCTCTGCGTTCTATGCGGTTAAATCCCTTCACGCCCGCGGATGCGCCGCCTCATACGCCCGTTTCAACCGCTCCGTCGTCACATGCGTATAGACCTGCGTGGTGATCAAATGCGCATGCCCCAGCAATTCCTGCACGCTCCGCAAATCCGCACCGGCATCCAGCAGGTGCGTGGCATAGCTGTGCCGCAGCTTGTGCGGCGTCAGCGCCGGGTCCAGGCCCGCGATGATCAGATACTGCTTCAGCCGCCGCGACAACTGCACCGGTGCCAGCGGCGCGGCCTTCGTCGTATCCGACCGGAACACCGCCTGTGCCCCCACCGGCGGCGACAACACCCCGTCCCAATACCGCTGAATCGCCTGCAACGCCGGCTCGCCAATCGGCACCATCCGCTCCTTCTTGCCCTTGCCCCGGACCCGCACCACCTGCTCGTTCCAATTGATATCCTCCACCCGCAGCCCGCACAGCTCGCTGATACGCAACCCGCACGAATAAATCGTCTCCAGCACGGCCACATCCCGCAGACACACCTCCGTGGACACCGGCCGCCCCGGTCCCTTCTTCACTTTCTGCGATTCAATCAATTTTAGCGGTGCCTCCAGCAAGTCCTTCATTTGCGGAATCGTCAGAAACCGCGGCAGCCGCTTCTCCAGCTTCGGCAATGAAATGTTTTTGATCGGCAACTCCGCCACCGCCCCGTGCCGCATCAGAAATTTGTAAAACGTCCGCAGCGCCGAAAACCGCAGCCGCGTCGCCGCCCGGCTCAACTTTCCCCGCCCCAGAAACCGCAGATACCCCCGGAAATCATCCCGCTGCAAAGTATCCCACTGCGGCTCCCCACCCCGTTCCTCCATGTGCCACCGGTAAAACTCATTTAACGCCTGCGCATAATTCCGCTGCGTATAAACCGACGCCCCCCGGTCCGCCGCCAAATGCGTCAGAAACTTATCCATCCACGGATCATGAACCTCCGCCGGAGCGGATCTGTCAGATTGATTTGCGGGCACAGCCATCGCCAAAGAATTTAATGGACACCCCGCAGTAAGCAAGACCGGCGGACGGCCAGATCTATTGCCACCGCGCCAGCCGACCCGCTTCCCCCTCTCCTCGCCCAACGTGGAGAGGCCGGGGTGAGGGGCCTGAATTGCATTTGGCACAATAATATCAGGCCTCCCGCCCTCATCCCCATTGGCAATCGGCCATTGGCAATTGCAAATAATTCCCACCTTGCTGCTTGCTTCGACGGTTGCACAACCGTGGATTCATGCTAAATTACCGTGGTATAGGCAAACGCCATGCCAGTCTGACAACCAACGTTTTCCACCGCCATCCGCCCATGACCCTGACACTGCCCCAGAATCTGGAAGCGCGCCTCACGCCGCAATCCACCGCGCTGCATCTGGCCATTGGTCTCTTTGTCGCCGACGAATCCACCCTTGGCCAGGCCGCCCAGGTGGCCGGAATCTCGCAGGCGGATTTCCTGCGCGAACTGGGACAGCGCCACATACCCATCCATTACGGCAGTGCTGAACTTGCCGCCGATTTGGCGACCGTTGAGACCCTCGCCAGGCAATGATTGTCGTATCCGACACCTCCCCGCTCACGGCCTTGTTGACCGTGGATTAAGCCATATGTAAAATTTGGCATGTATGGATAAACTCGCTTATGGATAAACTCGCTTTTCCACACAGAAAGTTGAAGCGATTCGGGCGTTGGCATCTCGTAATATTCGTATCCGCCTTCGCCATTGCATTCGCTTTGCAGGCTTGGGGAGACTTCAAAGGTTTGCCTGAAGTATGGTGGCTTTGGCCAATTCCATTCATTGTGGGCGGTATTGTTATGACCCACATGCAGTATTTCGTTCGGTGCCCTTCATGCTCGCGGCGTTTGCGTGCTTCCATACGGCGTTTGTCGAATTCTAATTCATCGCGTTTTTTCTATGACTGTCCACATTGTCAAATCAGTTGGGATTCCGGTTTTGAGCAAGATTCATCGTCAGGAGGTTGAGAAAACCATTTATGATAAGGTTCCTGACATCAATACTTGGTCTGTCTAAAGTTTCGTTCTATTCTGTTATAATGTCATTATAGGGCAACGAAAGTAAACTCATCACCTGGATGTTGGGCGTTCGATGTTGGTTGTTGGATGTTTCCTTTTATCGGACTTCGGTTTACCGTTTTCCCTTTAGCATTCAGCCTTTAGCCTTTAGCCTTTCCCCATGTCTCGCGACGATCTCTTTTCCACCCCGGCGGCACCTCCGCCGGTGGAAACGACCGCGCCCGTATCCGAAGCCGAAGCCCTGCGCAACCGGCCCCTCGCCGCCCGCATGCGCCCGCGCAACCTCGCGGAATACGCCGGCCAGACGCATGTGCTCGGCCCCGGACAGCTCCTGCGCCGTGCCATCGAGGCCGACCGCATCCAGTCCCTCATTTTTTACGGCCCGCCCGGCACCGGCAAAACCTCCCTCGCCCAGATCATCGCCCGCCAGACAAAGAGCAAATTCGAGCGTCTTAGCGGCGTGGAATCCAATGTGGCCGACATGCGCCGCGTGCTCGCCGGCGCCGCCAATCGTCTGGAAAACACCGGGGCCTCCACCATTCTCTTCATTGACGAAATCCACCGGTTCAACAAATCCCAGCAGGACGTCCTGCTGCCGGACGTGGAAAGCGGGGTCATCCGGCTCATCGGTGCCACCACGCACAACCCGTTCTTTTTCGTCAATTCCCCGCTCGTCTCCCGCTCCCAGATTTTCGAGCTTCGCCCGCTCACCGAGGCCGACCTCCTCGCCCTGCTGCAACGCGCCCTCACCGATGAGGAACGCGGCCTCGGGTACCTGAAAATTACCGCCGATGACGAAGCCCTCCGCCACCTCGCCCGGGTGGCCGATGGCGATGCCCGCAAGGCACTCAACTCCCTGGAAATCGCCGCGCTCACCACCGCGCCCGACGCCGACGGCATCATCCGTGTCTCCCTTGCCGTGGCCGAGCAGAGCATCCAGAAAAAGGCCATCGTGTATGACGGCGATGGCGATGCCCACTACGACACCATTTCCGCTTTCATCAAATCCATGCGCGGCAGCGATCCCGATGCCGCCCTCTACTGGCTGGCCAAGATGATTCACGCCGGCGAAGACCCGCGCTTCATCGCCCGTCGCATTGTCATCTGCGCCGCCGAGGATGTCGGGCTGGCCGACCCCATGGCCCTTGTGCTCGCCAATGCCTGCCAAAGCGCCGCCGAATTTGTCGGCTGGCCCGAGGCCCGAATTCCTCTCGCCGAAGCCACCATTTACATCGCCACCGCCAACAAGAGCAATTCCGCGATCAAGGCCATTGACGCCGCGCTGGACGATGTCCGCTCCGGCCGCACCCTGGCCGTGCCCGAACATTTGCGCGACAAACATTACGCCGGCGCCGAACGCCTCGGCCACGGCAAAAACTACGCCTACGCGCACGACCATCCGGATCACTTTGTCGCCCAGGATTATCTCGGCGTGAACCGCACCTACTACGAACCCACCGAGCAAGGGGTGGAAAAAAAGATCAAAGACCGCGTGGAAAAATGGCGCGCCCAATTCGTCGCCACCCGCGCGCAAAAACCACCGTCCCAAACCGGCCCGGCCTGACAGCATGGAACTGCCCCATAATAACCTTCCCTATTTTCCCCGGTGTGAACAATCAGCCCGGTTGGAACAACTCCATCCGCTGGAACCTTTTCTCCCTCTCCCCGGGGGAGAGGGCCGGGGTGAGGGCGAGCGTTAAACATTTATTTTCTCATTCCCCCATCCTCGATTCACATTTTCACCCGCCCACCATGGAACCTGAAATCAACGAAATCGCCCTCGCCAAAGACGCCCTGCGCGCCACCATGCGCGCCGCCCTGGCCCGCATCACTCCCGAAATTCGCGAAGTGGAATCCGTCTCCCTCTGCGAACGGCTGGAACTGCAAATCCGCAGCGCCGGCATCATCCTGTTTTTCGCCCCGCTGGAAAATGAAATCGATATCTGGCCTCTGCTCGAAGAAGCCGTGGCCGAAGGTAAAACTGTGGCCCTGCCCTGGTTCAATCCCGCCACGCAAACCTATCTCGCCCGGCAGGTCACCGATCTGGAAACCGACCTCGTCACCGGCAAATTCGGCGTTCGTGAACCGGCCGAATCCTGCCCGGAAATCCCGCTGGAAGCCTTCCACCTGGTGCTCGTTCCCGGCCTGGCCTTCGACCTTGCCGGCCACCGTCTCGGCCGGGGCAAGGGCTATTACGACCGCCTGTTGCAGTACGCTAGCGGCATCAAATGCGGCATCTGCCACACCCTCCAACTGAACCCGCTGATCCCGGCCGAACCCCACGACGCCAAAGTGAATTTCATCCTCACCCCCGACCGCTTGGTCCGCGCCAAGGGGTGATGCGGGATGATAAACCTACCTTGTGGAACCTCCCGCATATTCCATTCGCAATTGTCGCGCCATCCCCAAACTTCTATCAGCCCCACCCCGCCAGTTGTCATTGGCATTGAACTGATCCCTTTATGTCCCTCGCGACATGGCAATGGCTTCAAACCGTTTGGTGACCAGTGGAACACGTTTTGCCGCCCCCTCCATGCGGGGCAGGTTTTCCGGCAGGGCTTCATGAAAATATGGATCTTTCAGCAACTCCAAAAAATTCTTGCTGATGCACGAACGGACAGCAGCCAAAGCGCCGGCAACATCCTCGACAATGGTTGCGCGTCCATCTACCAGCGTAACAATATCCCCCAAATCACGGCTCATGAGGTAGTCACCTTTGCCGCGATCTTTGAATGCCTCAAGTTTGGTGGCTAAAAATAACGCCGGCGTTATCACTCTGACTACGCAGCCTTCACCCAAATCCACATCTTTTGAGCACGCCAAAACTTCATGGAACCATCTGGAACTCATTCCCAACGCCGCCGAATCTTTCGGCAGAATATCCACCAGACAACCGTCTATAATCCACCGACAAATCGGGGCGCCTTGCGATGTGTCATGTTGAAAGTGTGCTTGGCGGAGCCGTTCTTCAAGCGCCACATACTCGCCATAGGTCACAGCCTCAACCACCACGTCAACGTCTTTCGTGCTCCGAACTTCGGAGAGTTTGGGGTCATCAACCAGCAAGCCCAGCACCGCCCCGCCGATGAATGCAAACGGAACCTTCAACGGTTGCAGTCGCTTGGCGACTGTCCGCATTTCTTCAAGTGGCGTTGGCATGGTTCAGGCGGTCTTTTAATTCAACTTCGGCCAGCTTTCGTTCCCTTGCATGACCAATTCGCAATGTGTCAACCAAGGCCAGCAGTTGATACAGCGCCGCATCTGCCTTCGCAGCGGCGGGCACCGAGGGGTGCAGTGGTTCAACGGCGAATCCTCTGACTGTTCCCTCCGGATCCGACCAGACCGGAGGCATGTCATTCAGGTTCATTTTTTCAGCAAGGGGAGGGGCGGCATACGCAGTGGGCAATCCGCGCGCCACCGGCCCCGGTTTGGCTGGGAATGCATATCGAACACCGTGAAGAAGGTAATCTTCCAAGGGTTTTTTCAAAGGCAGTTTCGATTCGGCTGAAATTAGCCCGGCGGTGATCCCCCGGCGGACAGCCGCGTGAATTTCGGAAGCGCTAATCCCCAGTTCATTGGATAATTGAGCATACGGCTTCCGCCCCTTTTCAAGCAGCAGTTTGAGCAATACAACCACATCCAATGACTTGGCAATCATGTCTATATGCTATTCGCGAATGGCGAATATGTCAATGTTATTTGACGAAGACCTTTTTGTCCATCCGTGGTTGAACTGCATTGTTACGCCTGAAAACGGCATCAACAAAAAACCCCTCTCCGAACCGGAGAGGGGGGTTTAAAATTTATCAGCCGCTTACTCGTGCTGATTATCCATACCGCCGAGGCCGTTTTCCCAGCCCTGCGGCGAGTTCCAAGGACGCACCGAGACATTTTCCGGATCATCCGTGGCGCAACCGCTGCCCAGCACAATCACCAATCCCAGCAGGAACAGAAACACCCAGTTGGCGGCTGAAAGCTTCATGGCATTCCAATAAATCAGGACGCCGGATGCGCGGGGGAAACCACGTCGCCTTCGGTTACGTCACCCAGTTTCCAGCCGGGAACCAGATTGGCAATTGCCCGGTCCTTCTGAAGGGTGCGGACAATGACCTTGGCAATCAGTTTGCCGTCGCGACTCACGAGAAGTTCGCCATCTTCGCGCAACCCCTGAAGTTCACCGATGTTGAGCACCACAAACTCCCACTTGGGATCCACCGTGACAATTTTACCGCGGAGATCCGGGGGCAATTTGACAAATACATCCGGTCCGAGAATGTGGTCAAGCTGCGCCTTCAAACGATCCCGCACGCGTTGCAAAACAATCTTCTCATCCGTGATCGCGGCGATTTCGGCCTGGGCGTCCTTCAGTCGTCCGTTCAGCTTGTTGACCTGTTCGGGAGTCAGCCCGGTGGAGTTGTAGGCGGCCAGTTGGTTCTGGGCGTCGTCGCGTTCTTGGGTGGTCTTGGCGAGCTTGTCGTTGAGAATATCCGCGCGGCGGGTGGCGGCATCGGCGCTGGCGATCGCCTTGTCGCGTTCGCTCTTGGTGTCCGCGAGCTCCTGCTGGGTCTGGGCCAGTTCGCTCCGCGTCTTCACCAGCACCTTGTTGGTGTTGGCAAGCTGCGTCAGCGCCGTTTGCTTGGCCGATTTTTCATCGTCGCGCTGTTGCACCAGCACGGGAATCTGTTTGGAGACTTCCAGATACGCCAGAGTACCGGCGCCGAGGCCGGCCAAAATGGCCACAATCAAACTGATGCGGAGTAACATTGTTATTGCAATTTTTCTGAGATTAAACCGGGTTGAGAAGCGTGTCAACGTCTTTGCGCCTTGAAATATTTCCCGTTCGCCCCATCTTAAGCGGCATGGATACCCGGCACCTTGCCCGCCTCGCCATTGACCCCGCCGCCAAACGCCGCCCCCAGCGGTCTTGGGTTGCCATTTTTATCGTTATTGTCGTAGTCACCGCTTTGGCCGCCTTGCTCGCCTGGCCCCGTGCCAGCGATAATATCCGCAAAATGGCCGGAAAAGCGTCGGCAGCCCCCGCCGTGGCGGAAACCGGCGCCAGCCCGGCCAGTACCGCTACCACTCCGTCTCCAACCCCCGCCGCCACCCCGATCCAGTCCGCCAATGGCTCGGTCCTGACCGTCAGCGGCTATATCATTAACCGCGAACGCATCGAAATCAGCCCCCGCTTCCTCGGCGTCGTCAAATGGATCGGCGTCAAAAAAGGCGACCCCGTCACCAATAACCAGGTCATCGTCCGGCTCGACGATGCCGAATACCAAGCCCGCGTTCACCAAGCCGAAGGCACCCTCGCCGCCGCCCAGGCCGCCGCCGACCGCGCCGAACTCCAGTTCAATCGCATCGCCCGGCTCGCCAAAACCGCCGTCGAATCCGCGCAAACCCTCGATGACGCCCGCCTCCAGCTCGCGGCCGACCGGGCCAACGTCGTCCAGTCCCAAGGCGAACTCGAACTCGCCCGCACCTACCTTGAGTGGTGTACCATCCGCTCCCCCATCAACGGTGTCATCCTCGAAAAACTCGCCCGCCCCAACGAACTCGTCATGCCGCAGAGCTTCGGCGGCGGCCGCGGCCCCAGCACCGCCCTCGTGGCGCTGGCCGACCCCGCCGATTTGCAGGTTGAAATTGACATCAATGAAGCCGATCTTTCCAAGATCCGCATGAACCAGGCCTGCCATGTCAGCCCCGAAGCCTACCCGGACCGCACCTACGCCGGGCACGTCGCCGAGATCGCGCCCGAGGCCGACCGCTCCAAGGGCACGCTCCAGATCAAGGTCCAGATCGAAAACCCCGACCATTTCCTCACCCCCGAACTGTCCGCCAAGGTGGACTTCCTCTCCCCATGAAACTCCCGCACGGACGTCATCTCGCGTATTGCACCAATATCCACCGGGGTGAAACCTGGCTGGAAACCTTTCATTCCCTGCAAACCCATGCGCTCGCCGTACGCGCGCAGGTCTGCCCGCAACACCCCTACGCCATCGGCCTGCGCCTCAGCGCCCGGGCCGCCACGGAACTTGCCGATCCCGCCGAGCTCCTGGCCTTCCGCCGCTGGCTGGAAAAAAACGGCTGCTATGTTTTCACGATCAATGGTTTTCCCTACGGCCGCTTCCACAACACCCGCGTGAAGGAAGATGTTTACCGGCCGGACTGGACCTCGCCCGAGCGACTGGCTTACACCAACCTCCTGTTTGATATTCTCGCCAGCCTCCTGCCCCCGGGAGTGGAAGGCAGCGTCAGCACCCTGCCCGGTTCCTTCAAGGAATTTCATCACACCCCCGAAAGCCGCCACGCGATGCGCCAGAACGTCTGGCGCGCCGTCGAACACATTGACCGCCTCGGCGCCCAGACCGGTCGCACCCTGCACCTCGGCCTGGAACCCGAGCCCATGTGCCTGCTCGAAAGCAGCGCCGAAACCATCCACCTCTTCGATCATTTGCGCAGCGAACACCCGCACGATGAGCGCCTCGCCCGCCATCTCGGCGTGAACTACGACACCTGCCACTTCGCCATCGAATTCGAGGAACCCCACAACGCCCTCGTCAGCCTCGTGCAGCACGACATCAAGATCAGCAAAATTCACCTCAGCTCCGCCCTCAAGACCACCCCCACCGCCGAAGCCCGCGTCGCCCTGCGCGCCTTTGCCGACGACGTCTATCTGCACCAAGTCGTCGTCCGCGACGAAGCCGGCCAGCGCACCATCTACCGCGACCTCCCCGAGGCCCTCAACCGGCATCCCCTGTCCGAAACGCCCGAGACCGAGGAATGGCGCATTCACTTTCACATTCCCCTGCACGCCCCCGCCGCGCCGCCGTTTGAAAACACCAACGACCATATTCTTGGCGTCCTGGACATCCTCGCCGCCAACCCCGGCCTGTGTCCCCACCTGGAAATGGAAACGTACACCTGGGAAGTCCTGCCGCCCGAACTGAAATCCCAGAACGTCGTGGACCAACTCGCCCAGGAATACGCCTGGACCCTCGCCCGGTTGGCGGAACGCGGGCTGGCCTGAACCCCGAATCTTGGCGGAACGAAGGGGAGCGCACGCGTCTCGCGTGCGGTGTTCGGCGTCCCGCCGAACACCTTCGTCACACCATTGTTTTCCCCCGGACGGTTCAAACACATTACCTGCCCGTCCAACGGTCGATAGGGGTAGGGATGGGGGATTAGCCCCACCCCTCCCTCCGAACCGGACGGGCGGATTTCCCGCATCCGGCTCTCCAGTCAGTGGGTTCGTAGTTTTACGATTGTCCGCGTATAAGCATGTTCCGCCACCAAGGATA
>CAIQKM010000101.1 GCA_903872345.1 uncultured Verrucomicrobia subdivision 3 bacterium | reverse complement strand
ATGCGCCAGCGGCGACTGGTGCGGGATTACGAAACCACCGAGTCCAGTGCCGAGGCTTGGATCTATATCGCCATGATCCGAATCCAACTCCGCCGACTGGCTTGATTCCTCAGTTTTCATGACTTTTCAGACGCACTCTTACAGGCAGAGCAGCAAATCCACTTAAGCCACAGTAAATCGGTAGATATAGCCGCCCAGGGCAGTCCGAACTTGCTCTCACGGTGGGGACGGAACAGACGGCTGATCGTCTGGGTTTATGGCAGTGGATCGGACAATTGGGACATAATCATGATCGCAGTATGGACACGAACCAGCCACGGCTTGAGGATTGGGCACTTGACATTTGGTTAACAAAAACTGCGCTGGCCCACCCGCTGACGTCAAAGGAGAAAATCATGACCCACGCCATCGCCGGCCAATTCTAGGTGCAGCCGGCTCCCGTCTGTGACGACCGCTGAGAGGTGGCGTCCGGCACCAACCAAACGGGGAAAGGGGACGCCGACGACACTGAGCGCACTCAGGTCTTGGCGCAGATCTCCCATTGTGAAGGCAGGCGGTCCATGCCAACGTACGCACCCAAAAATGAGGCATCCCCGCTGAATCTGTTTATTCATGGAGGCTGCCTCCAGCTTGGAAAGCCGCTTACAAACGCTCAGCACTCAATTAATTTCAGCCGGTGTTTGCGAGCGCCGCCTGGCGCGGATCCGGTCGCTTCAAGCCGACAGCAAGAATGGGGGTGCCCCAATGCAAATTTGCAATGCATTTTCGGGGCCAGGCAATTCTCAGGAAGGTCAGACAAAACTCCGCTTTGCTGGCACGCCCCCGCCACACTTTCGACTACCGCTGGCGGTCAGCGGACGGGCGGGGTTATGACTTGCGGAGCGGTCAAATCCCAGCCGTGGACACCCATGTAGGCATCCAGCCAGGCATGGAGCAATACTTGATGGGCGCATTCGACGAGGCCGTAGGTCCAGCCGGGGACAAAACAATTCAGGTCGCCAAGCTGGCGGGAGGCATTGTTGGCCTTCATGCCGGAAAACGTCACCACGCGGATTTTCTTTTGCCGGGCGGCTTCAATCGCCTTGAGCACATTGGGTGAATTCCCCGAACTGCTGATAGTTACCAGCAGGTCCCCCGGTTCGGCGAACCAACTGACGGGTTGGGCGAAAACCTGATCGTAACCGAGGTCATTGCCAATGGCGGTGAGAAACGCGGTGTCATTATATACCAGTGCGCGCACGCCGGCATTTTTGGTCCAATCCACGGCCATGTGGCTGGCCATGCAGGCGCTGGCGCCGTTGCCTACAAAATGCATGGTGCCGCGAACGGCTTGCACCTCTTTGGCCATCTGGCAAAGCAAAGGCAGGGCGCCAGTCATGGTCAGCACTTCACCGGCAGCACTTTTAACCTCGGTGGCGGCCAATGATTGAGCCAGGGTTTGGCTGTATTTTAACCAGTAATCGTTCATATAAATCAACCATTGACGACTACTTGATCGCCGCCCAGACACGGTGGACATCTTCGTGCTCGTCAAGTTCGTGGAGGAATTCGCCCACGTCATTCATATCCTGCTCGGAGAGGTCCGGATATTGTTTGGGAACATAGCCCAGTTCGCTGGTCACCACGGTCCAGCCATTGCCCGTAAGCCATTTGGAAACTTCGTGGACGGCCTGACGTTCGCAGATGAAACGCGCACCGGTCGCGCCTTCGGGGATGTCATCATTTTGCGCGTGGGCAAGGGCTTCCACCTCATTGGCCCCGGCTTCAATGGCGGCCGCTTCGCGGTCGGTAGCGGGGTCGGGGTGATGGGCTTCCACGAGTCCGACGTGATCAAAGAGAAATTTATTGCTGCCGGCGGTGGCAAGCTGGCCTTTTTTGAAGAGCACGCGGATTTCCGGGGCGGTGCGGTTCACGTTGTCGGTATAGACTTCGACAATGACCGGCACGTTATGCGGGGCACGCCCCTCGTACACGACGTGGTCCATGACGAGTTTCTCGTCACCAATGCCGGCACCCTTTCTGATGGCGCGCTCGATGGCGTCTTTGGTAACGCTCTCTTTTTTGGCCTTTTCAACGGCGGTAAAGAGGCGCGCGTTCATGGAGGGATCCGGCCCGCCCATCTTGGCGGCGACCGAAATTTCCCGAACGAGTTTACCATTGTTCCGGCCTTTTTTAAGGCCGGCGACCAAGCGTTTGGCATGCAACCATTGACGTCCCATGCGGAGAGTTTAACCAAGGTCGGGGGCGAATTTCAACCATGGTTCGCATCAATCCGATGGAGATGTCCACTTTGGATACCAATGCACCCTCGGTTTTTGACGAAAAGACCTCAGACCGGATTAATTTTTGATGAAGCTGGGCCAGCCAAGTCTCAATAGGTTAATGAGGTGGAGAATTCAGGCTAATATTGCGTATAGTGTACATCCTTGGTTTATTAGCGGATAAATCCGCCTGCCATACGCCACCAGCAAGAAGTGGCACCAATAAATGTGTTTCTTGTTGCATTGGAACGGTTAGTAATAGTATTTCCCTCAAAGAATGGAGCCTTGGTTGGATCACAAAAAACAAATTGACAACTGCTGTCTTTCTGGTACTTTTAATTGCAAGTGAGGGTTGTTTTTAAAAAGCTCACTAGATTAAATTTATGAAATCCAAAGATTTTCTTGTCAAAACAAGCGTATACGCTGCTGGACTGGTTGCCATTGTGTCGGCTCAAAACGTACATGCTACCACATTGTACTCAAATTTGGACACGCCTGCCGGGTACTTTAGTGCAGCCACTAACGAGATTGGCGACGAGATTATTTTGGCGGATAATGGTAATGGTTCAACCATTAACAGTTTTACTTTCAACTTTTATAACCAAGCTGCGGACGGGGTAGCTTCATTGTCCGTTTTCCTGTATGCTAACGACGGCAGTGCCTCCCCGGCTGGCCCTTTGAAGCCAAGTTCAGTTCTCTGGAGCGAATCCTTTGCGATTCCTAACGCACCCACGGGCATGAATGTGGATGTGTCCACCGATCTGCCTGGTGGCGGTGTGGCTGTTCCCTCTGACTTTACTTGGGCCGTTGAGTTCACCGGCTTGGGTGCAAATGATGCCGGTTTGATTTTATCCACCAACGCTCCGACGATTGGTAACAATTACAACGACTATTGGTTGAACTTGGGTTCCTCTGGCAGCCCGAACTGGATTACGGCAACGAACGCCGATTACAACATTAATTTCCTCGCTTCGTTTGGCGGAACGGCGAATCCGGCAACGCCTACTCCTGAACCTTCCTCGATGGCATTGATGGGCCTCGGGATCGCCGGACTGGCGGGATTCCTGAAGCGCAAAGCGAATCGTTCTTGATTCGATCAAGTAGTTGGGTTTCAAACAAAAACAGCGTTTGCTATTGCAAACGCTGTTTTTCTTTAATAAGACGTGTATAATATAGTCCATACAGTCTCCTGTCAGAGCAACTCGAAATGAGAGCATTCATTAATCGGGCGCTATTCACACCGGATGAACGCAATGACGCGGGGGGATTGTTTGGAAATATTTAATAGCAGTATGGGCATGGAATCAGTTAAGAATTTGGACAGTGAATGGTATTGCGTACGATCACAGCCTAAGCATGAACATATAGCGGCCGCGCACCTTCGAAGTTTGACTGCCATCGAGGTGTTTTTACCCAGAATACGGTTCAAACGCGCAACTAAACGGGGTCCATCCTGGGCAACCGAGGCGCTTTTTCCCGGATACCTGTTTGCGAGATTCGACCTGAAACATGCTCTCCGCACCGTCCAAAGTGCCAGCGGGGTGCAGTGCGTGGTCCGTTTTGGCGAACGTTGGCCTACAATTCCGAATCCGATCATTCAGGAGATCATGGCCACGATCGGACAGGAGGACGTGCGAGTAATACCGGATGATTTTAAACCGGGTGAAACGGTACTGATTGCCGACGGGCCCATGCTCGGCCTGCGAGCGGTGGTCACCCGGGTAATGCCAGGCAGCGAACGGGTTGCCGTACTAATGGAATTTCTAGGGCAGCAAACCCATGCTGAAGTATCCTCCAAATCTTTGGTGAGGGACGGCGAAGAACGGATGTTACAAGGTTTTTGAGCGGCTCATTTTATAGCCGGAGCCGGCAAGAAAATGGTCGATGCACCTTACCCGGTTGGCTGGCTGAAACGGCTGTCACTTTTTCAATACTGACCGTACCCAATCTTGATGATCAAGGTACCACCGGATGGTTTCCCGGATACCTTGTTGAAATTTGTGGGCTGGGGCCCAGCCGAGGTCACGCTGAATCTTGGTGGCATCTATGGCGTACCGACGGTCATGGCCAGGACGGTCCTTAACGAAGGTAATGAGCTGCCGCGAATGCCCGCCAGATTGCGGCGAAAATTCATCAATCGTGTCACAAATTAATTGCACGATATCGATATTGGTCCACTCATTGTGCGCTCCAATATTGTAGGTTTCACCAATTTTTCCCCGCTGCAATACCGTCCCAAGCGCCTCGGCATGATCGCGCACGTAAAGCCAGTCACGCACGTTCAGGCCGTCGCCGTAAACCGGGACGGTCTTACGCGCGAGCACGCTTTGAATGACCACCGGGATCAATTTTTCGGGAAATTGAAACGGGCCATAGTTGTTCGAGCAATTGGTGATGACTGTCGGCAGGCCATACGTGTGGTAATATGACCGGACCAGGAAGTCGCTGGAAGCTTTGCTGGCCGAATAGGGCGAATTGGGCGCATAAGGAGCCGTCTCAGTGAATAGTCCAGTTGCACCGAGCGAACCATAAACTTCATCCGTCGAAACATGGTGAAATTTTTTGCCGGCAAAATCACCACCCCAAAAGATGCGGCAGGCTTCGATCAGATTGTAAGTGCCGACAATGTTGGTGGTAACGAAATCACCCGGCCTGGAAATGGAGCGATCCACATGGGATTCCGCAGCGAGGTGTATGACATGGGTGATGCCATGACGTCCGATTGCATGGAGCGTGGCCACCTGGTCGCGCAGATCCACCCTTTCAAAAACATACTTGGGATGGTGTGAGATCGTCTCCAGATTTTCCAACCGCCCGGCATAAGTCAGGCAATCAAGGTTGACGAGCTTCACCACCTTCGGATCATCAATGAGGTGATGGATCAGGTTTGTCCCAATAAATCCTGCGCCACCGGTAATGAGCAGATTCATTAGCGCTTAGGGTTGCACACGTTTTGCTTCGGCGACCACCTTTTGTTCCAAGTAGTCGCGGTATTCGCAGTTTGGCATCAGCCTGACAATTTCTTCCAACCGTGGAAGGGAAATGAAACCTTGTTGGAACGCCGCCTCTTCGGGGCAGCCAATCTTTATGCCCGCGCGCTTTTCAATCGTCTGCACATAGGCGCTGGCATCGTGCAAACTGCTGCTGGTGCCGGCATCCAGCCAGGCAACCCCTCTGGCGAGGCGGTGAACATGCAATGATCCGCGCCGCAAATATTCGAGGATAACATCGGTGATTTCGAGCTCGCCACGCGCCGAGGGCGTTATCATTTTGGCAAAGTTGACAACCTCATTATCAAAGATGTAAATCCCGGGGACAGCGTAATTACTTTTAGGCGCCTTGGGCTTTTCCTCAATGGAAACCGCCCGTCCGTCCGCATCAAATTCCACCACGCCGTAACGCTCGGGATCATTAACATGATAACCAAAGATCGTCGCCCCAGTATTGAAACCGGTGAGGACTTGCGAGAGGATGTCGCCAGCGTTGAAGATGCTGTCGCCCAGAATCAGCGTTACCGGGTCCGTGCCAATAAAGGTATCCGCGATTTTAAAAGCTTGGGCCAGACCTTCCGGTTTCGCCTGTTGGCGGTAATCAAATTTCACGCCAAAACGCGAGCCATCACCCAGCAGTTGTTGGAAGCGCGGCAAATCCTGGGGCGTCGAAATCAGGCAAATGTCGCGAATGCCACCTTCAATCAGAGTGGTCAGCGGATAATATACCATCGGCTTGTCATAAACCAACTGGAGCTGCTTGCTGGCCACCAGTGTCAACGGATACAGCCGTGAACCGGCGCCACCGGCGAGAATGATGCCTTTCATGCAACTATACTATCCGCACTTCTCATTTTTCGCCAAGGGAAAGCCGCAATTTGATACAATTCCACGAGTTTGCGCACTTTCATCCGTAAAACAAAAAACGGCAGTCGAAGCGATGCTTCAACTGCCGTTTCAGGCAAAAATCTAAAAGAAGGGAAAAATCAGGCCTTGGCTTTGGACTTGGCTGACTTTTCATCGTGGCCATATTTGCCGTAACTATAGCCGTAATACTCGTAATAATAATATCCCTGGCCTTTGCGTTTGCGGGGCAAGAGGTTTAGCACAATACCGGCCAACGGGGCGTTGATATTCTGCAGCCATTGAATGGTCTTGGCCGCCGCTTTGCGGGCCGTCTTGCTGCCATCAACCAAGACAATCACCGTGCTGACATCGTTGGCCACCAAAAGGACGTCTTTAACCGGATGCAGCGGAGACGTATCAATAATAACCCGATCATATTCTTTCAAAGCCTGCTCGAGCAATTTCTTATAGCCGCCTTGTGAAAGGATTTCGGAGGGGTTGGGCAGCAAAGTGCCAGCGCCCACCCAAAACAGATTGGCAACTTGTGGGTGGTTTTGGATAACTTCACTCAACTTGGACTTTCCGGTAAGAATGTCTGATACGCCAAGAATGTGGCGGGATTGACCGGTAAAAAAGGACTCCACCCGCGGGCGGCGCAAGTCGAAGTCAAATACGATAGTGCGCAATCCTTGCTGGGCAATGCTGGCGGCAAAATTGCAGGAAACAAAGGTTTTGCCTTCCTTGGGAAAGGAACTGGTGAACAGAAAGCTCCGACGTTCCTGATCCTTGCCGAGCATGGTGACACTGGCGCGCAAGGTGCGGAACAGCTCCACTTCCGCCGAATGCGCTTCTTGATTAGCCGACACCAAGTTTTTATTAAAATCCTTATGGTCAAACTCCAAACGGGGAATGGCACCAAGAACCGGGACTTGCAAAAAGTCTTCGGCTGCATCAACTGTGCGCAAAGAGGTGTTAAACTTGTCCATGGCCAGCACCAAAAACACACCCGCCCCCAAGCCAAATACAACGGCGGCAACCAGTGTCAACATGACCTTGGGTGACGATGGTGATTCTGGCGGATAAGCGGCCTCCACCACGGAAATATTCAGGGGAGCCAATTCGGAAGTAACGGACGTTTCCTTAAGGCGCTCAAGCACGGAATCAAACATTGCCTGGTCGGAAGCCACTTCGCGTGCCAGCAGGTTATAATGAATGGCCTTCTGGCTTAAATCCAAGCTTTTGGTCTGCACCTTGGCCAGCTCTTTTTCCAACCCCTTCTCACTGTTCAACGCATTTTCATACGGGAGCCGGAATGACTCCTGAATGCGACTGCGAATGGCCAGAACCGCATCGCTAAGCTGGCGTTTCAGGCCGTCAAGCGTATTGACGGCAAGGATGTATTTGGGATTCTTTTCACGATACAACTGCTTTAATTGAAGGAGATCTGCCTGCTTTTGAGCGACGGCCGTCTGGAGCAACTGCACCTGCGGATCGGAGGAAATCTGGGTATAAGCCAGCAGTTCATCTACGTTTGTACCCATTTTCAGCGATTCATCGTAAGCCGACTTCAGCTGAATTACTTGGGTCTGAGCTGACGTAAGCTGGCGTTTGTATTCTTGAATTTCATCCATCTGCGGATTAGCCGTGCTGTTGTCCATGTTTTGGATTTCAACCGTACCAATCTGTTCGCGGTAATCCTGCAATGCTTGCTCGGATGTCTGAAGCTTTTTTACCAGGCGATTATATTCAGCCTGAAAAAATTCCGTCTGGCTATGGCCAGTAGTGGATTGAATTTTAAAATCCTGAGTCAGGTAACATTCAACCATTAAATTAGCCAGCTTGGCAGCCTGTTGCGGGTCACGATCCGTAACGGTCACGTCAACCAGCCGGGTATTGCGGCGGAGCTTTGCCTTGACCCTCGATTCCAAGGAGGCAACCAGTTTCAGGGCATCCATCACAGTGATATTGGTAGTCACCCCCTGCCCTGCCAATCCGGCATTCGTACCCGCACCTGAATTTGTTCCCGCATTGAGACTGGCAATCAGATTGGGGTTAATGACGGAATTTGACATTCCATGCGCCAAGGAGCCCGCCGAACCACCATTGGCCAACTCAGATGAAACATCGGCGGAATCGGACTCATCCGATTTCGGGGTGAATGAAATAAGATCAACGACATTTGTGGGTATGACACCAGCTTGAGCCAACACCAAAGTACATAGCGGCCGGCTTTGGAACTTTTCAACGATGGTGTTCATCAGTTCCTGCCCACGCTGTTCATCTCTCATGGCCTCATTGGGCTTGATGGCAATTTGGTTCTGCTCCTCGACTTGAACCGTCGCGGTTGCTACATACATCCGTGGGGCCATGGTTACATGAACGGCCGCCAAGGCTACTACCACCAGTAGAATAGCGCCGATGAGCCAGAGCTTTTCCAATATTACAAACCAAAATCTAAGCAAATCTTTGGCAATATCGCCCGCAGCAAGCGATTCGGGATAACTCCCTGGATAGTTTCCAGTATAGCTGGACGGGTATTTGGGCTCCTTGGGCTCCAAGGGTTGCTGGTTGTTATTTGCCATGGTTAAATTCAGTAAATGTCGAAGACAAAAAGGCTAGAAAAAAATTTGCTGCCACTTATTAAAAAACCCGCTCTTCAACGGTCACGGTATCGCTGGGTAAAAGCTGAAAGGGCTTGTTTATTTTGTCCCTAGCCATGGCATCGGCATCCAAGTGGAACACTTTAACCTCGCCGTTGACATTGCGCTGCAGCGTAACCTTATTGGGCGCAGCCAGACGGGTATAGCCGCCCGCCATGGCCAATCCTTCCAATAGGTTGAGCGATTCATTGGGCGGAAATTCAAACGAGCCTGGTCGCTGAACCTGGCCCAAAACGGTAAACCGAAGAACTGCGAATTGATCCACTTGAATTGTGACTTTGGGGTTTACCAAATAATCCTTGTCATACATGTCACGAATTTTGGCTGTAGCTTGTTCCAGTGTAAGACCAGCGAGTTTGATCGGGCCAATCAACGGCAAGGCCACCATTCCGCGGTCATCAAGGGTCACTTTGGTCGCAAGATCCGGCTCCTGATACACCATTACTTCCAGCACATCATTTGGCTGCAAGTGACGGGACCCCATCAGGTTAGTCACCGATGCAGTCAAACCGGCAAGGATAGGCGAATTCGTCTGGCTGCCTTCATTTGCACGCACCTCCGAGTTGGTCGCCCAGCATCCTGCTGCCACAAGCACGAGCAAAGCAAAAATTCTTGCGCTTGCAAGCATAGATCTAAAATTTAACATATTGAATTGTCGTCTTTACTATAGTTTTAAAATGACTTTTAGCAAGGAGAAACACCTGATCGCAGACTACAACAATACTTTTAACGCCTTGATAAAGAGCTTGTTAAGCTGCACAAAAGAGTAAACAAAACCACAATGGATTCGATCTGAAAGGGAAAATCGACCCAGGCATGAACCAAACAACCGCCCAAAGCCACCCAGATCAGGGTAATGACGGGAAACCGGACTTTGATGCCACCATTAAATCGATAGCGGAGTAAAATGACCCCAAACGGCAGCAGAGAGATCAACAACCCGACCCACCCCACGGTAATGAGTGCCTCCAACCAGTCGTTGTGAGCCTGAGCCCACCAAGCATCCTGAAACGTCGGGCGATAGAATTGATACATGGAGGAAAACGCACCTGCGCCCACCCCAAACGGTTGGTTATCAACCGCCATTTGCCATTCGGGAACATACAAATTCGCCCGGCCCACATAGCCGGACGACAACTGACCAAACCGAAAAACTATATTGTCCCATTCAAACAAAACACCCATGCCCAAAATAATTGCAAGCCCCAGAACAATCCGCAACCAGCTCAAAGGGGAAGATTTGCGAAATGTCACCCAAAGAATGACGCTGGCAACAACAAGATTCAGCAACAAGACGGCGATGCCGGCACGTGAAAGGGAGAACAAAGGACATACCGCCATTAATCCGATCGCGCCGAGTAATATTTTCCCCCGGTGGCGGACCCACCCGGTCGATTCACCCCGGTTAGGGGTCTTTTGCAAATAGACCCAAAAGGCCAAGGCTACGGGCCATAACAGGTTAAAATATTGGGCTCCATTCGCATGGTAGGCATAGGGGCCGAACTGGGTGTTAACCGTTTTGTTGATTGCCGGTTCCAGCAGCCACAATAGTTTGTTCTGACCGGTGACATGCTGAAGGAGACTTACAAAAGCCAAGATGGCACCATTGCCAGCCAGCACCCATAACAGCCGCTGGAGTCGGCCGGGCAGCCGGGATCGGCGGATTCGCGCCTGCATCAACCAGTCACGAATACCCCAAAAATAACCGGCCAAGGCGAGGTAGCTCCAGAAGAAATCCCACGAACGCCGCTGGTCATAGCTGTGTGGAAGCCAGGCAACGGAGGGTTGGTACTTGAAGTGCCATAAATAGTAGGTAGCCCGGCTATTGACGGTGCCTATGAAATAATAAAGCAACAGCAGACCGGTCAGAATCATCAACGTCTTCCGAATAACCGGCTCTGAATTCGCTGGTTCACGTGACGTTCTGGACGAGGACGTTGGTTCGGCTTGCTTGGGGGTGCCCCGGAGCGGGGGGAAATTTCGGCACAACCAAATCCCCCCCAAAGCGAAACCGACGTAGTTCAAAACCCAAATGGACCACGACTCGGTGGATCCGAACGCCCAAGGGCCAAAACACACGGCAAAAATTACCAATGCCTCCGTGGCGATATTCAAATATTTTAGCCACATAGGCTGCTTGCCTTGGTAAACCTCCGGATTTCACCGGCCATTCACCGAGCGAAACCACTCAACAAATAGCGGAATACCCTCCTCGGCTTTTACCTGCGGCTGATAGCCAAGCCGGGCGCGGGCCTTGGAAATGTCAGCGTAGGTGAGGGGCACATCGCCGGGCTGCAGCGGCTGGCGGTCAATCACCGCCTTTTTACCAACTGCACTTTCAATGAGTTGAATCAGCCGGTCCAGCCGGATGGTTTGTGATTCGCCCAAGTTAAAGATTTCAAACCCGAATTCCTGCCGGGTACAGGCCAGAATGCCTTCCAGAATATCCGTAATATAAGTGTGGTCGCGCGCGGTACTGCCATCACCAAAAACCGGAATGGGCTGACCGGCGGCAATCAGCCGGGTGAACTTGTGGATGGCCAGATCCGGACGCTGGCGCGGGCCATAGACGGTGAAAAAACGGAGCATCGCCACATCGAACCCATAAACATGGTGGTAAACATGCCCCAGCGCCTCGCAAGCCAGTTTGCTGGCCGCATAGGGTGACACCGCAGAAAAGATGGGGTCGCTTTCGCTGAACGGCACCTTGGCGTTTACCCCATACACGGAAGACGAGGAGGCGATGGTGACTTTACGGACACCAGCCCGGCGGGCGGCTTCCAGGAGGTTAACCGTGCCCTCGACATTCACGCGCTGGTAAAGCGCGGGCTGCTCCAAGCTGGGTCGCACCCCGGCCCGGGCGGCCAGATGGATGACCTGGTCAAATCGAACGGCCGAAAAAAGGCCATTTACGGCGTTGGCATTGGTCAGGTCGCCCGGGACAAATTCAAAGGGCCGGTTCAGCGCCTGCAGAGCGGCCAGGTTTTGCCGCTTGATCTGCGGATCGTAGAAATCGTTCAGGTCGTCCAACGTCCAAACGCGATGACCTTCGAGCAGCAGCCGTTCGCACACATGCGAACCGATGAAACCGGCACCGCCGGTGATGAGAAAGTTCATAAATCGCAAAACTGAATTTTAGTAATGTTTCCCTAACGTGTTGTATCCGCCCCGTCAGGCCGAAGTCAAGTCTTGCCGCTGGTCGAGTGGCGGCCGGTGGCCCTGGATGCCAGGAATATATTCCGGCACCAACCGGGTCATTTGCAACTTGAGTTCATCGGCGGTCAAGCGGGACATCCCGGTTTCCAAGCGAGTAATTTCAGCGCTAACCTCTTTCAAGCACGGGGAGGTCGTGGTCAACTTGAAGATTTTCGGATGCTGCGTATTCTTCATGGTTTCGCGATTGTAGCTCAACTCCTCAAACATCTTCTCACCCGGGCGCAATCCGGTGAATTCGATGCTGATATCCTCTTCCGGCTTCAGCCCCTGCAGCAAAATCATCGTCTTGGCCAGATCTACGATTTTGACCGGCTTGCCCATGTCCAGAAGAAAAATCTCCCCGCCCTGACCCAGCAGGCTGCTTTGCAGCACCAGTCCGACGGCTTCGGGGATGGTCATGAAATATCGCGTAATGTCCGGGTGGGTCACTTTGACGGGGCCACCGGCGGCAATCTGTTTCTGGAAAATCGGCACCACGCTACCGGAGGATCCCAGCACATTGCCAAACCGGACGGAGATAAAACGGCAAGCCCCGCCCGACTCCGCCCCAAAGGCCTGCAGGAACATTTCCGCCATCCGTTTGGTGGCCCCCATGACGTTGGTGGGATTGATGGCCTTGTCCGTGGAGATGAGCACAAAACTTTTGACTCCGCCGGCTGCTGCCGCCTTGGCCAGACGCATGGTGCCCAGCACATTGTTCTTGATGGCTTCCACCGGCTGGCTTTCCATCATCGGCACATGCTTGTGCGCTGCCGCGTGAAACAGCGTTGTCGGCCGATGTTCCGCAAAGATTCCCGCCAGCCGCTCCGCATCGCAAATATCCGCCACCAACGGCACCATCAAATGCTTGAAGCCCGCCGCCACCAATTCCTGCTCGATGATGAACAGCAACCCCTCACTCTGGTCAATTAGCAGCAGTTTTTCCGGCTCACACCGTAAAATCTGCCGGCACAGTTCGCTGCCGATGCTCCCGCCAGCGCCCGTCACCGCCACCACCCGCCCCTTGAGCATCAGCCGGATGCCCTCCGTGTCCAGTTCGGCGGGTTCCCGCCCCAGCAAGTCGTCAATTTGGATCGGCCGCAGTTGCGTCAACGAAGTTTTGCTGTCAATCAGCTCGTTCATGGACAGCATCGTATCCAACTGCAAACCACGCCCTTCGAGCATTTCAATGATGGCTTGCACCCGTTTCCGGGGGGCCGAAGGCATGGCAATTACCACCCGGTGCAACGCGGCCGGCATCTTTGATCCCAGCAGCCACTCTGGCCCGCCCGCAATGCGAATCCCATGGATCATATGTCCCCATTTGTGCTGGTCATCATCCAGAAAAATGAGTGGTTTCAGGCCAAATTTGGGATTCCGCATCAACTGTTGCGCCAGTTGCGCCCCGGCATCGCCCGCGCCGATGATAGCGACGGGTTCCAAATGCCGTTTCGTCTTACTGGCACCGGATTCCTTCGTATCCCGCAGGTTCCGAAGCCAGAGCCGGAAACCACAGGCCATGCCCGTGAAAAAAATGCCGTCCATTACGACGATACTGCGGGGAGGCGCGTACTTGCCGCCCGAAGCATACCAGACCATGATAAAAACCACGGTCGTCACTCCTGCCGCCCGCAGGATACGCATGAGATCGGGCACCGAGAAAAAGGTCAACAGACTTTCAAACTGCCCCATCCACACCATGACCAACAGCCGAACCAGCAGCAAAAAAGGCAACAACGACAGCAGCTTGCGTATATCTTCCGCCGGCGGCTGAAATTCAAAACGCAACAAGTAACTCAATGCGAGGCTCAAAATCGTCAGCAAGACATACGAACCGCCCACGATGCCGTGCCGGACAATCTGATTGCGAATTATCATATTAACAAATTACTGACGCAGCATCCGATGCAAACTTCACTACGGGGGGAGGCTGCAATTTACTCTTGTTTCCCATTATATCCACTTGCCGGTCAGGCTCTCAAAAAACATGATTTTAATCAAGCGGGTTATTGTTTGCCGCCGGTACCGGGCGGGCAAAATGACACTGCCCCGGAAGGCGGAGCATCAACTCCGCGAGACTCTCGCCCAGCCACCGGCGCGGCCAAACGGCCACCCACCCACGCTCTGATGGCTATCGTGGAACCCGCAGAGCGGATGCTCTGCGCTCCGGGGTCAACTGGGCCCGGCACTCACATCGGTGGGCGGAGAGGGAGGAAACCCACCGTGCGAACGGTTTGCGGCATGATCACGGCTTAGGCACGCATTAAATCCAGCCGCGCCAGCGATAGACCCACCAGCCGACTTTCTCGTGCAAATACAGTGCCCACAACTCGAATCTGTGCTGGGAGGGAAAGAGATTCCAATTTGAGCTCCCTGAACCTTGAAAATCGCAGCCCACCGGGACCACTGTGACCCCTTGGTGACGAAAAACCGCCACGGCGCGGGGAAGATGCAGGGCGGATGTGACCAGCAGGATGCGCGTCCAGCGTTTTTGCGCCGCCAAGTCTGCGCAATGCATGGCCTCGTCGTGTGTCGTGCCGCAGATCCCCAAATTGGTCACCATCGCTGACGTCAAAGCCCAGGCACGAATCCAATTTTCAACCGGAACCATTTTAGACTGACCGGGAGAATCCGGAGCCTCAGCATCACCTCCCAGCACCAAAACGGGGGCTTTGCCCAGGCGGGTCAAGAATACACCTGTCAGATACCGGTTCACCCCACCACCACTGAGGCAAAAATTCAACGGATTCGGAGGCACGACCCCGGATCCGCAACCAAGTGCCACCACGGCATCCGCCCCCGGCAATTGGCGGAGGTCCGAAGTAACATAGGGACGTTCAGCCGCCCACACTAAACGGTCAACGACCGGCAGGCTACCAAACAGGAATAGCAACCCGACCGGCAATCCCAGCCAAGCGGCATTGCGCCACTGCCGACGCCAGAGGAGCAGCAGGCAGAGGCAAAACAACAGCAGCCAGATGGCCCCCACCGGCTCGGTGAGAGGATGAAAGAATGTCTTAATGTAAAATGGGTTCGTTTGGCAAAAAGTTTTTTAATTCTCAAAGCTAAAGTGCTTCTTCGACATTTGTAATGGGTAAAAGGGTTGAATTCAAGGAAAAGTTTGGGTGAAATGGGGTGATGATACCGGAAAAGATGTTTCAACAGGTGTTGGCGCTGGGCGAAGCCTGGCGGGTGGTGCGCATGGATTATCT
>CAIQKM010000100.1 GCA_903872345.1 uncultured Verrucomicrobia subdivision 3 bacterium | reverse complement strand
CGCTCGACTTGCATGTCTTATCCACGCCGCCAGCGTTCGTTCTGAGCCAGAATCAAACTCTCCGTATAAAAACGTTAGTTGATTCTTGTCCAATGATTAATCGGACAACTTATATATTACTTTGATTAAAACTCTCCAAAGTCAGCGAACTAACTCGCCAACCTTGAAGGGGCTCTTAACTAATCGCACAATTCAATTTTCAAAGAGCATCGGATACCAATGTACCCAAAAGCTTGCCAACCCTTACCTTTCTCCCCCTCCAGGGGACAAAAATCCCGACCGCCGTATATTACTTCACTTCACATCCGGCTTGTCAGTTTTGAGTTGAGGTTAAAAACCCAGTGGATTCTTAACCGCCCCTTTTACCGTACTGCGCTTGCTGCTTTCGCTTTCAGCGTCGTGTACCGCGAAGGGACAGAAAGACTATCAGATGAGCCGGAACGTGCAAGCGTTTTTTAATTTTTTTTGGGGAATGTTTCAAACTCAATAATCCCCTTTAAATACAGGCCTATTCCAGCCCCCGCTCCGTCAATTCATCCTCATCCAAACCAAAAAAATGTCCCAGCTCATGCAGAAAAGTCGTCCGAATCTCCTCCCGAAACACTTCCGGCACCCCTTCAGCCATCTCCCAGAGGTTCTCCAGGAATAAAATAATCTGCGACGGCAACACTTCGCGCCCCTCATCCACAAACTCCGCCCCCGTAAACAGCCCCAGCGTATCAATCTCAATTCCATCCGCTTGCAAACCTTCATTCGGTCGCGGTTCAAATGTCACCGGCAATTCCCGCGCCTCCTCCCGCAATGGCTCCGGCAATTCCAGCAACACCGCCTCAATCTCCGCCAGCGCCAGTTCCTGCAATCTTTCCCAATCCATATTCATTCGCTTTACCTCGGTTTTTCTATGGATGTTGGGCGTTCGGTGTTGAGTGTTGGATGTTCCCCCCCTTGCTTAGTTTTTTGGCGCCTTCGGCTTCGGCTTCCGCGCATCCGCCGAAAACGTTCCCATCAAATAGCTTTTGCCCTCATCCGGCAGGCACACATAAATTTTTCCGGGCAACCGGTTCTTGGCCAGCGTTCCAAACTCCAGCCGCAGCGCATAGCCCGATTCGTAACTCTCCCGCCCCGCCTCGCCATCCCCCTTCCAACGCATCGCCACCTTCACCGCCTTCGCCACATTCGTGGTAACATTGATCGTCTGCCCCGACAGCGCCTCCGCCTGCAATCCTTGAAAAACAATGGACACCCCAAAATCAAACTGCCCCCGTGTCCCCGCCCGCAGCGTCAGCGTCCCATTCTGAAAATATGCCCGGTCCGCAATGAAATCTTGACCATGAATCCGCCCCGCCACCGGCCCGTCCGGAATCGTCACCCCCGCCAGATTCTGCAACCAGTTGGTATCGTTCGCCGGCGGTGCCACCAACGCCGGCTTCTCCTTCTTCGGTGCCGGAGCCGGATTCGTCGCTCCCGACGCCGACTGCCCTGCCGCCACATTCGTCCCTCCCGGGCCGGATCCCGTCACCGGCACAGATGGGGAGCCCTTGCCAAACATCAGAAATGCCACCGCTCCACCCCCCACCGCCACCAGCAACGCAATCACCAGCGCCACCGCCGCCACCGGGAACGTCTTCTCCACCACCGGTGCCACCAAGACCGGTTCCTTCACCGGTTTCTTTTCCACAAATTTCTGGCCCGTGATGATTAAAGGGGAATCCGCATTCGCCGGCGCCTGCGGCACAATGATTTTTTGGAAGCACGTGGGACAATCCATTACCGACCCGCTTTGCGTCGAATCACAACGGATGTGCTGACCGCAAACCGGACACGCATATTTGAACTCACTCATGACGTATGTGAAGCCCGCCTGAAAACTCCGAGGAACTCTTCATCGTTTTCAAAATGGCTCTAAGCCAAACATTTCACATAAACCGACCGACGGCAACGGTCTTTTTTGCCGCATCCTCTCCCCTCGGCCCTCGCCATTGGCCATTGGCCATTGCCCGTTGAGTGTTGGCCGTCCCCCTTCCCCCATTTCAAATCTCAAATTTGATATTTGAGATCCCCCCGGACCGCCGCTCACCCGGACTTTCGAAGTGACTTTTTGCCCGTTCCAGCGCACATTCGCCGGGTGAGCAATACCAGCAAAAAATCCCCCGTCTCCCGCAGCGGCCGCTTCAGCGGCGGACCCGCCGCCGACGTCGCCCAATTCACCGAATCCATTTCCTTCGACTGGCGCCTCTGGGAGCACGACCTCCTCGGCTCCATGGCCCATGCCACCATGCTCCAAACCATCGGCGTCCTCACCAAAGCCGAGCTCAAGGCCATCATCAACGGCCTCGACGCCATCGGTAAAGAGATCGCCACCGGCAAGTTCCGTTGGAAGGACGAACTCGAAGATGTCCACATGAACATCGAGTCCGAGCTCACCAAACGCGTGCCCGCCGGCGCCAAACTCCACACCGCCCGCTCCCGCAACGACCAGGTCGCCCTCGATGTCCGCCTCTGGCTCCGCGACGAAATCACCGCCCTCCTCCGCGAAATCAACACTCTCCAGCGCGCCCTCGTCGCCCTGGGCGAACACAATGCCGATGTCATCATCCCCGGCTACACCCATCTCCAGCGCGCCCAGCCCGTCTATCTCGCCCACCATCTCCTCGCCTACGCCGAGATGCTCGAGCGCGACTGCGAACGCCTCTGGGACTGCTATTCCCGCGTGAATATTTGTCCCCTCGGCAGCGGGGCCATCGCCGGATCCACCCTGCCCCTCAACCGCGAACTCGTCGCCGAACTCCTCGGCTTCGTCGATGCCAGCGGCCGCCCGCAGCTCACCCAAAACTCCATGGATGCTGTCAGCGACCGCGACTTCGCCCTCGAATTCGCCGCCGCCGCCGCCATTCTGGCCATGCATATTTCCCGCCTCTCCGAGGACCTCATCCTCTGGGCCGGCAGCGAATTCAATTTCATCAAAATCGCCGATGCCTATACCACCGGTTCCTCCCTCATGCCCCAGAAGAAGAACCCCGACGTCGCCGAACTCTCCCGTGGCAAAACCGCCCGCGTCTACGGCAATCTCATGGCCCTCCTCACCCTCCTGAAAGGCCTGCCCATGACCTACAACCGCGACCTTCAGGAAGACAAGGAACAGCTCTTTGACACCGCCGACACCGTGCGCGCCACCGTCCGCATCGTCGCCGCCATGCTGGAACACATCGCCGTGAACCGCGCCGCCTGCGCCGCCGCCGCCAGCGACCCCGCCCTGCTCGCCACCGATCTCGCGGACTACCTCGTCCTGCGCGGCCTGCCCTTCCGCCAGGCCCACCACGCCGTCGGTGCCGTCGTCGCCCTCGCCGAAAAAACCGGCAAAGCCCTGAACCAGCTCACCCTCGCCGAACTCCAGTCCGTGGATAAAACCTTCGGTGCCGACGCCCTCGCCGTCTTCGATCTAAAAACCGCCATGGCCAAACGCAACCTCACCGGCGCCCCCGGCACCAAGGAAGTCGCCAAACAACTCGCCCGCTGGCGGAAGCAGTTGGTGAACTGAATTGGTAAATTACCGTCCCCTCCAGGCGCAGAGACTCACTTTGCGCTTTTTCCATTTTCGACGCCCCCACCTCCGAGGGCTGAAAGCCCGTCATGCTATAGCCCAAGCTGGAGCGAGTCCGCGAGCGGAGGCTTGGGTATGAGCCATGTGATCTCCCAAGCCCTGCAAGGGCGTCACCCTCCTGCCCCGCAGCAGCCGAGGTCACGAGGCTCCATCTCCCCCGATTCCCGCCTTACCAATGAGCAATTCATCACCAAAACCGCCCATCACTTTTAATTTGCCGAAAAAACCAAACCCGGTATACAGGTAAACTCATGGGACTTGAAGGCGTCGAAATCGTGATTGAAGTCGAACAAACATTCGACATCGTCATCGCAGACTCCGAAGCTGAAAAAATTGCCACACCAGGCCAGTTGATTGAACTGGTATTGAGCAAAGTCGGCCGGACTGACCATGCTGCCTGTCTGACACAACGCGCCTTTCACCATTTGCGGGCTTCGCTCATGCGGCAGTTGGGTTGCAGACGAAATCAGATCAAACCCGAAACCTTGCTGGAAGACCTGTTCCCGCGATCAAACCGCAAACCAAAAATCCGGCAAATCCTGACCGACCTCGGGGTGCAAAAAGAAATTGAACTGGTGCGGCCGAAATGGCTGACCCTTTTACTTTTGACAATGCTTATTTTTGGCGCAATTGCCACCGCAGCTTTTCTCCCGGGCTTCCTGTTTCTCATCCTCTTCGGCTGGTTGGCCTTTTTTTCAACCCGTCGGCTCCAGATTGAATTCCGCCCCTCCCTGGCAACCGTTGCCCACCTGTCACGCTGGCTGGTGGCCACTGCTCCCCAATTGGTCAACGCGCCACCGGGACAGTGGAGTCGTGAACAGGTTGCGGAACACATCCGGCAGATCGTGATTGATATTCTGCCTTGCGAGAAAACCTACCGGGAAAACGCCCACTTTGTAAAAGATTTGGGCATGGGTTGAAAATGTAACATTTATGAAGATTCCAACACGTCGAAAAATGGGTGCGGTTTTTTGACCCTTTCGGTCATCACATCGCTTCTGACCTTGGCAATCGGTCTGTGCCACGCTCATTTAGCAAGCGATTCTGGCGACTCGACAGTTCTCGTCAGCTCGTACGAGTCAACCCTGAGCGGTTAATGTTTTATACCCATTGCCCTGTTTGGAATCGCCGGAGCGGTTTGCCTGATGTGGCGATCCAAGAAGCCGCCCAAATTAGACCAGTAAGCTGAGTCGGACCTTACACATTTATGCGTTTCCATTCTCATTTTGGAAATACTCTATCGGTAGTTCAGCAAATGCGCAATTTGAGCCTTGGAAGCCCCGCCTTCGTTCCCTTTGTTGCCTTCTGTAAAACGTCCTAAAAAACACCTACAACAAAAACGGCACCAGCGCCTTCACCCGCAGCTTGTAGGCCGGATACTCCTCCGGAAAATGCCGGAGCATCACCCGCTCCTCCTGCTTCAGCTTGATCCAAAAACCCAGCAGAAAAAACCCCGCGCCCGCAAACCCCACCACCTGGCCGGACTTGATCGCGGTCCCCAAAGCCATCACCAGCAGACTCGTGTAAATCGGGTGTCGCACAAACCGATACGGCCCGCGCACCACCAGCTTGTGCCCCTGTTTGAACTCCACATCGGCACTCCAGTTGTCCGCCAGCGTCCGCCGCGCCCAAATCGCCAGCAGCACCCCGGGCACACATAATAAAGCCCCCAGCCATTGGACGGCCTCCGTGTGCGGCAGAAACCGGTGGTTCATCGCCGCTTCCTTGGTAAAAAATAACAGGATAATCCCCACCCACAGCGGCACGCGATGCGCCAGCTTGCCCGCCAGGCTCTGCCGTTCCGCCGCCCGCTTTACCGCCCGGGCGCAGGCAATCCAATAAAATAGGAAAACCAGCCAGCAAGCCGATACCAATTGTCCCGACGTCATGGCTGGCACCTTATCACCACCCCACGCCTGCCCGCAATCGGACATTCCTGAAAAAAAACCCTCACGCCGCCCCGGCCGACCGCAGCACCGCCACATACGCCCCGTCCACGCCGTCTTTGAAGGGCAGCAACTGCCGTTCGGATTCCAACCGAAAACCCGGTTGCTCCGCCAGAAACGCCTTCACCAGCTCCGCATTCTCGTCCGGCTCCAGACTGCACGTGCTGTAAACCAGCACCCCGCCCGGCTTCAACTGCAGCGCCGCCTTGTGCAGCAATTCAAGCTGCGTGGCCCGCAGCCGCGTGATTTCCGCCGCCTCGATGCGCCAGCGCAAATCCACCCGCCGCCGCATCACGCCCGTGTTGGAACACGGCGCATCCACCAATATCCGGTCAAACGCCTCCGGCGGCGGCCGGAGCGGATTGATCACCCCCGGCAGCCCGGGCTCGACCATGCTCGCCCCCAGCCGCTGACAATTCTCGCGAATCAGCTTTAACCGCTCCGCCGCGATGTCCTGGGCAATGATTCGGCCGGCATTGTTCATCCGCTGCGCCAGGAACGTACACTTGCCGCCCGGAGCCGCGCACAGATCCAACACCACCTCGCCCGGCTGTGCGCCCATTTGCAGCGGCGCCAGCAAGGTGCTCGGGTCTTGCAAATAAAAGTAACCGTCCCGGAAACTTGGCAGCGTGTTCAGGGCCGGATGCGACCTCAGCTCGAACGCCAGATCCTCCCCCGTCCAATCATGCGGGGCCGGGGCGAACTCCACCTTCTCGGCCTGCCAGATTTCCTGCAGCTTTGCCGCGTCCACCTTGAGCGTGTTCACCCGCGCAAACGTCGGCGGCGGCGTGTTATTCCACTCCAGCAGCCGGCGCGTATCGTCGGGACCGAATTGCCGCAACCATTTGTCCACCAGCCACTCGGGATGCGAATACCCCAGCGCCGGCTTGGAAATTTTCAGATCCGCCAGAATCTTGCGGATGGCGTCCGATTCGCGCAAATAGCCCCGCAGTACGGCGTTGATAAAGCCCGCCTGCGCGCCAAACCCGCCGTGCTTCGCCAGTTCCACCGTCTCATGCACCGCCGCGTGGGGCGGGATGCGGTCCAGCCAGAAAATCTGGTACAGCCCCAGCCGCAGCAGATTTTGCAGGGCGGACTTCTGCTGCGGTCGCACCGTCTTGCGCGCAATCAGGCAGTCCAGCGCCGCCTGCCAGCGTACCACGCCGCAAACGAGTTCATGGCACAGGCCCCGATCCGCGGCTTCCAGCCGGGCCGTGGCGAGGGCGACTTCCAGTAGATTTTCCGTAAATTCACCGCTGGTTAGGCGTTGCGATAAAACTCTGGCCGCAATTTGTCTTGGATTTTTGCCGTTCAACAACTTTAATAAAGGGATTCTACGCGCGGGATGCGAGTTTATAATTTATGAAAGACGAATTCGACAAGCTGGCGGCAGCCGGTAAAATTGACAGCAAACATATTGCGGCACTCACTCAACTGGCGGAAGCCGGGTGCTGCACCCACCGGAGTTGGGGCTTTGGCCGCATCCGGTCGGTGGACACCATTCTGGCCCGGTTCACCATTGATTTCCCCGGCAAACCGGGGCATCCCATGGACCTGGCCTTCGCCGCCGAATCCCTGAAGGCCGTCCCCAAGGACCACATCCTGGCCCGCAAAGCCACCGACCTCAATGCCGTCCGCCACCTGGCCGCGCATCACATTGACCTCATCAAAATCGTGCTCAACAGCTTTGGCGGCAAGGCTACCGCCGACCAGATCCAGCACTCCCTCGTGCCCGATGTCATCTCCGATGACTGGAAGAAATGGTGGGACACCGCCCGCCGCGAGATGAAAAAGAACGGTCACTTCATCGTGCCCCTCAAGAAGACCGAGCCCGTCGTTTATCAGGCCGAGGAAACCTCCCTCCAGGACCGCCTCCTCACCGACTTCCGCGCCGCCAAGGGCCTCAAAGCCCGCGTCGGCGTGGTGTCCGAAATGCTCAAGGTCGTCCCCGATCTCAAGGACAAGGTCGCCGCCGCCAAGGAGGTCATCGCCGCCCTGAACCCGGAAATCGTCACCCATCAGCGCACCCAGCCCGCCGTCGCGCTCGAAGCCATCTTCGCCCGCGATGAACTCTGCGAAGCCACCGGCGTGCCCGCCCCGGCGGATGAAGTCAGCGCCGCCCAGGTTTGGTCGCAGGACGGCATCAAACTCGGCCCCCTGCTCGAAACCATTCCCGCCGCGAAACATCATCGCGCCTTGGAATCCTTCAAACTCGCCTCGCCGGACAAATGGCACGAAGTGCTCCGCACCGCGCTGAACTATGTCTCCGCCAAGCTGGCCAAGGAAATCGCCAGCGTGCTCATTCACAGCGGCCGCCTGGATGTCCTCAAGGAAACCCTGGCCAAGCATATCAACCAGCACACCGCCAGCAGCGAAGTGCTCCTCTGGTTCGGCCGCGAACGCAACGAAGACTTCGTCGATATCCTCGGACCCGAAGTGTTCCGCGCCATGCTCTCCGCCATGGAACGCGACCAGTTCAACGAAAAACGTTCCAACCGCCTCCGCGATTTCATCTTGGAAGACCAGGCTCTGCTCGGCGAATTGACCGCCTCCGCCGACATCGAAATCATCAAGGACTTGACCCGCGCCCTCCAGCTCTCGCCCGTGTTTGATGACATGGACAAGCGCTCCCTGCTCGCGCGCCTCGTGAAGGCCCACCCGGCCGTGCAATCGCTCATCACCGGCGATCAGACCAAGCAGGACTCCGGCCTCCTCGTCACCTGGGAAAGCCTCGAACGCCGCCGCCTGGAATATCAAGACCTCGTCCAAAAGAAGATTCCCGCCAACTCCAAGGAAATCGCCATCGCCCGCAGTTACGGCGACTTGCGCGAAAACCACGAGTACAAGGCCGCCAAGGAAATGCAGAAGGTCCTCCTCCGCCGCAAGGACGAGCTGGAAGCCCAGCTCACCCGCGCCCGCGGCATGGACTTCGTCAACGTCAAGACCGACGTCGTCGGCCCCGGCACCATCGTTGTGGTCACCGACCCCGCCGCCAACACCACCGAGACCTTCACCATCCTCGGCGCCTGGGATTCCGATCCCGACCAGGGCGTCATCAGCTATCTCACCCCCGTCGCGCAGGCCCTGCTGAACCGCAAGGTTGGCGACGACGTGGAATTCGAACTCTACGGCAACAAACGCCGCACCCGCATCGACAAGATCTCACCCTGGCGCACCGAGGCCCCCGCCCCGGCCCCGACCGCCGGCGAGTAATCCGCCGTCTTTGAATCATAAAAGGCGCGAAGGGCAACCTTCGCGCCTTTTGCTTTTATTGCGTGCTTAACTTTCGATGAAAAAAAGGTCCGGCCGCCAGCGCCAGACCTCGGATGGACATGGATGGGGGAGTACCGGGCGGGGATACCGGGGGTAATGGAACATTTCGCGTTTGCCTTGATGAGGCTTGATTTGCCTTGATTATGCACGATTACAGGGGTTTTTGCCTTGATTGGGGCAGGTTCGGGAACGGATTTCGGGTTTCGGAGATCGGGGGGCGATTACCGCGAAAGACGCGAAAGACGCGAAAGGGGGAGGTTGAACTGTAGATGAACGCAGATAGGGGCGGTATCGCGCGGGGCGGCAAACGGAGCGGAGCGGCCGGCGGGTTTGGTCGTTGCTGCGCCCGGGGACGGGCGCGCTCCGGGATTTTGGCGTTTGCCTTGATGAGGCTTGATTTGCCTTGATTACGCACGATTACAGGGGTTTTTGCCTTGATTGGGGCAGGTTCGGGAACGGATTTTTGGGTTCGGAGATCAGGTGGGGGTAACCGCAAACGGCGCGAAAGGGTCGGGTGGTTTGATTTGGTTTGATTTGGTTTGATTGCGGGCGGGCATCCGGCCGTGGGGACGGGCCGTCCCCACCCCGCAGGGGAGGCGGGGCCGGGAAGGGGCAAAGCAATGCTGTGCCGGACGGGCCCGCCACGGGATGGCGGGTCAGCCGGGCGCGAGTTTGGCCGTGACGGTGAGTTTACCATGTAAACTTCCAACCTGGCAATATAGCACAGGTTTCGGAATGTCAAATGGGGGGGGACAGAATAACAGAATGGGACGGAATGACTCAAGGGATGGGGGCCGGACCGCCTGAAAGGCGGAACTCCAAACGGTGAAGGGCGAACGGGAAATGGCAAATGGCAAATGGCAAATGGCAAATGGCAGATGGTGGGGGGCTGTGGTGGTGTTTTCATTGTCTCCGCCCACCCGGATGGCGCCGGCGGGAGCACCGTGGGGGCGGGATTACCCCAAAATTGACATTTTAGGCCATATTTGCTTCACTCATGCCGTTGCACTCTGAACTTTCCCAATATCCGGGCGTTGTCCGATGACACCGCGCATATAATTGTATGGACTGGATCAAAAATCTGGTGATTGGCCGGGCGCGGAATCTCTCGGACAAAAACATCTTTCACAACATGTCGCTGGTGGCGCTGCTGGCCTGGGTGGGGCTGGGGGCGGACGGTTTGTCTTCCTCGTGCTACGGTCCGGAGGCGGCGTTTCTGGCGCTCAAGTCCCATACCTACCTGAGCCTGTTCGTGGCGCTGGCGTCGGTGATTACCATTGTGATCATTTGCGCGAGCTATTCGCAGATCATTGAGGAATTTCCGACGGGCGGCGGCGGGTATTTGGTGGCGAGCAAGTTGCTGTCGCCGACCATGGGGGTGATCTCCGGGTGCGCGCTGATCGGGGATTATATCCTGACCATTGCGTTGAGTGTGAGCAGCGGGGCGGACGCGCTGTTCAGTATGCTGCCAGGAGGGGTGCTGGGTTATAAGATGGGATTTTCGCTGGGCGTGGTGGTGTTTCTGACCGTGCTGAATCTGCGCGGGGTGAAGGAATCGGTGGTCTTGTGGGTGCCGATCTTTTTCGTGTTTGTGGGGACGTACACGTTCGCGATCCTGTGGTCGCTGGCCACGCATCTGGGCAGTCTGCCGGAGATCGGCCACGGCGTCATTGCGGATGTGCGGACAGCCAGCGCGGAGACGGGGTTGATCGGGCTGTTCGCGGTGTTGCTCCGGGCGTACAGCCTGGGGGCCGGCACATACACGGGCATTGAGGCGGTGAGCAACGGTTTGAACACCTTGCGCGAGCCGCGGGTGCAGACGGGCAAGCGGACGATGATTTACATGAGCGTCTCGCTCTCGCTGGTGGTGGGCGGGCTGCTGGTGGCATATCTGCTGTATCACGTGGTGCCGGTGGACGGCAAAACGCTGAACGCGGTGCTGTTTGAGACCATGACGTCCGCCTGGTCGCCGGGACTGTCGCGCACGTTCGTAGTGGCGGCGATGTCATCCTCGGCGGCGCTGCTGATCATTGCGGCGCAGACGGGCTTTTTCGGCGGTCCGCGGGTGCTGGCGAACATGGCGGTGGACCGCTGGATGCCCACGCGGCTGGCGACGTTGAGCGACCGGCTGGTAACGCAGAACGGGGTGCTGCTGATGGGGGCGGCGGCGTTTACGGTGGTGTATTTCACGGCGGCGGCGGTCAATGTGATGGTGGTGCTGTACAGCATCAACGTGTTCATCACGTTCAGCCTCTCGCAGCTCGGGATGGTGCGGCACTGGTGGCTGGTGCGGGACAAGGAGCCGAAATGGCGTTCCAAGATTTTCCTGAACGGCCTCGGCCTGCTGCTCACGGGCGGCATCCTGATCTTGCTGTGCGTGGCGAAATTTGACGAGGGCGGCTGGATCACCCTGCTGGTCACCGGCGTGCTGGTGGGAATTTCCTTCTGGGTGAAGAATCATTACCTGCACACGCAGAAAAAACTGCACCGCCTGAACGAACTTGTGGCCGCCGCGCTGGCGGATGACGCGACCTTGTCCGTGCCGGTGGAAAAAACGCCGCCGCCGTGCGATCCGAATGCGCGCACGGCCGTGCTGCTGGTGAACGGTTTTAACGGCCTGGGCCTGCACACGCTGCTGGCGATTGTGCGGATGTTTCCCAAGGTGTATAACAATTTCATTTTTGTGCAGGTGGGCGTGCTGGACGCGGGGAATTTCAAGGGCGCGGCCGAGGTGGAAAACCTGCGCGAACATTCCCGGCGCGAGGTGGACCGCTATGTGGCGTACATGAGCCGGCGCGGTTTCTATGCGGAATCGCAACTCGCTTTGGGCACGGACATCGTGGCGGAGGCGGCGACGCTATGCGACCGCATCGCGCAGAAATATCCGCAGGCGCAATTCTTCGCGGGTCAGCTCGTTTTCAAGGATGAGAGCATGATCACCCGCTGGCTGCACAACCATACCGTGTTTGAATTGCAGCGCCGCCTGTATCACCTGGGCCGCGCCATGCTGATCCTGCCGATCATGGTCTGAGGCAATTCGGCGGGGCGCATTTAATGCGCGCGAAATGACATGCCAGCCGAAATGCGGCCTTCAGAGCCGGTGTGAAAAATCCCCGCGTCAAAAATTCCGCCCACGATAAATAACAAGGCATCGTGAGCGGCGGTTAATGAACCCGGAATTTACCTTGATCCCGTTGGGACGCGTACCGTGTGTTGGGTCCTTGCCGTCCCAATCCATTTGCCGCTGGCGAACCCCCGTCCGACTTATTTGGTGGCAACGGTCACCGCACTTTTCGGCAACAGGAAAGCCAGTCCCGCCGCCACCAGCATCCCAATGCCCAAAGCCGTGAAGGGAATCGCCACGCTTTGATATTCGGTCTTGAGCCAGCCGACGATGTAGGGGCCGGCGAAACCGCCGGTGTTGCCGAGGGCGTTGACCAGACCGATGACGGGGGCGAAGACGTTGCGCGGCAGGGTTTCGGTGGGGATGGCCCAGAAGGGCGCGAGGGCGGCGAAGGGTCCGGGAATGGCCAGGCACATGCAGCCGTAGGACACCCAGAAATGGTCTTTTAGCAGCACGCTTAAAATCAGGCTCAAGCCGCTGAGAGTGTACACGAGGGCGACGTGGCCGCGCCGTTCGCGGGTTTTGTCCGAGTGCCAGGAATTCAGCATCATGATAATAGCGGTGACCCCATAGGGCGCAGCGAAGAGGAGTCCGTATGCCATGGCGCTAAAATGTTTCGCCTTCAGGCCGTCGGTGAAAAAGGCCATGCAACCATAGGCGGCGGAATTATGGAGGAAGTTCATGATCACCATGACCAGAATTTCCCGGCGGGCGAGCCGGTGCCAGAAGGGAATTTTGATCGCAGGCTCAAGTTGGGCGGCTTCGCGGGCCAGGGTGGTTTCCAGAAAATCACGTTCTTGCGCGGAAATCCATTTGGCTTCGCGGGGATGGTCGCGAATGCCAAACCACCAGATGGGCAGCCAGACGAAGGGCAGCGCGCCTTCGAGCGTGAGCATGGTTTGCCAGCCATAGGCGCCGAGCAGCCAGCCGGTGAGCGGGGCGGAGGCGGCCACGGCGAGGGGTTGGCAGAGATTCCAGCAGGCGTTGGCGCGGGCGCGTTCCGCGCTGGGAAACCAGTTGGCGAGCAGCACAAGCGTGGCGGGGTAAACGCTGCTTTCGGCCATGCCGAGCAGGAAGCGGGCGGCTTCGAATTGATAAAAAGTTTTGGCCAGGCCGCAGCCCACGGCAAAGACGCCCCAGAAGATGAGGCAGAGGCTGATGAGTTTGCGGGCGCTCCACCGGCTGGCGAAGTGGCCGCCGGCCATTTGCAACAGCACGTAACCGAGAAAGAAAATGCCCGCCGCCTGCCCCTTCATGCGATCATCCATGAGCAGGTCGTGCATCATGGAGGAGATTTTCGGGTCCAGCGCCAGCGAAACATTCGTGCGGTCCACGTACGAAATGGTGTACATGACCAGCGCCACCGGAATGATGCGGAGCCACCGCTGCGAAATCATGGCGGGGATGCTAGCCGGAGCGGCGCAGGGGCACAAAGATTAAAGCCGATCTATAGCGAAGCGCGGCACGGTGAGCCGCAGCAATATCAGGGTATCCAAGTGACATGGATCATGGATATAAGCCAGGCGATCTTGCAAATGATCGTTTCTGCGGGTCACAGACCCGCGCTCCGCAAGACTACGCCTTCTTCACGAAGCACGCCTTCAGGCAAACGGCGATGCCGTCCACTTTGCAGTCGATTTCGTGGTCGCCGTCCACAATGCGGATGGGCTTGGACTTGGAGCCGCCTTTGAGCACGGAGGAGCCGCCGAGTTTCAGATCTTTGATGAGGATGACGCAGTCGCCATCGGCAAGCACGTTGCCGTGGGCGTCTTTGACCACGCGGGGGGCGTCGGGGGCTTCAGGGGCGGCTTCGCGGGGCCATTCGTGGCCGCAGGTAACGCATTCCCATTTATCGGGGAATTCGAGGACTTCGGCCATTTCGCACATCGGACAAACGGGTTTGCTCATGAGTGCCTGAGCATAGCAGAGGTTCGCCCGCCGACTCAACAACGCTCTTCACGCACTTCCCATCTCTATTGGCCGGCATATTGCCGCTGCAATTTTTGGCGGGCGACCACCAAATCTGCTCGCCATGGCCGGCCGACTGATATTGAATTTGCGCCGCCAGAAAACACCCATGCATACTGCCGCTCAATCAACTGCACCGATGAAACAGGTGATCATCCATTCCGATGGCGGATGCCATGGCAACCCGGGTCCGGGCGGCTGGGGCGTGGTGCTTACCTACGGCGAACACAAACGGGAGTTGAGCGGCGGCGTGCCGGCGACGACTAATAACCGCATGGAATTGCAGGCGGCGATTGCGGCGCTGAGCGCCTTAAAAGAGCCGTGCGAAGTGGAGTTTCACACCGATTCCCAGTACGTGAAGAATGGCGTGACCAAGTGGATGGCCAACTGGAAGCGCAACGGTTGGCGCACCCAGGCCAAGCAGCCGGTTAAGAATGCGGATCTGTGGCGCGAATTATCCGCCGCCGTGGCCGGTCATAAGGTGAAATGGCATTGGGTGAAAGGCCATGCCGGTGATGCCGGCAATGAACGCTGCGACGTGCTGGCAAATGAAGCCATCGCCCAGGTCAAAAAATCGCACACCAAGGAGCAGTTGAAAACCTTGCTGGCGGAATTTTCGGCGGCGGAAAAAGCCGGCGGAAAACCCGCCGACCTTTTTGGAAATTAACCCGTCAGCAACTCAGATCTGCGAGGCCGACGTGCGCTTGAGGATGAGTCGGATGGCCTTGATCATGTTGTCCTTGTATTGCGGATCGGCCTGCAACTGTTTCCAGACCGGGGCGCTGCCAAAGCCCTGCCAATGTTTCTTGTGGGCTTCCATGTCTTCGCCGCAGGTCATGTAAACCAGGCACGGCATGTGCAGACCGGCAATGGTGCGACCGTAAAAAATGGGGGCAAGGCCCACCTGTTTCATGACGTCGATTTCGCCGCTTTGAAACATTTGAATCTTGTTCAAGCCCTTGCCTTCGCTGGAGCTGAGGTACGTGCGCAGTTCAAAGACGTTCGGCTTTTTGTCGGCAGGCGGAAGGACCATGTGTTTCATGCCGTCGAAGGCGACGAGCAGGGAACTTTCAAAACGGTCGTAGGCCGGAGTCGCTTTCGGCGCATTCAAGAATTCGGCGGCGGCCTGCTGATAGACGGTGTCCGCCGCGAGCTTGGCGGGAATGGCACCGAATTGTTCCAGCGAATCGCAGGGGATGAACACGTAAATGCTGTTCGTGATGGAATTGGTCAGCTCGGTGAAAACGCCGATGGGATTAATGCCCAGACGGTTGTAGGCGGGGATGGCGGCGTTTTGCCAGTAATCATTTACACGCTGCTGCTGGTCGGCGGATGAGGTGGTGTAAACGAGCAGTTCATAATATTGCGGCTTTTCCGCATCGGCAGCAATGACGCGGATAGGGCTGACCAGCAGGGTGAACAGGCAGGTCAGAGCCAGAACGGCAGGAAGGGCAAGGCGTGTGATCATGAGAATAGAGTAGCTATATGGTGGGAAAGACGGAAGCGGGTTCCGGAGGTTACAAACGCAATTGAGGCTCGGCAGCGCGGGGCGCATCTTGAGGCATAGCCCTGGAAGAGTAGCGGCGGGCATCCCTGCCGGCGGTGGAGGGCGGCAGCTTGGCGGCCGGGGAGAACCGTAAAATTGCCCGACCCCTGGCGCATAACCAGCCACTGGTGCTTGCGAAGCCAGTTCCGCCGGGCTGGAAGCACCGGCTCTACGGCCGGCAAGATGCCCGCCGCTACGGGGGGAGTGACCGCAAGATGCGCCCGGCAGCGCGGGCCGTTGAAAAAGCAGCAGCCGACGTGAGTCTCTCAAAAATGAGCGCCCCGCAAGATGTTTGAGCCTCCTCACGTCGGCTGCTACCCGGGAAAGATTTTCAACGCGCCGGTTTGCGCGTGACGAACACTTCCGGGCGGTAGGTAATCCTCACCAGCAGGTCGCCGCGGCCGCCACGGGGCTTGGGCAGGCCTTGGCCGGACAGGCGGATGATTTCGCCGCGCGCGACATTTTTGGGAATGGTGACGCGCAGAAAATCGCCGGTGGCTCCGCGCACCGATTCCGAGCCGCCTTGCGTGGCGCGCTGGGCGCTGATTTTCAAATCGCAGCGCAGATCGGAGCCGCGCGTCTTAAAACGAAAATCGGGCTTGGCCTTCACCTTGACCAGCACAACGCCACAGGCAAAGGCGCCGGTGCGTGCGATGCGAAAGCGCGTGCCGGGCGCGGTTTCCGGGGGCACGACGAGTTCATAGATTTCCGCGCCGTCGGGATTGGCGGGGTCCTGCACGCGGACTTCGAGGGTGGTGCCGCGCAAAAACTCCTGAATGCCCAGATGCATTTCCTTGGTGATGCTGGCCGCCGCCCGGCCGGTGCGTTTGGCGGCGGCGGGTTTGGGGCGGGCGGAACGTTCTTCGTCGTAGGCCTGCCGGCGCGCGGGATCGCTCAGAATTTCATACGCGCCGTTGAGGGCCTGGATGCGGGCCTGGGCATCGCGACTGCCGGGATTCACATCGGGGTGATATTGTTTCGCGAGCAGGCGGTAGGCCGCGCGGATTTGTTCGTCCGTGCAGCACCGGTCGAGTCCCAGCGTGGCGTAATAATCAGGCGTGGCGGTTTGCAAGCGGGGGGAGATTAGGAAATTTTTCCGGCGGACGCCAGCCGGCAAGTCATTACTTGGGCTGAAAGTCCATTGGTGGGTTCCCTGGAACGTGACAAGCTCGTAATAGTGTCTATCGAATTGACAGGAAGCGGGTTGGGATGCGAGGGTGGTGCGAAGCCGATTCATCAACGCGGGATAAGCAAGTAAAGCTGTGACAACAGAGTAACATACGGTTTGCGCGTAAAAGAAATTGAGATGAGCAAATATCAAACACAAATCATATTATCCATCGTGTTGATGCTGTTGGCACTAGTTGCGGCCAAACTGCTCGGGTTTTTAGGTTTTGCTTTGAGCGGGGCGGGCCATGGCAGCGGCGTCTTTGGCTATCTGTTTTACTCCCCGGTGATACGTGTGCAAGGTGTCTGGGTCTCTGGTGGGTTGATCGTTTGGCCCGCCATCGGCCTGTTACTGCCATGGGCCAAGAATACTTATATTACCTGTCTGGTACTATTGTTAATGGGCATCAGCTATACTGGCATTATCAGGGACATAATGGCGGACATTGAAGAAGCCGGTACGACTAGCTATGCCTTAAAGACCATAAAAGAATCACCCCATTTTGTTGTTCCGATCGTGTCTGTGTTTTTGCTCGTTCAATTCGCGATCATTGGCTTTTTGTTTTTTTTGAGATGGAAAACAAAACTGGCAAAGTTGGGAACGCAAGAATGTCACAGCTAAATTATAACGGTCCGTACCTTTGAGGATACACTCAGAAACAATATGACATAAGATTTGCGCACTTTAATTGCGTGCTATTGCCATGGGATCGGTTATAATACCCAATTATGTCATTCTCAGTACTTGGGCTGGACCCCAAAATTTTGCAGGCAGTGCAGGAAGCCGGCTATACCGAACCGACGCCGATTCAGACCGCGGCGATTCCGCCCATTGTGGCGGGTCACGACCTGATCGGCATTGCGCAGACGGGCACCGGCAAGACCGCAGCCTTCACCCTGCCCATGCTCACCCGGCTGATTGCCCAACCGGCGGGACCGCGCCGCGCCACGCGCGTGCTGATCCTGGCCCCCACCCGCGAGCTGGTGGTGCAAATTGAGGAAAACATCCGGGCTTACGCCAAACATCTGCCGATCACCATGGCCACGGTGTTCGGCGGCGTGGGCGAACAGCCCCAAATCCGCGCGCTGCGTGCGGGCACGGATATTGTCATCGCCTGCCCCGGCCGGTTGCTGGATCTCATGGGCCAGCGTTGCGCGGATTTCTCGCAATTGAAATTTCTCGTGCTGGACGAGGCCGACCGCATGCTGGACATGGGCTTCCTGCCGTCCATCAAACGCATCGTGAATGCGTTGCCGAAACAGCGGCAGACGCTGATGTTCTCCGCCACGCTGTCCAAGGAGATTGAAGCGCTGACCCACGAGTTTCAACGCGCGCCAAAAATCATCCAGATCGGCCGCCGATCCAACCCGGCGGAAACCGTCACGCAGTTGGTGTACGAAATTCCGAAGCATCTGAAGACGCCGCTGCTGCTGCATCTGCTCAAGGAACCGCAGATGGACATGGTGCTGGTTTTCTCCCGCATGAAACATGCGGCCGACCGCCTGGCGCGCCAGCTCGAACAGGCCGGCGTGCGCACGGCCACCCTGCATTCCAACCGTTCCCAAAGCCAGCGGCTGCGGGCGTTGAAGGATTTCAAATCCGGCGCGGTGCGGGTGCTGGTCGCGACGGATATCGCGGCGCGCGGGATTGACGTGGACGGCATTTCCCACGTGATCAACTACGACTTCCCGATGCACGTGGAAGATTACATCCACCGGATCGGCCGTACGGGACGCGCCAATGCCATCGGCGACGCCATCAGTTTCGTGACCTCGGAAGATCACGGCGAACTGCGCGCGCTCGAACGGTTCATCGGCCGCGGAATTGTCCGGAAAAAAGCGGAAGGGTTCAACTACACCGCCGCCGCTCCGCCCTATAATCCGGCGGATAATGAACGACGCTTTGCCTCACCGCAGGGACAGGGGCGTCCGCAGCAGCGGGGGCAACAGCAACGTCCGGGTCAGTCCCGGGGGCCGGGGCGTTCCAGTCCGCACAATCACGGTGGCGGGGCGCGGCCGCAATCTTCGGGTCCGTCCAGCTGGCGCCGTTAAGCGGCGGGGCAGGCGGCGGAACCGGCGGCGGTTCCCGTCATGGCTGTTATCACTCCGCCGGCAACGGATCGGCGGAGGTGTCGAGGGTCTTCTGCGTGAGCAGCGTGCAATCTTTCAACAGCCGGCAAAAATCCTTTTTGCTGGTGTGATGATGCACGCCTTCGCCGGCCTTGAGCTTTTTGGAAGTTTTGTAGCCGACTTCCAGTCGTTCGAGCCGGACGATGCGAATGTATTCGCTGCCGTGTTTCCAGACCTGACCCTGTCGAAGTTTGAGTGCCATGGATGATTGATGAAGCGGACGGAGGAAAAAACCCGTCTCTCCGGGCCCGGTGCCAGGAGAGACGGCTAAGGCTGCGGCTTACTTCTTCTTGCCGCCGGCCTGCTTGGCAGTCACTACCGCTTTTTTCTTCGCGGCCACGGTGGTGGCTTTGGACTTCTTCTGCACGGTTTTCTTCGTGTTGGCTTTCGGGGATTTATCGCCCATAACTTTATGTTTTTTATCTGCAGGTTTACTTGCCGCCAGAATGTCAGTTTCTCTGGAGGCAACCTAATCATGGTGATAACAGAGGCGATTGTAAATGGCGCGTATCATTTTATTTGACATCGGGAAAGTCGCCCGGGCGGGGTAAACCCACCTGATGAAAGACCTCGCCCGCCGGCGCCAACGGCGGTTTTTCGGCGACCGCCCCCAACTTTTTCCGCCCGCCGCAACCCCGGCGCCAAATCTTGCATCCGCCACCACCGAAAAAATCCCGGCAAAAAACCGCTTGCACATTTTTAAAACCCGGCTATCATTTAACCATATGGTTAAATGTACTCCGCGCACGCTGGACCGCACCTTCGGGGCGCTGGCCGATCCGACCCGCCGCCGCATTCTGGAGAGCCTGGCCCATGGCGACCGCTGTGTGACCGACCTGGCCAAACCCCACCGCATGTCCCTGCCGGCGGTCTCGAAACATCTGCGCGTGCTGGAAAAGGCGGGGCTGGTCTGCCGCCAGCGCGATGGCCGGGTGCACCGGTTGAAATTGCAGGCCGCCCCCATGCAACAGGCCGCGCAATGGATCGAAGAGTACCGGCGCTTCTGGGAAGCGAGCTTTGACCGGCTGGACGAATACCTCAACAAACTGCAACAAAAGGAAAAGGAAAAACATGACTCCAAAAAATAATCCCCTGGTGCCGGCGACAGAACTTCAGCTGACTGTCACCCGGATTTTTCAAGCCCCCTGCGCGCTGGTTTATCAGGCATGGACCAACCCCGCGCAACTCTCCCAATGGCTCAACCCAAAAGACACCGCCTGCCGGAGCGTTTCGGCGGATCTGAAGGTGGGCGGCCATTACCGTATCACCATGGATTGCGGCAAGGGCGAGCATATTGCCTCCGGTGAATACTTGGACATTATTCCCAACGAACGGCTGCAATTCACCTGGCATTGGGACCACTATCCGATGCCCGACAGCGTGATCACCCTGACGTTTGAAGATCTCGGAACCGCCACCCGGCTGACGCTGGTGCACGCCGGCCTGCCCGATCGGGAAGATGTAACCGAACACAGCCAGGGCTGGAATCGGCTGATCGAAAAACAAGCCAACCTCATCGAACAAAATCAATTCAAGACCGCCTGACCCGCCAAGCCTATGACCGCCAAGAAGAAACCGGAGCAGGATTACACCGGCCATGAAGTTGTCATCACGCGCGAGTTCGACGCCCCGAGGGAGCTGGTTTTTCAGGCGTGGACCGATTCGCAGCAACTGGCGCAATGGTGGGGGCCGCGCGGATTCACCAATCCGGTTTGCGACTGGCATCCCCTGCCCGGCCGCGCCATTTACGTGGTGATGCGCGCGCCGAACGGAACGGAGTATCCGATGGCGGGGGAATTTCGCGAAGTGGTGGCGCCGGAACGGCTGGTGTTCACCAGCGGCGCGCTGGATGAAACCAAGCAGCTCCTCTTTGAGCAATTGCAGACGGTGACGTTTGCGGAGCGGGACGGCAAAACACTCGTCAAAATTCACATGCGGGTGCTGCGGACAACGGCCGAAGGGAACAAATATCTCGGCGGATATGAGGCGGGCATGGGCCAGAGTCTGGAACGACTGGCAGAACTGATGGCGGAATGCGAGAATCCGCCGCCGGACACCTCCGACCGGGAGATTGTTATCACCCGGGTGTTCAACGCCCCGCGCGAACTGGTGTGGGAGGCGATGACCAATCCGGAACACGTGGTGAACTGGTGGGGGCCGCGCGGCTTTACCACCACCATCGAGACCATGGATGTCCGCCCGGGCGGCATTTGGAAGCATGTCATGCATGGACCGGACGGCACGGATTATCCGAACAAAAGCATCTTTGACGAAGTGGTCAAACCGGAGCGCATTGTTTACACGCATGGCGGCCGCAAGGCCGGCGGTCCGGCGGCACAATTCCAGGCGTTCTGGATTTTCGACGATCTGGGCAACCAGACCCGGCTCACGCTGCGGATGGTGTTTCCCTCGGCGGAGGCGCGCGATACGGTGGTCAAGGTGTACGGTGCCATTGAGGGCGCAAATCAGACCTTTGAGCGCCTCGGGGAATTTCTGGCCGGGCAAGCCAAGACCTGAGGCCGGCCTATGCGTGTCATACATTGTCCCAAACCTCCGGCGGTGCGCGATTTGGTGATCACGCGCGTTCTGCCCGCGCGGCCGGAGCGGGTGTGGGCCATGTGGACGCAGCCGCAACATCTGGTGCAATGGTGGGGGCTGCATGACTTCACCAACCCGGTTTGCGAACTGGATGGGCGGGTGGGCGGGAGTTATCGCATCGTCATGCGCGGCCCCGATGGCGCGGAATTCCCGCTGACCGGAAGCTATCGTGAGGTCGCAGACGGGGAACGGATGGTGATGACATTCCACGCCACGGGTTCATCGGAGGCGTGGGATGGTTGCGCCGATTTGGAGGCCAGTCTGGCAGTCCTTCTTGAACCGCTCGCCAACCAAACCCGGCTTACCCTTCGCCTGTATTTTCCATCTGACGCGACCAGTAATCCCCTGCGGTTGATTGGCCGGCCGGAAAGCTGGGTGCAAAGTCTGGAAGCGCTGACCGCTTATCTGGTCAGGGGCGGTGTTTGAAAGCAGTTTTCAAACTTCGTTTTTCCCTTATCATTCCGCTCATGCCGGTTTTCTTTGAGTGTCAACGCTGCACGGCCTGCTGTCGCTGGCCGGGACAGGTGCGTTTGGCCGATGAGGAGATCGCCCGGCTGGCGGCGTTCAAAGGGCTGAGCGAATTTGAATTCATCCAGCAGTTCACACGCGTGCGGCCGGACCGGCGCGGGCTGGCCCTGATGGATCAGCCGGATGGGGCCTGCATTTTTCTGGCAGGCGAAGGCTGCGCCGTGCAACCGGTGAAACCGCAGCAATGCCGGGACTTTCCCAACCTGTGGAATTTTCCCGGCTTCGAAAAAGTCTGCCACGCCATCCCGCGCGAGGTGGATGACGTGGAATACGCCCGGCGGATCGCCCGCATCCGGCTAACCGGTTCGGCAAAAGCGTGACCGCCGAACCGGCACGAGTCGTCAAGGCGCACCGATTTGCTGGCGGATGGCACCGCAGATGTTTTCCGACCACGCCTTCAGCAGGGCCGGGTCGCGGCCTTCCACGAGCAGGCGGATTTTGGGTTCGGTGCCGGAGTAGCGCAGCAACAGCCGGCCGCCTTGGGCGGACAGTTCCTTTTCCGCCAGGGCGACGAGCTGGCTGACGCCATCCAATTCTTCCAGTGGCCGTTTTTCGCGCACTTTGACATTGGTGACGAGCTGCGGGAACCGGGTCCAGCAGCGGGCGAGTTTGGACAACGGCATGTCCTTGGCCTTCATGATGCGGAGGATTTGCAGGGCGGCGACGAGGCCGTCGCCGGTGCTGGCGAAGTCGCGGAAGATCAAATGCCCGCTTTGCTCGCCGCCGAAGTTGAAGTTATTGCGCAGCATCTCATCAATGACGTTCTTGTCGCCCACGGCGGTGCGGATCATCCGGCCGCCGGCGGCGGTGATGGCGGCTTCCAAACCGGCGTTGCTCATGACGGTCGTCACCAGGGTTTTTCCGAGCAGCGTGTTTTGCGCCAGCATGTCCAGCGTCGCAATGGCCATGATGTCGTCGCCGTCAATCAGGGTGCCGGTTTCGTCGCAGAGGAGCACGCGGTCGGCATCGCCATCGTGGGCAATGCCGATGTGGGCGCCGTGTTCCACAACCTTGCGGCACATGTTTTCCGGGTGCATGGAGCCGCAATTTTCATTGATGTTTTTGCCGTCCGGCTGGTTGCCATAGAGAATGACTTCCGCGCCCAGTTCGCGCAACACCGAGGGAGATGATTTGTAGGCCGCACCGTGGCCGCAATCCAGCACAATGCGGACGCCTTCGAGGGTCTGGCCGCGGGGAAAACTGGTCTTGGCATGTTCAATGTACCGGCCGAGGGCGTCATCAATGCGCACCGCCTTGCCGATTTCGCTGGCGGAGGGCCGGACCTTGTCGATGTCGCCGCTGAACACCAGGCTTTCAATCTGCGCCTCCACCTTGTCATCCAGCTTGTACCCGTCCGCCCGAAAGAATTTGATGCCGTTATCGGTGAAAGGATTATGGGAGGCGGTGACCACAATGCCGGCGTCCGCGCGCAGGCTGGGCGTGACATAGGCGACCCCGGGGGTGGGAAGCGGCCCGATGAAGACCACGTCCACGCCCATCGAAAGAATGCCCGAGCTGATGGCGTTTTCGAGCATGTAGCCGGAGAGGCGCGTGTCCTTGCCGATCACAATCATGTGCTTGCCACGGCCCCGGGACTGGGTCTCCATGTTTTTGAACACGTGCGCGGCGGCGCGGCCCAGCTTCAGGGCGGTTTCCGCGGTAACAGGTTCGATATTGGCCGTGCCCCGCACGCCATCGGTTCCGAATATTTTGGGTGGTTTGCTCATAAAAAATCAATGCGGCTTCGGCGGAATGATCACGCCTACCTTGGGCGGGTCCACCTTGACCAAGGAAATGCCTGGCGGCACGTAAACATCCACGCGGCGCTTCAGGTCCTTGGCGGATTCGATGTCCGTCAGGTCCACCACGGCGCGAATCTGGTTGGCCTGCAACACCGCCATGACTTCCGGCGGGCCGCTGACTGTGACCGACACCACGGAGGGCGCCACCCGGTAAAAATGAACATCCGACGCCGAGGAAACAATATACACCGGCAAATCGCCGTAGGTGACCTGGCTGCCCAAAGCGTGACCGGACGGGGTGCCCGACTCCACGAGAATGCCGTGTACGGTCAGCCAGATGGTCACCGCCATGAGCAGCGAAAACAGTTTCCAACCCAAGTCTTTGATCAGCAGGTCGCGCATCTCAGGTAAAAATCATTTCCCGGGCGGTTTCACCGCCGGTCGGGGTTCGCGTTTGGTGATGACCGCCGGACCGGCGGGACGGTTGGGTTCGGCGAGCCGGGACCGGATCCACTTGGCCACGCGATTGGTCTTGGCCGGCCGCAAAATGACCGAGACCAGGAATGCCCGCAATTCCTCCAGCGTCACGCCGCGCACGAGCTGGCCCTTGTAGGCATAGGAAATCATGCCGTTCTCTTCCGAGACCACCACAATGGCGGCGTCCGTCTCTTCGCTCAACCCGATGGCCGCCCGATGCCGGGTGCCCAGAGTTTTGTTCAGGTCCGACCGCTGGGTCAGCGGAAAAATGCAGGCGGCATAGGCGATGCGATCCCCTTTCAGAATGACGCCGCCGTCATGAATGGCGTTGTTGGGAAAGAAAATCGTTTCCAGCATTTCGGGGGTGGCATCGCAGTCAATTTTGATGCCGGATTCCACCGCTTCGTGCAACTGGATGGACTGCTCGATGGCAATCAGGGCGCCAATTCGGACATCCGCGAGGCGTTCCACGGTTTGAATGACCACTTCGATGGCTTCGCGCTGTTCGCTGGTAGTGGCAAAGAGCGGGAGGTTGCCCAATTCGGCCAGCATCCGGCGAAGTTCCGGCTGAAAAATCACGACGGCGCCGAAGACGATGAATACGGAGGCGCTGCCCAACAGCCAGCGCAAGACCTGCAGGTTCAGAATGGTGGTGGTCAGAACCAGCGCCAGCAGGAAGACAAAAAAGCCGATGACCACGGGCCAGCCGCGCGTGCCGCGCACAAAGCGCAGGGCAAAATAGATCAGCACCGCGAGGATGAGAATTTCCACCGCGGGTCGCCAGCCGTTTTGGAGGTCAGGTACCATTGATTTTCGCCCGAATTGCTTCCGTCATTCGCATTGCCTGCCAGGTTTCCGCGACGTCGTGCGCGCGAATGATTTGCACGCCGTCGGCCACCGCCAGAGTCGCGCAGGCCAGCGAGGCTGGCAAGCGCTCATTTAACTTTGCGCGGGTTATTTTTTCGATGAACGATTTCCGGGATACCCCCAGCAGCACCGGCCGGCCCAGCCGGACAAAAGTGCCGAGGCCGGCGAGCAATTGCCGGTTGTGTTCCAGGGTTTTGCCAAAGCCGATGCCGGGATCGAATACCACTTGGTCGGCGGTCACCCCGGCCGCGTTCAGTTTTTCCAGCCGTTCCCCGAAAAAAGCGGCGACCTCGCCCACAACGTCGGAGTACACCGGATGGTTTTGCATGGCGGGCGGCAGTCCTTGGGCATGCATGGCCACGTATCCGGCGCCGTATTCCGCCACCGCCTGCCACATGGCGTCCGCGCCGCCCGCCACGCGACTGAAGGCGGCGACATCGTTGACAATGCTGGCCCCGGCGGCCAGCGCGGCGCGGGCCACGGCGGGCTTCAGGGTATCAATGGAAATAGCCACGGAGGTTTGCGCCGCCAGGGCGGCAACCACCGGAACCACCCGTTCCAATTCATCCTGTTCCGTGACCGGATGCGCTCCCGGCCGGGTGGATTCGCCGCCGATGTCGAGGATCTCCGCGCCCTGCGCCGCCAGTTCCAGCCCGCGCCGGATGGCGGCGGCGGGATCGGCGAATTGCCCGCCATCGGAAAAGGAATCGGGGGTGACATTGACGATGCCCATGACAAGGGCCGGGCGGGGAAAGCGAAATTCAAACCGCCGGGCGCGCCAAAGGATCTGGCCGGTAACGTTCACCGCTTCATTGTGAACGAAACGGGCGGGTTTCGCAAAATGTTCTGATTGGTCCAAAGCTCGGATAGGCGCCTAAACATTTCATCGCGTTTTTTGGCTGATGCCTTGATATGCCTTGATCAGGCACGATTACTGGGGTTTTTGCCTTGATTGGGCTTGGGTGACGGCGGAATTGCGTGGAACACATCCAGCAAGCTCGATTGTGGGGACAAGCCGTCCCCACCCCGAGCGGGGATGCGGCGGCATGACGCCGCATTCCACCGGGGAAAGCGGGCGCAGGTTTGGCCGTGACGGTGAGTTTACCATGTAAACCTCCAACCGGGTAATATGGCACGGGTTTTGAAAATACAAGGGGCGGGAAAGGGCCGGACACGAATTTCACGAACAGGGCACTAATTCATAAAATTGGGGCCGCAACAGCACTGTTCCTGGCTGACGGCCCGCCTTATGGAAATAGCACATTAGCATTGACTGACCCTTTTCCCTTGCTGGTGGAACAGCGAGAGCCTGCAAAGTTCAACGCGACTTGGTCTGGCGGCATGCTGCGGCTGAGACAGCCGCGCTCCGGACGGAACGCGCTCCGCCCTCAAACCTTCGTGCGGAAGTAGGCGATGGTGTCTTTGAGCCCCTCGGCCAGGGCCACCTTGGGTTCCCATTTCAGTATGGACTTGGCTTTGGTGATGTTGGGCTTGCGTTGCTTGGGGTCGTCCTGGGGCAGCGGCTTGAAGACGATTTTGCTCTTGGACCCGGTGGACCGGATGATTTCCTCCGCAAACTGGAGCATGGTCATCTCGGTGGGATTGCCAATGTTCACGGGGAGATCGTAATCGCTCATCATCAGCCGGTAGATGCCCTCGATCAGGTCGGACACGTAGCAGAAGCTGCGAGTCTGGGAGCCGTTGCCGAACACGGTAACCGGTTTGTTCTTGATGGCCTGGCTGACAAAGGCGGGCACTACGCGGCCGTCTTTGAGGCGCATACGGGGACCGTAGGTATTGAAGATGCGGACAATGCGGGTTTCCACCTTGTGCTCGCGATGGTAGGCCATGGTCATGGCCTCGGCGAAACGCTTGGCTTCGTCATAGCAGCCGCGCGGTCCGATGGTGTTTACGTTGCCCCAATATTCTTCCACTTGGGGATGAATCAGGGGATCGCCGTAAATTTCCGAGGTGGAGGCGATCAGAAAGCGGGCGCCTTTGTTCTTGGCCAGGCCCAGGGCCTTGTGCGTGCCCAGCGAACCGACCTTCAGCGTCTGGATCGGCAGTTCGAGATAATCAATCGGGCTGGCCGGCGAGGCGAAGTGCCAGACATAGTTCACGGGTTCATCGAGAAAGATGAATTCGGTGACATCCTGCTGGATGAATTTGAAGTTCCGGTTGCCGCCCAGATGGGCGATGTTGTCCACGCTGCCGGTGACGAAGTTATCAATGCCAATCACCCGGTGTCCCCGGGAGAGCAGCAGGTCGGTGAGATGCGAACCAAGAAAACCGGCCGCGCCGGTAACGACGGAAGTCGGTTGGGGGGATTTGGTTTTAGCCACGGGTATTATTTTTGTTGAATGATGGGCGGGAACCGGTTGCTATTTGGCACCGGTCCCCAAAACAACCACGGGGATAGTACGGAACAGAATGGAGACATCAAGCCAAAGTGACCAGTTATCAATATATTCCAAATCCAGGCGAACCCAGTCATCGAAACTGGTGATCCGGTTGCGACCCTTGATCTGCCAGAGGCAGGTCAGGCCGGGTTTGACACTCAGGCGGCGGCGGTGGGCGAAATCATTGAACCGGCGAACCTCATCCACCGGCAGCGGGCGGGGCCCGACCAGGCTCATTTCGCCCCGCAGCACATTCAGGAGCTGCGGCAGCTCATCCAGACTATATTTGCGCAGGAATTTGCCGATGGGGGTGATGCGGGGATCGTTGGTGATTTTGAACACGGGGCCGGACATTTCGTTCATGGCGGCCAGTTCATGTTTGAACTGCTCGGCATTGGTGCCCATGGTCCGGAATTTGAAGATGGTAAAGGGCCGGCCGTTGATGCCGGAACGTTGCTGCCGGAACAGGGCCGGCCCCGGCGAGGTCAATTTGACCACCAAGGCGATCAGCAGCATGGGGACGGACAGGATCAGCAGGAAAGTGAGCGAACCAAAGAAATCCACAAGCTGTTTGGCCACCATCTGCCAGGAAGTCTCGGGAGCGGAACGGAACACCACCACCGGGTGGCCGCACAATTCATCAAAACTGGCGCGGGCAATCTGGGTGCCAAAGAAATTCACTTCGAGCCAGGCTTCCACCCCTTCCAATTCGCACACTTTGATGACGGCTTCGACCCGTTCAAAGTAAGCGTGCCGCGCGCTGATCAGCACCCCGCTCACGGATTGTTCATGCAGGAGTTCGATCAGCTTCTGCACCGGGGCATCCACCAGGTTGAGCGTGCCCACCACTTCGATGCTGTCCCGGGCCTGCTCGCGCAGATCGTACCGCATCCGGGTAATTTCCTTGTCGCTCCCCACCAAAACCAGCCGCCGCTTGATCTGGTCCCGGGCCATCCGGCTGCGCAGCATCAGCCGGACAATCTCCTGCTTCCCCCAGACCATGATGAAACCGATGATCCCGAAAAACACCATGACGCCGCGGGGAATGGGCAGATGGAAAACATACGCCACCAGCACCAGGCTGATGGCGGCAATCGTACAACCCTTGAGCAGCGACCAGACAGTCAGCCGGCGGGAGGCCCAGATCGGGTTATTATAGACTCCTTGCGACTCAAATATCAGCGGCCCGGTGGCCGCCAGAACGAAGTACAGCCAGTAGGAATTTTTGAAGGCATCAATGGAAATGTCGTCCAGGCCAAACGCCCCGGCAAAGGACGGAATCGCGCGCAGCGAGCAGGCCACCCAAAAACAGGCTACGAGAATGAATGCATCAGCCAGTTGATGCACCTGCATTCGAATCAGTCGGTCGCGTCTTAACATGTTGCCATCATCTCAGCTCAAGGTTTACTTCTGAATCGCGGCGGGCACGGTTTGAAATTGCGGCACAATGGCCGCCATCAATTTTTTCACCTGCTCAAATGTTGCCTCCTCCTGGCCCGGCGCGCAGACCGTGAAAAAGGAGATATAGGACCACCGTTCCAGCAGGCCGTGCAGAATCAAATCTTGCGGCATCCACACCGACATCCATTGCCATTGTTTGGCAGTGTGGTGGGTCCCATCCACATACCAGTACACATACAGGCCGCGGCCGGTCTGGGTTTTGCCATCCTGTTCAAGCTGCTTGGTCGCGACGTACTTGTTCACCTCCAGATCATAGGGAAACGGTTTTTCCATGTGAACCAGCTCGCGCCGGGTGGCCTGGTTATCGCAATCCCAGCCCTGACCGGTGAGGCAGATCTGGGGTTTATGAATGCTGGAGCGATCCGATCCCATGAGCACGACGTTGACCTGCGCCCAAAATTTCTTGTCCGTGGCGGTATACATCCGCTGGCCAAAACTGGTGTCCTTGGGCAGCCGGTCCAGCACGATTTGCGCTTCCGGTTCGGCCACGGAGGTATAGCCCGGGACATTTTCCGGCAATAACACTTCCAGATTGCCGGTGCCGGGGAGGGGACGGGTTTTCACCCCGGCCGGACCCATTTTGTGACCGGACTTCACCTGCACCAGCAGGCCGGTGGCCGCCGCCATCAGGATCAGTGCCACAACTCCCAGAATGAGCGGTTTGGATTTCATGACACAGTAGCGGGGGCGGCCGGTGTTTGGGCGGGCGGAGGACCGGAACGGGGTTCGCCCTTTTCGAGCCAGCGGCCGATCAGCATGACACAACCAATCGCCACGGCAAAGGTGATGAAACCAAAGTTGGTCTCGCAGCTTTTGCCGGCCGCCTGGCCAAACATTTCGGCAACCATAATGGTCATGCACAGACGCACCACATTGCCCAGAATGGCCAGCGGAATGGCCGAAGCCATCATGAGTCCCCGTTTCCAAGGCGCCTTGAAACTGATAAATCCGTAAATGGTGGTCAGGGCCAGCAAAGCCACGATGCTGCGGATGCCGCTGCAGGCGGGAGCCACTTCATAAGCGAAGGTGTGCTGCGAATCCATCAATTGGGTGCCCTCCCGGATCACGTCCGGCGCCAGCCCCAGATGCGACACCATGGCCACGATTTGCGCCACCATGATGCGCAAAGGCAGGGTCAGTTCCGTGGCCAGCTCACCCACCGGCATGCAGAACAGGAGCAGGAAAAACGGGAAGGCGCTGGCCTTCAACCAGTGTTTGCCCCAAACCAGACCGGTCAAACCATAAACCCCCAGCAGAAAACCGATCACGGACAGGCGTTGCTGCTGGATCAAATAGCCGACCAAATGAAACAGCAGCCCCAGGATCACCAGCCCAATCGCCGGCGACCAGAGGCCGGCCGGCCGGGCCACCAAATCCTTGCGCTTCCACCAATATAGCACCAGCACCACAAACGGAATCAGCAAGCCGTGCTTTTCATCGTTCAGCGGGGAGGTGTAAACATCAAACATCCAGCCAAATAGCGAAGGCGTGTCTTTATAGCCAAAGGTGGGGTTGCCAAAGAACGCAAAAATGGCCAGCCAGGGCGCCAGCAGGAGAAAGAAAAGCAAACGGTTGGGCAACTGGCGCCATTCTTCGGCGCACCGCAAAATCAACACCGGAATGGCGGCCAGCAAGGACCCGCAGAAAAGCCACAGCGGCCAGTTTGGCCCCCGCACGTCGGAATAATACATGCCCGCTCCGAATAACGCCAAAAAAGCGTATTCGTACGGTCGCAAATTCATCCCTTCTGCCTTTTGATTCACTTCGTTTGAGCCGGACACAGTCACGAATCTAAGTCAACCAGAGTGCCCACCATTAGGCAATGAAAATTGGCGGTCAGTCACCCTCTCCGGCTAGGGGATGGCGCTTCAGGCCGGTCAACTGGCCGAACACCCCCAGGATAAAGAGCGGATTGTTGCGCAGATACCGTTTCCACAGGCGCCGGGGTTCGCAGCACAGCCGGTAAAACCATTCCATGCCGGACCGTTGAATCCAGCGTGGCGCCTGCGAAACCAGTCCGGCATGAAAATCAAAGGCCGCCCCCACCCCCACCATAAGCGTCACGTCCAGTTTGGGCAGATATTCGGCCATGAATTTCTCCTGTTTGGGCGTGCTCAACCCCACCCACAGGATGTCCGGGCGGGCGGCGCGAACCTGTTCCTGCAACGTCTTCTCTTCCAAGTCGTTCAAGGGACGAAACGGCGGGGTAAAACACCCGACCACTGCCAATTGGGGAAACTTTGCCCGCAATTTTTGCGCGAGCAGTTCTGCCACGCCGGGCGCACCGCCATAAAAGAAATGCCGGCAGCCGCTGGCTTCGCTCCAGGCGCAGACATCCAGCATCAGGTCCGGACCATAGACGCGACTCATCTCCTTATGGCCATGCAGTTTGCCCATCCATACCATCGGCATGCCGTCGGGGGTGCAAAGAAAGGCATTGTTAAGAATGGTTTTGAAAGCGGGGTTATCCTGCGCCTCCATCACGCCGTGAACCCCGGTGACACAAATGTACCCCTTGCGCCGCGCACGGACCGCATCGGCCATGGCCGTCAGCGCCGAGGGCAAATTCAGCACACTCAGCCCGACACCCAGAACATTGACGCGTTTGATCTCCATAATCCGAGAGGGCGAAGCATACCAAGCGGACGGAAAAATTCCAACCCGCGATTTTGGCCAAGTCCGGACGAAAACTCTCTGCTAAAACCTGATTCGTGGAAAATGCGGAATGAAACGACTATTTAATAATACGTTAACGTTATTTGTTTCCTTTTTTACAGGCTATTTATCCAATTGCTCTGATTGTCAGTTTTCTCTTTCGGACCTATCGCCGGGGAGGATACTATCGCAACTGCGCTTCAACCGTGGTTACCCGTTTTCGGGTTGAAAAGGCTTTCATTGTCGGCTGTTTTTGACCATAATGGAAAATCAGAGGGTTAAAGTCAGAATGAAACTCCTTGTCTTTGCACACGTTCCACCGCCACACCACGGGCAGAGCTATATGGTCAAGCTCATGCTGGACGGGTTTGGCGGCGATTGTCGTGCGCCCGGATCACCCCGGAATCATCCGCTGGGAATTCAATGTTACCACGTGGATGCCCGGTTCTCCTCGGGCTTGGAAGATATCGGCGAATTTCAGGGCGGCAAAATCCTGCTGATCTTCTGGTATTGCCTCCAAGCCATCTGGTGCCGGTTCCGCTACGGGGTGAAAAACATCTATTACGTCCCCGCTCCGGGGAAACGCGTGGCGCTGTACCGCGATTGGATCGGCCTTATGCTCTGCCGGCCGTTTTTCAAAACCACCATCCTGCACTGGCATGCCGCCGGCTTGGGCAAATGGCTCGAAAACAGCAACGGCCATCTCACCCGGAAAATCACCTACCGGTTGCTGCGGGATGCGGAACTGAGCATTGTGCTGTCCGATTTCAACCGGCGGGACGCGGAAAAATTGACGGCGCGGAAAATCACGGTCGTAACCATTGGCGTGCCCGATCCCTGCGCCCGGGAAGCCGGGGCCTTGATCGCCGCCCGGAGCCAGCGCTGCGCCGCCCGCCGGGAAATCCTGGCCGGTCGCCCGTCGCCGGTTCCGGGGGCGGAAACCGTGAATGTCCTTTTTCTGGCCCTGTGTACCCGGGAAAAAGGGGTGTTTGAAACCGTGGATGCCGTGGCCCGGGCCAACCAGAAAATGATCGAACGCGGATTGCCCCTGCGGTTCCGGCTGACCATCATTGGCGGCAAAGCCTCGACGGAGGAAGAAAACGAGTTGCAACAGTTCATCCAGCAGCGGAATGGCAACCGATTGATTGAACGGCTCGGCTTCGTGCCCACGGAACGCAAACAGCGCGCCCTGTTCGAGGCCGACCTCTTCTGTTTTCCCACGTATTATCTGGCGGAAAACCAGCCGGGAAATCTGATCGAAGCCATGGCGTTCGGCCTGCCCATCATCACCAGCCGCTGGCGCTCCATTCCGGAAATGCTGCCGCCGGGCTATCCCGGTCTGGTGGATGCCAAGTCTCCGGAGCAGGTGGCGGCATCCCTGATCCAACTGGCCACGCTGGATCTGGGCGGTGAACTGCGCCAGTTGTTCCTGAACCGTTTCACCTTGGAAAAACATCTTGCCAGCATGGCCGAGGCCATTCGCAGCGTGGACGCGGACAAGTCGTAAAACGAAGCATCCAAATTCCATTTGACAGGCCGCGCATTTTGCTTCACTATATCCGTTACAGATACATCCATAAAAATGGTAAAGCCCTTCGTTGATCCCGAAAGTTTTCTGCCGCTCACCCCGGCCGTGTTTCATTTGCTGCTCGCGCTCGCGGATGGCGAGCGCCACGGTTACGGCATCATGCAGGAGGTGGCGGCCAGCACGGACGGCCAGATCAAGATGGGCCCCGGCACGCTGTATGGCACCATCAAGCGTTTGCTGGAGGCGCAATTGATCGAGGAATCCGACGCCCGCCCGGACCCGGCGCTGGATGACGAACGTCGTCGTTACTATCGGCTGACCGGCTTGGGTGAAAAAGTGGTGCGCGCCGAGGCACAGCGCTATGCCGGCATCGTGGCGGTCGCGCAGGGCAAACGGTTGCTCGGCAAACCCCGCCCCGCCTGACGCCATGCCCCGTCCCCAAACATCGCGGGCCGTCGCCCTTTCGGAAAGCACGTTTCAGCGGCTGCTGCTGGCCTACCCGCGAGCGCATCGCGATAAGTTTGGCGAAGACATGGCCCAGGTCTTTCGTGATCAATGCCGGGATGCCTGGCGCGAATCAAATAACTGGGGCCTTGCCAAACTCTGGCTGCGCGTCCTGCCCGATGTCATCAACACCTCCCTTTGGGAACGTCTCTCCAACCTCAACCCCCGGAAAACCATTATGAGCAAACTGGCCGAACTCTTTCGGATCAACTCCACCGCCTCCGTCGTTACCTTCGGCACGGTCTTTATGGTCGTGTTTCTGATCACCATCATTTTGGCCACCGCCATCACTTTTATTTTGCCGGAGTCCTACGCCAGCACGGCGCGCATCAAGGTGGAGCGCGCTGTCTTCGACACCCCTCCAGCCCGGGGAACCAATGTGGTCAACGTCCGGACAGATTATGACCCCTATTTCATTCAAACCGAATTTGAAGTCATCCAGTCCGAGTTGGTGCTGAGCAATGTCATCAGCCGCCTGAATCTGAACGTGGAATGGGGCAAAAAGTTTTTCAATGGCGAAATCCTGAAAACGACCGAAACCATGGAAATCCTGAAGGGCCGTATCAGCCTGATGCCGGTGCGCGGCACCAAGTTGATTTCCATCACCATCTATGATGACGATAAAAACGAGGCGGCACGGATCGCCAATGCCGTGGCGGAATCCTATCGCGACTATCGGGAAGCCCTGGCCACGGGCATCAGAGAAAAAAGTGTGGACGTCTTGTCCGAGGCCTATCAGCAGGAGGAAGCCGAAATCCAGACGGCCCGCACCCAGCCCGACGCGGATAAACTCGCCCAACTGCAGGACGCGCACAAGCTGCTCTTGGCCAAATTGGAAGCCGCCAAATTGGAACTGCGCCTGCCACATGTGCAATTAGTCTCCATCGTTGATACGGCCGAGCCCGGCATGTACCCCGTAAAGCCGAACAAAGCGTTGAATATTGTATTGGGAGCCATCATCGGGGCAGTACTGGGAACCATCGCCGGTACGGTGGCGGTTTTGGGCTTAACCTTTTTACGCCGCTCGCCGCCCAAGCCGGCGGTTTTAACGACATCCAAACCCTGAAACATTTTACCCCCCAGCGCGCATGTCCACTCCGCCAAAATCCAAGAGCCCGTTCTGGCCGGTCTTTATCACCGTTTTCGTATTTATCCTGCTAACTGGAACAGCCATCACCTTCGTCCTGCCCGAATTATATGCCAGCACAGCGCGCATCAAAGTGGAGCGTGATGATTACAACACCGCCCCGGATCGGGGAACCAACGCGCCATCCTATTATGACCCTTACTTCATTCAAACAACCTTTGAAGTCATCCAGTCCGAATTGGTGCTGAGCAATGTCATCAGTGACCTGAACCTGAATGTGGAATGGGGCAAAAAATATTATAACGGAGCCACCATGATGACGGGTGAAACGCTGGAAATCCTCAAGCGTCGCCTGAGTCTGGCACCGGTTCGCGGCACCAAGTTGATTGCTATTACCGTGTACAGTGACGATAAAAACGAGGCGGCCCGCATCGCCAACACCATTGCGACATGCTATTACGACTATCGCGAAACCTTTACCACCGGCCCGAAAAAGCAACGAGTCGAAGCCCTGTCTGAGGCTTATCAGCAGGAGGAAACCCAAATCCAAGCCGCCCGCGCCCAGCCGGACACGAATAAGCTGGCCCAGTTGTTGGACGCACACAAACGGCTCTTCAACAAACTGGAGGAAGCCAAGCTAGAAGAAGCTAAGCTGGAAATAGACTGGAAGCATCAGCCTTGTAGGATGATAACCAATTATGCCGAGCCCAGCATGTACCCCGTAAAGCCGAACAAACCGGTGAATATCGTGATAAGTGCCGTGGCCGGTGCGATGCTGGGAACCATCGCTGGTACGCTAGCGGTTTGGGGCTCTTCCTGGCTGCGCCGCTCGCGCCCCAAGCCGACGGCCTGAACACATTCAAATCCGTGAATGCCAATCCAGCCATCAAAGTCACGGCATCATCGCCCCACCTGCGCGGCGTGTTCTGGCGGGTCTTTGCGGCGGTGTTTGTGACCGTCATGATTACCGGTGCGGCCATTACTTTCGTCCTGCCGGAAATGTATGCGAGCACCGCGCGAGTGAGCATCATCCATGACCAGCCGGATGTCGTAGGACATAACTGGCCGGCCGTCAGAGGCATCGACTTTGTGTTTAACACCAACTCACCTACTTATGATCCCTATTTCATCCTGACCACCTTTGAGGAAATGCAGTCGGTGATTGTATTGAGCAATGTGGTCGTCACTTTGAATCTGAATGCCAAATGGGGGCAGCGCTATTATGGCGGGCAGACGCTCACAATGTATGAGACTATTGCGCTATTAAAGAAACACCTGCAACTGGCTCCGGTGGGTAACACCAAGCTGGTGAGTATTACCTCATTTAGTGAGGATCGGAACGAGGCGGCGGCGATCGCAAATACCGTGGCTGGCTGCTACGTTGATATCCGCCAGAAGCAACAGGTGTTGGCGACCCAAAAGTCTATCGCCATTTTGCAGGCACAGTACGAAGACGAGGAACAGGAAATCCACACCCTTCAAAGCAACTTGGTTTTGATCGAACAGCAGCATCATATTGAATCCGGTTCAGTTGACACAGGAAAGAATCCTGATCAAGCCATAGCTAATGCCAAGTCTTACCTGAATGAAAAGCATCAACTGGAGAAACGTCAGGAATTGCACCAACTGCTGAAGGAAAAAATTGAGTATGAAAAGCATGGCTCACTTCTACCCGTGAACTCCGGTGCGGCTCTTACTGATTATGCCGAACCCGGCAAATATCCCGTCCGCCCCAACAAACCGTTGTGTCTCGCCCTCACGCTGTTAATGGCCACGGTGCTGGGTGTACTGGCCGGCGGCGTGGCCGTGTGGCTCGCCCGGCGGCAGGAAAATGCCAAGGGCTGAAAGCCCGCCAGGTTATAGCCCAGGGTGCGGCGCGCAGCGCAAGCCCTGGGACAACCGTTATAACGCAGCCCCCCGGCCTGAAGGGCCGGCACACCGGCAGGCATTAACGCGGTGCCGGCCCTACAGGCCGGAGCATGATTTAATGGCATGTACCCAGGCCTCCGCTCGCGGACTCGCTCCCGCCTGGGCTTTAACCTGGCGGGCTTGCAGCCCTCGGAATCAGCAACGCGGGCGCATTCTGACATTGCCCCTCGAACCGTCCAGCGTCCGGAGCGCCGGCTTGCAGCCGGCTTTGCGCGTCCATTTACGCAAAACGGGTAAAAAAACAACCGTGTGCGACAATCGTGAGATATAAGCCGGTCACAGACCGGCGCTCCGGAGGCAGTGCGCGGATGCATCCGCAGCAACGCACCGCAAAACCATTCATGGACTTCCCCGGGGTTATCAGCGACAATGGGCAGTCGAGTCACACCCATTTTCCGTTTGCCGATATTTTTATGACCATCAAAACCGCCGCCGCGCCCGTTGCCGCCCCGCTCGTCCCGCCGCCCGTTGCGGCCGAAACCGAGGCGCAGCGGTTTGACCGCGTGCTGGCCCGCCCCGAATTCAGCGCCCTGAAGGCCGTTATCAGCCGCCTGCTGATTGACAGCGGCCTGATGAATGCCGCGCTCATCACGACCAATTCCTACCAGATGTTTCTCGCCAAACTCGGCTTCCGCGTCGAGGTCGTGAAACAGATTCACGAAAACGACTGCTACTCCCGCCTCGGACCGCAGGGCGGCATCCGCGCCGTGATCCCGCTGCACGACACCGCCACTTACAGCACCATGGTGACGCTCGTGAATTACAATTCCTCCGTCACCACCACGAACAAAGCCGTGGATTTCTACGACAAGCAGCTCGCCGATTTCAAGCAGCAGTTGATGAACAAAAGCGGGAACCGTTGAGCGTCTCTTGGAAGTGGCAGCCGACGTAAGGAGGCTCTCAACAAATGAGCGTTTCCAAAGATATTTGAGCCTCCTTACGTTGGCTGCTACATATCAGATAATCCCTAATTCCAGCGGAAGCCGACCACGCGCACATCTTTGTTGGAATTGCGGACGATGATGGCGATAAATTCGCGCTGGGCGTTGCCGTAATGGGCGGTCACGTGAACTTCAAACGTATGGCTGCGCACATCGCAAAACCGACCGGCCTGCTGCGCGAGTTGCTGGTCCACCTTGGCCAGTTCGCCGGGACTGCGAAACGGCGTATCATCCACCGTACCGTCCACGCCATCGGGGCCGGACCGGGCCTTGATGATGTCCTGGGCGGTGTTTTCATCCACGCCGGGAATCATTTGCAGGACGTTGGCATCGGCGGTGTTGATGTTGATGCGGCCGGAGGAAAACGGCGTGAACACATCCACCATGCCAAACGCGTACTGCGGCTCCTGCCCGGGCGCATTGCCAAAGCCCAGCTTCTGATGGACGCCCGTGCCGGTATGCTGGCCGGCGGCCGGCCCCCAGTACATTTCCGGCGTCACACCTTTTATATAAAGCAATTCGGTCGAATCGTCTAGCGGTCCATTTTTGGCCAGGTAGGCCGGCGAAAGGCTCTGGTAATAATCACTCTCCGCGCCGGCGGTGCGCGGCAGATCGTCGGGATCAATCCAGTCGCCAATGGAATCCACCAGCGTGGAAACATCATTGGCATCCACGCCCATCACGGTAAAGGCCTGCCGCAGCAGCACCGGGTCGGCGGAATTGATGTTCACCTTGCGTTCGAGGTCAATGATCCTGAGCGAGACGGTTCCCTCGCCCACCTGATAGTCCTGCAGGGAAACGCCGTTCAGCGGGCTGTTGGTCTCATCCATGCCGCCGGGACCGCCCGCCCAGATCTGATTGAGCGAATCATACGGTTCGTTGGGAATGGAAGCTTCCTGCGCCAGCACCCAGCGCGCCAGTTCCACGCCGGAGCGGCCCAGCCAGTAAATCTGTTCCTCGGAATCCGCATTCTGCGCCAGGCGAATTTCCGTCTTCATCATCAGGGCCAGCCCCACCGCCAAAACGGAAAGCACGGCCACCGAGATCATCACCACGATGAGCGCGATGCCGGCGGAAGCAAAAGTTGATTTGCGCGAGGAAATGTTCATTTAACGTCCCCGTCCCGGGTTGAGCGGCGGCAGGCCGCCGGGACCACCCGGTACGCCGGGCAATCCGGGTCCGCCGGGTCCGCCCGGGCCGCCGCCGTTGGGCATCTGAATGTTGGCCGGCATCATTTCACAGGGCATCGCCACGAGGCGCACCACGGTCAAGGCGGTGGCATCGGCGGCATTGGCGTCGCCGTCCAGTTGCAAACGAATGCGCACCACGGGCGGAATGGCGTTGGTGTTGTCCCATTCCTCCACCCAGTCGAGCTTGTTGGTGTCCCAGCAATCCACGCCAAACGTTTTCACGCCATGCGCGAGCACGAGCGGAAATTTTTTCTCATCCTCGTCCATGTCCATCAGGATGGGATTCTGCCGCAGCACCAAATTTTTGCCGTGCTCCTCGCCCGTGCCTTCTTCCAGGGTGAAGTTCAGGCGGCGCAGATTCATGTCGTTAAATTTGCCGTTGCGGGGAAAAACCTCGGGGACGCGCGCGGTAAAACTGAGGATCGGTTCCTCGCCGTTGATCACGATGAAACTGTAATACTTCATCGAGGCCTGAAAGGACTGCGAACAGATCAGGGCATCTTCGACGGTGCGGACGGCGATGCGCTCGCGCTGGGCGCGGGCGGCCACGAACTGGGCCATGGCCGAGGAGCGGAGAATCAGAATCCACGTGGCATAAATGGCGGAGACGATCATCCCCAGGATGGCGAGGGCCACGAGGATTTCCACGAGCGTAAAACCGCGCTGGCGCGAAGCGTAGCGTCGGGCCTCCCGGCCTGACGTGGAGGGCGGCATCCTGCCACCCGGGTTTGCGTCGCCCACGTCTGAACCTGCTCGAACTGTTCCACCGCCACCAGTCGGGCGGAGGTCTTCCCGCCGGGCTGGAAGCACCGGCTCCACGGCAGGCAGGATGCCTGCCGCTACGGGCAAGGCTGGCTGCGAATATTGAGCGAACAGCTTCATCGGCGCACCGTTGCTCCTTCCAGGCTGCCGGCGGGGGAATCCGGCCGGAACAGGAGGATCGTCATTTTCGATTCCACCGGCTTGCCCCTTTCCTGCCCGTGCAGGACGATTTCCGCGCCGAACAGTTTGTTGCTCTGCACTTCCACCACCTGGGCGTCCCATTCGCAGCCATTGTAGGCGCTGCCCAGCAGGTCGCCGAGATCGCCGGAACTGCCGCCTTCCGAGAGCTTGTTCGTCAGGGACATTTGGGAGGCCACCACGCTGGCATCCAGCAGCGGACGCTCCAGATGCCGCGCCCCGGACAGCGATCCCGAAACAAGCCCCAGAATGACGAACAGCGCGCCGAAAAAGATGGCAATGGCGATCATCACCTCGATGAGCGAAAACGCGGCGCGGGCGCGGGGTTGGCCGTTCACCTTCACTTGTTCACCTCCGTCACATCGGTCATGGCGGTGGAATATTCCAGCGTGATCTTGCGGAACTGATCCTTGTATTGGAGCACCAGCACCATTTCATCGCAGGTGCCGTTCGGAAAAAATCGGACCCGGCCCCACGGGGATTCGGCAAAGTCCTGGAGGTTGATATCCAGCATGTCCATCTGCACGCCCTCGGGCAATACGCCGCTGGTCTCGCTGCCGCCGGCGGAGGTGGTGGAAGTGGAAGCCACATCGGCCAGCGCCGCGCCGCCCACCACGGGGTCGCCGCCAAGCTGATACCGCCGGTCGGCCGGCTGCGGATAAAAATAAACGCAGGTGGTTTTGTTGCCGAAAATCGCCTGCGCGCGGGCGTTCCGGCAGACTTCCTCGACATCGTAGATGGCCTTGCGCATGCCTTCGCGCTTGAAGGCGGTGATGATGGAGGGCATGCCCATGGCGATGACGAGGCCCATGATGGCAATCACCACCATGATTTCAATCAGGGTGAAACCGGGCGAACCTGGTCTGGAACGCGGCGCAACGGTCATTTGGCGGTGGTGGAGCTGATGTGCGAAATCAGGCTGAACATGGGCAGCATCACGCACAGCAGCAGGAAGCCCACGATCACGGCCATGGCAATGATCAGGATGGGTTCGATGAGCTGGGTGAGCAGGCGCAAGGCGATATCCAATTCGCCCTCATAGGTGTCCGCGAGATTGTTGAGCGCGCCGGGCACGTCGCCCGTTTCCTCGCCGATGCGGACGAGGTCCACCATCAATTGCGGGAACACCTTGCTCTGCGCCAGCGGTTGCGCGAGGGTTTTGCCGTCGGTGACGGCTTCGCGGGTTTTGGCGATGGCCTCCTTGATGAGCCGGTTGGTCATCACCTGTTCGGTGATCTTGAGGGCCGTCAGCAGCGGCACGCCGTTTTGCAGCAACGTGCCGAGCGTGCGCGCAAACTGGCCAAACACATTCAAGCGCATCACCTTGCCGAACAGCGGGGCTCTCAGGCGCCAGACATCCAGTTTCCGGGCGCCGCTTTCGCTGGAGGAAAAGCGTTTGAACATCACCACCGCCGCAATGATGAGCATTGCCAGCAGCCACCAGAATTTGAGCAGCAGGGCGCTGCCGCCCATCAACATGCGGGTGGGCAGCGGGAGTTCAATGTTGAACCCGGAGAAAATATCCGTGAACCGCGGGAGCATGAAGAACATGAAGAAGGCCACGATGCCCACGCCGAGGCAGGAGACGAGGGCCGGGTAAATCAGCGCGGCCGTGACCTTCGACTGGACGGCGGCGAACTGCTGAAAATGCGCGGCCATGCGGCGCAGCACCTGCACCAGCGAACCGCTTTGCTCGCCGGCGCGCACCATGTTGACGTAGAGATCGGAAAAAATGCGGGGCTGGCGGGCCATGGCGTCGGACATGCTGCGCCCGGCGGTGACCTCCTGCTTCAGTTCCTTGCTGACTTCCGAGGGGATGCCCTTGGATTCCAGGTTCACCATGCTGCCCAGCGCCACCGTCAGCGGCATGCCGGAGTGCAGCAGATTGGCGAGCTGGGTGGTGTAGTTGGCCAGTTCCTGCAACTTGGGCTTGCGCTGCTGCTGCATGGACTCGCGCATGGACTGCGGCAGGAAGGAGGAAAGCTTGATGCCCGCCGCCGCGCCGGGCGTCGCCGCGCCGGACGCGCCGGCACGCGCCGCCTCCACAGACAGGGGAAACAACCCCAGCCGTTGAATCTGCGTCAGCGCGGCCGCCCGGTCGGCGGCATCCAGCGCGCCTTCGAGCAACTCACCGGAACGTTTGCGGGCCTTGTAGGAAAACTGCGGCATAGCGTCTTGTATCAAAAACCGGCGCCGGCCGAAAGTTTCAAATATTGCGGCTCAAAAAGCGGGGCGCAGCCGCGCGCGCTGCGGCCGGAGCGGCCCTCCCCTGCGAATCGGCTTGACCTGCGGGGCGTTTTCGGTTGCATTGAGGCAAGTATGAAAAAGACCATTTTCGCTTTTTTGGCCGCTGCGGCCCTCATTGGCACCGGTTGCGTCAGCACCGTGTCCGACACCCACACCTTTGCCTCCAGCTTTGGCCAGGACTCCATGGCCGGCCGCTACCAGCGCACCCCCGAACAGGTTTATGCCGCCGCCCTTTCCGTAATCCAGAGCAACGGCGTGCTCGTAAAGGAATACGTGCCGCATGACAGCACCAATGTCGTCCGCTCGCTCGAAGCCAAGGTGGATCAGCGGACCGTCTGGGTGCGCGTGGCTTCCGTGGATACGACCACGACCCAGGTGGATGTGCAGGCCCGCACCAAATACGGCTTTCGCGACCAGAACCTGACCCACGAACTCGAAAAAGAGATCGCCATCCAATTGACCCGCTAAGCCGCGTCAACCGCCAGTTTCAATAAATCAGCCGCCGGCGGGTTCGCCCCGGGCGGCTGATTTGTTTTTCAATTTGAAATCCCAAATTTTAAATTTGAGATCACCGGCCCCGCTTACTTGTCCCGCTTCAGCAAATACTGCGCAATGCCTTCCAGCGCCTCGGCGCGGCCCTTGAAAATTTTCAGCGCGGCAAAGGCCTTGTCCGTCAGTTGCGCGGCGATCTTGCGCGATTTTTCCAAGCCCACAATGGACGGATACGTGGCCTTTTGCACCGCCACATCCTTGCCGGCGGTTTTGCCGAGCTGCTCGCTCGTCTGGGTCACATCGAGGATGTCGTCAATCACCTGGAACGCGAGGCCGACGTGGTAGCCGAAGTCCGTGAGCGCCTGCAACTGCGCGGGCGTGCAGTTCGCGCTCATGCCGCCGAGACGGACGGAACAGCACAGGAGCGCGGACGTCTTCCGCTCATGGATGTAGCGCAGTTCCGCCACGGAGAGCTTTTTGTTTTCGCCTTCGAGGTCGGCCACCTGACCGCCAACCAACTGCAATGAACCGGAGGCCCGGGCGATTTCCAAGATCAGTTCGCGATGCGGATAGCGCGGCCAACCCTTGGCCTGCGCGGCAATCTCAAACGCCTGCGTCAGCAGCGCATCCCCGGCCAGCACCGCAATGCCTTCGCCGAACACCTTGTGACTGGTCGGCTTGCCCCGGCGAAAATCGTCGTTGTCCATCGCGGGCAGATCATCGTGAATCAGCGAATAGGTGTGAATACATTCCACCGCACAGGCCAGCGGCAGGGCATCCGCCGGCTTGCCGCCGCAGGCTTCCGCCGCCGCCAGCAGGAGGGCCGGACGCATCCGCTTGCCACCGGCAAAAATGGAATAGCGCATGGCCTTGTGGATGGTCACAGGCCGGGTCTTTTCCGAGGGCAGGAAACGGTCCATGGCCCGGTTGACGGTTTCAGTGCGGGTGACCAGATACTGGTTCAAATCAAACGGCGTTTTTTGGGAAGCCATAACGTATCAGCTTAAAATGCCGGAAACGGCGGCATTTTTGAAGGGAATTTTTAATGATTTTGTGGTTGCGCCGGAGCCGGTTTGGCGTAATATAACCAGCTCGATTTTATCTAATGAACGCTGAACTTGCAAAACGTGCCGTCGAACGCGTCGGCAACCCGAACGTCCTGGTGAACATTGTGTCCCGCCGGGTGCGCCAGCTGAATTCCGGCAACGGCGGCTTCAACCGTCCGCTCGTGGACGTCCCCGCCGGCACCGGCGCGGCCGACACCGCCCTGCGCGAAATTCTGGAAGACAAGATCGGCTACGACCTGCCCGAAGCCCTGCCGGCCGTCCGCCCGACCCCCAAGAAGCGCAAGAAGAATTAAGTTGTTTTTCACCCCCAAGCCGGAGGCTAAAAACCTCCGGCTTTTTTCGTGCCCACCGCCGGAAAGAATTAACCGCACAGAACGCATAGAACACAAAGAAAAGCAGGCTTGTCCTTGCGCTGGCGTTAAATATTGGTTGACTGCTTATCCGGTTATTTGCCAAACGGGAACAAAACGCAGAGACCGAGAGAGCGCAGAGAAACGCTGAGATGGAACCGATGAGTCTCAACCAGTTTGGCTACCACACCGCCGGTCTGGGAAAGGTTTTCTCCGCGCGGCTCTGCGGGCTTTGCGTCCGCGTTTATTTCCCGCCCCTGGTTTTCAGTTTGGCAACCAACCGGATAAGCAGGGTTGGTTGCTGGATGTTTCCCCTTATTTCTTTGGGTTCTATGCGTTCTGTGCGGTTAAATCCCTCCCGGAAAACAAAAAACGAGGCATCCTTGCGGATGCCTCGTGGTGTTAAATCAGGAACTGATCAGTTCGGGAAGTTGAAGTACGGCGTCGTGGTCGAGGCCGAGTTCGTGGAGTTGATCAAAGCCGTCTGGAGCGCCGAGGAGCTGACCTGCGCGCAGCTGCCGTCCGCGAGACCGAGGTTACCGGCCTTCTGGTGCAGATCATTCTGGCTGAAAGCCCAGAACTTCTGGGACGTCCATTCCATGGAGGTGGGGTTGGCAACCGTGTTGGTGGTGGTGGGGATGCCGCCAACGGTGGTGGCCTGACCGACGTTACGGTCAATCGAGAGGATCATCTGGGGATAGGCATCAGCCGCATCACCGTCAATCGCGTAGCTGACGGACTGCTGGTTCACCAGCGGAGCGTTGTAGTACGGCGTGGCACCATTGGCAACCGGCGAAATGAGCTGGACGAAGTTCGTGGCCGCCTGGCGATTCGCACCGGAATCCGAGGTGCAATACAGGATCTTGGGCGTGCTCAGTTCGTTGGACATCACACCGAAGATGACGCACACACCGGATTTATTGGCAGCGTAGGTACCGGCACCGCCGCCCGAGTACACGTTTTCGGAGGCACCGCCTTGGGCGCCGGAGACGGCCATGGGATAACGGTCGTTGTTGTCACCTTCCCAGATCTTGAACGCCAGACCCACTTCTTTGAGGTTGTTGACGCAGTTAATACGTTGGGCTTTGCGCTTGGCGGCCGCGAGCGCGGGCAAGAGCATGGCGGCCAGAATCGCGATGATCGCGATCACGACCAGCAGTTCGATCAGCGTAAACGCTTTCTTTTGGTTCGTTTGTTTCATAATTGTTGTTGTTGTTTATTGTTGCTTCCTCTGGAGCAGGCCGACGACTTTACTCAAAGGCGTCGCAAGTCATCCAGATTACTGAGCGAGTAAGAGCAATCCCGATGCCAATGGCAAAACCCGCAAAACCCCTTGTTTTTGACTCTCCCAAATCCACCAAACCCCGCTTTGGGTGAAATTTTCACGCGCCATGCGTGAAAATCACGCATTGGCAGGAGCGCGGCTGTCTCAGCCGCAGCGCGTGGCCAGGCCAGGTGGCGCGGAGTTTGCGCGCACCGTGTTGGCGGAACAGCGAGGGGCGTGAGCAGTACAAGCCGGCTCGGTCTGGCGGCACGCTGCGGCTGAGACAGCCGCGCTCCGCTTATGCTTGGCGTTGCCATGCTACCAGACGCCAAACCACCAACCATGTCACCGAATGAATAATGTCAGGTTCTAAAAGATTGATTTCCTCGCGCAATTGGCAAACACTCACTATCCCTTTTATGGCCGAACCTAAAGAAAACATGCAGATGGAAAAGATCGTGTCGCTGTGCAAGCGGCGCGGCTTTGTGTTTCAATCCTCGGAAATTTACGGCGGTATCAACGGTTTTTGGGATTACGGTCCCCTCGGCGCGGAGCTCAAGCGCAACGTGAAGGAGCTGTGGTGGAACACCATGACCCGCCAGCGCGAAGACGTGGCCGGCCTCGAAGCCACCATCATCATGTCCCCCGCCATCTGGAAGGCCAGCGGCCATGTCGATACCTTCAGCGACCCGATGTGCGATTGCAAAAAGTGCAAGAAACGCTTTCGCGCGGACCAGTTGTGCGACGACCAGTATCTGACGCTCACCAAGGGCGCGGACGGCAAATATGTTTTACCCGCCGGCACCAAGTGTACCAGTTGCGGTTCCACGGAACTCACCGAGCCGCGCCCGTTCAACCTGATGTTCAAGACCTACGTAGGTCCGGTGGAAAGCGAAGACAACGTGGCCTATCTCCGCCCGGAAACCGCGCAGGCGATTTTCGCGCAGTTCAAGAACGTGCTGGAAACCTCGCGCCAGTCGGTGCCGTTCGGCATCGGCCAGATCGGCAAGGCGTTCCGCAACGAGGTGACGCCGCGCAATTACACCTTCCGCTCCCGCGAATTCGAGCAGATGGAACTGGAATTTTTCATCAAGCCCGACGAAGCCGTGGAAGCCATCTGCGGCAGCGTGCAGACCGTGCCCGAGACCGGCCATCCCGGCGAACCGCAGCCCAACTGGGGCTGGCAGGCGTGGCATCAATATTGGGTGGAGGAACGCGTGCGCTTCTATGAAGGCATCGGCCTCTCGCGCGACACCCTCGGCTTCCACCGGCAAACGCCGGAGGAGCTGGCGCATTACGCCCGCGCCTGCGTGGACATCCTCTTCAAATTTCCCTTCAGCAAACGTGATGAAAAGGGTGAATTGCGGGGCGAAGAACTCGAAGGCATTGCCGCCCGCAGCGATTTCGATCTCAGCCAACATGCCCGTTTCTCCGGCAAGCCGATGGGCGTGTTTGACGACGCACTGCGCACGGCCTGGACCAAACTCCCGAAGGAAAAGCAGGACGACCTCTGGCGCCGCTATTATGAGAACCGCAAACGGTATCTCACCAAGAGTGGCGTGGAAGCCGAGCCCGCCGCCAAGCAGGCCACGGAAGACGCGAACGGCTTGGCCAAGGGACAATATATCCCGCACGTGATCGAACCCAGCGCCGGGGTGGATCGCCTGATTCTGGCGCTCATCACGAACGCCTATACCGAGACCGTGAAAACGGACGACAAGGGCAAGAGTGAAACCATCTATACGATGAAGTTTCATCCGCGCGTGGCCCCCATCAAGGCGGGTATTCTGCCGTTGCTGAAAAACAAGCCGGAACTCGTAAAAAAGGCCCTCGAAGTGCGGGATTTGCTGCGTCCGTGGATGAATGTCTATTACGACGACAGCGGGTCCATTGGCAAACGCTATGCCCGTCAGGATGAGGCCGGCACGCCCTACTGTCTGACCATTGATTTCGACACCTTGGGCGAGAAGCCCGAGTTGCTGGACACGGTTACCATCCGGCACCGGGATGATGGACGGCAAGAAAGACTCAAAATTTCTGAACTTTTGGGCTGGCTGCTGTCTAAGATACGTTGATGAGTAACGATTCGGACAAAAGCAAAACAACTGCGCCCAAGGCTCCCACGCTTTATTTGATAGCGGGGTTCAAGCTGTTGAAAGGCTTAATTGTGCTGCTGTTGGCCGCCGGGATTTTTGCGCTCTCCGGACACAATCTGGGGGACGTATTCGACAACGTCCTGCGCTGGGTGCATCTCGATCCGGAAAAGCGTTTCTTTGCGGCCATTGGCGACCAGTTGGACACCTATACGCCGGCTAATTTAAAGGTTTTCGCCTCCGGCACCCTGATCTACGGATTGTTCCTGTTTGGCAGCGGTTTGGGGCTGGCCTTGCGCGCCGCCTGGGCCATCTGGCTGGCCATCGGGGAATCCGCGTTTTTCATTCCCATCGAAATCTTTGAAATCGTCCGGCAACATCCGGCCACCTCCGAAATTGCCCCGAATAGGATCATGGCCCACCCCAAAATCGGCCTGACGCTGGTCCTGATCGTCAACGTGATCATTGTCTGGTACCTGTTCCGCAACCGGAACCGCCTTTTCCGCCATCATCATTAATGTTTAGTGCGTGACCTCTTGGGTGATTTGTGGGTACTGTTGGCAAAATCAGGTCAGAATCCAAGTATGAGTGCCATTCCGTTTGAGGTTGCCGAATTCGAACAACTGTTGCGCAAGCCGAACAGTGATCCCACCGGTTTTGCCGGTTATTTCAACAGCGGGGAAGTCTGGGTTGCCCGCGTCCCCGCCCGCCTCGACGTCATGGGCGGCATCGCCGATTACTCCGGCTCCAATGTCTGCGAAACCGTCCTCGGCCGTGGCATGTTGATGGCCCTCCAGGCCCGTACCGACCGCACACTGCGCATCCGCTCCGCCCAAACCGGCGGCCGCAGCCTGCCGGTGGAAACGCGCATTCCTTTGGATTATTTCACCTCCGGGGACGCCGTCGGCAATTACGCCCAGGTGCGGGAGATCTGCCACGCCAATCCCATCGCCGCCTGGGCCGCCTACATTGGCGGAAGTATTTTTACGCTGCTCAAGGAGGAATCGGTCGCCCTGCCCTACGGCTTCAGCTTTCTGTTGTTGAGTTCGGTGCCGATGAATGTGGGCATCGGCAGTTCCGCCGCCGTGGAAATCGGCACGCTGTCCTGCCTGAACGCCTACCTCGGCCTGAAGCTGGATGGCGCGCGCATCGCCCGCCTGGGGCAGATGGCGGAAAACCATGTCGTCGGCGCGCCCTGCGGCATCATGGATCAGATTGCCGTGGCCAGCGGCCGCGAAAGCCAGCTCACGCACATCCTGTGCCGGCCCGGCGCCGTGGTGGGCGAAGTGGAAATTCCCCCGGGCACGGGTTTTGTGGGCATCAATTCCATGGTGCGCCATTCCGTGGCGGGCAACGCCTATGGCAACGTCCGCATCGGGGCGTTCATGGGCAAGAAGATCATCAACGAAGTTCGCGCCGCCACCGGCCGTGCCCCGGTCAACTATCTAACCGAGGTTTCGTCGGAGGAATTTGAAATCGAATACGAGCGCAAGATTCCCGAAACCATGCTGGGCTCGGAATTTCTCGGCCGTTACAAGACCCACGATGACCCGGTGACGACCATCCAGCCGGACGCCACCTACCGCGTGCAGGGTCCCACCCGCCATCCGATCACCGAAAATGAGCGGGTCCTGAAATTCATCGCCGCCCTCAAAGCCGCCAAGGGCGGCGACGCGCAGGCCCTCGTCACCGCCGGTGAATGCATGTACGGCGCGCACGCAAGCTACGCCAAGAATTGCAATCTCTCGGTGCCGGAAGTGGATTTTCTGGTGGAAGCCGTGCGCAAACGCGGTGCCAAGAACGGTCTGTACGGCGCCAAAATCACCGGCGGCGGCACCGGCGGCACCGTGGCCGTGTTCGGTGATATCGCCGCCTTGAAGGAACACATCCCGCAGATTGCCACCGAATATTCCCGCCGCGTGGGCGGCATGCCGGATATCTTTGAAGGCACGTCCCCGGGGGCCATTCAGTTCGGCGCCAAGCGCTATACCTTTGGCGCCAAGGGCTGGCAGCGGTTTGATGTGTGAAAACCTTCCAATCACCTCTCACCCCTTCCCTCTCCCCATCCGATGGGGAGAAGGTGGCCAAAGGCCGGGTGAGGGGTTGACGCCCCAATCGAGCACAAAAATATGAGCCAGCCGAACCATCGCCCCGTCCGCAAAGCCGTCATCCCCATCGCCGGGCTTGGCACCCGCCACTTTCCCGCCTCCCACGCGGTCAAGAAGGAGCTGTTTCCCGTGGTGGGCAGCGATGGCATCGCCCGCGCCCTGTTCCATTACCACCTGCTGGAACTGGAAGCCGCCGGCATCGAACAGATTTGCCTGATCACCCAACCCGGCGAAGATGAGATGGTGCAGAACTACCTGCGCGGGCCGGATGATAATTATCTCAAACGCCTCGCCAAATACCCCGCCCTGCTCCGCGAGGCGGAACAAATGCGCGGGTTTGCCCAACGCGTTTCCTTTGCCGTGCAACACCAGCAGGAAGGCTACGGCCACGCCGTTTTCCAGACCCGGGGCTTTGCCGGGGGCGAAATGGTGCTGCTCGGGCTGGGCGACCACCTTTTTCGCGGCCATCCCCTCTCCCCGTACCGGGAACTGGCCGACATGGCCACCGTTTCCGGCGGCCGGAGCGTCTCCGCCGTGAACCGCATTTCCGCCGGCGAATTGAAGGGCTACGGCACCATCGCCGGCCGGCGCCGAACCGATAATCCGCGCCTGATTGACGTCTCCCTCATCATCGAAAAACCCGCCGTGGCGGTCGCCCGGGAGCAATTGCACGTCAATGACTTGCCGCCGGAAACCTGGCTGGGCTGGTTTGGCATGCATCTGCTCGCGCCGGGCATCTATGATATCCTCGCTGAGATGATCCGGAACGACGTCCGGGACAACGGCGAATTTCAACTGACCCGGGCCCAGGAAATCCAGCGGCAGCGCGAAGGTTACCTGGCCTTGGAGATGGCCGGAGCGGAGCGATTTGACTTCGGCGTGCCCGATGATTTCGTGGCCAGCGTGCAGGCGTTTCGCCGCCCGGCATGAGATTGTTAATGATTTTGCTTGCAGACCAACCCGGAATTGCTTAAAAAGTATGTATTGTATCTATTAGCCAGACGATAGTTTTGATGCCATACATCATAATTCAGTCCCAACCGGTGAGGGTCGCTTGAGTCGCCCTTACCCCTCTCAACGTAACACCAACTCCAGCTCGCAAATGCGCGTGAACGGCAAGATCCGTGCCCGCGAAGTGCGTGTGATCGGGCCGGATGGTAAACAGCTGGGGGTTATCCCGCTGAACGACGCCTTGAATCTGGCGCGGCAGCACGGGGTAGACCTGGTAGAGATTGCCGCCACTGCCGTGCCACCGGTGTGCCGCCTCATTGAAATTGGCAAATACCGCTATGAGCTGGCCAAAAAGGAGAAGGAATCCAAGAAGCATCAGCATGCTTCCACGGTCAAGGAAGTCCAGCTCAGCCCGCGCATTGATCCCCATGACTTGGGCATCAAGGTGGTGCACGCCGTCAATTTCCTCTGCGAAGACATGAAGGTCAAAGTGGCCCTCAAGTTCCGCGGCCGCGAAATGGCCCATACCGAGGTCGGTTTTCAGGTCATCAACAAATTTATCGAGGAAATCGCGCCCTTCGGGCACCCCGATTTCCAACCCAAGCTTGTCGGTCGCGCCATCAATCTGATGATCAGCCCGCTCCCGCGCGCCAAACGGGCCAAAAACCCGCACGTTGGCGAAGTGGCCGCCCTGCATCACGAAGATGACGAGGACGAGGATGAGGACGAGGAAGATGCCAAGCCCGCCGCGAATTCCGCCAACAAAGCGGTCGCCGCCCATCACGCCCCGGACGCCAAGCCGTCGGACGCCAAGCCCAAGGTGATTGTCGGGACCGAACCGGCCGCCGATGGCCTGAGCACGCCGTTCGCGAATTTGGAAATCAAGCCGTAACCGGCTCATCAGCGAAGTAACGAAGTTTTCAAATCATCCTCTCCCATCAGGGAGAGGATTTTTTGTGTCTGCTTCTCTGTGCTCTCTGTGTTCTGTGCGGTTAACCTGCCCGTCGTTTCCCATTGGCGGCCAAAGCCGGAAAGCCCTACTTTGCCAGCATGATTACCGTTGAACCGATTTCCCACATTGGCATCGACGCCCAAGGGCGGGCGTGGATTGACAACATCAACGTCAAGGTGATCGAAGTGGTTAAGGACTGGCTGGCGCTTGGCTCCAGCCCGGAGGAAATGGTATTGCAACATCCGCACCTGTCGCTGGCCCAAGTTCACGCGGCACTGACCCACTATTACGACCATCAGACGAAGTATGACCTGGAAGTGGCCCGCGAATTGGAAATCTGGGTTGGCCGGGTAGCCGACAATCGTCACTCACCCATCCTAAGCAAACTGCGCGCCTTGGGCAAACTGCCTTGAGCATCGGCATTTGCTGTTAAATCCCCCCATCCGCCATCCGCCGGGAATTTTTTGACTTTCCGGCCTAATCGGCGCAGAATCAAAAATAGTGTGAGCACCGAGGCAAACAATTTAATCCAACGCGCCGCCGCCGAACTCAAATCCGCCGGCGCCCGGGAGGTTTATGTCTTCGGTTCCGCCGCCAAAGGAACGGATGATGCCGCTGGCGACCTCGACTTGGCGGTTTCCGGCCTGCCTCCGTCCGTTTTCTATCGCATGGGCGCGCGGGTAAGCGATTTGATTGGCCGCTCGGTTGATTTGATTGATTTGGACATCAACACGCCGTTCACCCGCCACCTGCGCACGGAGAATGAACTCGTCCGCGTGGGATAAATTCCGCAAGCAACAGGCCACGGAACGCGAACAATTGCAGCGTCTGGTGCTTGGAATGCACGGACTGCTTGCCAAATGCCACACCACAGCCCCGACTGAAATTGAATTGTCCGCGCTCGCGGCCTTGCTCCATTCATTCTACACCGGCGTGGAAAACATTTTTAAACGCGTGGCGGTCGAGTTGGACGGCGAGCCGGTGCGCGGCGATTCCTGGCACCGTGAACTTTTGTTGCGGATGAAATCGCCAACCGCGCACCGCCCGGCGCTGCTGTCGGAAGAACTTCACGACTCGTTGAATGAATACCTGCGGTTCCGTCATGTGTTCCGCAACGCGTATTCCTTTGACTTGGACTGGCGAAAAATGTCCCCGTTGGTGCTGCGCTTGGAGGAAACATTCAAAATGCTGGAAAAGGCGTTGAATGATTTTGTGTAATGACACCTTCTCTGCGCTCTGTGTGTTCTTTGCGGTAAATCAATTAACCACAAAGAACAGAGATCACATAGAGGAATGGTTGGGGATTTCAGGCGGCATTCCCACCCGGTACCACCCGCCAGCTTCGCACCAAATCCGGAAACCGGCAGTCGGCGCAGATGGCGTTCGAGTGCTCACAGAAATCCCGCACGACTTGCATCAGACCCTGCTGTTGCGCAGCGCCTTTCAACGCTTTCGCACTGGCAGTTCCCAACAGACGCTGGCGGGCCAGTTTCAGGACGGCGTTATCTTCCCCGGCGGGCCAGGCGTTGAAACGGCGTTCCATTTCCCGTTGCAGCCGCGTATTACCGCCTTCGCGGGCGCGCACCCAGAGCCAGGGCAGGACGGTGTTCACAGCCAGATCAGTGATCCGGGCGTCGCCCAACAACGGTTGGGCCTTGGGCAATCGGGCGGAGTTAAACGTCCAGTGCCAGGACCAGAACTCATCCGTGCCCGCCGCCAAGACCTCCGCCAGTGAGTCGGCCAGCCGCCGATCCGGGATTTCGGCGATGCACCAGTGTTCAATGCGGGCCACCAGATTGCCTTCCGCCAGCCAGTGGGACGCCAGCGCCAGCCGGCGTTGCGGGTGGTTCGCCGGGCGCAAGCCGTGAAATTTCCAGGTCGAGCGCGGCAGGGTGCAGCCGGCCAGGCCATCGCGATCCCGCCACCAACCGTCCCACGCCCGGCGCAGGAAAGTGTCGGAACTTTTCTGCGAGCGGGTCAGTTCCATCGGCAGCAAACCGCTGACACCCAATAGCCGCGACTGAATTTCCAGCGGGGACGCCGCGCCCGCCAGCCAGCGGGATTTCGTTTCCGCCAGATGCAACATGGGCCAGACGTTGTGCCGGTAACCGAGGCCGCGAAAGAGCTGTTCCCACAGCGCCTGCTCCCAGCCGGCATGCCGGGCGCGGGCGAGGATGGCGTCCGCTTTGTTGTGAAACCGGATTTGCGCCGCCGCCGTCAGCAGAGCCAATAGGGAAGCCGGATCCAGTTCCTGCAAGGGGGCGGAACACTTCCCGCGCAAGGCGGCCGGCAGGCTGGATTCGTTTTCCAAGGCCCGGGCCAAGTCGGGCAGCGGTGAATCCAACACCTCCGACAAAGGCAAAATCGGCAGCCGCGCGCCGGGCGTCTTGCCCGCCGACCAAACGACCTGCAAAATGACGCCGCCAAACTGCGGATTACGGTCATGTCCGTGCCCATGCCAGCCGCCGGGCTCCAAATCCACCTCCACATCGCCGGAAACGGCCGGTTCCCCGCCGATTTGCAGGACGGCGCCGCGAAAGTCCGGTCCGCCCGCCATGCTCTGAAAGCCGGGGTGCAGCACGCGCACCGCGCGGCCATCCGCGGTTTTGAGCCGGTCGCGGTGCAGCCGCTGGTGCAGCCAGACGGCTTGCAACAGTTTTTCCGGCGGCACGCCATCGGCGTCCTGCAGCAGGCTCACGGCCCGGCAGCGTTCGCGCCAGACGGCATAAAAGTTTTCAACGGAGGCACTCATGCGCAGGTCATTTCGTCCAAGGCGAAAATAAAGTCAAATCATTTTGAACGCAACCATCTGGAATCTTGCCTGTTTAACAGAGTCTGACGGTCTGGCGGAAAATGAAATCGGCGCAAATTTTTGTTCGCCGCAACGGGTTTAAATGGGTTAAACTCCGGCTGAATTGCTGCCTGGCTGCCGCCAGTCTCCCGATACCATGATTGCCGTAGAACATCTGACGCGACGCTTTGCCGGCCGCACGGCGGTGGACGATATTTCGTTCAACGTTGCGCGGGGCGAAATCGTCGGCTTGCTGGGCCCGAACGGCGCGGGCAAAAGCACCACCATGCGCATCCTCTCCGCCTTTCTGCCGGCCACCTCCGGCACGGTGCGCGTGGCGGGATTCGACGTCTTCCACGAATCGGACGAAGTGCGGCGGCGCATCGGCTACATGCCGGAAAACAATCCGCTCTATCCCGAAATGCGCGTGCGCGAGTACCTGAAATTCCGCGCCCGGCTCAAGGGCCTCGGCTGGCGGCGCTCGCGCGAACGCGTTTCCACGGTCATGGAACAATGCGGCCTCACCGACGTGGGCCGCCGGATCATCGGCCAGCTTTCCAAGGGCTACAAGCAGCGCGTGGGCCTCGCCGACGCCCTTGTACACGAGCCCGAACTGATCATTCTGGACGAACCGACCATCGGGCTGGATCCCCAGCAGATCCGCCTCGTGCGGCAATTGATCAAAAGCCTGGGCGGCAAACACACCGTTTTGATTTCCACCCACATCCTGCCGGAAGTGGAAATGATGTGCGGTCGCGTGCTCATCATGTTCGGCGGCCGCGTGCTGGCCTCGGACACGCCCGAAAATTTGCAACTGCGCATGGCCGGCGGCAGCCAGGTAATCGCCGAAATCGCCGCGCCGGCGGCGGCCCTGCAAACCCTGTGGAATGACCATTCCGATGTGGAGGAATTTGAAGTCACCGCCGGAGACGCCGGCTTCCAGCGCTGCGTGCTCACCCCGCGCACCGGCGTGGACATCCGTTCCGCCATTTTCGAGCTGGTCCGCCAGCATGGCTGGGAAATGCGTGAACTCACCCGCAACCGCTACACACTCGAGGACATTTACCTGCAAGTGACCAAGCCCAACACGGAGGAGACGGAATGAGGATTTTCTGGGCCCTGCTGCGGCGCGAACTGGCGTCGTTCTTCTTTTCCCTCACGGGCTACATCATCATTGCGGCGGTGACGCTGCTGACCGGGTTCAGCTTTGTGGTGCTCATCAACACGCTGGGCACCGATCCCGTGCCCGTGCCGGTTACCGAGCTGTTCTACCTGAGTTTCTATTTCTGGCTCATCCTGCTGCTCATCACGCCGGTGATTACCATGCGCCTGTTCGCTCTGGAAAAGGCCAGCGGCACTTTCGAAACCCTCATGTCCACGGCCGTGAGCGATTTTCAGGTTGTGGCGGCGAAATTCATGGCGGCGGTGATATTTTATCTGCTCGCCTGGCTGCCCTTGCTCGCCTGCCTGGGCGTGATCCAGCATTTTGCGCACCAGAACAGCACGCTGGATGCCGGCACGGTCGGCGGCATGTTCCTGGGCATTGCGCTCGTGGGCAGCGTGTTCATTTCGCTGGGCTGCTTTGCCTCGTCCCTCACCCGCAGTCAGATGACGGCGGCCGTGATCAGCTTTGTGCTGGGTGTGGGCCTGTTTTCGCTGGCTTATCTGGCCAAGCAAATTCCTGTGACCGAACAATGGCAGGCCCGGGCGCTGTCTTATTTCAGCCTGTTTGACCAGATGGATGATTTTGCACGCGGCGTGGTAGACACCCGCGCGGTGGTGTTTTACGTCACCATCACCTTCCTGTTCCTGTTCCTGACCCTGCGCGTGGTCGAAAGCCGCCGGTGGAAATGAGCCCGCACGAACCATGAGCGACCAACCCCCAGTCAAATCCAGCAAGCCCAGCTTTTCCCCGGCCCACCGGTGGGGCATCGCGTTTGACGTGGTGCTGCGCACGGCGCTGGTGATCGCCGTGCTGGTGATGATCAACCTCGGCGCCGCCCGGTTCTTCCACCGTTTTTACCTGAGCGACCAGACCCGCATTAAACTCTCCACCCACACCGCCGCCGTGGTGCATGCGCTGACCAATGCCATGGAGGTGACGATCTATTATGACCGCAAGGACGATTTCTATCCGGCCATTAACAACCTGCTCCGGGTATACCACGACCTGAATCCGAACATCACCGTCCACACGGTGGATTACCTCCGGGACGCCGGCGAAGCGGAAAAGGTGAAGGCCCGGTTCAACCTCACCGGCAAGGGTGACAAGGATCTGATCATTTTCAGCATCGCCGACGGCCGGTTCAAAATCGTGCCCGGCGACCTGCTCACCGATTACAAGCTAAGCCCGTCGGGCCCGGTGGACCCGGCCACCCGGAAGATGCCCATGGATAAAAAGCCGGTGTCCTTTCGCGGCGAAATGGCCTTCACGCCGGTGATTCTGGCGCTCGAGAATCCGCATCCGCTCAAGGCCTACTTTTTGACCGGCACGGGCGAATCCCCGCTGACCGACTCCGGCAACACCGGTTTTCTCAAGTTCGCCACCGTGGTGGGGCAGAATTACATCGACCTCACCAACCTGGACCTGTCCAGCAAGACCGAAGTGCCGGTGGACTGCAATCTGCTCATTATCCCCGCCCCGGTCCGGCCGCTGTTTGAGCCGGACCTCCAAAAAATTGATCAATATCTGGACGAAGGCGGTCGTCTGCTGGTGATGTTCAACGGCTATGGCGCGGACAAACCCTCCGGCCTCGAACCCATCCTGAACCGCTGGGGCGTGGAAGTGGTCAACGATGTGGCCAAGGATGCGGAGCACACCTACACCACCTACGACATCCTCGTGGAACAATACGGCCAGCATCCGATTGTGGGGCCGCTGAACCAGATTTCGCTCCAGGTGTATTCGCCCCGGCCGATCGCCAAGATTGTTTCGCCGCCCCCGCCCGCCAGCGCCCCGCAGGTGGACGAATTGTTTTATACCGGCCCCAACGCCACCCTCGCCGGCGACCGCACCGCACCGCCGCGCCGTTATCCCCTCGCCTGCGCCGTGGAACAAAAACCCCTGGTGGGCGTGACCACCAGCCGCCGCGGCACCACCCGGATTGTCGCGGTGGGCGACGACATCTTCCTCGGCAACTATTACATTGATGCCGGCGGCAACCGGGACTTTCTGAATTCCGCCCTGAACTGGCTGCTGGACCGCTCGCCCCTGATCGAAGGTTTGGGGCCGCGCCCGGTCACGGAATTCCGCCTGCAAATCACCACCTATCAGCAATCGCAACTCCGCTGGGTGCTGCTCGGCATCCTGCCCGGCAGCGTCCTGCTGCTCGGCTGGCTCGTATGGCTGGCCCGTCGTAAATGAAACCCAAAACCACCGCCATTTGGTTCGCCCTCGCCGCGTCTTTGTTCGCGTTCCTCTGGGTTGCGGGAAAATATTTCCAACCCGCCGCCCCGGCCAACCACGCCCTGCTCTCCGGCCTGCGCGCCGGCTGGGCCACGGAAATTCATGTCATCCCGGCCGGCGCCCGGGAAGTAACCGTCGGCCTCACGAACAAAACCTGGCAGTTGCTCGCGCCGGCGCACGGCCCCGCCCAATCCTCGGTCATTCAGGTGTTGCTCAACACCCTCGAAACCCTCACCCCGGCCAGCCGCATCACGCCGGCGGAATTGACCGACCCCAAAAACGCGGATGCGGAATACGGTTTCACCAATCCCCAGTTTACCCTCGCGCTGGATGCCGGCGACCAGCAATGGCAGTTGCGCATCGGCAAACGCACTCCGCTCGGCGACCAGGTCTATGTGCGCGTGGTCGGCGTGGATACGATCTTTGTGACCGATGCCGCGTGGCTGCAAATGCTCCCGCATACCGTGAACGACTGGCGCGACACCGCGCTCGTCAGCGGCACCGCCAACATTGACTGGATTGTCATCACCAACGGCACCAAGGCCATTGAATTGCACCGCGATGCCACCAATCATCTTTGGCGCATCACCCGGCCGCTCCCGGCCCGGGCCGACACCGAACACGTCACGGCCCTGCTTCAGTCGCTCGGCGGCGCGCAAAGCTCGCGGTTTGTCACCGATGATTCGCGCGCCGACCTGGCCGGCTACGGCCTGCAACCGGCGGAGCTCGATGTCTGGCTCGGCCGCGACACCAATCTGCTCACCGCCATCCACGCCGGCAAGCCCGCCACGGACAATCCGGACCAGGTCTATGCCCGGCGCGAAGGGCTGGACTCCGTCGTGGCCGTGGCCGCCGACGTGCTGGCCCCCTGGCGCGGCGCGGTGAACGATTTCCGCGATCCGCATTTGCTGCCGCGACTCGTCTCGCCGGTGAATGAAATTGAATTGGTCGGCGCCAAAAACATCCTCCTCCGCAACCAGGGCTCCAACCACTGGCAGGTGGCGGGCGAAAAATTTCCGGTGGACCTGGAAAAAATCGAGGATTTTGTGAAGCTCGTGGACGGCCTGCACATTGCCGAGTTTGTGAAGGACAACAACACCCCGGCGGATTTGACGGGCTTCGGCCTGAACCCGCCCGGGCAGTCGATTATCCTCCGTGCCCAGGCCGGCGACACCAACAGCACCATCGCCCGCCTGTGCTTTGGCGCCACGGACACCAACCGGATTTTTGTGAAGTGCGACGGCGAAAATTCCGTCTATGCCCTGGGCAAGGACGACCTCGTCCGGATGCCGGAAGGCGGCTGGGATTTCCGGGACCGGCACATCTGGAATTTTGCCGCCACCAATATTACGCGCATTGTCCTGAACGAAAGCGGCAAGACCCGCACCTTCCTGCAGGTGGCCGCCGGCAAATGGCTGCTCGCCGCCGGTTCCAGCGGCGGCAACAAGGATCTCAACCTCGCGGCGGTGGATCAGGCGGCCCGCTATCTCAGCCAGTTCACCGTCACCGGCTGGGTGGAGCGCAACGTGACCAATCTCACCAAATTCAGCCTGCGCCCGGAAAACCTGCAAATCACCCTGGAACTCAAAACGGGCGAAAAATACACCACCGGCTTCGGCCTCGAACTGCCCTCGGCCCACACCGCGCTGGCCGCCGTGAACCTTGACGGCGAAACCTGGGTCTATGTGTTCCCGCCCACCCTGTTCCAATACGTGCTCGCGGCGCTAACCATCCCGCCGGACGCCCAGCAATAATATGGCCGGCTTCTGGCGCAAATGCCGCATCGGCTTCCGCTGGTTCCGTATCACGATTTGGTTCATCGTGCTGGCCGGGCTTTGCACCTTCTTCTGGTTCAACCGGGTCGGTCTGCCTGACTTCCTCAAAACCCGGCTCGTGGCCACGCTGCGGGATCAGGGCGTGGACCTCGAATTTTCCCGGCTGCGTTTGCGGCTGATCCGCGGCATCGTCGCCGAAAACGTCCGCGTCAGCCAGGCCCGGGTCACGGACGGCCCCGGCCTGTCCGCCCGCGAAGTCCAGGTGCGCGTGGATTTCACCGCCCTGCTCCACCGCGAAGTCCAGGTGGATGGCCTCATCGTCAGTGATGGCGTCTTCACCTGGCCCCTCACCCGCGAATTTGCGGTTACGGCCACCAATTTGCAGGTGGACCTGCACTTCGGCCCCACCGGCACCTGGACCCTCGATCACGGACTGGCCACCGTCAACGGCACCCGAATCTCCGTGGCCGCCGAAATCGGCCATGCCATCGAGTTGCGCAACTGGGACTGGTTTCGCGGCCAGGCGGCGGGCGATTCGCCGGCCCAACTGGCCCGCCTGGAACAGATCGCCGCCACGCTGGAAAAAATCCAGCTCCCCGGCCTGCCCCATGTCGCGCTCGTCGTCAATGGCGATGCCCGGGATGCCCGTTCGTTTAATCTCCACCTCACCGCCACCGTTCCCGACGCCCTCACCCCGTGGGGCCGCTTTCAGAAAACCGATTTGAACGCCGATGCCCGGCTGGTCAGCGCCGACTGCTGGCCGCAACTGAACCTCCGCCTGACCGCCGATGAAGCCGCGACGCCCTGGGGCAACCTGTCCCGGGGGTTGCTCACGCTCCAATCCGAGGCCGTGCCCGCCCCGCAGTTGCCACCCCTGACGCTTCACCTGGAAACCGCCACGCTGAGCCATGAACATTGCCTGTTGGCGAACTTCTTGCTGGATACCCAACTCACCACCAATGCCCTGACCGTCGCCGGGATGGACGCCCGCCTCGCTTGGTGGACCAACCTCCAGCCGTTTCAGCTCACCTGGCAGGCGCACGGTGATCAATTGACCCTTCCGGGATGGGAGGCGCATGATCTCATTTGCAACGGCGACTGGCAGTTTCCCCGGCTCACGGTAACCCGTCTGAGCGTCAGCGCCGCCGGCGGCAATCTGGCCGCCAGTGCCAATCTGGATGTGGCCACCCGCGAACTGGTCTTTACCAATGACGTCCACGTGGACCCGCATACCCTCGCCAGCCTGCTCCCGCCCCCGGCCCGAAACAGCCTGGCACAAATTACCTGGACCCAACTCCCGTGGGTCTATGCCGAAGGCCGGTTGCAGTTGCCGGACTGGACCCGGCCGCCGGCGGATTGGCAAACCGAAATCGCCCCGACCCTGAGCCTGCGCGGCGAAGTGGCCTTCACCAATGCGCTCGCCGGCCCCGCGCAACTGGATCTGGTTCAGACCCACTATGTCTGGACCAATCAAGTGCTGCGCCTGCCCGATTTGCACCTCGCCGCCGCCCGGTCCCAACTGGATTTGAACCTCGCGGCCGATGCGCGAACGCAACAGTTGACCACCGGCCTGCGCGGCACCTTTGATCCCGTGTTTCTCCTGCCGTTTTTCAAGGATACCAACGCGGTGAACGGCTTCAAAATCTGCGCCTTCACCGAACCGCTGGCCCTCGATGCCACCGTGTCGGCGGCGCTGAACGACTGGCAAACCCTCAGCGCCGCCGGCCACCTGGCGCTCACCAATTTCACCGTGCGCGGCCAGTGGATCGACAGCGTCGTCTCCGCCTTCGATTACAGCAACCGCATCGCAAATTTTTATGCCCCGCGCATGTGGCGCGCGGGCGGCGCGCAAACCGCCACGGCGGACCAGGTGGTGCTCGACCTGAACCGCATGTGGATTCAGTTCACCAACGGTTACAGCACCGCCGAGGCGATGGCAATCGCCCGGGCCATCGGCCCCAAAACGACGCATATCGTGGCCCCGTATCAATTTCTCGCCCCGCCCACCGCCCGTGTGAATGGCGGGGTGGCGCTGCGCGATAACGAGGCCGGCCATGTGGACGCCGACCTGACTTTTGAAATTCTCCAGCCGGCGCCCTTCCGGTGGGAAAACCTGCAATCCCCGCAACTGACCGGCACCATTCATTGGATGGGGCAAACCCTGCTCCTGACCAACATCGTTGCCAAATTTTACGAAGGCGATGGTCGGGGCTGGGCTTACTTCGATTTCCGGCCGGCGCATCCGGGCGCGGATTACCAGTTTGATTTCACCACGACCAACTCCAATCTGCACCTGCTGGCGCAGGATGTCATCTCGCCGACCAACCAGCTGGAAGGCAGCCTGTCCGGCCGGCTGGTCATCACCAACGCCAGCACCGAATCCGTGCAAAGCTGGCGCGGTTACGGCCGCGCCCATCTCCGTGACGGCCTCATCTGGGACATCCCCGTCTTCGGCATTATTTCGCCGGTGCTCAACAAAGTTTCACCCGGGCTCGGCAACAACCGGGCCACCGAAGCCACGGCCGACTTCATCATCACCAACGGCGTGATCAGCACCGACTCGCTGGTAATCCGCTCCGCCATGTCCCGTCTGGAATACCGGGGGACGGCGGATTTTAATCAGAACGTGGATGCCCGCGTAACGCTCGAAATGCTGCGCAACACCCCGGTGGTGGGCGTGCTCATCAGCAATATCCTGCGCCCGGTGAGCAAGGCCTTTGAATATCGCGTCACCGGCTCGCTCGACAATCCCAAGACCACCCCGGTCTTCGTCCCGGAAATCCTGCTGCTCCCGCTGCATCCCATCCGCACCATGGAAGACCTCCTCACCCCCGCCGGCACCAACGCCCCGGCGCATTGAACGGTCGCGTCCCTGCCTTCGTCACCGTTGCTCTCCCAATTTAAAACGCAACGGCACTTCAATTTCAGTTTCGGCGGCGGCATGACCGGCGACTGGAAATCAAAACAGATTTGCAGCGGATTTGATTTCACATCCGGTCGCATCAGAATTTGGCCGTCAGCCCAACGCGAACCTGAAAAGGTTCAACCGGATGATACACGTCTTGAAAGGCCGCCGAACCATTGGGGGTCACCCGTGAAGTGTAGGCATAGTCAATGTCATGGTCGTGGCGGTTCAACAGGTTGAGGGCTTCAATGGAAATACGCCAGGTCCTGTTAATCTGGCAACCCACTTCCCCATTCAGCAAGAGCGTCTGGCGGGATTTATATTGCCCGTCCGAGGTTAGGTCGCGGGGACCAAAGTAACGCAGCCGCAGGCTGGAAGAAAATCCGTGGAAGTCATGCAGCGTGATGCCCGAGGAAACCACCCAACCAACCGTTTCCGGCACGTGGTCGCCACCGGAACTGCCCGGGGCGGCGTCCCCGGCGTCCACCGAAGTGAAGCGCGCAATGGAATCCGCCGCGTCGAGGTCGAGCGCCACCTGCTTGGTCAGCGCATAATAGTTGCCCCATTCCACGCCGTACCGGTTGCTCGGCTGTTGGGAAGCCACCGTGCCGCCCGTGTCGCCATCCTGTTCCAGCTCGGAATCGCTGTGCAAATACCAGAGGGAAACGGTGCTCTGGAGTTTCGGAACGAGAAGCGTGCGCACGCCGATTTCCGCGCCCCGGGTCTGAATCAGGGCCGGAATTTTCGCGGTCGCGCCGCCGGTGGGATTGTCCGCCGAAATCGGCTCCTGCGTCTGCGTCGCCCCGCGCCCGTCGTTACTGTGAAAACTGCACCCGCCCTGCACATAGAATTCCGTTTTATCCCACGGCCCGAAAATGAGACTCAACTTCGGGCTCGGGAGCAAGGTGGCGGCGGTCCCGGAATTGGTGGGGTTGGTCAGACTCGTAACATCAAAATAATCCAAATCGCCGCGCAGCGCCGCGACCGACCGAATCTTTTCCGCCCATTGGATTTTATTTTCCACGTAAAAGCCAACCTGCGTGTCCGTCAAATGGTTCACATCCGTGTCGGCGGGCAGCACGGCGGGGAGGCCGCCGGTGTCGGTGTCCAGCTTGGCCACGCGCACACGGTCTTCCGTTTGATAAAGTCCGTTCTGAATCCAGTCGTTGCGCACCTGCACCCCGAACGTGTTTTCCACATCATGTTGGAACCATTGATTGAACCGCGTGTGGTGCGCGTCGAGACCGGCCGCTTCGCGCCGGTCCTGCTGCTCGAATTGATCGCCGGCCACCGGGTCGGTCAGGAAATAAGTGAAGTCGGAAAACAAATCGAGGTCGTAATAAAAGACGTAGGCTGTGATTTTGGTTTCCGAATTCAAATCCTGCCGGTGCCATTCCGATTGCAGACTGTAACGCTGCGAATTGCCACCGTCGGTCGGATTGATCGCGCCAAAGAAATTCGTCGCGCCAAAGCCGGCGGCGATCTGGTCGCTCGAATTCCATTTCCCGTGATAGCCCCGGACGGAGACGCTGAAACCATTGACCGCATCGCCCAGGCCGTAGGTCAGCAGGCCGTTGAATTTCCAATAATCATCCGGATGCGTCCACGGACCGTCATCGTGGGCGGCCTCTCCGGCGTAAAGGAGGCTGCCCTGGCCGGCCTTTTGAGAAATTCCCAACACCCCGCGTTCGTAGCCATACATGCCGGCTTCCAGCGTGACAAAATCCCGGGGTAACTGCCGGAAAAAATCCAGGTGCGCCGCACCCGCCGAACCAAAATTCCCCACGTCCGCATAGTACGGGCCTTTTTCATAGTTAACCCGTTCCACCAATTCGGGAATGACGGTATTCATGTCCGAGTAACCCTCGCCGTGCGCATGCGACGGCAGGTTCAGCGGCATGTCATCGAGAAACACCGCAAAATCCGTGCCATGATCCAGATTGAACCCGCGCAGAAAATATTGGTTGGCCTTCCCGCCGCCCGCGTGCTGCGTGATAATCACTCCCGGCACCGTTTCCAGAATCTCCCCGCTGCGCAAAATCGGCCGGTCCGCCAGTTGCGCCGCCCCGGTGGCGCCCTGGGTGGCCGAATCCGCCACGCCCAGCATACTGTCCTGCCGCCCTTCGACCACAACTTCCGGCAACCGGATGACATTGGAGCCGGCCGCCGGTTGATTCGTGTCCGCCACCTGTGCCAGGCCAACGACGGCGGGAGTCAAAACCGTGCCGATGCAGGCAAACTTTCCGATTTTTTTTGCGGCGCCCATCGGGACAGCATTGGGGAAAATCGAGTGCTACGCAAGGAGAAATTCGTGTTACCAAATCCAAGCCGTTCCGTGCGGATTGTGCGTCATCGGCAAACCTGACGTGTCATGGACTGCGGCGGGAAGCGGTGCGCCACGCCGCTTCACTCTGCCATCCGCACTCCAAAACGCTGGCGCACTACCCAGCGATCCGCGGCAACGCGAAGCGTCTTGGTGTGCTCCGGCCCTCCGGAGTTTTTCCCCCGCGAGCCACTGCCCCGACAATCGCCTGCTCTCGCCCGGCAGCGAATGGCGGTGGCACCGGCATTGGTTCGCCACCACGGCGTCGGCCGATCTCCTGGGCGCGGATGCCTGGATGGCTTGCTGGCTCACAAGGACGCGCTTTTCGCGCATCTGCGCGGGCGCTGGAACAACCTCTTTGGCGCAAAGTTCGTCCCGCCGCGCCATAACTTGGCGGGCCTTCAGCCCGCACGAGGATGCCCGTTGCCGTTCGCTCGGATTTGCCATGGGGCGGGAAAGATGCTTTAATGTGCGGGATGAATTTTTTCATTCAACGCAGCGAGTTGCGCGACATCCATGACAAGGTGGCCGCGGGTGTGCGCATTACGGAAGCCGATGCTCTGCGGTTGTTTGAATCCAAAGACTTGAACGCGGTCGGCGCCATCGCGGACCTGGCCCGCCAGCGGAAGTCCGGCAACCGCGCGAGCTACATCGTCAACCGCTACATCAACTATTCCAATTACTGCATCCTCTCGTGCCAGTTCTGTTCATTTGCGCGCAAGAAGCGCGATGCGGACGGCTTTGAGCTGTCGGTGGAGCAGATTGTGGAGAAGGCGCGCGAGGCGCTGAAGCTGGGCATTACGGAGCTGCACATTGTGGGCGGGTTGCATCCGTCGCTGCCGTTCAGCTATTACACGGACATGCTGCGCGCGCTGAAGCAACTGGATTCCCGGCTGCAATTGAAGTGTTTTACGGCCATTGAAATTTTGCATCTGGCCTGGCTGGCCAAAAAAACCGTGGAGCAAACGCTGATTGAATTGAAGGACGCGGGTCTGGCCTCGCTCACGGGCGGCGGCGCGGAGATTTTTCGCAAGGAAGTCCGCTCACAAATTGCCAAGGGCAAGGAATCAGGGGAGGAATATTTGGACGTGCATCGCACCTGGCACAAGCTGGGGCAGCGCAGCACCTGCACGATGCTTTACGGTCATGTGGAAACCCTCGCGGATCGCGTGGACCATCTGCGCCAGTTGCGGGCCTTGCAGGATGAGACGCACGGGTTCGTGGCGCTCGTGCCGCTGGCGTACCAGCCGGAGGACAACAACATTCCGGTGACGCATCCGCCCACGGGCTACGATTCACTGCGCACGATTGCGGTGAGCCGCATCTATCTGGATAATTTCGACCACATCACGGCGTACTGGGTGGGGCTTGGCATGAAGCTGGCGCAGGTGGCGTTGAGCTACGGCGCGGACGACATTCACGGCACGATCATTGAGGAGCACATCTTCCACATGGCCGGCGCGACTTCGCCGCAGTTGCAGACGGAAGCGGACATGGTGAAAGCCATCCGCGAAGTTGGCCGCACACCGGTGCAGCGGAATTCCTTCTACGAACCGATCCGGATTTTGGAAAATGCGCCGGTGGTCGGGGAGCAGGAAAACACCGGCCATTCCAAGGTGTTGGAAGACAATCTGGCGACGGCGTAAGGACTGGTCGGTGGGCGGCGGCAGTTGGCGTAAGAAGAATCCAGGCATATGCATGGAATCCTGTCATTTTTGAGCCTCCTTACGTCGGCTGCTACCTGCAATTAATTTATTCCTTAATTTTCGGCGGCTTGGTGTCGTCGCCTTCGCGTTCAAGGAAGCCGTGCAACATGCGGATGCGGGTGGGATGGCGCATTTTGCGGAGGGCCTTGGCCTCGATCTGGCGGATGCGTTCGCGGGTGACGCGGAATTGGGAGCCGACTTCTTCCAGGGTGCGCGGCGAGCCGTCGGCGAGGCCGAAGCGGAGTTCCAGCACCTGGCGTTCGCGTTCGGAGAGGCTGCACAGGACGTCGCCAAGTTTGTTTTTCAGCAGGCTGAAGCTGGCGAAATCCAGGGCGTTTTCGGCGCTCTTATCCTCGATGAAATCGCCGAAGCTGGCGTCATCCTCGTCACCGACCGGAGCCTGGAGCGAGATGGGCTGCTGGGACATTTTCAGGATGGCCTGAATGCGGTACACCGGCATCTGCAAATCTTCGGCGAGTTCCTCGGGGGTGGCTTCGCGGCCGAGTTCCTGGAGCAGCTTCTTTTGCACCCGCAGCAGCTTGTTGATGATCTCGATCATGTGCACCGGGATGCGGATGGTGCGGGCCTGGTCGGCAATGCTGCGCGTGATGGCCTGGCGGATCCACCAGGTGGCGTAGGTGGAGAATTTATAGCCGCGCCGGTACTCGAATTTTTCGACGGCCTTCATCAGGCCGATGTTGCCTTCCTGGATGAGGTCGAGGAAGGAGAGGCCGCGGTTGGTGTATTTTTTGGCGATGGAGATGACGAGGCGCAGGTTGGCCTCGACCATTTCCGTTTTGGCCTGCAGGGCGCGGTCGTTGGCATCGCGCAGCCGTTTGAAGGCTTCCCGGAATTCGGCATGCGGCATGCGGACAAATTCTTCGAGCGCCTTGAGTTTCTGGCGTTCGGCCGCCACCAGATGTTGCTGGGCGCTGGAAACGGGCTGGTTTTCGGCTTCGACGAGGGAACGCAAACAGTTTTGAAACTTGTCGTGAATGTTTTCCGCCACGAGGGCCATTTCCTCGATCACCTTTTGCTTGAAGCAAAACTTGGAAAACATCGCCTGCTGTTTTTTGTCCAGTTGCCGGAAGGTTTCCCGGCGCTTTTCGTGGTCCGGTCCGGCGGGATGGGCCGCCCATTCGTTATAAGCCACGTCGGCGGCCAGATCCAGTTTGCGAAGATGGAGCACGACCTTGTGCAAGGCGCGGAGATGGGAGATGCGGTCATGAACCTTCTGGTCAATGACCACCCGGTCAAAACGTTCCCGGGGCGGATCGACGAGCAGTTTTTCCGCGAGGGCAATGTGTTCCTTGGCGGCAAAGCCGAGGCTGTAGGTGATGGCGGTCAGTTCTTCTTCGGCCGCCTCGATGCGCTGGGAAATCTCCACTTCCTGTTCGCGGGTGAGGAGGGCGACCTGGCCCATCTGGTTGAGGTACAGCCGCACGGGGTCGTCCAAGGCGTCGAGCCGGGGATTTTCGTCTTCCGCAGCCTCGGTGTTTTTTTCCCGGTCCACCTCGGCCGGGTCCACCACGTCGATCTCCAGCTCATGCAGCTTGGTGAAGATTTCCTCGATCTGGTCGGGGGTGACGAGGGAGTCGGGCAGGGCGTCGCTGATGTCGTTGAAGGTGAGGCGGCCCTGTTCCTGGGCCAGCCGGATCAATTCCTTCAGTTTTTCGGCCAGGAACGGGGTGGCTTCGAGGAGCGCGGAGGTGGGCACGGCCGGGGCAATGGCGTGGCCTCCGGCGTTCTTGACGGAATCTTTTTCTCCTGCCTTGTGGGTCTTTGATTTGGTCATAGACACTGCACTGTCCGACTGCACTCAAATACTGACGCGGGAATATGAGAAGCCCGCCGCGTTTCGTCAAGCTGGTAAACGCACGGCGGCCACTTTTTGTGGCGCGACGTATATTCCCCGGGGCTTTAACTGGTCCAAAATCATCTCCACCGTACGCTCCACGGCGCCATGGTTTTGCAGCACCACCTCGCCGGCGTGGCGGCCGATCTCGGCCCGCCGTTCCGGATTGGCGAGCAATTCCGCCAGGGCGGTTTCAAGTCCGGCCACATCCGGCACCTGCACGGCGCCGCCGGCGGTCACAAAATTGCGGGCGATATCCGCAAAATTTTCCATATTGGGGCCAAACACAACGGTTTTGCCCAGGATGGCCGGTTCAATCGGGTTTTGGCCGCCATGGGCGGTCAGACTTTTGCCAATGAACACAATGGTGGCCGGTTCATAGAAAAAGCGCAGTTCGCCGGTCGTGTTCACCAGCAGGCAATCCAGTTCGCCCGGCTGGAATTTGACGAGGTAATTGAGATTGGTGCGCATGGCGAACTTCAAGCCCCGGGCGGCCAGTTGCCGGCTGACTTCGTTGCAACGTTCAAAATGGCGCGGAACAAGCACCAGAAACAGTTTGGGGAAACGGGCTTTCAGCCGTTTGAAAATATCGGCCAGCAGGATTTCCTCCCCGTCGTGGGTGCTGCCGGCCACCAGGACAAGGGCATCCGGTGCCACGCCGATCTGCCGGAGCAGGGTCACGGCATCCAGCCGGCGGCGCTCGGCGAACACGGCGGTGTCAAATTTCATGTTGCCCACCACGCGTACCGCTTCGCGCTGGCAGCCCACGGCCAGCAACCGGTCGGCATCCTGCTCATTTTGAACACCCACGCCGGTCATGGAGGCAAACAGCGGACGGAACAAAAACGCAAACCGCTGATACCCGCGAAAAGAGCGGTCCGAAAGCCGGGCGTTGGCCAGGAAGACGGGAACTTTCAAGCGCTGCGCCCGCCACAGGAAGTTGGGCCAGATTTCCGCCTCCACCAGCACGAACGCTTCGGGGTTGATGGTGGCCAAGGCATGGTTCACATAGGTCCGGCGGTCAATGGGATAGTAGATTTTGGCGATCCGGGTGGGCAGCCGCTGCCGCAGTTCCGTCATGCCGGTGGTGGTGGTGGTGGAAACCACAAATTTCACGTTGGGAACGCGCGGTTCCAAGGCCTGAATAAGCTGGGTACACAAATTGACCTCGCCAACGCTGACGGCGTGGATCCAGACGACGTGCCGGTTGGTCAACGCCTGCTTGAGGTCGGGACTGTAATTGGCAAAACGTTCACCAAGACCCTCCACCCAATTTCCGCGTCGCCACATTCGCCAAAAGTAATATGGCGAAGCCAGCACAAAGGCGATTATGAAAACAACGTTATAAACAAACTGCATGAACCGTTATAATCTCGCCCATTTAGGTGCGAAGTGCAAAAAAAATGTTTTAAATTCGCGCCCCTAATTGTCATGAGGTCAGTCTTGACGGCACGGCATCAAACGTAAGAATCTAATTGCTTGTCGGCAATAAAAGTTTTACCGCCGGCCGCGGAAATTTCGGCCCGGGTACAACAGACTCCGGCCGGGCAAAGTCTGGCCGGGCATCTGTCGTCGGGCGGAGCTTTGTCGCTGGCCGGCGTCGCGGTGGCTGCCCGGCCCTTTTTTGCCGCGTGGGTGCGGAGTCTGTTCCCCCAGCGGACGGTGGTGCTGGTGGCGGAGAATCTGAAATGGCAGGAAAGTTTTCAGCAAGATCTGGAGACCTGGCTGGGCGCATCCCCCTGGTTTTACCCCGCGTGGGAAGTGTTGCCGCATGAGGACAAGCTGCCGCATGCGGATGTGATCAGCGAACGGTTGCAGACCCTGGTGCGGCTGACGGAGCCGGGCCAAGGACGGGCGGGCATCGTGGTTACCGACCCGACGGCGTTGATGCAGAAGACATTTCCAACGAACGAAATCCAACGGCGGACGCGCATCCTCGAACGCGGCGCCAACATCTCGCCGCTCGATCTGATTGAATTTCTGGAGGAGCAAGGCTATGAGCCGGAGGCGCAAGTTTCGCAAAAAGGCGAAATCGCCCTGCGCGGCGGCATAGTGGACATATTTCCGCCAACCAGTCCGTGGCCGGTGCGGTTGGAATTTTTTGGGGATGAGCTGGAATCGCTGCGCTATTTTGATCCGCTGACCCAGATCTCCCGCGAGGAAATCACGGTGATCACGCTGCCGCCGGCGGGTGAACTGGGGATTCTGAAGAAGAATGTGCGGGAGGCGGGAGCAAAGCCGGCCGCTTTTGCCACCTTGCTGGATTATCTGCCGGCGGAAACCATTTTTCTTTTCTCCGAACCGGAAACTCTGGCGGTGCAGGCGGAAACGTATGCGCAGCAGATTCCCCGGGACGACCCGTTTTTCATCAACTGGCCGGATTTTTTGACGGATCTGAACCGGCGCGGTTTTACTTCGGTGGAACTGACCGGAGCGATTGAGGTTGCCGAAGTCGTTCCGGTGGAAGCCGTGGCTTATCCGCAATTTGAAACGCTGGACGCCTTCCGGCCGCTCAGTGAGCGGCCGCCGGAATTGCAAGTGGCGGAGGCGCAGCGCCGGGAGTTTTTCCAGCAGTTGCACCGCTGGTTGCGTCAAGACGTGGCCGTGCATGTGTTTTGCAATAACGACGGCGAGCGGCAGCGGTTCGAGGAGGTGTGGAAAGACATTCACGGCGGGGCGGCGGCGGAAGTTGGGATGGAAAAAAAGACGCGGCGATCGCTGGCAGAGTTGCGGCCGGTCATACAAATCGGTTCACTGGCGCGTGGATTTATCTGCGAAGCGGCGAAGCTGGTGGTGGTGACGGATGCGGAAATTTTCGGGCGCTACAAGATTCAGCGGCCACGCCGGATGAAGTCGGCGCATGCGCAGGCGGCGCGGTCGGCGCTGGACATTGATTTCACGGATCTCAACGAAGGTGATCTGGTGGTGCATTTGCAACACGGCATTGGGCGGTACGCGGGTTTGAAGAATGTGGCCACGCGGACGGGCCTGGCCAAAGGGACGGCAGATGAGGCGAAGCCGGAGACGGAATGTCTGGTGATTGAATACGCGTCCACCGATCCCACCGGGGAGTCGCCCAAGCTGTACGTGCCCGTGAGCGAGGCGCATCTGGTAAGCAAGTATGTCGGGGCGGGGCGGGCGAATCCGCCTTTGAACACGCTGGGCGGCGCGCGCTGGCATAAGGCGCGGGAGCAGGCGGAACAATCGGTGCGCGATGTGGCCGCCGAGTTGTTGCGCATCCAGGCCGTGCGCGATTCCCAGGCCGGTCATGCGTGCAAGCCGGATACGCAGTGGCAGCGCGAGTTTGAAAGCGCCTTCATTTACGAGGAAACGCGTGATCAGGTGACGGCCATTGCGGAAACCAAGGGGGACATGGAGCGGCCCAAGCCGATGGACCGGCTGATTTGCGGCGACGTGGGGTTTGGCAAGACGGAGGTGGCGATTCGCGCGGCGTTCAAGTGTGTGATGGACGGCAAGCAGGTGGCCATTCTGGTGCCCACGACAGTGCTGGCGCAGCAGCACTACAATAATTTTCGCGAACGCATGGCGGATTATCCGGTGCGGGTGGAATTGCTGTCGCGGTTTCGCACAAAGCGCGAGCAGAACCGGGTGGTGCGGGAGCTGGCGGCGGGCGCGGTGGACATCATCATCGGCACGCACCGCATTGTGCAGGACGACATTGTATTCAAAGATCTCGGGCTGGTGGTGATTGATGAGGAGCAGCGGTTCGGCGTGTTGCACAAGGAGAAATTTAAGCGCATGCGCACGATGGTGGATGTGCTGACGCTGAGCGCCACGCCGATTCCGCGCACGCTGTATCTGGCGCTGACCGGGGCGCGGGACATGAGCACCATCCAGACGCCGCCGCACGACCGTCTGCCGGTCGAGACGGTGGCGACGGCGTACGACGAGCGGCTGATCCGCGACGCCATCCTGCGCGAAATGCAGCGCGGCGGGCAGGTGTTCTTTTTGCACAACCGCGTAACGACCATTGAGACCATGCGGGTGACTTTGCAGAATCTCGTACCGTCGGCACGCATTGTGGTCGGCCACGGCCAGATGGATCCGGATGAGTTGGAAGAGGTGATGACGAAGTTTGTGAATGGCGAGGCGGACATTCTGCTCTCCACCACCATCATCGAGAGCGGTTTGGATATTCCAAATGCGAACACCATCATGATTGACCGCGCGGACCGCTTTGGCCTGAGCGAGCTGTACCAGTTGCGCGGCCGCGTGGGGCGTTACAAGCATCAGGCGTATGCGTATTTGCTGCTGCCGCGCCATGCGCGGTTGCTCACGGATGTGCGCAAGCGCATCAGCGCGATGAAACAATATTCCACGCTCGGCAGCGGATTTAAAATTGCGATGCGCGATCTGGAAATTCGCGGCGCGGGCAATCTGTTGGGCGCCGAGCAGAGCGGCCACATCACGGCGGTGGGCTTTGAACTGTACTGCCAGTTGCTCAAGCAGAGCGTGAGTTCGCTCAAGGGTGAGAAAGTGAAGCCCCGCGTGGAGGTGCGCGTGGCGCTGGATTTTCTGGCGGACACCACCAGCCTGCCGGAAAGTTACATCCCCGAACCGCACCATCGCATTGAGATTTACCGCAAACTGGCGCAGGCCACGGAAAAGCCGCTGCTGGAGGCGTTGCAAAAGGAACTGCGCGACCGCTTCGGCCCGCTGCCCGCCGCCGTGGAATTGCTGCTGGCCGTGGGCGAGTTGAAAATTCTCGCCAGCGAAAAAGGCGTGACCAACATTGAAGTTGAGTCCGATAAATTGAAAATTACGCGCCACAACGATTACATTACCTTCGGCGGCAAATTTCCGCGCCTGTCCAAAAAGGATGCCAAGGGGCGGTTGAAGGAAATTAAGCGGTTGCTGCTGGCGGTGTGACTGGTTGAATGGCGATCGTTGTTGCGGCCGGGTTTCACCAGAGTCCTCCGACAACACGCTCCCCCGGCTTGTTTGCGGCCGGGCTTTGCGGCATCATGGGGCGGTGAAAATACTTGTGGCCATCACCGGCGCCAGCGGCGCGCTTTATGCGCAGCGGTTGCTGGACAATCTGAATCCGCGCGAGCACCAGATCCATGTGGTGCTGAGCAACTACGCGCAGCAGGTGGTTGCCACGGAACTGCCCGGCGGTCTGCGTCTGCCGGAAGGTGTGAAACCGCACGGACTCAAGAGCATGAACGCGCCGTTTGCCAGCGGGTCGAATCCGCCGGACGCCATGATCATCATTCCCTGCACCATGGGCACCATGGGGCGCATCGCCCACGGTTACAGCGAGGACGTGCTCCAACGCGCGGCCGATGTGGTGCTGAAGGAAAAGCGGAAATTAATCCTGGTGCCGCGCGAGACCCCGCTGAACCTCATCCATGTCAAAAACATGGAACTGCTATTGCTTGCGGGGGCGACGCTGATTCCGGCGAACCCCAGTTTCTATGCCGGGGCCAAAACCATTGTTGAACTGGTGGATACGGTCGTGGCGCGGGTGCTCGACCATATTGGCCTGCCAAATCAACTTGCACCGCGATGGGCCGAAGAAAATGAGTGAATGAAAAAACACTACTGTCCGGTTTAAAACCCCAGTAAACATTGATGATCGGTGATGTCTGATGGCGGAGGAGTGGGCGGTTGTTGAGTAAGCGCCTGTAAAATGGGCATTTTCTCGAAGAGCGTGAGGCTTAAAATCTGTAAAATAGT
>CAIQKM010000099.1 GCA_903872345.1 uncultured Verrucomicrobia subdivision 3 bacterium | reverse complement strand
GAAAATAAGATGGATTCTCGCGGTCTGCTGTCATGGTTGCTTTTGTTTGTTTCTCGTTCACTCTGCGCCTTAAAACCATTTGGAAAAGAGAGAACGAGCCGTGCTTGGCACTACTCGTCCTCCCTCTCCCGTTTGATGGGGTTTCAATACTTACCACCAGAGGTGGTCTGACTTCAAGTTTTTCTCGGCCGATGGGCGGCTTGAGGCTGCATGGCTTCCCAGCTGGCTGGCTGGGCGCCGTGCGCGCCGGGGTCAAAGTACACTTCGGCCGGTGTCGCGTATCCCAGCGCCTGGTGCGGACGCTCCTGGTTATAGCCGTCAAACCAACGGCCCAAGCCGTGCGGAAATGTAGGTGTGCCGGAGCGCGTTGCGCTTCAACTCGTCGCCGGTCTCGGTCTCGGCCTTCAAAAGCTGCTTCGTGGTGTTCTCGACGGTGACCACCTTGCCACTCGGCTTAGCCAACGGCCGCAGGAACGCCTTCAGGTTTGGTTTCATTGGCACGGCACGGCGGGTTCCGGTTTTGGCATTGGCCGCTTTGACTTCAATGAATCCTTCGTCGAGATCAATGTCCTGCCAGTTGAGCCGCTTAATCTCTTCGTGCCGGAGGCCGGCAAACCCACCAATGACAATCAGGGGTAAAATCCTTTCGTCAGCGGCTTTAATCAGTCGACGCATTTCATCAGCAGATAACACTTCGATCTCACCGAGTTTACGCTTGGAGTATTCGCGGACGCCTTCGAGCCAGTCTGTGCCCTTGGGCAGGTAGCCGCGCTGAATAAGCCAGCGGTTGAAATAGCCGATGGTGTCGCGATGGTTGGCCTTCGTGCGCTCCTTGAAGGCCAATGCGCCTAGATAATCGGCAATCAGCTTCGGCGTGATGGTGTGGACTTGCTGATTGAGTGCGACGCCAAAGGGCACGAGATGCGCACTGAACTGTTTCATCCTGTCCGCTGATTGGCCGTCCGCCTTTTCGAGTTTCTTCAATTCCTCGACGGCATGGGCAACAGTGATCTTCGGCAGCTCGATGGCGTGCTGTTTCAACCAGTCACGGCAAACTTCCTGTGGGGTGGCGCGCCCGCCAAGCAACCGGAGACAATCGGCGGCGATACGGACGGCTTCGTCTATCCCCAAATCTATCTTTGTCTCTCCATCGCCGCCATTCAGGATGGCGCGGGAGCGGGTGAAAATGTGAGCATCGGCAGATTTGAGGTTGAGAACTTCACCTTGGCCTTCAGTGATTTTATCAATGGCCTCATTGGCGGTGGCCCGGGCTTCGGCCAAACTAGAATGCCAAACCAGTTTGCGCTGCCCCTGATTGCGATAATCCACGATAAATCGCTCAAAACCGTTCTTTTCGGTGCGGCGGATGCGAACGGTGATGCCGTTGCGTTGGACTGGTTTGATCTCCGCTCCCGTATCGTTCTCTCTTTTCATCTATCAGCATGATAGACTTCGGATAGATTTTAGTCGATACCTCGTTTTTATTAAGATAAATGGTCGGGGCGGGGAGATTTGAACTCCCGACCTCTTGCACCCCAAGCAAGCGCGCTAGCCGGGCTACGCTACGCCCCGAACCATTGGAGCGTTGATAATATCAGGACCGGGCAGGTTTTCAATGGGAAATCTTCATTCATTTCGGTTTTCTAAAACCACGATGAATGGTGTCCAGCACCGAGAGTTAAAGCCTTGCCGGCGAGGCAAACACGATCCGATATGCAGATGGATGGCAACGAAACCGGTACCGGTGGCGGAATTGACTTCCGGAATCCTGCTTGCCACAGTGGGGCCGAAATCAACCCAATGAGCCACCCGCAGGAAAAACCGCAGGACCCGCCCGGCGACGAACCGGTGATGAACAGCACCGTGCGCGGGGACTTGCTGCGGGCCAATACCTCGGTGGCCATTGTGCTGATGGCGGTGCTGGCGCTGGCCTTGGTGGCCATCTTTGGCGGACTGCGAGCGGCCCGGAACCGCGAGCGGGCCGAGGCGGCCGAGGCCGACAGCCGGGAGCGTTTGCAAACCGCCTATACCGAGCAGGCCCGGGCCATTCGCGTTTCCGGGGAGGCCGGCAGCCGCGCGGCGGCGATTGCGGTGATCAGCAATGCCGTGGCCATCCATCCTTCCCCGGAATTGCGCACGGAGGCCATCGCCTGCCTGGCGCTGTCTGACCTGGTGCAGGAGGGGCCGCTGGTCCCCACGCCCAAAGATCTGCCGCGTGTGGAAATGGATTCCCGGCTACGCTACTTTGCCTACGGTACGTCTGCAGGCAATGTGCTGATACATAGTCTGGCGGATGGCAGCGAATCATTCCTGCTCACGGCGGCGGCGCTGGGTAGCCCGACGCGCGGACCGGTGGGGGAACTCTCGTTCAGTCCGGACGGGCGCTTGCTGGCGGCGCGGTTCAGCAGCGGCGCGGCGGTGGTCTGGAATCTGGACTCCCGCCAGCCGGTTTTTGCCACCGGCCTGGCCGAAACCAACACCAAACCGTTGCTGCCATTGAACGGGCTGATGTTCTCGGCCGATTCGCGGCGGCTGATTTTCAGCGACCGGGAAACCCAGGGCCGAATTTCGGTGGCCGATCTGGCCACCGGGCAAACTGTTCCCAGCCCTGTCGCAGTGGGCGGCAAGGTGTTCCGCCTGCGCCCGGACCTGATGCAGGTGGCGGTGGTGACCGATACTTCTGTGGATATTCTTGAGTACCCGGCTGGAACCACCAACCAGACGGTCCGGCATCCGGCGCATGTGGACATGATCGAATGGTCGCCCGACGGGAAGCGGCTGGCGGTGTCGTGTGACAATGGCGACGTTGATCTCTGGGACCCGGAGCATAATGTGGAACGCCTGTTTGCCGGACACAGCGAACGTTGCCTGCGCCTGAATTTCAGCCCGGACGGCACGCTGCTGTTTTCCAGTTCCCGGGATGGCACCACGCGGCTGTGGGATACGACCCTGTGCCGGCTGATCGCCGTAGGTGCGGGCATGGGGCACATCTTCTCGCCGGATGGACATCGGATCGGCTTCTGGCGTCCGTGGGATGGCTTTGGCGTCTGGCGTATTTCGCCCAGCACCCTGTACTCGATTCATGCCTGCGATAAAAACGAAGGGCCGCTGGTATCGATTGATCTCTCGGCGGATGGCCGCTGGTGCGTGGGCACGCAAAGCAAGGGCATCCGCCTCTGGGATCTCGCGGCGGCCGACCGGGAAACCTATGTGCCCGGCACCTTCACGGGCGCGCGGGTCGCGATGGACGGGCGGTCACTGTTCGTCTGCCGCGACAGCGGCCTGGAGGTTTGGCCGCTGGCCACCAATGCGGCCGGCGGACTGGAGCTGCCACCTGCCGCGCCCCGGATAATTTCGGTACCCGGTCAGGCGGGAGCGCATGCGGTGGCGTTGAGCGGAGACGGCCGCTGGGTGCTCGTGGACTTGCCAGACCAGAGGCTGGTGCGAATGGACCTGACGGGGGCGGCAAACCCAGTAGTGATCCAAGGACGATGGCGGGCGCCAAATTTATTGAAAGGTCCGGCCAGCCCGACCGGCACCGGCCGGTACGCCCTCAGTCCGGACGGCCAGTGGGTGGCCACGGGCTTTGGTTTTGCGGGCGATACGCCCAAGGTCTGGAACGCCAACAGTGGTGAACTGGCCATGGCATTGCCGGCGGACACCTCGGTGGTGGGTTTTAGCCCGGATGGCCGCTGGCTGGGACTCGCGGGCATGAATGTCAATTCCATCTGGTCCACCGGCGGTTGGAAACTGCAGAAGTTGATTTCCCGGGATGATGCCTCGCTGGTGCATGGGGCTTTGGCCTTTGTCGGCGGCGGCCTGATCGCCGCCTCCCGCACGCGCCAGACGGTGCAGTTGTATGACTGGCAGGCCGGTGAAAAGATTTGTGATCTGGTCGCTCCGCTGGCGCAAAGCGTGAACAGTCTGCGCGTATCCGCCGACGGCTCAACCGTGGTGATGGCCACGGCGAGCGACATGGTGGAAGTCTGGCGGCTGGGCGAATTGCGGCAGGCGCTGGCCGCCATGAAGCTGGATTGGGGGATGCCACTGCCCGCCGCCGGCACCGTCCCGCCCGCCGGCCGTTACGGCGCCGGGAGCTGGCAGGTCGCGGTTATCATCAGTCTGGGCGGCTTCACGCTGATTACGGTGCTGGCGTTGCTGACCCTGCGGCGGCATCGCCGGGCGATTGAACGGTTTGTAATCGCCGAGGCCAAGGCGGCCCGGCGCAACCGTGAACTGGACCGGGCGAAGGTGGAATTGATGCACAGCCACAAGATGCAGGCGCTGGGCACGCTGGCCACGGGCATCGCGCACGATTTCAACAACCTGTTGTCGGTGGTCCGCATGTCCAACAAACTCATTGGCCGTCAGGCCCCGGGCGACCCGGAAATCCAGGAGAATGTGGCGGATATCGAACAGGCGGTATTGCAGGGCAAAAATGTGGTCCGCGCCGTGCTCGGCTATGGCCGGACCGGTCAGGAATCGGATGCGCCGGCCGAGGCCGGCCGGGTGGTGGAGGAAACCGTGGCCCTGTTGAGCCGGGAATTTTTGAGTGGCATCACCCTCAGCTCGGAACTGGAACCGAATGCGCCCAAAGTGGCTTTGGGACGCGGGCTGCTGGAACAGATTCTGCTGAATCTGGTGGTGAACGCCTCGGAAGCCCTGCGCGGCGAGGGCCGCTTGAAAATCGTGCTCCGCTCGCTGCCGGCGGAAGCATTTCGCGCCCTCGTACTGCGCCCCCGGGCGGCGGAACGTTATCTGGAACTGGTGGTGACGGATTCCGGCCCTGGCATCAGCCCGGAGATTCGCGACCGGATTTTTGAACCCTTTTTCACGACCAAGCGCGGCGGGACGAAGCCCGGGACGGGCCTGGGGCTGTCGCTCGTTTACTCCATCGCCCAGTCGGCGGGGCTCGGCTTGGGTGTCGAAAGCGAACTAGGCCGGGGTACCGTTTTCACGGTGCTCCTGCCGGTGGCGGCAGACCCTGTGCGCGAATCGCACAGTGGCGGGACGGCGAATCCGGTCTAAGCTGGACAAATAATGATTGAGACGGCGGCAACCATGGCATCCATACTGATCATTGAGGACGATCCGAAGCAGCTGAAGCTCTATGCGAAAGCCTTGCGCAGCTACCGGCTCACGTGCGTCACCACCGGCTCCGCCGCCCTGCTAACCCTGACCGCCACCAAACCGGATCTCATCATTCTCGACAACATCCTCGATGCCGGTGAACGCGGCGTGGAATTTCTGTCCCGGCTGAAGGACGCCGCCGCCCATGTGCCGGTGATCCTGATTTCCGGCACGTTAAAAATCCGTGAACAGCTCGCCGCCCTGCAAGGCCCGCGCGCCGCGCATTTCATCCTGGAGAAACCCGTGGACCTCGATGAGCTGGACCGGACGGTGGAAATCGCGCTGACGGAATGCGGGTTCGGCGAAATGGTCGCAGCTCTGCAATCGCTGGAACGCACGGAAAAAACCGGCGTCTCCGACCCGGACCGGCGTTTTACCGAACGCCTTGCCCGGCAATATGAAATGCTCAAGCGCTTACGGGGGGCCGATGGCCGACCGAATATTTCCGGCCTGGCGCGCGACTTCAATGTCGCCCGCAAAACCATCATCCGCGACTTGCAGGACATGATCCGGCGCGGCCAACTGCCGGAGGAGGCCTATCCGGAATGGAAGCTCGAACCGGCGGAAGAATAGCCGGCCGGCCGGACTACCGCCGCACCTGTGCGCGACATGCACACTGTTCAAACCGGGGTGCCGGTGTTAATAGAAAGGGGTGATCAAGCCGAAACATTTTTTACATCAGGCCGCGCTTTCCCTGGGCCTGTTAGCCGCCCATTTGTCCCCTTCTTCCGCCGCCACGTTTGAAGCGGGGCCGGGACAGACCTATACCAATCTCAGTTCCATTCCGTGGGCGGGTTTAAACCCGGGTGACACGGTGAACATCCATTACCAGCCCGGCGGATATCACGAAATCATCCTGCTCTCCAATAGTGGCGTTTCCAACGCACCCATCACCCTTAACGGCGTGCCCGATCCGGTCACCGGCGCGCTGCCAACGCTGGACGGCCACAACGCGGTGACCGCCACGAACACGGCGTGGAACAACCTCAATCTCAACACCGCCGGCGTCATCGTGGTGAGCCGCCCGGCAAACCGGCCCATCGGGTATATTCCCTCCTGGATTGTCATCCAGAATTTGCAGGTGCAAAATGCGACCCCAACGAATGCCGTCACCCTGGTCAACGGCACCGGGGCAAATTTCGCCAGCACGGCGGCGGCCATCTATGTGGAATATGCCCAGCATCTGATTATTCGCGGCTGTGAATTGAACAGCTCGGGCAACGGCTTCTTCTGTTCCTCGGTAAACGGCGACATCAACGAACTGTCCGCCGATGTGCTGGTGGAACATTGCCGGATTCATGACAACGGGTATCCGGGCAATTACAGCGGCGATAACATCAACACCGAGGCCAAGGGGTTGGTGCTACAGTACAACCTGATCGGCCCGTTGCGGGCCGACGCCGATGGCGACCAGATCAAGGACCGCTCTTCGGGAACCATCCTGCGCTACAATCAGGTGATCGAAAACACCGGCGGCCTGGCGTTCTGGTTTCTCCAGACCCAGGGTGGCATCGGCATCATCGACACCGACCCGGCCTACCGGACCAATTATGTGTATGGCAATGTGTTTGTGAACACGCCGGAAAGTTCCGCGTTGGAGATGTTCATTTACGATTCGCAGGGCATCCAGGGTCAACCCCGTAACGGCACGTTGTACTTCTACAACAACACCGTGGTGAATTACGCCGACCGTTCCAGCCGGTATTTCACGGATCTGTTCCAGTTGCCCACGCATGACGAGGTAACCACCTGGAATGTGCACGACACGCTCGATTGCCGGAACAATATTTTTGCCACCCTGCCCTTCACCACCGGCGGCACGCCTTCGCTGCTATCGCTGATGATTTCAGACGACAGCACCATCAATCTGGGCACCAACTGGATGAGCCCCGGCACCGGAATCATCGCGCTGCCGTATGGCTCAACCAATTTCTTCGGCACACTCACGGGCACGAACCAGCTTATTTACGGGGACAAGAACGGTTTGAACAATCCGGGCTTCACCAGCCTGACCGCAACCAATCTTCATCTGCTTTCCACCTCACCGGCGATTGACCGGGCAGGACTGTCGGCGGCGGGGGTACAGGCATCGCCCAATAATCCGACTTTGGAATATGTTTATCCCACCAACGGTCAAGTGCGGGCCGTGAATGGGCTGGGCTTGGACTTGGGCGCGTTTGAAGGAACCTCTACGAATTATACTGGAACGCTGTTCACTCTGACGGTCAGCAACGGCTACGGCAGCGGCACCTATCCCACCAACGCGACGGTGCCCATCACCGCCAGCAACGCCCCCTATGGCCAGCTGTTTGCAGGCTGGACCGGTTATCCGGGGCTGAACCCGGGCTCGGCGGGCACCACGGTCACGATGCCGGCCAGCAATATCACGGTTACGGCCACGTACACAAATCTGCCGGTGCCGACCGTGTTTTTGCTGACGGTGGTGAATGGCAGCGGCAGCGGATATTATGCCGCCGGCACGGTGGTGGCGGTTACCGCCACGGCGGCGCCGGGCGGGGAAAGTTTTGCCGGCTGGACCGGTTTTGGTGTGGCGAATCCCGGGATCACCAGCACCACGCTGGTCATGCCGGCCAGCGATGTGACGGTCATTGCCAACTACCAGGTCGCCACCACCTTTAATTTAACCGTAATCAACGGGTCGGGCAGCGGCAATTATGCGCCGGGCACGGTGGTGGGTATCACCGCCAATAGTCCGCCGTCAGGAAAAATTTTCACTGGCTGGAGCGGCTACACCGTGGCCAGCCTCACGGCCACCAACACGACCCTGACGATGCCCTCGCAGGATGTGACCGTATCGGCCAATTACCAGTCCACCAACAGTTATTCGTCCACCATTCCCTACCCGGTGAGCAGCCATCCCCGGCTGTGGATCACCACGAATGATCTGCCGCGCCTGCGCAGTTGGGCCACGGCGACGAACCCCATTTATATGGCGATCCGCAATTATCTGACGAACGCCATGGTGGATTATGACACGCAATATTTTCCGGGCGGGGTGCAAAACACCAACTACCCCGACTACGGTGATTCGCAGGGATACACCGGTTTGATCACCGAGGAAGATGCGATCATTCTGGCGCTGTTCTCACTGGTGGATCCGGACGTAAATGCCCGGGCGGTGTACGCCCAACGGGCAGCGGACCTGATCCGCGTGGCGATGACGCAGGCAGCGCTGGGACCTTTGGCTGGCGCACCATTTCGCGATCCCGGATTTTCCACCTATAACCGCGCGAATGAATCGTTGAAACTGCTACCACTCGCGGTGGATTGGGTTTACAACGCCATCGGCACCAACGGCCAGCCCGTGTTTAGCGCAGCCGACAAGCGGACCATTCGCGATGGCTTTGCCGTCTGGTGCGAAGCCTGCCGGCACGCCTCGACGGCGGGTGGCGATTCACCGGTACCGGACGTCTATAATGATCCCACCCAACTCCTGCCCAACAATGCCGCCTACCGGATGGCGGCCAATAATTATTACATCGGTCATGCCCGCATGATGACGTTGATGTCGCTGGCCATTGATCCGTCGGACGACCCGGCCTTCAATCCCGCCCTGCCTGTTTCGGCCCCAACCAATTCGCTCCGCTCTTACATTAACATCGTCAACGGCGCGTGGCTGTATCAAGAGTACGCCATGTTCGGCGAAGGCGATCAGGTGGCGGCGGATTACGGGCTGCCGGGTTACGGCACCAATTTCGGCAAATGCAGCGGCGGGATGCCACCGGAAGGTATGCTCTACGGGGCGTCCATGGGCGGAATAATGAACCAGTTGCTGGCGCTGCAAACCGCCGGGTTCATGAACACCAATTTTTCGGGACCGCAATGTAAGCTCGCCTCGGCTCCGGTTTGGGATCGTTTCTGTGATGCCTGGCTGAGCGCCCTAACGCCGGTTCCCAACCCGATTGAGACCTACCTTCCCCCCGCTTACCAGATGTTTGCCTACGGCGATACGCTGCGACTGTTTACGGACCCGGATTTTTCGACCATCTTCGGTCCCATTCAACTGCTGGATGCGGAAACCGGCAACACCAACCGCCTCGCCAAAACCCGCTGGCTGGCCATGGAAGTTCCCGATGGCGGTTATGCCGGTCTGATTAGTCGCGCTGGCACCTCGTGGGGTGCCAATGAGTCGTATGAAAAGGGTCTGCTGTATTTTCTGACCCTGGACCCGGCGAAACTGTCGGCCCCGCCCGATCCGCGCCCCACCCTGCCCACGCTCTTTTATGACGCCTCGCAGGGCATGATTCTGGCGCAAAGCGACTGGAGTACCAACCGTTCCATGTTGCACTGGCGGTGCAGTTGGATTTCCATTAACCACGAGGACGCGGATGGCGGCATGTTCCAATTCTTGCGTCACGGCGAATTTTTAACCAAGGAATTCACCGGCTATGATAACAATGACTACGGCCAATGTAGTTACATGCACAACACCCTGGCACTGCAAAACTATTGCCCCGCCGGCACGCCCAGCCTGGGCTGGTTTGAAGCCGGCCTTTGGGCCACCGGCAGCCAATGGCAACTAGGCGAAGATGCCGGCGACCCGACCGCCTACGCCAGCACGGGCACGAACTATGTTTACACCTATGGCGACCTGACCCCGCTCTACAACCGGCCCGACATCTATTCCCCTCAATTGGCGGCCACCAACATTTTACAGGCGAACCGTTCCCTGCTCTGGATCAAGCCCGATCATCTCATCGTGTATGACCGCGCCACGTCCGCGAACGCCGGCCTGTTCAAGCGGTTCAATTTGTGCATGCCCGCCATACCGGTGGTGACCGCCCGGGCCGGCGGCGGCTCGGTGCTCACCGAAACCATGCCCAGCGGGCAGCAACTGGTCATCAATTCCATTTTGCCGGCGAATGGCGCGGTCAGTGTTTACTCGCTTTCCAATGCCATCACCACGGTGGCGGAAGGCGAACCCTGCAATTACCGGCTGGCCATTGAAAACACCAATAACCCCACGGACATCCGCTTCCTGCATGTGTTACAAGGGACGGATGCGGGGGTGACGGCAGATGCCACCACCTACGTGCAAAGCAGCGGCGGCCACGCCTTCGAAGGCGTGGCGGTGCACGGGGCGGAAGTCCTGTTCCCGGTGAATGTGTTAAACAATAATTTTACGAGCGTGAGTTATACCGCGCCGGCGGGTGTCACCAATCATTATGTGGCAGGTCTGACCCCCAATTCCCGTTACGCGGTAACGGTGCAGACCAACGCCGGTCTCGTGCAGGTGACCGTGACACCCGGCACGCAACTCACGGCGGACAGCGCCGGCCTGCTGGCGTTTGACAATGCCGCGCGGCCGTTCTACACCGCCGCCGCCAAATGGG
>CAIQKM010000098.1 GCA_903872345.1 uncultured Verrucomicrobia subdivision 3 bacterium | reverse complement strand
AGATAATCCATGCGCACCACCCGCCAGGCTTCGCCCAGCGCCAACACCTGTTGAAACATCTTTTCCGGTATCATCACCCCATTTCACCCAAACTTTTCCTTGAATTCAACCCTTTTACCCATTACAAATGTCGAAGAAGCTTCCTTTATCAATCAATTGGCTTATTGGCGGCAGGTAATAGTTTCCCAGCCAACCGGGCTGCCAGTTGAAGTTTGTTACGGTAACGTCATGCCCGCCCGTCACCGGTAAAGTCGTCTGGTTGGATACATAGGCATTGAAATCTGCGTAGGTAATGCTGCTGTCTCCATGAACATCACTCAAATTCACATTGTCAAAGGCGCAATTCTGAATCCACAATGGCCAGCTTGAGCCCGGATATTCCACATACAGGTTTCCCCCATGCACTGTGCAGTTCCGCATGGACATGAGCGCCGCATTGCCCCCCACCACTCCGACACTGCAGCGATCAAAGAGCGAATTCGTCAAATAAAAATAGTCCCAATAGCCGGCCATGCTCGAACCGGTCATCTCGCAATTGTTCAAAGTGACCTTGATCAACGCGTTCAACTCGCGAAAGTGATTCGGCCCGCCCGCAACTATATAAAAATGCGTAAAATTGGCGATCGCTTGTGCTGCATTGTCCGGACTCATGGAATAACCGCCACTCAGGCTTTGGGCAACGATACCGCCGGTGGAACCCTTCGCCGTCCAGGAACCATTGCCCCCTTCCTGCACCGAACTGTACCGGGCCACCACACAAGGGACCGTAGCCGTCCCATTGAATGCGGCCACGGCATTGTCATAAAATGAAATCCCGAAGTTTGCTGACGGTTCATACCAGCCAATGGCAGTGCCGGCGTTAAACGTCATATTGCTATATGAAGTCACCCCGCCGAATACATAATCCAAGACGTCATAGTGGTAGCCCAAATCTGGCGCCGCGTTGGTGTCACGAGGTACGATCGCCGAATAATTGGTCACCACCGACAGGGTCAGACTGGAATACACCGTGGGAGGCCAGGTCGTCTTCTGCTGAAAGGAAGTCAACATATTGGTGTCAACATTGGCGGTGCCAATTCCTCGGTATGAACTGCCGGACGCCAGATAATGCGAAGCCGCCCCCACCGTTTGAAAGACCGTGCTGCTGGAGCTGTTGGTGGCATTGCTCACACTCGTAAACCCAACGCCCCAGTTGGTCACGGAAACCAGCAAACTGTTCGTGATCGCAATGCTGTCATTCGTGCCGCCCAACGTCCCAATTTTATCCAACGTCGCGTTCTGCACATAAAACGTGCTGTTGGAAAAGGCCACGCCAGCCTTCCAGACCAGCACGTTCTCCACATTGAACGCGCCGGCATCACCCGGATTCCCATAGAGGGCCGCCGTGCCTATATTGCAAAACTGGGCGTTACGCACCTGCCCGACGAGCGGAGACGGATTGGCGTATTTGATCACGCCATTCCAAAAATAGGAAATCCTGACATCGTGGAGGTCGAAGGCCGAGCCCGATACCGACTGGTTGAAATACAAGGCGGCACGACCGTAATAGCCCGATGGCGATCCCGTGGAACCCGATACACTTTCCCCAACCGTGTTGTCGTCCCTGGCGGTGAACACCACCGGCCGATACGGACCGGTCTTGCAGGTGAGCTCACCATTGATGTTCAACGCCACATAATTAGTGGCCAGACTGGCCTTGATGACCGCCCCGCCTTCAAGCACGGTCGTCCCGTAGAGATTCAACGGGCCGGTGACGTAGTACGTGGTATCCCCCTGAAAGGTGTAATTGGTATAGGTCGCGTTGAGGGTCACGTAATCCAGCACGTATCCCGGCTCCGTCCGGTCCGTCATGGCCAGCCGAATGGGCCTGACCGCAGTCCGCAACTGAGGCGTTTTCGGCAGGTATGGCTTTTTCGATGCCAAGTTCGGCAACCGACGGGTATTGGAAGATTGTTGCGGCAGATTCGACAGCGCCGGCTGGATGTCCCGGATTAACACCTTTTCCAGAAGAAAATACCGGCCTTCGATGGTCGTGTAGCGTTTGGCTACCTTGGCGGCAAACTTTTGCGTGCCCAGGCTGAATGCCTTGCCCTGGCCCAAACGGGTGGCGCCCCAGTCGATGTTCTCGTCCGGATCCAAACCGGATTCCACCGTTTCGGTTCCGGTGACGCTTGCATCGGGCGGACTGAGGAACTCGGTACAGACTTCCAATTCCGTCGTGTCAGGGTCCAAACCGTAGGATTCCGGGGTGGGCAACTGGTCGCGCAAAATGACGTCCTGCTCAAAACCGCTCCGGGTATACGAGTATTGGACGTCCGCATTGACGCCTTGAAACGCGTTCCGATACAAAACCTGGTTGGGAGAGACCAGCTGCCCTTGCGAATCCTGCAACTGCGCGATCAGAACGGCATTCCCGGTGCTTTTATCGCAATATATGAGTCCGATGATGTTGCTCCGGAGACGTTTGCCATCCGGTGTCTGCTCGTCAATCGCCCCGGCCGAATTGAGATTGTTGGCAAAGATGACCTGATGCTGGCCTTGGCGGGCGATGGCACCGGTGGAATAGGGCTCGATGACTTCCTGGGATTCCACCCATTGCCCGTTTTGCAAATAGTTCAGTCCCGTGGCCAGTTCGGTATAGCGGTGCTTTTGCGGGTAAACCGTGCCGTCTGACGTCATCTCGTAGGTGGTCTTCTCCCAAACCAGATGATTGGCCCCGCGATCCACAACCGCATAGTCCGTATCGGGTGGAAGTTTTGGGGTCGCTGTTTGGGTTCCTTGTGCCAACCCGTTTTGCAATATGCCCAAGGTCAGCAGGGCGCAGACGATTCCGATGGTTTTCATGTATAAGCTCGAATTTGACCCAAATGAATGGTGCCCGTTAATTAATACCGCCCGCTCCCCCAACAAAGCCAATGACAAACCATAACGCCCGCATCGAAGAATGATTCCGCTTCTGATTGCGGAACAACACATTCGCCAGCGCTGAATCGTTTATACCCCTCCCCAACAAACTTGCAACTGGTATTTTACAGTTTTAAAATCTTATTAAGAGCCCTCATTAACGTCATGCAGGCCAATTCATCTCGGGTTGACAAGTCGTTGTAAACATTATGATTGCAAATAATTCATTTAGTACCGATTTGCCGGTAGCACCTATTATGGAAAAGAAGTGTGCGATAGATATTTTGGAACTGCATTATAATCCTTCGCCATGGAAGAATTGCCAGTCGCGAGCGAAGATAACCGCTCCACGGAGCGGTATGACCGCAGGAAAATAAACGATGGAGGTACTGCAACCAGAAGCAGAGAGTGGTTGCTCCCGCCCTTTAAAAATAGAGCTGATCCCAGAACAAAAAGATTGTTCATTCATCTCGGCAATTTGCAATGTCCCGTCCACGATGGAACATTAAACTGGGTTCAACACTATGGGATGGCATCATTGCCCTTTACCCGTCACCGCCAGTCCCACCGCGTCAAAGACATCCATACGGGCGTCCTCGCTCTCCCACGGCCTTCGCTTCCGTGGCAGGCGCAAGGCCAGTTCGTCTGGAAACCGTGCGGCCAGCGATTCCGCCATCTCACGCTTCGTGCCATATTCGTCGCCAAGTAGCGCGACGCGCAGTTCCCTTGCGGAAACCTTCGCCACTATCAGCTTGTGCCTTCTTGCCAGCGCGGCGGTGTCCCGATGCAGTTTCTTTATTCGGGGCGCACGGCGCGCGCCCTTGGCATCCGCATCAGAGAGCACCAGCATCTCCGGCACGTTGCGGACGATCAGCTTCTCAACTTGGACAATCGTACGGGCATTCTTGTCATTACTGAAAACCTTGTGGCCATAGTCAACGAGCGTATCGTCGCCTTCCATGACGGCGTAGCCGAATCCCCGGCTGGAGAGCGAGACGGACAGGACGCGGAATTTCTTGTGTGTCTGGTTCATGTGGATTGGTTAGGCGGGTATTTTGGAAACGAGCCGGGCAATGACTTTCTGGAGCTTCGGCCTTGGCCTTGCAGCCGTGCGATGGCCCAGTATCCTGGCGCGCGTTCGCGAACTCATATCGAGGGTTAATCCGCTGCTCTACGCGTGTGAAAAACCTTGAAGAGCATGGGACAATTCCATGAGTCTTCCATCTAAGCCTTGCCATCCTTGTCTGGTTCCGCCGTCTCCCTCGGAACCGCCCGGCATCCTACGCTTCATGGCGGATTCACAGTCCATTCCAACCACACACCAAGAAAGGAGATTCATCATGGATGTTCATTGCACCACCTGTGGCGAGCCGTGGGACACGTATCACCTGCGGCACGAAGCCATCTACGAAACCGACCTGTCCCATGTGGAAGCGAAGGCATGGACGGGGCTGTCGCCAGAAACGAGGCTGCTTCCCCGATATCGCGAGAAGTTCCGAGCCGTCGGCTTCGAGTTCGGCGGCTCGGTTCTAAATGTGGTTCGCTGTCCGGCGTGCCCCAAGGACGCCAGGCCCGATACCGACAAGGCCTCGCTCAAGGCCGGCATCGTGGAGATTCTGGGCAACGACGAGGATGCCATCGCCGGCGCGATGGAGGATTTCGGCATATGAAAAGGAAGCTGCCGCTCGGACGGAAGCGCAACGGCCACGACCCGAACCAGGCCGAGTTCGGCATCGTCTGGCTGCTGCCCGAATATCCGTTCAGGCTGCGGGCCGGGGACGTCATCCGCTATGACGGCAGGCTTTGCCTGGTCATCCGGGTCAACGACTGCTCGGCGGTGGTCGTCATGAACCAGCCGGTACGTAGCTTCAAGACCCGGTTCGACAGGCCTGTCCGCTTCCAGCCGCCGCCCAGAACGTTCCGCGTCTCACCCTTTGCCGAGGTGGAAATCCTCAATCGCCGCCGCAAATGAAGGATACCTGACAACTACCGGCGTGATACACGGGGCGATTCATCGAATCGCCCTTTTTCATTCCTTGCCAATTCCGGCAGGTTCCGCCGTCTCCATCCCAGTGCCGTTCCATCCTACGCTTCATCCTGGAAAACAGGGTTCTTCAAATAACACAACCAAAGGAAATATATGAACGTCAGATCGTATGAAGTCATCACCGAACGCATCGTCGGCCTGCTGGAGCACGGCACCGTCCCCTGGCACAAACCGTGGCAGGTGCAGACCGGAATGCCACGGAACCACGTCACGCAGAAGCCGTATCGCGGCATCAATCCGTTCCTGCTCATGGCGGCAGGCTACGAATCGCCGAACTGGCTCACGTTCCGGCAGGCCATCCAGCTCGGTGGCAACGTGAAGAAGGGCGAGAAGTCCTGTCCGGTCGTCTTCTGGAAGCAGCTGCGGGTCGAGGATGAGAAGTCGGGTGAGGTGGAAAAAAGGATCCCGCTCCTGCGGCTGTATAGGGTCTTCAACGTATCCCAATGCGAGGGGTTGAGGAACGTGCCCGTGGCCGACGAATCGGCCTTCGCCATCACCCAGGCGGCGGCGATCGTGGCGAACATGCCGCAGGCCCCGGCCATCAGGCACGGCATGAAGCAGGCCTACTATTCCCCGAGCGAGGACACGGTGGGCATGCCCGAAGCGAAGCGGTTCAAGACTGAGGACGGGTATCACGCCACGCTCTTCCACGAGCTGGTGCACTCGACCGGCCATGAGAAGAGGCTAAACCGACAAGGCATCGCCGAACGCAACAGGTTCGGTTCCGATCCCTACTGCCAGGAGGAACTGGTTGTCGCGGGCGGCTTGCGCCCGCCTTATCCCAGCCTCCTTCCGAACCTTTTTGGCAAACGCCACCAGTTCCGTTTCGGTCAAAAATTCTTTTTTCACCATGCAGAAGTTTTAGCCGTTTATATGCAATATAGCTACACTTTTTCCTTGAACCGCCCCTCGTTTTCTGGCATGAAGTAGTATATGAAGGACAATAGTGTCTTGAACAAATCCATTGGCATCTGGATTCGGGTGAGTACCGAAGACCAGGCCCAGGGCGACAGCCCCGAACACCACGAGGAACGCGCCCGCAGCTATGCCAAGAGCCGTGGCTGGGATGTTAAAGAGATATATGACCTCGCCGGACAGAGCGGCAAGGCCGTCATGCAGAACCCGGAGGCCAGGCGCATGATGAATGACATCGAGCGCGGCCACATCACCGGCCTGGTCTTTTCCAAGCTCGCCCGCCTCTCCCGCAACCGCCGCGAATTGGAAGACTTCTCCGATTTCTTCAACAAGCACGACGCCGACCTCATATCGCTCTCCGAAGCGATTGACACCAGCACCGCCGGAGGCCGGATGTTCTTCCATCTGCTCGGGGTGTTCGCCCAATGGGAACGGGAGGAAATCGCCGAGCGCGTGAACGCATCGGTGACGACCCGCGCCAAGCTTGGCAAGTCCATCAACGGCACCGCCCCGTACGGGTACCGGTGGGTTGACCGGAAGCTCGTCATCGTCCCCGAGGAAGCCGCCATCCGCCGAAAGGCATACGAGCTATTCCTGCAATGCCGGCGCAAAGGACAGGTCGCCCGCGAACTGAACGCCGCCGGATACCGCACCCGCGAGGGTGCCATCTGGCGGGACACCTCCATCGCCCGCATCCTGGACGAATCGAGCGCCAAGGGCGAGTACGTCTTCAATACCGTGCGCCAGACCGGAAGCTGGCGCACCGAACCCAAGCCGGAAAGCGAATGGGGCCGGGTTGCCTGCGAACCCATCGTATCTGAAGACTTGTGGAATCAGGTGAACCAAGTCATCGAGGAACAGTTGAAGTCCTGGAAAAAGCCCGGCAAGCCCCCCGTCCACCTGTTCAGCGGTTTGGCGCACTGCTCCTGCGGAAGCAAAATGTATGTGGCGGCCAACAACCCCAAATACTTCTGCCGGAAGTGCCGGAACAAGATTCCCATTGCCGACCTTGAGAACATCGCCCGGCAGGAGTTGAAGGCGTTCTTCGGCCAGCCGGAGAAGATCGCCAGCCACCTGCGGGAAGCCGACCGGAACCTGACCGAGAAGTCTGCCCTGCTGGACACCCACCGCCGGGAGGTGCAGAAGGTCAGGGAATCAATGCACCAGACCCACCAGCTTTTCCTAGACAGGCACATCTCCGGGGAGGGCTTCCGCGACCTCTACGGCCCGGCCGAGGAACGCATGAAGCAGTTGAACGCCGAACTTCCCAAGCTCGAAGCCGAGGTTGATTTCCTGAAAGTGAACAAGCTGTCCGCCGATGACGTGCTCCGCGAGGCCGGTTCCCAATACGAGCGGTGGCCGTCAATGCTCCCCACGGACAAGCGCAAGATCGTCGAAGCCCTCATCGAAAAGATCGTCATCGGCGACGGCGAGATTGACATAACGTTCTCGCACCTGCCATCTTCTGAAGAACAGTGCAAAAACCAACAGGGGTTAGGGTTGGGGTGAGGACGGTCGTTTAAACCATATTCTTTAACCACCTGTTTTGAAAAACCAGTGTTAGAAAGAGGCCAAATGTCTAACTCCAAAAAACAATCTTCCCCTCCGTTGGTATTGGTGGCGCTGGGTTCCAACCAGGGCGATTCCCGGCAGATCATGGTGGATGCCATGGCCCGGTTGCAGGAAATCTCCGCCGCTCCACTATTAAAATCTTCGCTCTGGCAGAGCACGCCGGTGGATTGCCCGCCGGAATCGCCTCGTTTCATCAATGCCGCCGCCGGGTTGGTGCCCATGGACGGAGAGAGTCCGGAATCGTTACTGATCAAGTTGCAGGGGTTGGAAAAGGAATTTGGTCGCCGGCTCAAGCAGGTGTTGAATGAGCCCCGGCCGCTGGATCTGGATTTGATTGCCTTTGGCAGGGAGGTGCGCCATGAGTCGAAACTCACGCTGCCGCATCCGCGGGCGCATCACCGCCGGTTTGTGTTGCAACCGCTGGCGGAGATTGCACCGGCCTTTATTCTGCCCGGCCAGAAACTATCGGTGCTGGATTTGTTGATCGGATTGCCGCCCGGGGAAGAGGTGAACTGGCTTTCTTCGCCGCGATGAGGTGAACCCGGGTTTAAAGAGGCAAGGAATCGAGAATTGCCGCTTCCCGCTCGCCGTGTTCGGTATCCAGCCGTTCACCTTCGTTCCATTTTTCCCCTCACGGGACGGTAGCGCTGATTCGGACATGCTTGGCCCTTTACAGTTCTGTCGGTGATGTTGATCGGTGCGGGCATGTTAATATTGCCACCAAGCACGAGGAAACAATTCACCGCCTTAGAACCACAACATTACTATATGTCAAAAAGTTTCACAGCCGTCCCACAGGATTTGAGGGAAAAGGCTGGAGTTTTTTGTTTGCACCTGCCACACGGCAGGGATGAATCAACTCAAAAAAGCTCCAGCCCGTTCCAATTTCACCATCTTGCGCCAGATTTGCAATTACATT
>CAIQKM010000097.1 GCA_903872345.1 uncultured Verrucomicrobia subdivision 3 bacterium | reverse complement strand
CATGGATCAGCTCGACCCGGCCATCATCCGCCCCGGACGCCTGACCGGGAGCCGGGAGTTCCGTCGCTTGCAGCGCCCGGAGGCACTGCGCCTCGCCGAGGCCAAGGGCCTTTGCCTGCCGGAAGGACAGCCGGACTATAGCCTTGCTGAGATCTATTGTGGCCGTCCGGCCAGCACCTTGGGCGACTGTAAGCGCCAGATCGGCTTTGCCAGCTAACCGGTAAACACAACATTGCTATGACTACTTGTTCCGAGTTACAGGAGCGCCATCCCTCGATTTGCGACGGTGATGAGCCGCTGACCGAAGACGCCTTCTACGCATGGCTCTATGAAGATCCGCGCTGGCACCTGTTCGTTCAGCACGCGTTTGTACAGTCTGGGTTCACAGTACGCTACCTTGAGAATCTGGAGACGGAATCCTGCTGGGTCGCCCACCTAACACGCAGCGGCTGCGAGCTGGCGCATGATAATGCCGCCGTCCGGTTGCAGCTGGTGGTCATGCTCGCAAGCCATGGCTTGCGGTTGAATCTGGGAACCTTTGGGTTGATTCACCGCGTTGACGACAAACTTGTCGTGGCATTCCAGTACCCCTATGGGTGCCCCGGTGTGCTGCGTAGCCAGCCCGAGATGGCTTAAGGGCAGGGCACCCTGTTCGCGCCCGCCCGCTAGGCAACCCTGACACGATCCGAACCATGCGCAACCTGCTCGCTCACTTGAAGGCCAAGACTTCCCTGTCGTTTGCTGACAGGCCCCATAACCAGTGTCTCAACAAACGGTCGTTTATCGAGACGGTGCTGGCCGGCAGGGGCTGAGGCCGATTTAGGCACCATCCAAGTCTCAAATTGCCGTCTCAAATATCAACGTCTCAGTAACCCGTGAACCTGCTCATTTTCAAGACATGAAGGCCAAAACCAGATCCCGCATGGTCGGGTACGCTCGCGTCTCGACCGGTCAACAAGACCTGCAACTCCAGCTCGACGCGCTGGATAAGGCTGGAGTCAGCCGGAAATTGGTGTTTACGGACAAGGTATCCGGGGCAAAGACTTCCCGGCCCGGCCTCGACGCCTGTCTCCAGCAGCTTCAGTCCGGCGACACCCTGTTGGTCTGGAGGCTGGACCGGCTGGGTCGTTCACTCCGGCATCTGGTGGATCTGATCGAAGACCTGCGCCAGCGCGGCATTGGGTTCCGGTCGTTGTGCGACGGCGGCATCGACACGACCACGGCGTCCGGTGAGCTGATCTTTAACGTCTTCGCCAGTCTTGCCCAGTTCGAGCGTCGGCTAATTATGGAGCGCACTCGGGCCGGACTAACGTCAGCACGGGCGCGGGGCCGGGTGGGTGGTCGCCCGGCGATCTCGCTGGATCATCCGTCGGTCGTTGCGGCCAAGGCCATGCACTCGGACCGGAAGATGCCGGTCGCGGCGATCTGTACGACGCTGCGGATCTCGCGGCCTACGCTGTACCGATACCTGTCGCTGGGTTGATTTTGGACGGTTAGCCCACCCAAGTGTTGTGTTTGATCGCTTATGCCTATAGCGGGCTTTCGCTACTTTCAGTAATCATTTATGGTTTGTATAAGCAACTGGTTACCCGCTGAACTGGGGTCAATCAACTCGACCTGAATTACGCCATCAGAACAGTCGTAATACCAGTACGCCGATCCATTTATGGTCTGTGTACTTGCTGGATCACCCATTACACGCTTGAATTCAGCTATTGAAGCTATCCGTCTACTGCCGCCGATATTGTAATAGGGGAGGCATTTTTGCCGCCACTCAGCTTTGGTGATCGCTGGCGGTGTAACAGGCGAATTACCGCAGCCTGTTAACATGACGCCAATGAATGCTATAACCAATACTAAAACAATGACTTGTGATTTCATATGCAGCGTTTTAGCGGGTTTCAGACGCGCTGATACTGGTTGCGCCCGGATACTGGTTTTTAATCAGACTGATGGCCTGTGACTGGGAGGTGGCTTCGATGGTAGTACTCATGCCGTGGCCGTTGAGATAAAACGTTACCTTAAATTTCTTCATGATGCCTTTTTGTGCCGGTGAAGCTGAAAGAAAAAGGCGTGCAGCCAAGCACACCCAGTCAGAGGGTTACGACGCCCTGTAGAAGAATGCACACAGCCACACGCCCGATTGGGCGTGAGCGTGGCAAGGAGCTTCTACAAGAAATGTCGTAATTTCTGACTGCCCTTACCGCTTCACCAAATTTATGTTCTGCGTAACCAGAAAATACCACGTGGCAAGTTCCGTCAATATCTATTTTACGGCCTTCTGATCGCCGTTGTCTGGTTCCGTGCCGCGAGATCTGAGCATTGGTGTCAGGTTCGGTTCGTAGATTGCGTTGACAGGTAGCAAATGTTGTGGCAGAGAACCTTGCAATCCACCTCATTTTTCTTAGATGTGTCTGTTTTACTGCACAAATTATCGTGGAAATTGGCCTTGATCAGTTTGATTGTGGATTCAACGGTCGCCCGCTTGTGGTAATGCGCAAAGAACTCAGTCCGATTGGAGTGTAGACGAGCAAAAACAACCGTTTACGATGCTGATGCCGCAGTAACTTGCCCAAGTGGCAGTCCCATCGGCAAACCCTGAACCGGCTTCCGGTGTGTCATGGGCGCTCGGCGGCGTGCTATGATGCTTACCGTAAAGTCGGCATAGCGTACCTTCACCTGCACCGTGTGCGCACCTAAACGCCGGTGCTTGAGCCGAGCTTCGATGTCAGCCGCCTGCTCCTTCAGTCAGGCGCGCAGAATCCTCCGGTCGTTCGACTACACCGATGGCAAACTGCTTCAGTTGTCTCGCGAACGATCCGACCAGCACCCGGCGGTCGTCATCATACTCCTGTAGGTCGCCCACATTCTGTAGCCCGGCCTCCCCCAAGAGCTTCTCGGGATCTCCCTCGTCAGGTCCCTGCGGTCAATGTGAGGCGTACTATAGGTGTGGCCGCCGTTTTTTTGAGGGCTTTTTTCCTCTCTTCAATGCCAGCGAAGACGGTTTCTCGGTCAATAGCAAACCACTCTTTAGCTGCTGTTTGAGTCATTAAGCTCAGGTAGTGTTTCTTAATCATAGCCACCGAGTTTCCAGATTCGTATGCCACTTGGGGGACATCCTTTGTAACGGCGACTTTCGCAGAAATGCACGTGTGCCGAAGAGCATTCTGTTTCCAAACGACGCCAGCGGCCTTTGCGATTTTCTGCTGCATCAGATAAAATTCGTCATGTGTCCCCGTCCAAAGTTTCCCCTGCGTCTTGTACGGCCCACAAATTATCCCGTACAGCTGATCGGTGATTTGGATGGTTCTTTTGCTGGCCTCCTCGGTCACGTCTAAGTCCAGCACGATCAGGCGATCGGCGGGGTCATCTTCCATCAGCCGGATGTGCTTCCAATCGAGTGCCTCCAGCTCGCTAGACCGGATTCCGGTGAATGCCGCCAGCGCGAGGATATGCCGATACCTTTCAGGCGCAGCGATCAAAAGTTTTTTAAGCTCTTCTGCTGTATAAATTTTCACCTCTTTTGGTTTTATAGCCGGCAGGGAAACATGCTCGGCCTCTTCCCATTCCCTCGGCACGTAGCGCTTGGATTTCCCGAAGGCCATCATCGCCTTAATCGCGTCTAACAGGTTCTTTTTGGTTCGCGGGTCGACGGCCTTCTTACTGTCGATGAAGGCCTGAATTGACTCGCGCGTGACCAGATCGGACATCGCGCCGCCGATGTGCCGGAAAAACTGGCCGGTATGGGACCGCTGCGCCTCAATGTGTCGCTTAGAACATCCGTCCGTCTTAAGTGCCGAGAGGTATTCATCGCGGAGGGTGGCCAGCTTAACGGGCGTGCCAGTCTTGCCCCGGCTTTCGGCATATTTGCGCGCTACATCTGTCAGAAGCCCCTCGTGACCAACAATCTTTACCAAATCGCCGTAATGTCTGATTGCCGTTTCAAGACCGCACTTGAGCCCGGCTGATTTCAGCAAGTCCATCGCCGCCTTCCAATCGCGTTTCTCATCCTCCGTTAAGTGGATTTTGCTGGCCGCCCGCCCGTAGATTTCTTTGAGGATGTTCTTCGCGTCGGTTTTCGCGTCGGCCAGCGCCATGAACGTCTTCGGCTTCCGCTCGCCGTTGACCCGGTGGAAAACCCGGTAGATCGTCGTGTCCCGGGTCTTGCAGGGGTAAACCGGCCAGTCATGGCCATGCAGACTTACGAGAATTCTTTTCTTCGGTTTAGTCGACTTTGACATCTACCCACATATGGAACTTGTACTGTGGGTTTACTGCAAGACCTTTTTTGGGGAAGCGTTTACGTATAAAAACCCTGATTTAACAAGGGTTTAAGAGTGGTGCCCACGACAGGACTTGAACCTGTACGATGTTACTCACTAGAACCTGAATCTAGCGCGTCTGCCAATTCCGCCACGTGGGCAACTAACAAAATCAACCTCTTTATGAGGTGTTGCCTGACCCTGCACACCCTTTGTATACTCGGTTTGTATACTGCAAGTTTTGATTATGGAATCAAACCCAGACAACACACCGACACCCCGCAAACGGGAAGCAAACCTGTCCAAAGATGGACAGTGGCGTTCGTTTCCGAACGTGCCGTGTTTGCTGCAATACGTCAGCAACGGTAACTATTATGGCAGAACCCGCGTCAACGGCAAGCTGATTCGGGTGAGTCTTAAGACGACCGTTTGGACCACCGCCAAGCTCCGATTGGCCGATTTGCTCAAAACGGAGCGCGAAAACAGCAATAAGGTCAATCCGCCGAAGTTTAGCGAGGCGGTGGAAGTCTTTAAAAAAGAACTGGCTAACGACACCACGATCAAACCACAAAGCAAAAAATACCGCCTCTGGTGCCTGGGAAAGCTACAAAAGACCTGGCCTGCACTGTGGGAACTGCGACTGGATGAGATCACACCCAAGGCCTGCCAGGAGTGGGCGGCTGGCATCCATGATAAAATCGCCTGCCATTACTACAACAATACTATTGGGACGCTCAAGCAGGTCATCCAGTCAGGGATCACCACTCACAAGGAAAACTGTGGGGTGCTACTGGAAAACCCGGCGGCAGTCTTGAAAAAGACCCGGATCAAACAGAAGGATTTGCGACTGCCGGAACCTGCCCACTTCCAGTTGCTTGTGGAAAATGTCCGCAAGCGCAGCGGGGGCTGGGGGCCACGGGTGGGCGATTTGATGGAGTTTTTAACCTACAGCGGCACGCGGATCAAAGAGGCGATTTATGTCACCTGGGAGGATGTGGATTGGAAACAGGAGGAAATTGTTGTGCGTGGCAAACCTGTACCCGTTGGTGCTGATCCCGCCATCAAGAACCGTGAGATTCGCCGTATCCCCATAATTGAAAACATGGAGAAGCTGCTTGGCCGGTTGAAAAATGATCTGGGTGGGATGGCCAAAGGCCGGATTATGCAGGTAAGCAAATGCAATGAAGCATTGGCGCGTGCTTGCCGGGAGATTGGAATACAAAAAATAACTCACCATGATCTGCGCCACCTGTTTGCCACCCGTTGCATTGAATCCGGGGTGGATATCCAAACGGTCTCGCGCTGGCTCGGTCACAAAGACGGCGGGGCGCTGGCGATGAAGACCTACGGCCATCTCCGTAACGAGCACAGTCGAAAGATGGGGAAGCAAGTGAAATTTTAGCCTTCCTGCAATCAGGTCGCGGCTATAGTTCAGAGTGTTCTATAGCTGCCGCATCAGCTTTATTTTGCAAATTAATGTCTCCCGTCACGAGAATCACCCGATCCGCTGGGCTACTGGCTTGGATTTCAAGCAAACTGGCAACTATTCGGTCATCGAGCACGTTAGGGTCAAGCCAAGTCAGTGTTGATTTCATATTGGGCTCATTGTGCAAGGCTTGAACCTGAATTGTCTGATCCACAACTACGCCGACTGAAAGGGTTCCCTGTTTGCGCCAACCCTTGATGCGCGTAATGACTTTTTCTGCCTTATCCCTGAAATCCGGATTCCTGTGGAGATTTTTGAGCTTATCCAACTCTGATAAGACTGAAGGCAAAAGCAGAAATTTAAAAGCGTTGGCGCCCGCCAAAGTTCGATATTGGACAGGATCGGGTTCTTTAATTATTGCGTTGGTATCCGGAACGATAATAATGCCATTGCTCTTGCCAGCATCGAGAATGTCTAAGATTTTATCAAAGGCATTCGCCTTTAAGCGCATGCGCCTTTCGTTTTCAGAACGGTCCGGGCAGAGCTGCCAATTATTATCAAATTCCACCCATATTCTAAAATTGCATTCAGCTTCATCAAGCTTGTGTTGAATGTCATCAGGTGCCCCTTTAAAAGAGATTTTCAGCCTCTCAAGCCAGCCGTCAAAAACACGTTTTAACTGCATTTGGGCGTTGACCTGCTGCGCATTCCGATCTCCCCAATAATAATCTGGGCATACCATTATAACCCCTCCGCTTCTGTTTAATCTTCGGATAGGTGTATCGACGATGAGTTTCGCAAGATCATCCGTCATGCGTTTTAAGGAAGTCCGAAGGTTTGCTGAGGTGCTCATTTAGCACATTTGCCAAGCCGACACCAATCAGTCCAGCAAATTCACAATTTTGGATGTGAGTAACGACATTTGGATTTCTGAGGACTTCAGGTGAATCCCGCGTTTTTACAATGAGATTATTGTTATTCAAGCCTACTCGCTGGAGATTAGGAAAACCAAGAAATTGTCTTCAAAAACGCCATTCGGCGTAGGATCTCCCCCACTGTTTCAGCCAAGACTTAAATTTGATCTTTGCCCCCAACGTCAGGCTGCCGCCTGTGCCTCCGTTTTGATCTGTGGAGGCTTGGCCACAATCTTCACCGCCTTGCCCGACAATGTGGGCGAGTCGCCAAAACTCCGGGGCTTCGTTTTGCAACAAGGCCAACAGTTTTTGCGTGTCTAATTGCCGGTTGTGTTTCCGCAGCTTGAAATCCAGCTTGGGCAACTGTCTTTTTGATACCGATGGCCGGACATTCGCCGGTGCTGACGCTTCATTTTGATTTGTTGTATTCATAGCTTTTTTTTGAAACCGCTGTCCGTCACCCTGCCGTTTGCTGCTCGCTTCACCGCATGGGGAGACAGCGGGACGTGCGCGGGAGCGCATTGAAAACCCAGCGAAAGCAAAAGGCGTGACAGAGGCGAAGCGGGGGAAGGGGGGCCGATGGCGCGACTTTTGCAGTCGCTACCATTATCGGCCCGGTGTCGGACCAGTGAGCAGCAAATGGGAGGTGATGGCGTGCGTAAAAAAGGCGAAGAGTACAACCAAACATTTTTGCCTCCGGCAGGGCAGTTTCCCAAAGCCATCTCCGCGTCAGCGGGCGAGGTTGGCGTGGCTCATGCCGGGTTCAGGGGCGGGCATGAACCATGACAATTGAGCGTTATCCTGGCTCGCTTGGAAAATCAACGAGCCGTGAGCGGAACGCAGAGAAGTGGCGGCGAAGATGATTTTACAAGGGAGCGCCCCAGGGGGAGCCAAGTCACGGCGTGTTTGGCGGAGGACGGAGGACGCAGCCAAAGCCGGCGAGTCTTGGCGACGGGGCTTTGAAAGTGCGGATTCCAAAGGCTGCCGCCTTTGGCGCACGGGTTTGGGCCGGCGGGAGGCCCAATGTTCAGCTCGCTTGGAAGTATTCTGAGACGGGAGTGTAACGGAGCGGTCGGGGTGGCCGCCCGCGAAGGAGAGGGGGCAGCGGATCAGCGGGCAACCCGATTAGCGTAGTGGAACGTCGGGGAGGAAAAATTTCAAGGGAGCGTTTCTGGGGGGAGCGGGAGTCTGGCGGATTTCAAGGCGTAGTCTGATAGGGGAATTGAAATGCGCCAGTCTCCCGCGACGGGGGGGGAATCTTCTGTTTTCAATACCGGGGCTGGCTGTTATCCTTTCCCGACCATGAGCAACCTGTCATCACTATGCGGCGTATCGGGCTTTTGCCCACCAGCGTGGTCCGGCGATCAAACTGGCCGGCCCCAAACTGCGGGCGGCAATACGGAACCACCAAAGCCGGCCCATCGTGGAACGCCTTCAGCGGGCCTTGGTCAAACTCAAAGCCAGTGGCCGGCAACTGCCGCAAAGTCCGTTGGCCGGAGCCATGGAATATGCGCTGGGCCAGTGGAGCACGTTGACCGTTTATCTGGAGGATGGCCGGGTGGAGATCGACAACAATCTGGTCGAAAACGCCATTCGCCCCACGGCGCTGGGCAAGAAGAACTGGCTCTTTATCGGGGACGCCGACGCAGGCGAACGGAGCGCCATAATCTATACGGTCATTGAAAGCTGCCGCCGCCGGGGACTGGACCCGTACGCCTATCTCAAAGACGTCCTCACCCGCCTACCCCACATGACCAACTGGCAAATCCGCGAAGTCACGCCCGAAGCCTGGGGCAAAACCCGCCCCGTAGGCCTCTGATCTTTATCGTCGTGGTCGCCGTCGACCGACTATGACAACTACGATACCTATCATACTTACGATAATCCCGTCATTGCTCTGTCAAGAGGTGCTCCGCGTGACGCTTACGGCGGATTGATATTTTCACCAGTATTAAAGGACTTGTTTTTTCCGATGCGTACAAAAAGCGTGTTTATTATGAGGTCGGCGGCACCAGAATTCCATTCGTTGATCGAGGCGATTTAATTCGGAGCAAAGAAGCATCAAATCGCGACAGAGACCGGGATGATATTAGACGTTTAAACAGCGGGCCGAACTCAGAAAGGACATAGCAAAGCATGTGCGACTTGTTGGGCTTAATTACAAGTCGCATTTCGACGCTACCGATTGCGCAATTGATTTAGCCTACTTTGGAATACGAATAGCCAGCTTTTTTGATGTTCTGGTCAAAATACGAACCCTTTGATCCGGCACTCATAAGCCCTTCATATACATCCACTGAAACTCCATGGTATTGGTATATCCCAGAGGAATGGAATTCTATTTCAAGTGTAGCGTTTTCTAAGTCGTAGCCAACAGAGGCCAAGTTACTAGATGATACTGGTGTTCTATTCATAATGTTAGTTGTTTGTTAGTCTGTCGTTTGCTGTTTTCTCCAACTCGTCACTGCTTTCGCATATTTTGGATTTTTTACCCGCTTGTCTTTCCATCGGTCGGTTATTTTTGGATCGTTACTTTTGGGACGCGGTTCGATTAATGGCAACCGCACCCTACTTGGCATTTTTACAGCTTCGCCCAATACGAGAACTTCTCCGGTACGAAGCGCTGGAAGCAGATCAATTAGACCCGCCACGGCATCTGAGACGGTGGACCTAATTCTACCCTGAGAGTGCGTCTGAAAAAGGAAATTGGGGGTGTTTTGGCAGAGTCTGACGGCCAAATAAATGCACAAAACACTTGATCTGCTTGCTTGCTTTTGCGGCTGTCATTCGCGGTAGCGCCAGTGGGGCGATGAAAAAAGCCACT
>CAIQKM010000096.1 GCA_903872345.1 uncultured Verrucomicrobia subdivision 3 bacterium | reverse complement strand
GGCAAACTGCGGGAATGCGGGGTGCCACCCTCAAGGAATCGTCGCAGAATTGAAATCGAAAAATGACCGAACAGTGAAAATATACAGGTTTTACCGACCTGAAATCATTCTCAGCTAAATCTTAACCGGACAGTAGTGATCCCTTGTATATGTGTCTGGAGATGAAATAAAGTCCCGCCTAAATTTATATGTTATTCCTTTTTAACAGGTTTACGCAGGCTGTCAATACCGTTCCATGCAACTAATAGTAAGCGTTATGGCATTCATGAAAGAGCGTGGAGTATGCGGGGAATGCAAAAGGCAAACGGATGACTCCGTTCGCCTTGCTGAAAAGGGGTAAAAAAGCGGTCAAGCTATCGCCCAATGTCAGGAGCCAGGCCAATGGCCGGGAGTACAATTTTACAATCCCGTGGGGTGATCCAAAAATTCCCACGGCACTTTGAACTTCCGGGAAAGCTCCGCCGCCAGCGCTTTGACGCCGAATGTCTCCGTCGCGTAATGACCGCCGTAGATCAGGTTCACCCCGAGTTCTTCCGCCAGCGCATAGGACCAGTGCGGACCTTCGCCGGTGATGAAGGTATCCACCCCTTCCGCCGCCGCCTGTTTCACTTCCGCGCCCGCGCCGCCGGTCACAATGCCGATATTCTGGCAAACCTCTCCACCACCGGGAACAAGCAGCGGTTTTGCGCCCAGGGCCTGCGCCAGTTTTTCAACCAAGTCGGCACGCGCCATCTTCTGACGGGTCTTCACGCCGATGTTTTGGCCGTGGCTGAAAAAGAAGGGCGTCAATTCTTTGATTCCCAGTTCCTTGGCCAAAAGGGCGTTGTTGCCCAGCTTCGGATGCAAATCCAGCGGCAGGTGGGAACTGTATACGGCCAGATTATTTTCGATCAGCAGCCGCAGCAGTTCATGGCGTTTGCCGGTCCAGGGATGAGTTTTGGACCAGAACAAGCCATGGTGTACCACCAGCAGGTCGGCCCGGGCGGCGATGGCCATTTTCACCGTGACGAGGCTGGCATCCACCATCGCGGCAATGCGGGTGACCCGGCCGCCGTTGGCCATTTGCAGGCCATTCACGGCGCCATCCCAGTCCGTGATTTCCGACGTGCGCAACACCCGGTCGCAATAACCGGTGATTTCCGAGAGAGAGGCTTGGTTCATGCGTGCCGACAGTGATGACCGGACGGCCCGGAAAACGCAATCCGAATCCGCGTCAATCCAGGTTCATACCATGTTCCGAGGGCCACCGCCAAGCGCGCAAGTATTGTACCGGCGGCGCCATCCGTTCAGGTCAGAACCCTTTGCCCGGGCACGATGAGCAGGGAAATTCCCATACCGTCTTAACCAAAATACATTCGCTTTTCGCCGTAAAGTAGTTTTACTGTTACATTGCATAAAACAGTTTATTAATGTTTCGACACTATGCATTTATGATAAAAGAATACTTATGAGCACTCGTGTAACTATTAAAATCGGCTGTTCGCTCATGCCGCCGGCTGCACTGAAGGGCAGGTCATAAATGAATCCCCCCGTCCCGTCTGATTATACCGCACTGCGCCTCCTGGCCGAGACCCGGCTGCTGAACAATCCCGCTCTTCGTCCCGCTCTTCGCAGTTTGCCGGCCGATGGTCAGAATCCCGCGCTGGCACATGAACTGGCCGTTCAACGGATCATGTTTGATTTGCAATACGAGGAGCTTTGTGCCGCCTACGCGGAAATCCAGTCCGGATTGGAACGGTACCAGGATCTGTATGACTTTGCGCCCATCGGCTTCTTCAACCTGGCTCCCGACGGCACCATTCAGCTCGCCAATCTCACCGCCGCCCGGCTGGCCGGCACCGAACGGGAGCGGTTGCTGGGCACCCCGTTCAGCCGCTTGCTGGTCGAGCAGGACCGGAGCGAATTCAGCATATTTCTTGAACGGGTCAATGCCACCGGCACCCGGCAGGCTTGCGAACTGCTGCTGTTGAACCTGGCCACGCCAACGGTCAATGTGCGCCTCGAAGCCACGCGCTCCCTGGATGGCCGGGAGTTTCGCCTCGCCATGCTGGACATCACGGCGCACAAACTGGCGGAGTCCGCTTCCATCCGGCTGGCGGCCATAGTCGAGTCCTCGGACGACGCCATCATCGGCAAGGATCTGAATTCGATCATCACCAGTTGGAACAAGGGCGCGGAACGGATTTTTGGCTACACGGCGGCGGAAATGGTTGGCGCCTCCATCTTGAAACTCATTCCCGCCGACCGGCGCGACGAGGAAAATCTGATCCTCGGCAAAATCCGGCGGGGCGAATGCGTGGAGCATTTCGAGACCCTGCGCCAGACCAAGGACGGCCGGTTGATTGATGTTTCCGTCACCGCCTCGCCGATCAAGGATGCGAGCGGCCAGCCCATTGGAGTTTCCAAAATTGCGCGCGACATCACCGACCGGCTGAAATTGGAACTGAAATTGCGGCAGTCCCAAAAGATGGAATCAATCGGCCAGCTCGCCGCCGGCATCGCCCATGACTTCAACAACATTCTGTCGATCATCTTCGGCAACGCCTATCTGGCCGCGACCGACGCCGGCCAGCCGGCGAAAATCCAGGAGCATCTGAAGGAGATCACCAAGGCCGCCCAGCGCGCCACGGACCTGGTCAATCAGATCCTGACCTTCAGCCGCCAGAAAAAGCCGGTGCTCGAGGCGGTGTCCCTCAATGAAGTGGTGCCGGAGGCGTTGCAGTTTTTGCGGGCCAGCCTGCCCGCCACCATCGGCATTCAAACCCGCCTGCCGCCGGTCCCGGCCATCCTGGCCAATGTCACCGAGATTCACCAAGTGATCATGAATCTGGCCACCAATGCCTGGCAGGCCATGGGCGATGAGGCGGGAACCCTCAAGGTGGAATTGCACGTCGAGGCCGGGGATGAAGACTTTCTCAAAATGCATCCCGGCCTGAAACCGGGAAAATATGTGCGGCTGTCCCTTAGCGATACCGGGTGCGGGATGGATCGCGCCACGCTGGAACGCATCTTTGATCCGTTCTTCACCACCAAGGCGGCGGGGGAAGGCACCGGTCTGGGTCTGGCCGTGGTCCATGGCATCATGAAAGGTCATGAGGGTGACATCAGCGTCTATAGCCAGCCCGGCGAAGGCACGGTTTTTCATCTCTTTTTTCCCGCGAATGAAACCGGCACGGTGGTTCACCCGCCCGCGCCGCCCGTCATCCCGCGCGGCCAGGGTGAACGGATTTTGTTCGTGGATGACGAAACCTCGCTCGTCCGTCTCGGCCAGAATATTCTGGAACGGTTCGGCTACGCCCCGACCGCCGTGACTAGCGCGCAGGCGGCGCTGGAAGCCGTCCAGGCGGAGCCTGGCGCCTTCGCCCTGGTCATCACGGACATGACCATGCCCGGCATGGATGGCATCACTTTGGGCGGTCGGTTGCTGGCCCTGGAGCCGCACCTGCCCATCATCCTTATGACCGGTTACAGCAAAACCATGACAGTCGAAAAGGTGCGCGCGCTGGGTTTCCAGGATTTGCTCATCAAACCGGTTTCGGCCCGTGCCTTGGGCGAAGTGGTGCATCGGGCGCTATGTCCCCGGAGCTGATGCATTGGCCGCCGGCGGATTTACTTGCCTTCAATCCCTTTCAAGTAGGCCAGAATCAGCTCGGGCAGATCCCGGCTGTAGCCGCCTTCCAGCAGGCTGAACATGGGCACTCCCAGCGCCCGCAAGTTCTGGCCGAGCCAGTAAAAGTCTTCCACCTGCAGCACGCCGGAAACCACCGGATCGCGCACATAAGCATCGAACCCGGCGGAAACCGCCACCAAATCGGGGCGGAAGCTCCGCAAGTCGTCCAGCGCGCGCGTCAGGGTGGCGCGATAGGTTTCGCGCGGGGCGCCCGGCAGGACGGGATAGTTGAAGCAATTATGGCCGGCGTTCTCCCCGCCGGTGAAAGGGTAGCCGGGGAATTGCTGCACGGAAAAAAATTCGATGCCACGCTGGTTGAGCAGAATGTTTTCCGTGCCGTTGCCGTGATGCACGTCGAAGTCAAAGACGGCCACCCGCTTGGAGCCCGTGGCGGTGGCCTCCAAGGCGGCGATGGCCACGTTGTTCAGGAAACAAAAACCCATGGACCGCTCGCGCAGGGCGTGATGCCCCGGCGGCCGCATTAGGCTGAAAACGGTTTCCCCCTGCCGGGCCGCCTGCAAGGCGTCCAGCGAGGCCCCCGCCGAGGCGCGAGCATATGTGCCGATGTTTTCGTACCACGGCGTGTCCTCGTCAATGTCCTCCGCAATTTCCAGTCGCGCCAGCACCCCGGGAGTATGGGCCCGCAGAATAATTTCTTCGGCCGCCGGTCCGGAGGGTTCCGTCCACAGGATGGGCAATTCGGTTTGTTCCCGGAGCCGGCTGAGGGTGCGAGACACGCGCTCGGGACGTTCCGGATGGCCGCGCTGGCCGTAGCCGGTGCAGCGTTCATCGGTTATGATCTTCACCCTTATAATTTCGCGGGAGAAACACCGCCAACGCAAAACAAAAGTTGCGGAAATATGCTGGGCCAACCGGGGCAACTGTCCTAGTCTTGGCGCAGTTGATATGCCGACCAACCGCCACCGCCTGCTTCCAAAATGATCAAGCCCGCCACCGCCACGCGCATCGCGGCCATCGCCGGGCTGCTCGCCGTCCTGCTCGGCGCCTTTGGCGCGCACGGCTTGAAAGACCTGCTGGCGCGCAACGCCACGGCCACCCTCTGGGAAAAAGCCGTGTTTTACCAGTTCATCCATGCGGTCATGCTGTTTGTCCTCGCCGGCCGCAAACCCTTCCCCGCCGTCGCGTGGTGGAGTTTTCTGGCGGGAATTTCAATTTTCTCCGGCTCGCTTTACATCCTGGCCTTGACCGGGGAACGCTGGCTGGGCGCCGTCACGCCCGTTGGCGGCGTGGGGTTTGTCATCGGCTGGACCGCCCTGGCCGTTTGCCGCTCCGAAAAGCCCTGACTGTTTTTGTCTTTTTAATTTGGCCGCCGCCATATACTTTTTGCCAGTAACCATCCGGCCCGGCCGGAATCATAACACCCAATTGATCAACCTAACATGGAAACTAAAAGAGTCGTAGAGAAGGACCCGCCGCTGCAGAAGAATGATTTGATTGTCATCACCGGTGCGGGCGGTTTTATCGGCGGCAACCTCGCCCTGTATTTCAGCAAGAAAGGTTTTACCAATATCCGGGCCGTGGACAAAAAGCCCCTGTATGAATGGTACCTGCATGTGCCCGGCGTTCAGAACCTCTGTCTGGATGTCAGCCTCGAAGACAACTGCAAGCGCGTGTGCGAAGGGGCCGTGGAAGTTTACAACCTCGCCGCCGACATGGGCGGCATGGGCTTCATCGAGCGCAACCGCGTGGAATGCCTCCGCAGCATTCTCATCAACACGAACATGATCGAGGCGGCCTACCGCGCCGGCACCCGCCGTTATTTTTACTCCAGCTCGGCCTGCGCCTACAACACGCTGCTGCAAAAGGACCCGAAAGTCCGCGCGTTGAAAGAATCCGACGCCTATCCCGCCATGGCCGAACGCGGCTACGGCTGGGAGAAGCTGATCTCCGAAATGTTCTGCGAGGAATACTGGCACGAACGCGGGATGAAGACCTTCATCGCCCGCTTCCACAATGTGTACGGACCGCACGGCACGTGGGATGGCGGCCGCGAAAAGGCTCCCGCCGCGCTGTCCCGCAAAGTGATCGCGGCCGTGGACACCGGCGCCAAGGACATCACCATTTGGGGCGACGGCAGCCAGACCCGCAGCTTCATGTACATTGACGACTGCGTGAAGGGGATTGATAAAATCACGCATTGCGATGAGTTGATCGCCACGCCGATCAACCTCGGCTCCAGCGAACTGGTTTCCATCAATGAACTGTTGAGCAAAATTGAAAAGATCGCCGGCACCAAGATGAACCGGAAGTACGACCTGAACGCGCCGAAGGGCGTGGCGGGCCGCAACTCGGACAACACCTTCATTCAGCAGGTGCTGGGCTGGGAACCGGACACGACCCTGGACAAAGGGCTGGCCGCCACCTACAAGTGGATCAAGGAACAGTACAAGAAACGCAAGGCCGGCGAACGCGTCGGCATTGGCTGATAATCAGCCCAAGTGGATTTCAAACCGCCAACCGCCGGCTTTCGCCGGCGGTTTTTTTATATCTCAAACAGGGCGGGAAATTCGTGGCCGACATTTTCCCAATTGACCGTCGTGCCGGGCAGGGGCTGCAGAATGAAGATCACCGGCTCCTCGCCGGAAAGGCCGAAGGTCAGCCGGCGCAGGGTGCTTTGCCACCAGGCCCGCATCGCCGACCCATGCCGCACGTGGTTGTCGGAAATCCAGTACATGATTTCCACGTTTCCACCCGGCTTGGTCAATTCGAGCAGGCGCGCCTCGCCGCCCGGGATCGGCAGGGTGCGGTCCGTTCCCACCTGCCAGCCGCCGCCGACAAAGCAATACTTGGGATCGTGCACGGCATGGCGGTCGTGGGTGCCGTCAATGGCAATGAGGATGAATTTTTCGTGACCGACCTGATACAGGCGCTTGCGAACGTTGGCGCCCCGGTAAATATCCGCCTCCACCTGGTTCAAAGGAATGTCGCGGGAAAACAAATGAAAGCCGGAAACGGGCAGCCGATTAAGGCGGTCGGTGGCATCGGAACGCGGCACCAGTTCCCACAGTAAACTGATGGCCATTACCAGACAGAGGGCCAGCCAGAGCCAGCGGCGCTTTAGATCGTTCATGGTTTGTTATCGGTTCTTTTGCCTTCGTACAATCCGAGGATCGCGGCGGCCAATCCAAGGGTGATGCGGGCGGTGTTGGCCGCCCACACGGGCGTGTTTGCATGCGCCCCGAGCACCACTCCGAAAACCGGCATCCAAGCCAGGCTCAAGGCCAGCCAGCCAATTTCTCTCATCCCCCGCATGGGCCAGCGACCGGCAATCGCCAGCGCCAAGGCCGCGTATTTTAACACATTGAGATTGCAAACGCCGCCGGCCAGGGAAATTCCCAAGGCCGTCAAAACCATGGGGCGGTTGGTCGGACCCCGGCCTTGGTACCGCCACAACATGTGCGCGGCCGGCGACAGCCACAGCAGAAACGCCACGGAACCCGCCCGGTCATAGGGGGAATCCAACCACGCCGTGAGCAGACTATGCGCCTGCAAGGCGGCGAAAACGACCACCACGGTCTCCACCCAGACAATGTGGGATACGCTTTTCATTTGGGCAGCCAGCGACGGAACGCGGCAAAAATTCCCCAGCACAGCGCGAACATGGCCACCAGCGCAAACAGACCGCCCCATTCATGGAACCAGCCCTGGGCGGCCGGGGTGCCATAGGTCAGCGCCACCGTGCTCAAAACAATCACGCGCAACGTGTTCGCGCTCCACGCCACCACCGGCAGCGACAGGACGGCCACCCAGTAACCCCGCCGGTCGCCCAATTGCGCAAACGCCAGCACCGTACCCGCCACGAGCATCGCCTGCAAGGCTTTAAGCCCGGCGCAAGCCGCCGTGACCGATACCGGCAATCCCTGCACCACCAAGTCCGTGCCTTCGCGGGTCACCCCAAAGCCGGCCAATTGAAAAAGATGCCCCGCCGTCCACGCCGCCGAGAGCCGGAACCACCAGCCCAATTGCGGCAAATCCTCGGACAGCCAGGGAAACGCCAGCAGCGCCAGCACCAGCAGGCGGCGCAGGGGAACCAGCTTTTCCGGGGCCGTGCGGCTGACCAGCCACGTCCGGAAAAAAACCGTCCACGCCAGGGCCAGTAAAATAGTAATGTTCAGCGCCAGGCCGGCGACCAGCAGAACCGCGCCGGTCAGCATCGGGCCGGTGGGAACCGGCACCGTGGCCGTCCGCACCAGAATCGCCCGGCCGCCGCCGAGCAAAAAAAACAGGGGCAGCGCCGCAAACAACGGCACGGTTTCCTCCGGCGCCGACAGCCACGAGCGGTCGCGCAGCCAGATCAGGACGGCCAGTGCGAGTAATCCGGCCAGCCAGCCGTAATCTTTGCGGTTCATTTTTTCACGGCGGTCGCGGCGGCTTCCGCACGGTCAATTTCCGCCAGATTGGCCCGGTACTGGAGCGCATCCGGGGCCTGCCGGATCAGTTGGCCCGTCAATTCCCGGGCCAGCTTCCAGTTTTTCTGATTAAACGCTTTCCGGGCAAAGTAGGTCTTGGCCTGCAAGGAGGTGTCGGCAATCGTCCGGTAAATCGCCTCGCCTTGCGCGATCTGGCCGGAACGCAAGGCAATGTCCGCCAGCAATTCCTGGCCGGACAGCTCGTTGGCCAGCAGGGGATTTTGCCGCACCCATTTGGCGGCGGTGTCATATTGTTTTGCATCCACGGAGGCAAGGGCCAGCAAATAGCTGGCGCGGTAACCCACCGGCGTGTTCAGTTTGGCCAGCTCCGGCAGGCGGTTCACGCCTTCCTGGGTCTTGCCATCCGCCACCAGCATTTCGGCGGTCAGCAGCTTCAAGGCCGGGTCGGGTTGCTGGCGGGCAATGAATTTTTCCGCCGCCGCGTTGTTCTGATTCAGGCGCAAGGCCTCGGCCATGCCATACGCAAACCAGCTCGGTTCATTGGTGGGCGTGGTAGCGACGTCGCACAGATTCAAGGCGGCTTCGCGCCAGCCGGCGGCGATGAACGCGGCGGCAAAGGCGTCCGGTCCGCGCAGCAGCGCATCCAAATCGGCCGGCACGGTCACGCGGCCATCCGCCCGTTCCTGGGCGGCCAGAGATTGCAAGGCGGTGAAAAACTGGTGCTGGTTGGTGACCGCGGTGGCGCTGGTGTAAAAGTAGCCTTCCGGATTGAAGGATTTCTTGTAGCGATAATGCAGGATGCGAACCAGGGCGGACTCGAGGTCCGGCTGCCAGGAGCGGGCATGAAAGGAGTTGAATTGCAGCAACTGCGCCGCTTCCCGTTCCCGGTGATGCTGCAGCGCATCCGCCACGCGCAGCCAGAAGACCTCCTGCCGCTGCCCCTGATAGTTCCGCGCCTGCGGCAACTGGGCAAAGGAGTTGGTATCGCCAAATTGGCCGGCCGGCAATTCAATCACCCAGCGCACCAGCGGTTGCAGGTCGCCGTCGGACACCTTGGACCCATCCAGTTCCACCGGATGAATCATGCGGCCCCAAAAGGCCGTTTTCAGCCACACATAATCAAACGTGGGATCCGGGAGACAGGCCTGCCACAGTTTCAGGGCGTAATCATAATTGCCCTGCCGGAAGAAAAATTCGGCCAACTGATCGCGCAGCAGCGGGTTCTTCTGGTCGGCCGCGAGCGCCGCCGTATATTCCACCCGGGCCGCCTCGGGCTTGCCGGCGGTTTCCAAAATCTGGGCGCGGAAGGAACGCAACTCCGAATTCTTCGGGTCGAGCGCCGTGGCATCGGCCAGCAGTTGCCAGGCCTGGGGCAAATCGCGATTCGCGACCAGCAGCGACAGCCGTTCGAGGCGGGCGGCTTCGGCTTTGCCGGTCAGGGTTTGCGACCGCAATAATTTTTCCGCATCCTTGGGCTTGCCCGCCACCAGCAACAAATCGCTGTCCAGCGCCAGCCAGTCATCTTTGCGGGTTTCGTGACCCTTCCAGACCGGGCGGATCTTATTATATTGGGTGGGATTGCGGCCGCTCATGTACGCGCGGGCCAGCACCAGGGAAGCCTCCTCATTGCGCAGCACCCGCGCCGGCGCGGTTTCAAACACATGGGCGAGCCGGGCGGCATCGCGCATGCCGGCATAGGCTTCCACCTCCACCGAGCCCCAGTCCAGTTTCGACTTCGGCCGCTGCTGCGTGCGCACCAGTTGATACGCCTGATCCGGCTGGCCGTCGCGGATCAATTCCTCCGCCCGGGCAAAAGCCCGCTGCTCCTGTTTCACAGCCACGCTGTTGCGCCACGCTTTGAGGCCAAAAAAAGCCGCCGTGCCCAGCAGGGCGAGCACGACGACAGCGATGAGGATTTTTATTTTCATACCGGCAATTCCGGCGGGGTTGGTTGGTGATTAATGGCCGCCGGGATTAAGCCGTGGCCTTTTTGTTTTTGCGCACCGCGATCAAGGCCAGGCCCAGGCAGGCCGCAAAGGTCAGCGGCATCGCCGGTTCCGGCGTGGCCAGCAGGGCGTTCACCGTGGCCGTGCCGACATCCAAAGCGATGATTGTGTCGTTGATGTCATGGTCGCCGCCGCCCCACTGGTCTTCAAACGTGAGAAACAGGTACGGGCTGTTCAACTGCGGCACGGCGAACAGGTGCGTGGTGAAGGCCGCCACGTGCTGGCTGAAACCGTCGTTGTTCAACGCCTCATCCGCCGAATAAACCGGCGACCAAGCCTGGTTCGCGCCGTTGGCCATCAGGAAGAAATCCAGCTTGGTGCCGGCGGCGTAATTCCCCAGATTCACGAAGTCGCCGGGCAGCACCGGTTCACTCGGGGTGCGCGTGCCATAGGCACCGGCGGCAAAACCGCCTTCCGTGCTCGAGGCGTCGGCAAAAACCGTCTTGGCCGTCGGGCTGGACACTTCGTCCCACCAGCTCTGCGGACCGGTCTGGCCGGGGGCTACGGTATCCACGCCCACGGCGTTGTGATACATGGCGCCTTCCGACACAAAATAAGCCCGCACGGCCGTGTTGTTGGCCAGCACGATCTTGTTGGGATCCACTTCAAAGGCGGCGCTCTTGGTATTGTTGACCGTTTCGGGCAGGTTCGCCTTGACGAAGGAAGTCAGGCTGGGGAGCACCGTTTTATCAAAGCTCTGGGAGGCGGCATCCGAGCCGGCCAGCATCACGGGATCCGGCGTAGCCAGATTGTAAGAGTCCGCCGGCGATTGCACCGGGGAGACCACACCACCGCCACTGGCGTCCGCCGGCGCGGCTTGAATGGCGGGAGCGGCGGCCAGAATAGTTAAGGCGATGGCAGCGATCGTGCGCTGCAAGGAATTGATTTTGTTTGGCTTCATAATTTGCTGTTTTGGTTAAGGTTGTTGGTTGACTCAACTGACACCACTATTCAAGCAACTGACATGCCAAGCTAAAATTTATCTAAATACCGGCCAAATCTGACTGTTTCAACGTTAACAACCCACCACTTCAAGTCAAGCCTACTTAAATTCCCCGTAAAAGCTATTATGCATTGCATACGCAATGCCAACAATCCATGCGAAGACGTTGCGGACATGCTCAAAGATTGTTCGCGGTTAATCACAGATTGGACCGTGCAAAAAGAAACGTCGTGCCCGGTTGAGAGGCACGACGGTGGAGGTGGAACTGCGAAGATTTTAGCGTGAATCAGACCGTGGCTTTTTTGTTTTTGCGGACGGCGATCAGGGCCAGACCCAGACAGGCGGCGAAGGTCATCGGCATGGCCGGTTCCGGCGTGGCCAACAGGGAGTTGACGGAGACCTGATTCAGATTCAAGACGAGCGTGGTGTTGTTGCCGTCCAGTTGATCACCATCACCCCAGACATTTTGAAATTCGATGCAAAGATACGGGCTGCTCAAAGATTGGTCCTTGCCCTTGCCGGCCGCAAAATCGGCCAGGTTCTGCGCGAAACCGTCCGCATTCATCCACTGGGCGATGGAGTCCTGGGCGTCACCGAGGGCGAAGAAATCCAGTTTCTGACCGGCGCTCAACTGTTTGGCCGAAGACAGATCGGCGGGGGCGACCACCTGATTGTCGGAACCATCCCGCAGCAGGCTCAACACCTGTTGCGATTGGGCGAGTTGGCCGGCCTGATCCAAAACCTGCAACTGGCCGTTTTGATCCGCATAGCAGGCGGTGACGGTCAGGCGGCTGCTCAGCAACATCTTGTTCGGGTCGCCCTGCAGGGCGCCGGCATTTTGCAGGCTCTGCGCCAGACCGGTCTTGATGAACCGGTTCAGGCTGGGCACACCGTTGTTATCCTGGCCGGCCTGGTTGATCCGCAATCCGGTGGACAGGCGTTGCTGGGTGTTGTCCAATTGCAAACCGGCGGCATTGTCCTGGGCGGAGTTTATTTTATTGCCGCTCTGGTCGCCAAGCAGTTGCAGGACGGGCTGGGGATTCTGCTGGGCGACGCTCAACTGGCTGAGGCTCGACTGGGAATTGTCGGACTGGCCGTTAAATAACTGGAGCACGCTCTGCTGGCTCTGATTGGCCAGGCTCAATTGGGCCACGCCGTCCTGGCTGAGGGTTTGCTGACCGCCGAACAACTGCAACACACTTTGTTGCAGCGGAGTGGTCTGAATGTAAAGCGCCTGGCCGTTGTTTGCTGGCGCCAGATTCAGATTCTGTTGGAGGAGGGCTGACTGGGCATTGTCAGCCGGACTGGCAATTTGCAAACCGGTGCTCAACTGACTGAGGCTCTGCTGGGCGTTGTCGAGCGACAGGAGATTCTGGTCGGCCGCCACATTGAGGTTCGCGCTGAGCGAGGCGTGCAGAGCGGGGGCGGTGGCCAGCGCAACGAAGGCGACACAGGCGATGGTCCGGGGCAGTTTATTCAGTTGGCTGGTTTTCATGGTTTTTTTGGTTTGGCTTATCTTCTGGTTTGTTAGCTGTGACTAATACAGCAGCTTGGATGCCAAGTTATATTTCCTCCGGTCAGCCTCAAAACAGGCGGTTTTTTGTCGTTTGGCCGTCTTTTATGTTGCCACCATGCTTAAAAGCAACGATTCCAAGGATGCACAGCATTGCATTTGCAACATGAATGGAGCAATGCGGGTGGTGGTTGCAATGGCGGTTTCTCATTTGACAACCCAAGCCAGCGGCGCGATGCTGCGGTATCAGGCTAACGAAAGGTACTGATTATGAAAAACTGCTTTCTGTGCCGGTCATGGACCGGTGTTATGGTTGCGGCGGTAATGATATTGGCTGCCGGTCAGGCCGGTGCGCAAACCGCCACTTCAACCACGTCCACCCCCGCTTTGTCCTACGGTGTGAATGACGTGGTGCAATTATCCAAGGCGAATGTGGGCGACACCACGATCATTAATTACATTCAAAATTCCGGCAGCGGCTATGGCTTGGATGCCAGCCAGATCATATATCTCAAACAGCAGGGCGTGTCGGACGCCGTGCTGACGGCGATGCTGAACCAACCCAGTCGCGCCACCTCGGGAACGGCTGACGTGGCCCCGGCGGCGGCACCCGCACAAACCACTACGACCACGACCACGACCACGTATGTCACGTCGGCACCGGTCAGTGCGCCGGCTTCGTCGGTATCGGTGTATGTGATTCCGGCGCCACCCGTTTATACCTACTATACCTATCCCCGGCATTATCTGGGCTTCAATAGCTGCTGGCCGTCTTCGGTGGTCTATATTGGCGGCGGATATCGTGGCCCCGGTTGTGGCGGCTGGGTGGGCTATCGCGGTGGCTGGCGGCGGTAAACCGGGTCAGCGGCGGTTATTGGGGGATGGGCATGGGGCACTTAAAGGTTGGTCGGTTTGGAATGCGTTCTCATCCGTGTTTATCAGTGTCCATCCGTGGTTAAGAATTGATTTTAACTGCCTTGTCAGGGCTTAAGTTGACGCAGCCATTTCCGCCGGGCTGGCAGCACCGGCGCTACGGCCCGCAAGCTGCCCACCGCCACGGGTTAAAGTCAAAATTCTCCCCTAATTCGCATTAACCTGAAAAATCCGGGTGCATCCGAGGGCGTCTCCGGTTAAATTTCCCCCCGCAATGGAATACGAAGCCGTGATCGGGCTGGAAACACACGTCCAGTTAAAAACCAAATCGAAGATGTGGTGCGGTTGCGCCAACCAGTATGGCGCGGAACCGAACACCAATGTCTGCCCCGTCTGCCTGGGCCTGCCCGGCGTGCTGCCGGTGCCGAACGAAGAGGCGCTGCGCAAAACGGTTTTGACCGGCTACCTGCTGAATTGCACCATCCCGCGCCGCGCGAAATTCGACCGGAAGAATTACTTCTATCCCGACGCGCCAAAAAACTATCAGCTCACCCAATACGATCAGCCGAGCACGGCGAATGGCTGGGTGGACTTTGAATTCAATGGCGGCATTGCGCGCGTACGCATTACCCGCGCGCATCTCGAGGAAGACGTGGGCAAGAGCACGCACTTTGAACGTCACAGCGGCGTGGATTTCAATCGCGCCGGCGTGCCGCTGATGGAAATTGTTTCCGAGCCGGACCTCACGAGCGCGGACATGGCGTATGAATATCTGAATGCGCTGAAGGATATTTTACTGCAAGGCGGCATCAGCGATTGCGACATGGAAAAGGGCATGGTCCGCTGCGACGTGAACGTCTCCGTGCGTCCGGTGGGCACCACGACCCTGGGCGCGAAGATCGAGATCAAGAACATGAACAGCTTTTCCGGCGTGCGCCGCGCGCTGGAATATGAAATCCCCCGCCAGATTGAAGTGGTGAAAAAGGGCGGCAAGCTGATCCAGTCCACGCGCCGCTGGGATGATGTGGCCGGTGTGACCGAGGAAATGCGCACGAAGGAAGACGCGCATGACTACCGTTATTTTCCGGAACCGGACATGATGCCGCTCGCGCCGACGGACGAATGGCTGGCGGCGGTGAAGTCGCTGGTGGTGGAACTGCCGCTCACCCGCAAGCAGCGGCTGATGCGGGATTACACGCTGCCGGCGGGCGATGCGGAAGTATTCAAGAGCAACCCGGCGCTGGGCGCCTATTTTGAAGGCATCGCGCGGCAGGCGAAGACGCCGAAGGCCGTGGCCAACTGGATCATCAACAACCTCTCGTCCAAGCTCGCCGAGGCCAATGCGAAGGCGCAGGCGGAACAGGAGGCCATGGGCGTGGAAGCGGCCGATGTGACGCCGCTTTCGTTTGCGGATTTGAAATTTCCGCCGGCCGCACTGCTGGAGCTGGTGGCGTTGGTGGAAGGCAAGACCATCAGCAGTTCGGCGGCGCAACAGGTGTTTGCGGAGATGTTTGAAACCGGCAAGGCCCCGGCGGTGATCGTGCAGGAAAAGGGGCTGGCGCAGGTGAGCGACACCGGCGCGATTGAAGCGCTGTGTGATGAGGCGATTGCGGCCAACCCCAATCCGGTGGCGGATTACCGGGCGGGCAAGGTGGCGGCGCTCAATTCGCTCAAGGGCCAGGTGATGAAACTTTCCAAGGGCAAGGCGAACCCGGCCCTGGTGGGTGAGATTCTGGAACGCAAGCTGAAGAGTCCGGCGTGATTGCTATAGGAAGAGCAACTTTAGTTATTATTATATTGGCATATTCTCACAATCTTTATGTGCTCATAGACTGGCGTCGGCTTGTTGCACTTCACCCAATTGGTTTATAGCCAAAGAAGTGCGCGGTGATTAAAATGATGTTGCACATTGGTTTAATAGGGCTAAACTTTTGGCAAGATGCCATATCCATCAAAGGCAATAGCAAATTTTTTTATAGATTTGGCGAAGAAGTCGGAAAATCCGCTCAAACGGAAACTTACCCCGATGAAACTTCAAAAACTAGTATATTACGCCCATGGGTGGAACTTGGGGCTATATGATCAACCGCTCATTGACGAGGAAATTCAAGCATGGAGTTTTGGTCCTGTTGTTAACTCTCTGTACCATGAATTTAAACGGTTTGGGAATAGTTCGATTACCGGATATGCAACGGACTTTGACTTTAATTCACCCATCAATGACTGGCCGGCTCCAAAGATCTCTCCAAACGACCCCGTTGTTCCATTGCTAAACCGAATTTGGGATGTGTATGGAAAGTATACTGGCTTTCAACTCTCAAATGCTACCCATCAGCCTGGTACTCCTTGGTACACGGTCTGGGAAAGGGAAGGTAAAGATAAAAAATTTGTCGGCATACCAGACACCGAAATAAGGAACTATTTTGCAGCTAGAACAAATATTGCCAAGCCTGTTAAAGCGTGAACCCATATGGAGGATATTAGACTAGATCAAATAATGGCTGACAATTTAGAAGATGATCAGCTTGATCAGCCAGATGCCAAAACATCAACTGAAGATTTATTGTTAAAGCGGCTGGGAATAGAAATTCAAATTCTTGAAGACGTTCGCAACAAGAGGAAAAGCTATCCGATGATGATCTTTGTACTTCTTATTGTGTGGTTGGTGATTATTTTTGTTATCTTATTTATGCAGGGATGTAATGGATGCGAAAAAAGTGAAATCACAGCAAAGTGGTCGGGGATTGAGGTTTCCTACAATCAACCACCGAAATTTCGATTGGATTCCAGTGTCTTGATTGCATTGATCGGAGGGACAACCGCAAGTGTTATTGCTCTGTGGGCAATTGTTATACGAAATCTTTTTCCAAAACACGATTCAAACACGTCTGATAAAGAACCTCACGAATAGAAGTGAATTTACGCTGAGTTAGACTCCCAAAAGGTGCCACCCGGAATCCGGCGAATCCGCCGGTTCCGGGGTTTGTCGTCTTTTAAATCAGTTAAATCAATCTTCCTGCCGGCGGGAGGCGACGAACACGAATCCGCACAGGCCGAGGCCGATCACAATGGCCGCCAGCGTGAAATACATGGGCCGATGGGGAATGGAGAAACTGAATTCCACCGTGTGCTGACCGGAGGGCAGATAAACGCCGCGCATGATGAAGTTGCAGCGCAACAAAGCGGCGGGCTGGCCATCCACGGTGACGGACCATTGCTCATCATATTTGTCGTTCAACAAGAGCACGGCGGGTGCCGCCGCCTGGGCTTTAAAGACAATGTGTTTCGGGGAATAGCTTTGAAAATCCACCGTGCCGGCGTTGGTCGAGCCGGGGGAGGCGACGGGGACGGGCGAGGACACCAAGAGCGTGGCCGTCGGATCAAAGTTGGTGCTGGCCAGCGTGGTCAGGGTGGTCTGGTCATTGGTATTGACCACCCAGTTGGAGTAGAGTTTCACGCGGGGCAGCGCGCCGGTGAATTCGAACAAGGCATAGCGGCCGTCGTCCTTGGGGATGGCGGTAAGATCCGAGTATTGGTGCGCTTGGGAGATCCCGGGTTTGGGTTGCACCTCAAAGCGCTGGGCGATCTTGAAACGGCGCAGGACAGGGTCAAAACCGTCGTTGAGGAAGGAGAGCGTATCCACGGTGCCCATGGGGAGGGCGCAGGCGGTGGCCCCGAGGAGGTAGCGCGTGTTGGTGAGCTGCCACATCCGGGCAAGCGTGTAAAGCGTTTGATAGGAGCGCGGGGCTAGGGCGGATTCATAGGCGGCGATATCGGAGCCGATACGCGGCCTCTGAACGACATCCAAGGACTGGATGTTGTAATAGGGGAACAATTGCTGGAGCCATTCGATGCCATAGACACCGGAAAAGGCTTCCATGCCTTGGGCGGGCTGGAACGGCTGCCCGGGCAGGGCGATCACGCGGTGTTCATAGGGTTGCTCGGTCAGAAACTTGACGACAGGGTTCAGGGTGCCGACTTCGTATTTATAGACGTAGTCCCAATACACGGCAAACGGCAGGTCGGCGCGACACAGATCGAACACGAGCACGCCGCCGAGCAAATAACCGGCAAGCCGGGTCCGCTGACCCGCAAAGACGCCGGCGATGATCAGAATGACCAGCCCGACCACGGCGATGAGAATGCCGGCAAACCAGGCCACTTGGGAAACGCTGAAGTCGGCAATTTGCTGGGCGGTTTCCACATCGCCAAAGCCAACCTTATTCAGGTAACCGATCAGCGCCGGTTTTTCCGAGGAATAAATCATCCAGCCCAGCAAACTGGCACCGACCACACCGAGGGTGGCGAGAGTCCATTTGCGGTCAAAGCCGACGACGCGGGACCACCAAGTCGAAAGATCACCGGTGGGCGCGGCTGGATTCAGGTAACGGCGGCTCAGGTCATGCACGCCATAGGCGCACAGAATGCTGATGGCCCACGAAAAGATGAGCACAAATTTGGCCGGGTTGCGGATGCTGGAGAAGAACGGGAGTTTATAGATGGTATGGGCGTACAGGCCAAAGGGGTCAAACCGGCCCCACGCCAGAAAAACGGAACCAACCAGAACGAGCGCCCAGAACCAGATGTACTTCTGCTGGGAAGGGGTGTAGCCGCTCTGGTCCTTGCGCCGGAGGGACTGGGCGATGGCCCAGGCGGCGAGGAGGGCCACGGTGATGCCGGCATAATTCTGACCGCCGGTAAAGCGCATGATGAGATTCGGGGCGGAGGGGGCGGGTCCATCCTTGCCGCTGTCGAAGAAGCGGTCGATTTCCGGGGAACGGCCCATGCCGCCCCAATATTCGCCACCCCGGTAAGCGTCCTGCCAGACTTCGGGCATGTTGTTGGGCGTGTCCATTTTGTAGCCAAACACACCGGGGACGAACAGACCGATGGTTTCCGCCTTGGGGAGGCTCCATTGCGTGGCCCAATCCCAGTGGGCGGCATCGCTTTCCTTGTTTGCCTCCATGCCGGCCACGCCTTGGATTTGGGTGGAAACCAGCGAAACGATCGTCTGCGCCGCGATGAAGGCGGCAAAGATGGCCACAACCGCCACCCGGGCGATGCCGCGACCAACCTTGACGCCCATGGAGCCTTCGCCATCCGCGAGCGATTTGATGAAGACAAAGGCGGCGATGAAGAGGCTGAAAATGGCACCGATGTCGGAGGCTTCCATCACGTTGACGCCGACGCAGAGACCGGCAAGCGCCCAGCGGGCCCAGCGCAGCGGACCCGGGGTGCGGGCATCGCTGGACATAACCAGGGCCAAGGCGAAGAAATCCATGCCGACACCGATCTGCTGGGAAGCCACGCCCCAGCAGGCGCTGGAGAGGTATACCGAGTTCAGCATGGCGGCCAGCGCGCCAAGCACGGCGGCTAGAGGCATGAGTTTGAGCTGCCGGAAGAAGGTCCAGGCACCGAGACCCAGGATGAACAAGGCGACGGGCGGCAGGAATTTGGCATAGCCGACCGGGCCCAAACTCCAGCGGATCAAGGCGTTCAAATCCAGCGGGAACGTGCCGGCGTTGCTGCCGATATCATTGAGGTCGACCCAGCCGCCCGTAAAGTCGCCGGGAAGTTGGAGCCAGCCGGCCATCTGCTGCCCCAGGGGGCCGTCATTGGAAAAGTGAACATAACCGGGGGTAAAGCTGCGCCAGAAGATCAAAACCAGCACGAGCGCCAGAATGCAGACCGGCCAGAGTCCGCTGCGTTCGGTAGGGGAAGCCTGAGGGGTAATTTTCATTCAGCGGAATTCCAAGTGATGGTTAACAATGAGTGTTGGCATTTGTTTATCCAGATTAAGATAACGATTCGGGGATAAATGTTCAATCAATGTTGCTGCCCGATTGGGTATTCTCTAATATGGCGGTACTCATGGGGCTTGATATTAATGATGTTTTGTTTCTGATCGCCGCGAGAAAACGGGGGGTCAACTTGGGGGATACCCTGACGATCGGTCGGCTGGATTTGAATGTGTACCCCGCCAAGCTGCGGCAGGTGCTGGGGCGGGCGGGACTGCCGCATGCGGCCTTTGCGCCGGACGCTCCGGATACCGGCTATGCCGAGCCGGTTTTTAAAAGCCTCGGGGCCAGGAGTGTGGCCGCCCTGGATGTCTCCGACTTCGAGGGGGCTGAATTTGTCCACGATTTGAACCAGCCGGTGCGGGATGATTTGAAACAGCGGTTCGATACGGTTTATGACGGCGGGACGCTGGAACATGTCTTTAATTTTCCCGTGGCGTTGCGTAACTGTATGGAAATGGTGCGTGAAGGCGGCCGGTTCATCACCCACACTTGCGCCAATAACTGGTGCGGCCACGGTTTTTACCAGTTCAGTCCGGAGCTGTTTTACAATGTGCTTTCGGAAGTCAACGGGTTTGAGGTGGAACGGATGATTTTGCACGTGGTGGGCCCATACAACCGGTGGTATGAAGTGGCCAATCCGCGGGATATCCGGTCGCGCGTGGAATTATACAACACCGTACCCTTGCAACTCCTGGTACAGGCGCGGCGCAACCGGATAGTGCCGATGTTTACGCAAACGCCGCAACAGAGCGATTATGCGGTTCGCTGGGAGGAACAGACCCGGACGGGGGTAAACCCCTATAAGCCCGTGCGGCCGGCGTTGTCCAAGGTTCTGCCGGGGCTCGCTCGTTTGCAAAATGTGCTCAAAATCGGCTGGGGCATCTGGCATGGGAATTCCCTGCGCAACCGGAAAAAATTCCGGCCGGTGGGCAAATGGGATTAATGGCCCAGGGTCCGGCAGTCAGGCTGCGCAACGGCGCTTTATTCCCAGCGCTTGAACCGGTGCCGGTAGCGCCGCAAACGCTGTTGCCAGGTGGTTAAGGTCCCGGTATCCGGCGGCAATGGCTTGAGCGTGGCTTGGGGGGCAAACGGCATCAACCGCTTGGCTTCATCAATGCAAAGTCGGCAGTGGTAGATTTTCACGCCATCCAGATGGGAAACGGTGGCCCAGCCGCGGTGACGCTTATTCAGAAAGCCGCGGTAATTGTACTGACATGGCAGAATTACCAGTTCGTCAGGATACTCCACCAGGATGACTTCATTGAACGATTCCTGATCGTCCCAGAGGGTTCGAAACATGGACCGGCCCCGTTTGACAATGGCTTCGCGAATTTTCCGCGAGGAGGGCAAATGCCAGAAGCTCACGCCGTCGTTTATATAATTGGCGCAGCTTTGACCGCACATGAGCCGGCTGCCGCCACTGTATTCAACACAGCCGGCGACACTGGCGCCTCGCAGTAGCTGCGGAATTTCCGGCAGGTCCTGCAAACACAGGGCATCCGTGCCATCCACGACAATGGCATATTCCACGTCCAGTTCGTCGGCGAAGAGAAAACGGCGGTGCTGGCAGTCGCGAAACGGGTGGGAAAAGCCCGGGTCCGACGGACGTAGATGATATGTAATTCCGGGCACCTGCCGGTCCGGCAGCCGGTCGCCAATGATGAAGGCGTGCAACTCCATATGCCGGTTGCGGGCAAAACTTGAAAAAGTGTAGTCCAGATTGTTGATCTGGTTGCCAAAAACCGTGGTGACGACCGCCTGACTGCCTTTGCGCATAAAATTAAGATTCCCGGCTCTCCGACCTTCCTGCGGCATCCGCGGGCCGGACAGACGGCATCAGACGCGATGGCTGTCAGCGCCAGGTCGAGAAAGCGGTGCCACTATAGTGAAGGTTAGGCGTCCGGGGCAATCCCTGTTTGCGCCGGGGCGGCGGTGGCAGACTGACCGCCGTATAACGATGATTGCCAAAACGGGCGGGAGGCGTAAGCTGGTCAAAGCCTCCCGATTCAAAACTTATGAAACGAGCCAAAATTGCCAAACTGTTCCGCATCAAACCCGGCAAAAAATTCCGGCTGCAGGATTATCCCACAAACCTCGGCCACCACCATGCGCTCAAGCATCTGCGCGGGGAGAAGCTCACGGACGACGCTCGCGCGGATGTGCAGGCGAATCTGGACAAGCTGACACACGCGCAGGAATTGCTGTACGCGAACGCGACGCGCTCGGTGCTGATTGTTTTTCAGGCGATGGATGCGGCGGGCAAGGACGGGATGATCAAGCATGTGATGTCCGGCCTGAATCCGCAGGGCTGCCAGGTGTACAGTTTCAAGAAGCCGTCGGACGAGGAATTGCAGCACACGTTTCTGTGGCGCTGTGCGCGGTGTTTGCCGGAGCGCGGGCGCATTGGCATTTTCAACCGCAGCTATTACGAGGAGGTGCTGGTGGTAAAAGTGCATCCGGAAATTCTGGCGCATCAGAAGCTGCCGCCCGGAAAACGGGACAAAGCGTTCTGGCGGCAGCGGTATGAGGACATCAACCAACTGGAAAAGCATCTGACGGCGAACGGCACGCTGGTGTTGAAATTTTTCCTGAACCTGTCCAAGAAGGAGCAGAAGCGGCGGTTTCTCGAAAGGTTGGAACAGCCGGAAAAGAACTGGAAGTTCAGCGCCGCCGACCTGACGGAACGCCGTTTCTGGGATGATTATCAGCAGGCCTATCAGGATTGCATCAACGCGACGAGCACGGAATGGGCGCCGTGGTTTGTGATTCCGGCGGATGACAAATGGATCGCCCGCGCGGCGGTTTCCGCGATTGTTTCGCAGGCGATTGACGCGCTGGGACTGCAGCCGCCGGTGGTTTCGCCGGAACAATTAAAGGAGCTCGCGGCGGCCCGGCGGGAGCTGCTCAAGTCATAAACCGATGCCGGCGAAAGACCTTTTAGCCCTGGCCGGCCAATCTGCTAGGCCGAGCAAAAAGCATGGACATGGCCGGTTAAACCGGTAGAATTTTGCCGATTATGAAATCAGATTCCTTAAACACGGTTTTGAATATCGTGCTGGCGGTGTTCGTCCTGCTGGCGGTCAGTTGCGCGTATCTGACGCTGTCGCGGACGGCGAAAGTCCGCACGCTCAACCAGGCGGCCGGCCAGGCGCAGTCGTTGCTGATGAAAACGCAAACGCTGCTGAACGAACTCAACACCTACAATCAGCACTCCCCCAATCCGGAACTGACCCGCCTGCTGCAACCTTATTCCGCCAAACAATAATCTCATGAGCGAAACCACCACTTTTACGGCCCCCGCCGGCGACCTTTCCAGCCGGGTAACCTCTCTCGAACGGCAGGTAATGATCCTGCTGATCGCCCTCATTTTTGTGAGCGGCACTTTGGGAGTTTTCTTTTACCGCCAGGCGGCCAATCTGAACAAGGACTATGAGGCGGTCGCCCCGCAGGCCCGCCAGGTGCTGGAGGTCTATGGCAAGAATCAACAGGGCATCCAGCGTTTGATCACCTCCCTGGTGCAGTATTCCCAGACGCACAAGGACATCGTGCCGCTGCTCGAGCACAACGGTGTGCTCTCGCCCAATGGCGCCCCGGCCATCAAGAAGTAAGCTTCAGACCGTCACTTTGCCGCCGCAGTTCGGACAGTAGTTCGACTGCGGCGGTATTTTTTTGCCGCAGGACGCGCAGTCCCGATGGGCCGCCTTGTGGCGGCGATGGATGATGATGTTCCGGATGTAGGGAATCCAGGTGAAGGCGTAGGCAAAGATGACGACGGAATCCTTGAGGTAAAATAATCCGTAAGCCAGCAGCGTCACGGAGCCGGTGAGGCTCAGCCACCAGAACATCTGAGGCACGACCACCTGTTTCCGCTTTTCCGTGGCATACCATTGGACAATGAAGCGGGAGAAGAAGACGGCATTGCCAAACCAGCCGACCGCTTTCCAAACGTTCCACGTCACGCCCAGAAATTTGCCGTCGTGCCAGATCAGGTTGGTCAGGTTGTCCATCGTCTTATTTAGCCGGAATCGTCCCGGCAAGGCAAATCACTTTGCTTCCGACTTCAGCAGCACGGTCTGGGTGGGAAAGGCCATTTCAATCTTTTCCGCCTCGAACCGCTGCTTGATCTGCAAATTCAACTCCTGCAAATCGGCGAAGTGCGCCTTGGCATCGGTGCCGGACCAGACATGGACGATGAGAATGTTGAGGGCGGAATCGCCGAACTTGTTGAAGCTGATGATAAGATCGAGCGTGCGGGGATTGGCCCGGAAGATTTCCTCCAGCAGCACGGTGGCGCGCTTTACCTTTTCGGACGGGGTGTCGTAGGTGAGGCCCAAGTTGATCTCGGTCTTGATGCTGGGACGGCGGGTGACATTGGTGATGATGGCGTTGCCCATCAGCTTGTTGGGCACGGTGACGTGATGGCCATCCAGATTGCGGATGCGGGTGCTGCGCAAGCCGATGCCTTCGACGGTGCCATCCACACCCTCGACCTTGATGCGGTCGCCGATGTAAAAGGGGCGGTCGAGAAAGATGGCGACGGCGCCGAAGAGATTGGCCACGGTGTCCTGCGCGGCCAGGCCGAGGGCGAGGCCGCCGATGGAGAGGCCGGCGAGCAGGGATTTGATTTCGATCTGGAGGTTTTCGGCGGTAATCAGGGCGGCGGAGATGATGATGCCCGCCTTGGCCACCTTGCGCAGCAGCGGGAAAAGCTGTTCGGCAAACACGCGGTCCTGGGCGGAAACGATCCGTTCCCGCCAGAGGCTGAGCAGCAGATCCAGCAGCTTGAGGGTCACATAGGTGACGGAGCAGGCGACAATGACGATGAAGCCGCGCGACAGATAAAGCTGGGCGCGTTCGGGCCATTCAAAAATGCCGAGACCGACCTGCAAAAAGATGACGAGGGTGACGACTTTGACCGGGCCATGCAACAATTCCAAAAGGAGGTCGTCGTACTTGGTATCAGTGCGGGCGGCCCAGCGTTTGAGCCAGACGTTGACGATGTAATCCAGCAGCTTGGCGGTGTAAAACGCGAGCAGGATGTAGATGAGGGAGGCGAGATATTTCCACAGCGGCTGGCCGAGGGCATCGTGTTCCCGGAGGAAGTCGATATGATCCAGATTGAAGGTCAGCGTATGCAGTTCGACCCCGTTGGTAGGACTGTCAGGCATAACCGGGGCGGCCTTGCCGGCGGCGGGGGCATTGGTTTTGCCCGACACTTCCGCCCAGACGGCCCAGCCGGCGGTGGCCAGCAGCGCGATCAGGGCGAAACGATAGACCCATTCAAAACGCCAGCGCATAGTCAGCCAATCTCCAGAAACCGCATGAGGGTGTCGCCGTGTTTGAGCATCTTGGCCTCGACCCAGGGGGCGACGAGATCCAGCGTGTCGCGTTTGGTGTGGCCGAGCACAAAGCGGCCGCCGGGGGCGAGCAGTTTGGGCAGGTGCTTGTCATCCAGCAATTGCTGTGCGAACGAGGTGGAACGGCGGTTCACGTTTTTTTCGCCGTAGGGCGGATCGGCCAGGATGAGATCAAACTGGCGGCCGGTTTCAGCGAGATGACTCATCACGGGAAAGACGTCCTGCGTGCGCACTTCCAGCAGGGTGCCATAGCCGGCGGCCTCGGCGTTGCTACGGATGAATTCGGCATGACGATGGGATTTCTCCACGCACATCACCGCGGCGGCACCCCGGCTGAGGCATTCGAGGCTGAGGGCGCCGGAACCGGCGAAAAGTTCCAATACGCGGGCGCCTTCCACCCGGGCGCCGAGGGAATTGAACACGGCCTGTTTGACGAGATCGGGCGTGGGGCGGACGTCGAGTCCCTTGGGGACTTTCAGAATCCGCCGGGCAGCTTCGCCACCGGTGATGCGCATGTGATATTTTGGGGATGAAACGCCGGGCGGCAACAACCGTCCGGCGCAATGATGGAGGCGGTTTAGCCGTCAGTTAAAAATTTCGGCAAAAAAGGATTTCATGTCCGCCCACGAACGCTGGTCGGCGCGGGCGTTGTACTTCGCGCCGGGGATGGCTTCGCCGACGTTGGGCTGGGTGAAGCTGTGTACCGCGCCGCCGTACATGATGAGGCGCCAGTCCACGCCGGCATCGCGCAGCTCGCTTTCAAAAGCGGTGAGGTCGGCGGGCTTTTCAAACGGATCATCGGCGCCGTGGCAAACGAGCACTTTGCACTTGATGTTACGGCCGTCGGCGGGCGTGGGGGAATCCAGACCGCCATGGAAGCTGACAATGCCGTTCAATTCGGCGCCGCTGCGGGCGAGTTCAATGACGGTGGTGCCGCCGAAACAATAGCCGATGGCGGCGATGCGTTTGGGGTCCGCGAGCTCGTTCTTTTTGAGTTCGGCGAGCCCGGCGTTGACGCGGGCGCGGAGCAATGTGCGGTCGGTTTTATATTTGGTGGCCTGCACGCCGGCTTCCTGGATGTTTTGGGGGCGGACGCCCTGGCCGTAAATATCGGCGCAGAAGGCGACGTAACCGAGCTGGGCGAGCATTTCGGCGCGATGCTTTTCGTAGCCGGTCAGACCGAGCCATTGGTGGACAATAAGCACGCCGGGCCGGGGGCCGGCCACGGCGTCATCGTAGGCCACATAGCCTTCGAGGGGCGTATCGCCCTGCTGGTAGACGACGGTCTTGGTCACAATTTTGGCCTGGGCGGACACCGCGCAGGCGACGGCGAGCAGAAGGGGCAAAATTCGTTTCATGGCGTCAGTTTAACCGGTTTCGGACAAATTGCCAATGGCGGGGTAGGCGATTTGAAATTGCAGGGCGTATCCTGCGGCACTGCCCCGAACCGGCCATCGTCCGGAGCGCCGGCTTGTAGCCGGCTTAACGCGTGCTCAAACCCACACGGTTTGAAACAAAAGAAAAACTACGCGTACTGTAGTTCGCCCACTCAAAGCCGGTCACAGACCGGCGCTCCGGCAGTGACAGGATATGCCCGTAGCCTGATTGTGACATGCGCGGGGGTTGACCTGCGTTGGCGGGCTTGATAGGTTTGCGGGAAGGTTGTGCCATGAAATCCGCGCTTAACCAGCACGTGTTAGTGTTGAACCGGCTCTGGCAGGCAGTCAATGTCTGCACCGCCCGCCGTGCGCTCACGCTTCTCTTTCAGGGGCAGGCGCAGGTGGTGATGGCCGATAACGACGGTGCTTTCCGCACGTTTAACTTCCAGGAGTGGCGCACGGTCTCCGCCAGCGCGCCGGCCGATGAATCCGTTTACGGCATCTCTTTCCGCATCCGCGTCCCCCGCATCATCCTGCTCTTCATGTACGACCGGATGCCGAAGAAGGAAGTGAAGTTCACCCGCCACAACATTTTTGAGCGCGACCGGAACACCTGCCAGTACTGCGGCAAGGTCTTTGAACGGAAGGATCTGAACCTCGACCACGTGGTGCCCCGCGATCGCGGCGGCCCGACCACGTGGGAAAACATCGTGTGCTCGTGCATTCCGTGCAACACCCGGAAGTCCAACCGCACGCCGTCCGAGGCGGGCATGAATCTGGTGCGCAAGCCGAAGCGGCCGAAGTGGCGTCCGTTTGTGCAGATCAATTTCACGCTGCACCGGCACGACAGTTGGAAACATTTTGTGGATCTCGCCTACTGGAACGTGGAACTGGGCGAGGACGTGACCTGACCATACGACAGGGAGACGGTTGACAACCGGGCGGGAAGTCAGACATATTATGGCCTCCGTGGCGTGTTCGTCTATCGGCTAGGACGTGGCCTTCTCAAGGCTGAAAGAGGGGTTCGATTCCCCTACGCGCTACCAATCTTGATTTTCGCCGATGGGATCAAAGTTTTTGTGCTTTGAACGTTTGATTTTGGGGGCGCTCATCACGCAGTTTTTCCAGCACAATACAATTCCCGGTTTGAAATTGCATATGGCACTCCGCCGGAGCTTGGGCGGGTCGGCATGAGTGTCGTTTTAAACTGCAAATGGCATAAGCAGGTTGGTTTCCATTGCGGTCTGGCTGCCTCCAAAGCGGCAAATCCCGGCTCACAATTTCCAAGATTTGTTTGCGTTGGACGGGGTTGGTCATTCCATTTTGGGAGCTAGTATTGGAGGATTAATTGTAAACCATTTGTTCATATGTTATTCTTGCTTAAATAATTGTGCTGGCGTCAGATTATAATAAACGTATAATTTTCCCATCTGAATCGCCACACTGGCGTCGTTGGCAGCGGGCAGGCAATTGTCACTCAAAATGCGCAGAATGTTTCAACCGGGTGGTTAACCGCCACCCAAGATCATTGGTCAGCGGGGCAGTGGGGCGGCGGCCTGATTCAAAGATGCAGATGTTGCGGGCAGCCCGAACACGGCCGGCGAAACCAGATATTTTAAACCAATTTATGCGGATGAAACGGAAACTTTCCAATCACCAAAAACAACTGCGCTTTTTCACCTGGTTTTTTGCCACCCTGCTGGTGTTGCTGTTGGTTCTGCTAATCTGGCTGGTAAACCGCCTGCACTATTGAGGCGGTGCATCAATACGGCAAAAAGGCGCAAAAGAAACGATTCCCTTTGCGCCTGAAAGATTTCCGTTGGCCGGTCGCCTAAAACGGCTTGGTCAGCGTAAGGACAATGGTATTCCCCTTCGGCCGGTCTTTGGCCACCGCTTCATACTCGTAGCGCAATGAGGTGAACAGGGCGGGCTTTTGCCAGAACACGCTGATCTCCGGCCCCACGCCCACGACCCGGGAATGTTCCGTTGACGCCCCGACGCCGCTGTCCTTGGTGATTTGCTGCTGGTAATAGCCGACCACGCCGACATCCACGCCCGGCGCCACGGATTTGCTGACGCCCCATTCCAGCGTGCCCATGTTGCCGGGGGTCACGTGGGTGTCCTGCTGTTCGTGGCAGAGTTCATAGCGGCCCAGCAGCGAGAGCGACCAGGTTTTTTGCTCGTCGGGATGCCATACCGCGCCCAGCGTGAGCATGTGCGACCAGAAGCCGCTGCCCGGACTGGTCAATTGTTTTACCGGCGTGCTCGTATCAAAATGACCCGACGGCGCCCACACCGCGTAACCGGCGGAGAAGTCGAACTGTTGCCGATGCCACGAGAGCAGCACCGGTTCCACCTGAATGTCGGCCAGGTTGAGCTGTTGGTCGATGCCGAAGGCCGCGTTAACGTCCTTGTACGCGAAGGGCACAATGATATCCATGCCGTAATTGGCGCCCAGAATCTCCTGCTTGGTCATCCAAATGAGACGGGGCGCCTGCACATAGGCAAAGAGGTTCGCTTTGACCGGCAGGCCGTTCACCTTGTCGGCGGTGTAAAAGAAGTTGTAGTCGCGCAGATAAAATCCGGGCGGCGGCAGCGACGCGCCGTTGAGGCCTTCCGCCCCGACGGGATAATGGCTGCCGACGGGCAGCGCGGCTTGGGCCGGGGCGGCGAACGCGCCCGGCAGGCTCGCCGCAACGCAGGCGGCAACAAGGGAGGTTTTGGTCAGTGCTTTCATTTGGTTTGGATGAGGTTTAGACGTCCTGAATTTTTCCGTGCAGATAATTTTCAAACGAACTGAGGTCCAGCAGGCCATGGCCCGAGAGGTTGAACAGCAGCACCTTCTTGGTGCCGGCCTCGCGGCAGCGCACCGCCTCGTTCACCACGGCGGCGATGGCATGGGAGGATTCCGGCGCGGGCACAATGCCTTCCTTCCGGGCAAACAGCGTCGCGGCCTCGAACACCTTGGTCTGGTGGATGGCCTCGGCTTCGATCAGGCCCAGCTTGAGCGCGTGGCTGACCATGGGCGACATGCCGTGGTAGCGCAACCCGCCGGCATGAATGCTCGGCGGAATGAAATCGTGGCCGAGCGTGTACATTTTCATCAGCGGCGTGGTCATCGCCGTGTCGCCGAAATCGTAGCGTAGTTCGCCCTGCGTGAGCGAGGGGCACGCCGACGGTTCAACGCCCACGATGCGGTATTTTTTGCCGTTATTGATTTTGCCCCGGATGAAGGGGAAGACGAGCCCGGCGAAATTGCTGCCGCCGCCGCAGCAGCCGAAGATGACATCCGGCTCCTCGCCGGCCATTTCCATCTGGCGGATGGATTCCTCGCCAATCACGGTCTGGTGATGGCAGACGTGGTTCAGCACGCTGCCGAGGGAATATTTGGTGTGCGGCGTTTTGACGGTGTCCTCGATGGCCTCGCTGATGGCGATGCCGAGGCTGCCGGGATGATGCGGATCCTGCGCCTGCAGCTTGCGGCCGTATTCGGTGAGGTTGCTTGGACTCGCGTGTACCGTGGCGCCCCAGGTATGCATGAGCATCCGGCGGTAGGGTTTCTGGTCGTAGCTCACCTTGACCATATAGACATTGCATTCCAGTCCAAACAGGCTGCACGCAAACGCCAGCGAGGAACCCCACTGACCCGCGCCGGTTTCGGTGGCGAGGCGTTTGGTGCCGGCGAGTTTATTGTAATACGCCTGCGGCACGGAGGTGTTCACCTTGTGGCTGCCGGCGGGGCTGACGCCCTCGTATTTATAATAAATATGCGCGGGCGTGTTCAGCGCCTTTTCCAGGCGCACGGCGCGCAGCAGGGGCGTGGGCCGCCAGAGCGCGTAGATCTCGCGCACCGGTTCGGGAATCTCGATATATTTTTCCGCGCTGATTTCCTGTTCAATCAGGTTCTTCGGAAAAATCGCCTCCAGGGCGGCCGGCGGCATCGGCTCTTTCGTGCCGGGATGCAGCGGCGGCGGGAGCGGCTCCGGGAAATCGGCATTAAGGTTGTACCAGGCGGACGGAATGTCGGCCTGCGTCAGATCGAAGCGCGTTGGCTGGCTCATACGGTGTTGGAATCACCGATATTATTTGGGTGAATCAAAACTGAAACCAAACCCGTGCTGTCAAATGCTGGACTTTTCTTGACGTGGGTTTGACCGTCGGCCGGCAGTCGGGCGCAGCCTGAGGACACTGCCACCAATCCATAACCATGATCTGGCAGCAAACCGGTCGCCCGACGGCCTATCTCCCTCTCCGCCATTGATAAATGGGGGAGAGGGCCGGGGTGAGGTGGTGCTGAGCTATTTAGCCTGCGGCGCTGTGTCCAATTGCGCCCCCGGCTGTCTGACCCCGCAGTTTCTATTTGACGCCACCGGCCTAAAACAGGAACACTGCCGGACAAGATTATATCTCCCCATGAACCTTAAACGCTGGTTTCCGTGGTTGTGCCTCGTGCTGATGCTCGTGTCGGAGATCTTCCTCCTGCGCTCGAACAGCGCCCGCGACGCCGCCCTCACCGATCTGCACGAAGCCTCAACCCGGCTGGCCCGGGCGCAATCCGACCTGGACGACCTGAAAAACGCCAATCCCGGAGCCCAGGCCGCCGAGATCAACCGGCTGCGGCACCAGAACGAAATTCTCGCCAACAAACTGGCCGCCCTGCAAGGGACCATTGACAAGTTGCAGAAGGAAAGCCAGCAGAACTCCCAGCATCTGGACACCGCCCGCACCGCCTTGCAATTGCAACAGGAGCACCTCCAGCAGCTCCAGGCTGAAAAACAGCAGGCGGCCGCCCAGGCCGCCGAAGCCGCCAACGCCGGCGCCTGCATCGCGAATTTGCGGCTGATCGACAGCGCCAAACAGCAATGGGCGCTGGATAAGAACAAAGACCCCAACTCGGTGCCGACCGAGCAGGATTTGTTGCCCTACTTCAAAGATGGCGTCTTTCCCGTGTGCCCCGATGGCGGCGCTTATTCTCTGAACTCCATGGCGGAGGCGCCGGCCTGCACCATCGCCGGCCACGTTCTGCCGGCGCAATGAGCCGTCGGTTAATCCGTCCTTTTCCCGGTGTCGGCGCGGCGGATTGGGAACCTGTTTGCAAATAATTCGCGGTCCGGCGCCGGCCAATGCCGCCGGTTTCCCGTTTTAAACACCGCTTTTTTACTTCCTTAATGCGAAAAACCAAGCCATTTACACGGCCGGACCAGATTTCAGCCTTGGCTTTCCCGCCCCTTCATTTAGACTCCGCCAGTAACAAATATGATTGAAACGGATATTGAACTGTTGAAGGGGATTGCCAATCAATTGCGCATCCATTCCATTGAAGCCACCACGGCGGCCGGCAGCGGACACCCGACTTCCTGCTGCTCGGCGGCGGATGTCGTGGCGGCCCTGTTCTTCGGTCATATGAAGTATGACGCCAAGAACCCGCACTACTACAACAACGACCGTTTCATTTTGTCCAAAGGCCATGCCGCCCCGCTCCTGTACGCGGCCTGGGCCGAAAATGGTTTTATCCCCGCTGCGGAACTCGTCAAACTCCGCCAGTTTGGCAATGACCTCGAAGGTCACCCCACCCCGCGCCTCGCGTTTGCCGATGTGGCCACCGGTTCGCTCGGTCAGGGCCTCGGCGTCGGCGTCGGTATGGCCCTCGCCGCCCGCCAGGACAAGCTCGATTACAACACTTATGTGCTCCTCGGCGACGGTGAAATCGCCGAAGGCGCCGTCTGGGAAGCCGCTTCCCTCGCCAGTTTCTACAAGCTGAGCAACCTGATCGCCATTGTGGACGCCAACCGCCTCGGCCAAAGCCAGGCCACGATGTTCGGCCACGACATCAGCGTCTATGCCGACCGTTTTGAAGCCTTCGGCTGGCGCGTCGAGACCCTCGATGACGGCCATGACATGGAAGAAATTCTCGAAGTCCTCAGCGGCGTCGGCCTGGATGAAAAGCCCCTCGTAATCATTGCCAAGACCTACAAAGGCGCCGGCGTTTCCTTCCTGCAGGACAAGGACGGCTGGCATGGCAAACCCCTGAGCAAGGAAGAAGCCGCCCAGGCCGTTGCCGAACTCGCGCCTTCCGCCAAGTCCGGTCTCACCGTCACGATCCCCGCGCCCACCGTCCTTCCGGCCCCGAATCTCACCGCCCCCGCGATTTATCCCGCCATCAGCTACAAGCTGGGTGACGCCATCGCCACCCGCGAAGCCTACGGCACCGCCCTCGTCCGCGTGGGCAGCGCCGATTTGCGCGTCGTTGCCATGGACGGCGACACCAAGAACTCCACCTACGCCGAGAAGTTCTACAAGCAATTCCCCGACCGTTTCACGGAATGTTTCATTGCGGAACAGAACCTGGTCGCCGTCGGCGTCGGTTTTGGCACCCGCGGCCACAGCCCGTTTGTCTCCACCTTTGCCGCATTCTTCAGCCGCGCGGCGGATCAGATCCGCGTAGCCGGCATCTCCTCGGCGAACCTGAAGCTGGTCGGCTCGCACGTGGGCATCAGCATCGGCGAGGACGGTCCCTCCCAGATGGCGCTGGAAGACATCGCCCTGTTCCGGGCCATCCAGGGCAGCTCCGTGCTGTATCCGAGCGATGCCGTGAGCACCGAAAAATTGATCGAAGAAATGGCCAAGACCAAGGGCATCCAGTTCCTGCGCACCTCGCGCCCCAAGACCCCGGTCATCTACGGCAACGACGAGAAATTCCCCATCGGCGGCGCGAAAGTGCTCCGCCAGAATGCCGGCGACAAGGTCACCGTGGTGGGTGCCGGTGTGACCCTGCACGAAGCCCTCAAGGCGGCCGACCTCCTGAAGGCCGAAGGCATTGGCATCACCGTCATTGACGCGTACAGCATCAAGCCCCTCGGCAAGACCGAAATCCTCGCCGCCGCCAAGAAGACCGGCAACCAGGTCATCACGGTGGAAGATCATTACCCCGAAGGCGGTTTGGGCGATGCCGTCGCCGGCGAACTGAGCGGCGAAGGTGTGAAGGTTCACAAGCTGGCCGTCAATGGCCTGCCCCGTTCCGGTCACGCGGCCGAACTCATGGCGAGCTTCGCCATTGACGCGGCGGCGATCGTGAAGCTGGTCAAGTCGCTGTAAGCAACTCCGGCCCAGCCGGTATTGCGTTATACAACTTCCGAACGCGGAGAATTTATTCTCCGCGTTTTTTATTGGTTGCGTTGCCGTCCCGCCGGGCGTAATTTTTTTGCAAGGTGGCCGAAGTTGTAGCACATTACTCTTAGGAAATGGGTGAAAAGAAAAAATATCTGAAAGGCCAGTTGCTGCTCGATAGCGGACAACTTGGCGGTTCGTTTTTTCAGCGCACGGTCGTCCTCATCTGCAAGCACGACACCGAAGGCGCCTTCGGCCTCGTCCTCAACCGCACCGTCGGCAAGACCGTCGGCGAAATGATCATTGCCGACCTCCCGGACGTGCTGAAAAGCTCCCCCCTTTACTTGGGCGGTCCCGTGCAACCCGGCGCCCTGAGCTATCTGCACACGGACACCTTCATACCCGAGGCGGACGTGCTGCCCAATGTCTCCCTCGGCCATTCCCTCGATGAGCTCATCGAGATCGGCGAATCCTTTTCCACCGCCAAACGCGTGCGCCTGTTCGCCGGCTATGCTGGCTGGAGCCCCGGCCAGTTGGAGAATGAAATGCGCGCCAAAGCCTGGGTCACTTTCCCCGCCACCCTCGATCTGGTGTTTGAAACGCCCCCGGAACAGCTCTGGCGAAAAGTTCTGCAATTCAAAGGCGGCTGGCGTAACCGCCTGCTGGCGCAGTTGCCGGAAGATTTGTCGTGGAATTAATTTAGTTGGCGCAATAAATTTGATTGGGGGGGTCGCCGTTAGATTGGGTAATGAAAATATATTTCTGCGATGCCACCGGGCTTCCCCGCCGCTATTTGACGGGTGATGATTGCATGCCGGCGCTCGTTTACAAAGTCAAACTATTGAGCCTCTGCGGAATAAACGTCAGCGCCAGGCAGCGAAAGGAAGCTGGCAATCCCCGGTTGCCCCGTCATGGATTCATCAGCCCATGGGCATTTTCCATTAAGTTTTCCTTAAGTTTGAATTCCGTTTGTAATATAACGATTGACATTAACCAAACTAAATGTTACGCTATCTACCATTGCTGCCACACGGCAGAACCGTGCTTAGTTTAAGCTGATAATCAGAAACAACCAATTGCGGTTTAGGTCGCAACTGAAAGAAAAAAAGGAACCGAGCGTATGAAAAACAAAATCCTTAAATCGGTCATTTGCCTGTCGGCGGCAGCGTTGTCTGTTGCGGCTAACGCCCAAACATTCAATAGCTACACCTTTACCACAGGCTTGGCAAACGTCACTGGCGGGTCAGCCGGTCAGAATGCGGCTCTTACCGACAGTTCCTTGACTACGGGAGTTGCCAACATCGGCTACAACTTGACCGGTGATTTTGGCGGCGGCGCCTATTTTCACCAATCGAGTGCCGACATTATACTCGTGGGCCCGGAAGGTGGAAGCCCGGCTTGGGGCTCGTTTGATATCGGCCTGCAACTTTCTGATGGTTCCTATACGCCGGAGATAAGTTTTTCGGACGCCAACATTATAAGTACATCCGATTCGGCCAGTTTCGATCTGTATTTTGGCCCCAGCACCGAATCGACATATACTTTCACCTATTGTTACCTTCCGTTGGATATCTCCGCTTTCGCCACTGGTGGTCTCGGAGTGACTGGAATTGAAATGACCAATCCCGCTGGCAACTTGCCTGATGTGAGCTTCATCGGGGTGACCGGCACTGCCGCTGTTCCGGAACCCACCACGCTGGCGCTCGCCGGTTTGGGCTTCGCTTCCTTGCTGATCGCCCGCCGCAAGCAAGCCTGAGTTCTGATTCTTTTAGCAACCCCGGTCCTCTACGGATCGGGGTTTTTTGTTGGGGTGGCAGGCTGCGTACTGGGGCAGAATGGCTGGAGACTCAGGCAAAGCCGTCACGGACGATCCTGCCGAATGCGCATCGCTTTGCGGTGCAATTCCTTGATTGCCAATCCCCCGATTCCATGATGAAGTGGCGCGAATGAATGTCCTGGCCCGGATCAAGGCGTTATTCTCGGCGGAGCAGCAACCGGAACACCTCCGACGCGGCGAACTTGGCGAGCGGGCCGCCCGGAAGTTTCTTCAGCAAAAAGGGCTCCGTTTTCTCACCGCCAATTTCCGTTCCACCCGGGGCGAAATTGACCTTGTCTTTCGCGAGGGCGGTAATCTCATTTTTGTGGAAGTCAAAACCCGGTCCTCGGAGGACTGGACCCGTCCGGCGGCGGCGGTGGATGCCCGGAAACGGCGGCTGCTCTCCCAAACCGCCTTGGACTACCTGAAGCTCCTGAAAAATCCGCCGGTGAAATTCCGGTTCGACATCGTGGAAGTCCTGCTGTCCGACGGGGCCGTGCGCGAAATTCGCCATCTGCCGGACGCCTTTCCGCTGGCGCGGCCATATCGCTATGGCTGACCGCCGGCAGGAGACGGTGCCAAGCGATGAAATTGTCGCTAATTTCTGCGCGTGCATTGGAGGCGCATCGGGGGTAAATTTCCGGGCCGATGAACGAGTGGAACATTCAGTCCCGTGCGCATACCTGCGAGGCATGCGCCCAGCCTTTTGCCGACAAGCAGCATTATCACACCCTGTTGCTGGACGAACCGTCCGGCCTGCGCCGTTCCGACATCTGCGAACCGTGCTGGCAGAAGCAGACGGCCGCCGACCAGCGCAGCCGCGCCGGGTTTATCTCGCACTGGCAGGGCATTTTTGAAGTGCCGCCGCCGGTCACCGAAGTAATCCAGAAAGGCTCCGCCGAATCCCTGCTGCGCCAGCTCATTGAACAGAACGACCCCGGCCACGGTCCGGCCGCCTACATTCTGGCGGTAATGCTGGAACGCAAACGGCTGCTGAAGGTGAAGGAACATTTCAAGCGCGACGGTCACCGGGTGTTTGTCTATGAACAGCCCAAGACCGGCGATATTTTTACCATTGTTGACCCCGATCTGCGGCTCGACCAGTTGGAAGCCGTGCAAAAAGACGTGGCCCACCTGCTGGAACATGGCCTAAGTGTGCCCGCGGCTCCGTTGGCTCCCGTGGAAACGCCTGTCGCGGTGGAGGCCCCGGCGGCAGCCGAAGCCCCCGTGGCGGACGAATCGGTGCCGTCCCCGGCCCCGACGGAGCCTGAATCCGCGCCCACCCCTCCCTGAGGTCATGTCCGAACTCGCCGCCTTTCAAGTCCGCCTCGGCTACTTGTTTCGCAACGAGCAGCTCCTCTGTCTGGCGTTGACGCATCCTTCCCTCGCGCACGACCAAAACAAGCCCCTGCCCCACAACCAGCGGCTGGAATTTCTGGGCGATGCGGTACTGGGCGTGATTCTTTCGCGCCATCTCTACGAAACCCTGCCCGGCGCGGATGAGGGTATCCTGACCAAATCCCGCGCCAAGCTGGTGAATGCCGGCGCCTTGGCCATCCACGCCCGCGCCCTGGGGCTGGGCCCCCATCTGGTGTTGAGCCGGGGCGAGGAAAACATGGGCGGCCGCGAACGCGAATCCACGCTGGCGGACGGGTTTGAAGCCTTGCTCGGCGCGATTTTTCTGGATGGCGGCTTTGAAGCGGCCCGGGAATTCGTGCTGTGCCAGTTTGCGGGGGATTTCACCACGCTGCCGGCGGAACCGGCGGGCATTGAAAATCCGAAAGGCGAATTGCAGGAGCTGTTGCAATCGCGGTCGCCCAACGCCCCGCATTACCAGATGCTGTCCGCCACCGGCCCGGACCATGACCGCCAATTCGAATGCGCCGTGATGCACGACGGCGCGGAACTCGCGCGCGGCCACGGTAAAAGCAAAAAAGCCGCCGAAAGCGAAGCGGCTTTGGCGGCCTTGAAAAAACTGCGGGAAGAGGTAAAAGCCTAATTTTTCGGGTCGTCCAAGAAAGTCAGCTTCACCCCTTGCTTCGGCTGGGAAAAACTGTCGAGCAACGTTGGCGCCCCCGTCGGTGCAATCGGCGCGGGCGCGGGTTTTGCAACCGCGGCCGGTTCCAAGGCGGAGCGCAAGGCCCCTTCCACGAGCTGGGCGCAATGAATCTTCATGGGCGGCAGCGGTCCCAGTTCGCCGGCGAGCTCCTCGGTTTTGAGGGCCAGCGCCTCTTCGGCGGTTTTGCCGCGAATCAGTTCGGTGGCCAGGCTGGCCACGGCAATGGCCGTTTCGCAGCCGAAGGACTGGAACGTGGCGCGGTCAATGACCCGTTTGCCGTTCTGTTCCTTGAACTTCACCCACAGGCGCAGCATCTCGCCGCAATCCGCGTTGCCGACCGTGCCGACGGCATCGGCGCCGGCGAGTTCGCCGAGGTTCTGCGGATTGGCCAGCGCGGCCTGTATGCGTTTTTGCAAATCGTCGTTCATGTTCTCCCTGATTATCATGCAAAAACAGAATTTCGCCACTTCTTACTTTTTCCGCCGGACGGTTTTGGCATCATGGCTGAAATGTTTTCTACCGCGATCAAATCCATTCATTTTACCGGTATCGGCGGGACGGCCATGGCCGCCGCCGCCGCCGCGCTGGCCGACAAAGGGTTCGCCGTGACGGGCTCGGACATGAACGTTTATGAGCCGATGGCCTCGTTTCTGGCCGCCAAAAAGCTGACCGTGATGAACGGTTATGACGAGCGCAACCTGGCGCACAAGCCGGATCTGGTGGTGATCGGCAACGCGATTTCACGCGGAAATCCGGAGGCGGAGTATGCGCTGGATCACAAGCTGCGCTATTGCTCGCTGCCGGAATTGCTGCGGGAATTTTTCATCCGGGGCAGGCGGTCGCTCGTGGTGTCCGGCACACATGGCAAAACGACGACGACTTCGCTGCTGACGTGGGTGTTTGAGCACAACGGACTGAACCCAAGCTACCTGATCGGCGGCATTCCGAACAATTTCACGCAGGGCGCGCGGTTCACGGACAGCGAATGGTTTATCATCGAGGGGGATGAGTACGACACGGCGTTTTTCGACAAGCGCAGCAAGTTTATCCATTACCTGCCGGAAGTGGCGATCGTCAACAATCTGGAGTTTGATCACGCGGATATTTTCAAGGATCTGGCGGCGGTGCAGAAAACGTTCGCACATTTCATCCGGCTGGTGCCGCGCAACGGGCTGCTGCTGGCGAACGGCGACGATAAGAACCTGGCTCCGCTGCTGGAGAATCCGCCCTGCCCGGTGAAGCGGTTCGGCCTGGGGGCGGACAACGCGGTGCATGGGTTCAACCTGCGGCTGGGTCCCACGGCGACGAAATTTGAAATACCGAGCTTCGAGTTTCACCTGAACCTGGTGGGCGAACTGAATGTGCGCAACGCGCTGGCGGTGATTGGCGCGGCGAAACATTGCGGGCTTTCGAACAAACAGATTCAGTCGGCCTTCGACACGTTCAAGGGCATCAAGCGGCGCATGGAGGTGAAGGGGATTGCGGGCGGCGTGACGGTGATTGACGATTTCGGGCATCATCCGACGGCCATCAAGGAAACGCTGCGGGCGCTGCGGATCAAGTATGCGAAGGAAAAGGTCTGGGCGGTGTTCGAGCCGCGCTCGAATTCAACGCGGCGCAACGTGTTTCAGCAGGAGCTCGCGGAGGCCTTTGCGGACGCGGATGCGGTGATTGTGGCGCAGGTGGCCCGGCTGGAACAGCTCGCGCCCGGGGAGCGGTTGAATCCGGAACAGTTGATGCGCGAGATCAGCGCCGGTGGCAAACCGTCGGCGTATCTCGCCAACGCGGACGCCATCGTGGCGTACCTGGCCCAGCACGCGCAGGGCGGCGATGTGGTCTGCGTATTCAGCAACGGCGGGTTCGACGGCATCCACGGAAAGTTGCTGCAACGGCTGAGCGGCGGGAAGCGGTAGCGCCGGGGCGAAGTTAACCGGGCGAGGATGGAAGGTTGAGGATGGCCACCTTCAACTCTTATGATTCACTGTCTGGATTATGGCTGCCCAAGCCTTTGGCTGGTATCTGTCCCGACGGCTTTTTCAACTTTTGAACCAGTTCCACCAAAGAGTCGCGCAAAAGCCAGATGGCAACCACGCCCAAGCTGGTTATTATTAGGATTGATCCGACCGTAACCGCCCAAAACGTTAGCGGTTTTTCAGAACGGAAAATAAAATCATATTCTGGCCCAAAATGATGTTTGTCCAAGCTCCATATTTTGCCCTCTTTCAAGCATCGAACCTCGCAGATTAGCAAAAATAAAACCACTGCCAGTAGAACCAGCCCCACGATCATGCCAAGAACGGCTCCCAAATTCTTGGAATTATCTTCACGCGGGATCATGACAATAATATCATATTCAGCAACAATTGCCTGTAGAAGTAAAGCATCTGAAAAAGTGCCGGTCAATAGCGGTATCCTAATTTTACTAAACCCCATAAACCGTTCTCGAAGCTGAGGATTGTGGTTAGGCCGACCGGGCGCATCTTGCCACAGCCCCTCCAATCCAGAGCCGTGACCTCGTGAAAACCGTTCGCCGGCCGGGTTTTCTCCCTCTCCGCCATTGGTAAATGGGGGAGAGAGGTCGCCCATTAGTGTGTCTGGTCAATAAATAAAACATCTCTGGCCTCGATTTTTTTATCGAGCTTACTTCTGGCGCGTGGCGAAGCCTTGGGCCGTACGACTCAAGCCTGTTATTTTGTTCTATTGAATACGAAGCACCT
>CAIQKM010000095.1 GCA_903872345.1 uncultured Verrucomicrobia subdivision 3 bacterium | reverse complement strand
TGCCGCTTCAAACGTCCGGGACAGTTCTGGACGCCCAAAGGCATGCGCCATTTGGGTGCCCTCACCGAAGCCAGACAAAACAACCATTGGGACGAACTCTGGCAAACCAACTAATCGGGGGCAGTGTCGGGATGCGCCCCCCCCGTATTGGGTAGCCAGTTTGCGCTTGCCCGCGCCGTACGCAAACGACATTGTTTCCCACCTGATGAAACGATTCCTCGCCACATCCGTGCGGCTGCTTGCCGCCGTCACCCTTTTATTCTCCGCCGGCTCCCTCCGCGCCAGCACGAACGATGCCGTCATCGCCCCGCCCTTGCAGGTGGCCGACCAGTTCCTGCTCGCCATTCCCAAGGCTGCCTTTGGCAAGGATTACCTCTTCAGCGCCTCCATGATTCCGCAGGGCGAATCCCCCACCAGCCACGGCCTCGCCGGCAAGATTGTGTCCTTTGAACTCTTCCCCGACGGCGTGGACATGTACGAATCCACCAAAGGCCTCGTCGTAACCGCCGATCTCCCCGCCCGCCGCCTGCTCGCCAGCTTCACCATCGTGCGGCAGGACGCGAACCAGGTGATCGTGGACTTCAACAAAGGCATGCGCCAGGTGTTCACCCAGTCCTGGACCGATGGCGGCGCCCTCGATCTGGGCCAGCACGACACCGTTCTCGACGTGCCCGAGAGCCGCGTGTTTGAAATGCGCTCCGAGGACGGCAACCTCATCATCCGCCAGAGCGTCCAGACCCGCAGCCGCGAATTTAACCAGGACTATCAGGCCCGCTACGAAGCCCGCTACTTCATCGCCCCCTACGCGCCCGGCAACTTCGCCGGCAAGGAACCCGATGCCGTCACCGACCGCTACGCCCGTTTCTTTGAGACCGAAGGCCAGCTCGAACTCGGCACCGGCCGCGTCTCCGCCCGCGTGGACCGCTTTGACCTCAAGCAACCCCTGTTGTTCTATTACTCCGCCAACACCCCGCCCGAATACGTCCAGGCCGTGTCCGACGGCATCCTTTATTGGAACCTCGTCTTCGGCAAGGAAATCGTCCGCGTGGCCAAAGCCCCCGATGGCGCCACCGCCCCCGATGCCAAGTACAACCTCGTGCAATGGGTGCCGTGGGACAAGGCCGGCTTCGCCTATGCCGACGTCCTGGTGGACCCCCTCACCGGCGAATCCAAGCACGGCCAGGCCTACATGACCAGCGCCTTCACCTTCCTCGGCAAAGCCCGCGCCCGCGCCCTGCTCCGCGCCATGGAGGAAGCCGCCGCCCCGAAGAAGGACGCCAAAGATGGCAAGGACGGCAAAGGCGCCGCCCACCTCGGCCTGCCCTTCCTCGGCTCCGCCGAATGCTGCGAAGTGGATCCCAAGGTCTTCGCCCAGCAGATGGCCATGGGACTTCAGGAACTCCTCGCCAGCGACCAGCTCACGGATGAAGCCGCCCTCCGCACCTCGCAGGATTACGTCCGCCAGGTGGTCGCCCACGAAGTCGGCCACATTCTCGGCCTGCGCCACAATTTCGCCGGCAGCCTCGCCGCCACGCTCACCAGCCAGGAGCTGGATGACTGGTTCAAGGCCTACTTGCTTGGCCAGCCGCTCGATGCCTACACCAACAAGCTCGTCTCCAGTTCCATCATGGAATACACCGTCTTCAAGGGCAGCGTCTTCATCGGCTGGCAGATCCGCGCCCTCAAGCACGTGCTCCCCCACGATCACGCCGCCATTGCCTGGGGTTACAACGACAGCGCCGAAGCCCGCACCAACAAACTGCTCTTCGCCTCCGATGAGGACACCACGGTCTATGGCGACGTGAAGACCTTCGACTACGGCCCCGCCCCCGTCGTCAGCGCCTACTCCGACACCGCCCAGCTCATCAGCCTCCTGCCGAACAGCGTCATTGAAACCTTCATCCGCGCCCGCGCCCCGCAGAATCCCCACGACCGCCTGCCGCTCGAACAGGTGAATCTGGATTACACCGTCACCGCCCGCCTCATCGCCAACGAATTCGCCAGCCAGCTCCTCTGGTTCCGCTCCGAGACCCGCTCGCTCAGCGTCGAAAACCAGTTCGACTACATCGGTGAAATGAATCTCAAAGACCGCCACCTCGCCCACTGGAAATTCCTGAATCAGCAGATCGACCAGCTCGGCGGCGTGGACCGCGCCCTCTTCGCCTGGCTGCCCGGCGACTTCAAGTTTGAGCTCAAGCCCGACCCCGCCGGCATCCCCGTGATGCCCCGGATCAACGCCGCCGCCCTCACCGACAAGCTCGGCAAGCTGCTTGCCTCCACGAACTATCTGACCTTCGTGGGCTTGGATGACAAGAAATACAGCTTCACCAAGGACGAAATTGACCTCATCCAAAAGCGCGGCCAGAAATACTTTGCCGAACTCGAGAAGGAAGTCATCAAGCACCTCTGCCAGAAACTTGGCAACGCCCCGCGCGACCTCGGCGTGGAAGCCACCGGCGGCGTCGGCGCCGATGACATCACCGCCAAGCTCGAAACCCGCATCATCGAAGTCGCCAAATATGTCGTCACCGCCAAGGACGAAACCAAGCGCATCGCCGGTCAGGTGGACAAGAGCTACGTCGAAGTCCCCGCCTTCAAATACGACCAGGAAACGCGCCTCGCCGCCGCCCGCGCCCTCGGCGAAAAAGACGGCTCCTTCAAAGGCTGGTCCGACGACGCCAAAGGCGAGCTGAACACCCAGCTCCGGAAATCCGTGGAAGAGGCCCTGAACCTCTCCCACTTCCGCGACTTTCAGGTCTCCCTGCTCTCGCGTCCGCTCCGCGAATGGTACCAGCAACAACTGGAACTCCTCGCCCTGCTGCCGCCCGCGCCCAATTCCAACAACGCGCCCCTGCCGGCGCGCTAACCAGATCAATTTCAAATCTCAAATTTGAGATTTGAAATCGCCCCCGCCCCCTATGGAGTGCGGTGGCATGACACCGCTTTGGAACTGGGAGACATGTCTCCCGGTCATCATCCGCCACACCGGCGCCACCGCCACCGCCCCATCATCTGGTGGCCAGCCAAATGCGCTGGATAGTCCAGAACACCCCCGTGGCCGCGATCAGCACGGACGCCGGAATGACCACCACGCCGATACTAGGTCTGTCGCCGTCAATCGTCACCGTCGCCGCCGCCGCCGCCATCACCGGCCCGTGCGCCCGCGCGACCAGACCGCCGGCCAGCGAAGGGCAAACCGACGCATGCGGCGCAAACTCATTCCAGCCGGAAGCTCGCCGGCGCGAAAGCGCCCAGCTTGAAGGTGAACGCCCCATGACGGATCTTCACCGGCTCACCCGCCGGTTCCCCGCGCAGATTCACCGGCACCGCGCTCGTCGCGGCAAAATCCGCCGGCAACGTGACCGTCAATGAACCGCCCTTCCCCGCCTGCTCCCACACCCGCAGCAGCGTGCGGTCGCTGTAAGGATCGGGACCGAACAGCGTCACCAGCACGCCGCGCTGCGATAGTTTCAAACCCGACTTCGTCACCGGCAAATTCCCGCGCGGACCATTCCCCGCCGCCGCCACCAACGGCAACCGCGCCTCCCAGGACGGCGTGATAATGTCCTTCTCCGCGTTCCCGCCATGCACCGCCCACAGGCGCACCCGCGACGTCCACGAACCATCCTGCCAGAGCGGAAAATTCGTGTCCCACTGGTTGTTGTACAGGTTGATGAACACCCGCCCGCGCCGCGGGAAATCGTGCATGGAAAATTTCCACAGCCCCGGGTCGCCCAAACTCACCAGCGGCGAATCCAGCGGACACAGCCCCACGCCGTCGCCATCCGGACCCGTCACCGTCATGCCCGAATTCAGGCAGAGCAACTCGCGATTGCCCCCGTCAATGATGTCTTTCGCCGGATCAATCAGCGAACCCAGCCGCGTGAGTTCAAACTTCGGTTGCTCAATGTTAAACGGCAGGCACAGCCAGCCGCCCTCGGGCAGCGGATTCGGCGTCTTGTCGTCCACCGACCATTCCACGTCCAGATACGGCTGCCCCGCCGCGAGCGTGTATTTCAGCGTCACCGCTTTCGCCAGCGGCGCGGCCGCCGCCGAATGCAGCACAATCGTTTTGGCCAGCGCTGTCGTCTCCACCGTTACCGTCCAGTTTGTCAGCCCCAGCTCCGCGTGCGGCAATTGTTCCGCCACCGGCACCGGCTTGCGAAAGTCACTGGCCGGCGAGAGCCCCCAGCCCCGCGAATACGACTCCACAAACGCATCCGTTTCCGCCTTGTCAAACCGCTGATGCAAATAGGAGCCGAAACTGTTTTCATCCTTGGCCGCCGCCAGTTCCCGGCCCGTCTTCAGATTCACCAGCGACACCACGCCCCCGCGCGCGGCATCCACTTTGATCCGGAAAAATTCGTTCGCAATCTCGCCCGTCGTCGTCACCACCGGCTTGGCCGCCGGACCCGCCACCGGCTGATACGTTTTATAGCCGCCCGCCGGAATGTCCCGCGCGAAAAAGGTCAGCTTCCCGTCGGCCGGCGTCACCGCGTCCGTTACCTTGCCGCCCGGCAATTCGCGCACGCCCGCATAGCCGCCGCCCGTTACCGCCATCGTCACCGCGCCGCTGCGGGCCCACGGCAATGGATTGTAAACCACCACGCGCGGACCGTCCGCCGCCACATTTTGCACCAGCAACTGCATCCGGTCGGCGAGCGCGTTGGTCACGATGTTCTCGGTGGTGTGGATGTAAGCGCGTTTGTCGTCGAACGATTTCAAAAAGGCCGTGTACTTGCCTTCCGCCAGATGCTGTTTCCACGCCGCCCCGTACCAGAAACCGCCCGGCTGACTGCCGTAATAGCCGAACGTGTGCTCGCTGTAGAGCAGACTGTTTTCATAGGCGCTCGCCAGCGGCGCGGCGAGCGGCGCGGTGGCCACCCCGGCCGCGTGCAATTCCGTGTCCAGCGTCGCCAGCGCCCCTTCGAGCGGACGCACCTCGCAGCCCGCCTTGGTTTCGACGGGCATGGACTCAAACCCGTGAATCCACGTATCCGGCATGTCGCCGCGCACCACGGGAATGTTCGTGTTATGCTCCGCTGTGAACGCGTCGTAAAAATCCTCCAGCCGGCCGAACTTCACCTTCACGCCGGGCAACGCCTTTGTCGCCTGCGCCACCAGTTTGTTCACCTGCTCCGCCTTGGGCGGACCCTGGTTGTCGCTCGTCATGACCACCGCCAGCCAGGTGTGATACGGCCAGTTCGCCGGCGGCAGCAGCGGCGTGCCATATTCCGGCGAGTAGGCGGTGAGCAGGCGCGAACCATCCGGTCCCTCCCACCAGAACAGCGGCGGCACCTGCATCGACTTGCTGCCGCCGTTGCAACCCACTTGCAGAAAAGTCACGCCCGCGTGCGTCAGCAGCGTGGGCAGCACCCAGGTATGCTCCGGCACATCCGTCATCTTCGCCGCGCGCGGCAGCGGCAGACCCATGCCGGCCGTGAGCTGCGCCGAATACGTCATCCCCTCCACCAAATCTTCCAGATCCAGCGTCTCCGTTTCCAAACTGAACGGCATGGCATGAACCGCCAGCCGGTTGGCCTTCACCGCCTGCACCAGACGCTCGCGTCGCTCCGGCGTTTGACCCGCCCACAACATCTCCTTCAACGGCCAGCCCGGCACCGTCCACGTGAACCGCTGCTCCGGCGGCAGCGACTGCGACTGATCGATCACGGCCAACGCCCGGTCCGCAAACTCCGTCCGGTAACGGGTCAGGATGTTCGTGACGAGGTCGGTGTAGCCGATGTCATAATGCGTTTTGAAAACAACGACGATTTCGGACACCTGGCCGCCCGCGCGCCCCGCCGGCGCCGCCAGCAGCCCCGCCAGTGCGGCAATAATAATGTGGAATGGCTTCATCGCCAAAAATCTACAACGAAACCGGGCGAAATGCCCTACCCAATTCGGGGTAGCAGCGCGCACGTTTGTTAGGTCGAATATAAGCGCAGTTAAAGACGGCGGGTTGCACCAACCGCCGTTGTAGGTTTCGCGCCTCCGCCCCCCGTTCGCCGTTCTGCCTATCAGGCGGTACCGTCCCCTCCGTCCCTCTGTCAAAAAAGTTCCTCCCGCCCCTTGCATTTTTAAAACCCGTGCTATATTAATCCCGTTGGAGGTTTACTTGGTAAACTTACCGTCATGGCTAAACTCATGCCCGGCTGTTCCGCCCGCCCCTGTGGAGTGCGGCGGCATGACGCCGCTTTGGCATCGGGAGACATGTCTCCCGGTGGACCGCGCCACCCTGCCTGCCCGGGGTGGGGACGGCCCCGTCCCCACGTTCCCAAGCATTGGGCGGGTGCCCGTCCGCCCGGACCAAGCCAAAAAACCCGGCAATCAAACCAAATCAAACCAAATCAAACCACCACCCCTTTTCGCGTCGTTCGCGGTTCCCCGCCGTCTCTCCGATCTCCGAAACCCGAAATCCGTACCCGAATCCGCCCAATCAAGGCAAAAACCCCAGCAATCAAGGCTAATCGTGCCTCATCAAGCCTCATCAAGCCAAACGGCAAATTCCCGGAGCGCGTCCGTCCCCGGACGCAGCAACGACCAAACCCACCGACCGCTCCGCTCCGGTCACCGCCCCGCGCCATTCCGCCCCCATCTGCGTTCATCCGCGTTTATCGGCAGTTCAACCTCCCCCGTTCGCGGCTTTCGCATGTTCCGCAGTTCCCCCCGATCTCCGAAATCCGAAATCCGTTCCCGATTCCGCCCCAATCAAGGCAAAAACCCCTTTAATCGTGCATAATCGTGCTTCATCAAGGCATCCGCTAAAATTTGATATAACCCGCCATCGCCGCCCATTTTCAATTTAGCCTTTAGCCTTTTGTTCCAAAACCCCTTTAATCGTGCCTAATCAAGCCTCATCAAGGCATCCGCCAAAAACACCCGTCCCCTTGGCGTTTGGAGCTCGGAATTGGGAGCTTCCCCACCCGAACTCCGAAACCCGGGAACCGCGCCCAACGGCGTCCCCCTTTCCCCATTGACATCCGGGCCCGGACATGGCTGATTTTCCCGCCGACGGACGGCAACCATCCATCCTAATCATGAAGAAGACCACGCCCTTGATCCTGATCGCCGGCGGCCTGCTGGCCCTGCGGCTCGCCGCGCAGAACGAAACCGCCTCGCCGGCGGCCGGCACCGGCGACGCCGCCGGAACAGCCGCGCCCGCCACCAATTCCGCCAGCGCCCGGGTGGACGGCTATTTCGCGGAAATGCTGGCGGGAGCCTGGGTTTATTCCGCCACCAACCTGGCCCAAACCATTTTCACGGAAACCATCTACCAGACGAACGGCACCTTCACCCTCCAGGGCAAGTATGGCGTGCTGGCGGTGGCCGGCGGCGGCGACAAGGCGGCCGGCGAGCCGGGCACGGATCAAAACGCGACCCGGGTGATCGAAGGCAGCGGTGTGTGGCACGTTGCCGATGGCTACCTGTACACCATGGTCACCAACTCCGCCTCAATCGGCAAAAACGAGGAGTCCCGCTACGAGATCATGGCGCTGAACAACCGCCATTTCATGTATCGCAATGAGCAGGGCGAAATCCGGACGGCCCTGCGCAAGCCGTGACGGCGGCTCCGGTACCAGGAATGGCGAACCGAATCGATTCGCTCCGCACTTGACTTCCCGCCGCCGTCGCCCAATTTGCCTTGTGCGTCGAACCGGCCTGCCACTGACTAAACCGCCTTTCCCCGGGCGGTGCCCGTGAAGGCTTTTCATTGCGATGCCTGCGGCAACCAGGTGTTTTTCGAAAGTGTGGAATGCGTCCGCTGCGGCGCGGCGCTGGGTTTTCTGCCGGACATCCATGATGTCAGTGCGCTGGAGCCGGTCCTGAACGGCCATTGGCAGGCCGTGGCGCCCGCCGCCCGCCAGCGGCTCTACCGCTCCTGCCGCAACGGCGAACAGCATCACCTCTGCAACTGGCTGGTGCGGGCCGAGGACACCAGCCCGTACTGTCTCGCCTGCCGCTTGAACGATGTGATTCCCGATCTCGCCATCCGGGGCAACCGGGAGCGCTGGCGCAAACTGGAGGCGGCCAAGCGCCGCATGGTATATACCCTCCTGCGCCTGGGCCTGCCCATGACGGGCGTGGCGAATGAAAACCGGCCGGCGCTGCGCTTCCGCTTTTTGGGCAACCCCGTCTTTGGGCAAGCTGCCCTCACCGGCCATCGCGGCGGGGCCATCACCGTGGACATTGCGGAAGCGGATGACGAGGAGCGCGAGCGCCGCCGGGTGTATCTGCATGAACCGTTCCGCACGCTGCTCGGCCATCTGCGCCACGAGATCGCCCATTATTACTGGGACCAGCTCATTTCCTGGACGCCCCGGCTCGCGCGGTTCCGCGAACTGTTCGGCAACGAGGAATGGGACTACGACACGGCGCTCTTCCAGTTTTACCAGCAGGGTCCGGCACCGGACTGGCAGCGCCGCCACATCAGCGCCTACGCCAGCGCCCATCCGTGGGAAGATTGGGCGGAAACGTGGGCGCATTACCTGCACATCATTGACACGGTGGAAACGGCCAACAGCTTCGGCATCACCCTCAATCCCGGCCATGCTCAGGCGGCCGGCCGGCCGGCCGATCCCATCGCCGCCGACCTCGACACCCCGCTCGATCGTGTGCTGGAACAATGGCTGCCCCTCACGTGCGCCCTGAATTCCCTGAATCGCGGCATGGGGCTGCCCGACCTCTATCCTTTTTTGCTGTCCGGTCCGGCAATTGAAAAGCTGCAGTTCGTCCACGAAGTGGTGCAGGCGGAACGGAAAAGCCGATATCCCGGATATACCGGGTGAGAGCTGCTCAACGAGTGGCCAGAGGATCTCCCGGCCAAAACAAACATCCCACACCCCTTGCGGGCTGTGGGATGTGGTCAACCGATCAGACGGTTGGGGACAGAATAATCAGAGTGTAATCAAATTACTTACCAGCGTTGGCCGGAGTAAGTTTGAGCACCTGAGCGCGCATTTCCTTGCCGGCCTTGAATTTGACCGTGGCGCGGGGCGGAATCGGCACATCGGTTTCGGGGCGGTTCGGATTGCGGCCGACACGGGCCTTGCGGATTTTCACGTCAAACACGCCAAAATTACGCAATTCCACCTTGTCGCCCTTGGCCAAGGCTTCGGCGATATAGTCCAGTGTCTTTTGAACCACCTCAAACACCTGGGCTTGCACCAATCCAGATTCTTCGCTGATGCGAATCACGAGGTCACGTTTAGTAAGAGTCATATGTTTAGTTTGTTTAGTTGTACTGATTTATTATGTCTGATTATCGTTGCGCTAACACCACAGGCAACCGAACAATCTGGCCACATTCCACATGTGCCCGGCAAAAAACAAGCCCCGGGAACCCATGAACTGCCGCAAAACTGCTCAAAAAGCATTTAACCAATGCCTCGGTTGACTTCTGATTAATGACTAGTAGATGAGATTCAATCACTTGTCCACTAAAAAATTAACCAAAAAGTAACCAAAAATTGCCATACCGGCCGGAAACCGCGCAAAAAACTTTACAGCCGCAGCCCGAATTTCCAAAGTAATGGTGTGATTGAAAGTGTTACAACGCTACGACCGGCGGCGGCGCAGTCCGAAAACCAGCCGCCGGACGACTTTGCGCAGGCTCTGGCTGCGGCGATCCGGCGGTCGCAGGGCTACCTGCTGTCCGAGCAAAAGCCGGAAGGCTATTGGGTGGGCGAATTGCTGGTGGATTCCACGCTGGTCTCCGACACGGTGGCCTACCACCATTGGAACGGCAAGGTGGACCCGGAATGGCAGCGCAAGGCGGTGAACCACATCTTTAACGCGCAATTACCGGAGGGCGGCTGGAACATTTATTACGGCGGTCCTTCCGAGGTTAACGCCACCATCAAAGCCTATCTCGCCCTCAAACTGGCCGGGGTGCCGGTGACCGATCCCCGGATGTTGAAGGCCCGCGAAGTGGCGCTGAATCTGGGCGGCGTGCCGCGCATGAACACGTTCTCGAAGCTGTACCTGGCCCTGATCGGCCTCTACCCGTGGGAATATGTCCCCACCATCCCGTGCGAAGTGCTGCTGATCGGCAAATGGTTTCACGTCAATTTCTGGGACATGAGCAACTGGTCGCGCGGCATGTTGGTGCCGCTGGCCATCATCAACCATTTTAAACCCACCCGCCCGGTGAAGGTGGATTTGGATGAACTCTATCCCGAAGGCATCCACGAACGCGATCTGGCGCTGGCGCCCGACCCGGAAAAAGTTTCGTGGCGCAACTTCTTCCTCTGGCTGGACCGCCTGCACAAGCTGGCGGAATGGTTCGCGGAGCACAGTGTCCATCCCTTCCGCAAAACCGCCCTCAAACGGTGCGAGAACTGGATGCTGGAACGGTTTGAGGGCAGCGACGGTTTGGCGGCCATTTTTCCGGCCATGCTGAATGCGCTCATCGCCTTGAAGGCGCTCGGCTACCCCGATGACCATCCGCAGGTGGTGCGGGCCGCGCATGAATTGAAGAAGCTGGAGCATGAGACGCCCGACAGCGTGCGCATCGAGCCCTGTTTCTCGCCCGTCTGGGACACCGCCATTGTGGCGATCTGCCTGCGCGAGTCCGGCATTCCCGAAGATCATCCCGCCATGAAAAAGTGCGCCGACTGGCTCATGGGCATGGAAATCCGTTTCCGGGGCGACTGGTACCATAAAAACCCCGTGGACGTGGAACCGAGCGGCTGGGTCTTTGAATACGCCAACAAGTGGAATCCGGACGTGGATGACACCGCCATGGTGCTGCTCGCCCTGCGCAAGATCGCCACGGACAACCCGCAGCGCCGCAACGAATGTTTCAAACGCGGGATGAACTGGATGATGGCCTTCCAATGTCGCGACGGCGGCTGGGCGGCCTTCGACAAGGATTGCACCAAGAACATATTGGAAAAAGTCCCGTTCGCCGACCATAACGCCATGCTCGATCCCGAGTGCGCGGACATTACCGCGCGCATCCTCGAATTGCTCGGCTACGAAAACTGGAAGCTGGATCATCCGCAGGTGAAAGACGCGCTGGCGTACGTGAAATCGCAGCAGGAGGACGACGGCTCCTGGTACGGTCGTTGGGGTGTTAATTACATTTACGGCACCTGGCAGGTCTTGCGCGGCATGAGGGCTCTGAATCTGAACATGCAGGAAGACTGGCTGCAACGCGGTCGCGCCTGGCTGGAAAGCGTCCAGCACGAGGACGGCGGCTGGGGCGAACGTTGCAATACCTACGATGATCCGGTCTTCAAGGGTCGCGGTCCCAGCACCGCCTCGCAAACCGCCTGGGCCGTGATGGGCCTGTGCGCCTTTGACGACCCGGAAAATCCGTTCCTGAAGCGCGGCATAGAATATCTCTGCCGCACGCAGAATCCCGAGGGTTCGTGGACGGAGCACGAAACGACCGGCACGGGTTTCCCGAAGGTTTTTTATCTCAAGTACGACATGTACCGGAACGCCTGGCCGCTGCTCGCGCTCGCCACGTACAAACAGATCAGCGACCGCGCCGCCGCCAAGCGGAATGGGAAGTGACCGCATGAGTTGGCTTGGGGGAGCATGCCTGACGCTGCCCCCCCCCGGAGCGCCGGTCTGTGACTGGCTTAAATCTCACGCCCGTCGCAAAGGGTTTCTTCTTTCCAGCCGTTTTGCGAAAAGGACGCCCAAAGCCGGCTGCAAGCCGGCGCTCCGGACGGCGGACAGTTCGGGCGCGTGTCAGATGCGCCACCAAACCACCACTCCGGAAATCACCTTTCCGAAATTTTAATCTGGGTTATATTAATTCCAGTATGCCAAATGTGACGATTGAAATACCCGCCGAAGTGCTGACGCTGGCCGGCCTGCCCGGGGTTTCCGACTCAAATCGCGCCACTCTCCTCCTCGCACTGGAATTGTACCGGGAGGGACGCGTGTCACTTGGCCGCGCGGCGGAATTGGCGGGTGCCGGCATCGAAGAGTTCATGGAGTTTTCAGCCCATCGCCAGGTGTCATTGCACTACGGCGAGGCGGATCTGGCGGAAGACCGCGCCACGGCGGAACGCTTAAAATGGTGACCGTTGTTTCCAACTCTTCCCCGCTTATCACCCTTGCCCGGATTGGCCACCTCGACCTGCTGCATCAACTGTTCGGGCGCATCCATATTGCCCGCGAAGTGTGGGTGGAAGTGGTAGAGCGCGGGGCTGGCCGGCCGGCCGCTGAGGCCGTGAGCAAAGCAAGCTGGATCAACATTCACCCTCCTGCCGGAAAAATCGAACTCATGGCCTTGCGGAATCGCCAGGCTTTGGGGACAGGCGAACTGGCCACCGTCCTTCTGGCACAAACCATCCGGGCCGATCTGGCCATTATTGACGAACGCGCGGCACGTCGGCTTGGACAGTCGCAAGGCTTGGTAATCATGGGTTGTGTGGGACTGCTGGAGCGCGGTCATCGGCTCAACCTAGTGCCGGATTTGCGCGAAGCTTACAGCAACCTTCTGGAGCAAGGCATTCGCGTTGACCGGCAGATTCTCAATCAAAGCCTGGCCAGCCTGGGCCTGCCGCCGCTCTGAGGTTCAATTGCCGAACGTCACCAAATAAATTACATTGCCCCATGCCAGAACGCATCATCATTGACCCGAGAATTTGCAATGGCCAGCCCATTGTGCGCGGCACGCGGATTACTGTGAAGACAGTGGTGGAGTTTCTGGCTGCCGGTGACACCTTCGAAGAGGTATTGATGGAATTCCCCTCCTTGACCCGGGAAGACGTAACTGCCTGTATCGTGTATGCCGCCCACCACAGTTGAAACCAGCGTTCTCAAACCAACATTGACCGGCTGGAAGGCGTGCGATAACGCCAACTTGACCTGATGAAATTTCTTTCGCCAACGCAATTCAGCCGCTAGTTTGGCAGGAATGTCATTTTCATTTAGACTGTGGTCATCAGCAACCCAACGGGCGCAACCTGTAACCAGCCTCGAGGTTAAATCGTACGAGCACCCCCTCACCCCGACCCTCTCCCCCATTTACCAATGGCGGAGAGGGAGAAAACCCGCCGTTCGGACGTTTTTTAAACTGATCGCATGAGCTGGCCGTACCGTCATTTGATCCGTCCGGTGCTGTTCCAGCAGGATCCCGAACGCGCGCATAACATGGCGTTGACCGCGCTGGGGCTGGCGGCGAAAACGCCGTTTGCCGGCAACATTCTGGAATCGTTTCTGGGTGCGCCGCCGCTGCCGGTGGAATTGTTTGGGCTGAAATTTCCCAATCCGGTCGGGCTCGCGGCCGGCATGGATAAATTTGCCACGGCCGTTTCCGTCTGGGAAAAAATGGGGTTCGGCTTCTGCGAACTGGGCGGGGTCACGCAGCATCCGCAACCCGGCAACCCGCCGCCGCGCATGTTCCGGGCGGTGGACGCGGAAGCGATCATCAACCGCATGGGCTTTAACAATCCCGGCGCGGATATTTTCGCCCGCAAGCTGGCCGTCTGGAAACAGGCCAACCGCTGGCCCACCCACCCCGTGGGGATCAATCTCGGCAAATCGAAGATCACTCCCATCGAAGCCGCCGCCGCCGATTACGCTCATTCCTTCGGCCGGCTGCGCGAGCTTGCCGACTTTTTCGTGGTGAACGTCAGTTCGCCCAACACGCCCAATTTGCGGACATTGCAGGACAAGTCGGCGCTGGACGAAATTCTGGCCGCGTTGCAGGCGGCCCAGGATGCCACCCGCCCCAAGCCCATTCTCGTGAAAGTGGCGCCCGACCTCACGTTTGAGGCGTTGGACGAAATTCTGGAGCTCACCGGTCCGCGCAACGTGGCCGGCATTGTGGCCACCAACACCACCATCACGCGCCCCACGACCACCGATGCCAAGCTGTCCGCCGTATTTGCCGAAACCGGCGGCCTCAGCGGCAAACCGGTGCGCGCCCGCAGCACGGAAATTATCCGTCATCTCTACCGTCAGACGCGCGGGCAACTGCCGATCATTGGCGTGGGCGGCATCGCCTCCGTGGACGATGCGTGGGAGAAAATCACCGCCGGAGCTTCGCTGCTGCAAGTCTATACCGCCCTCGTTTACGAAGGACCCGGCCTGCCCCGCACACTGGTCGAAGGGCTGGCGGCCAAGGTGGCGCATGCCGGATTCCGCCAGTTATCCGAAGCCGTCGGCACCGCCGCCCATGTTTGAACATCGCTCCCAACCGTTGCTGCCGCGCCGGGTATTTTATGCCCGCTTGGCCCGGCACATTGTCGGCGGACTGGGCCTGGTCGCCGTGATGCTGGGTTTGGGCATGATTGGTTATCACGGCTTTGAAAAGCTGCCGTGGGTGGATGCCTTCGTGAATGCGGCGATGATTCTCTCCGGCATGGGTCCGGTTGCCACGCTGCAAACCGACGCTGGAAAAATCTTCGCCGGCTGCTACGCCCTGTTCAGCGGGCTGGCCTTCGTCAGCGTGATCGGCGTGATCATCGCCCCGGTGTTCCACCGCTTCCTGCATAAGTTCCATCTGGAAATGGCGGAGCGGGCGGCGAAAAAGGATTTGTAATTCGCAGAATGGCGAGAGGGACAGGGAGGAGATTGACCTCGCCCCGCCCACGAACCCGTTGGCAATCGGGGCGTATTAATAAAACGTCTAATCCCCCAATTCTCGCCAGAACTGGCGATGGCCGGGGCGGGCAAACCATGCGATTGTATGGTGAATTATATCCTTTTTTCATCATGCCCTGCCCTGCCCTGAACCGGTTTTACCGCGCCATCATTGACATCCTGCGACCACCCGCCCCAGGTTCACATAAGCTGCATTGGCTGTTGGTTTTGGCGCTTTTGCTACCAAACCTGGTCTGGGCCAACCTGCCCGGTGGCGGCGACGGGACCGGACCGGCGGTAACGCTGGTGAACAGTGGCAATGGCAACATCACCATGGCCAACGGGCTGATTTCGATCCTGTGCAACACCAATTCGGGGACGATCAGCCAGATCAATTACACGTACAATAACACCGGCTCCACCGTCACCAGCCAGTTGTTATCTGGCGGCTCAAGCGGCGGGCAAATGTATTGGTTCGGCACGGCAGCGGTCTTCGGTACGGGCACGTTTACCTATTCCATCGTGGCCAACACCACGAATTATTGCGAGATCAACCTGATCAGCACCTCGCCTACCAATGGCGTGATGGAAGTCCATTATTCCATGCTGCGCGGGTCGCCGGGGTTTTATGTGACACCGATCCTGATGCACCGGAGCGGGGATGCCGGATTTGCCATCGGGCAGTTGCGGCCGAATATTTACGCGGGTTCCACCTTCAACTGGATGAGCGTGGACGCGGCGCGCAACCGCCTGATGGAAGTCTCGGGCGGGCTGTCGGTGGTGGTGCGGGGTTCGCCGGTGGAGGATTATCTTTGGACCAATGGCATCTATGCCGGGCAGTACGAGGATAAATACAAATACTCGGCGGACTTCGGCACGGAGCGGGTGTGGGGCTGGAGCAGCGTGGGGTCCGGCGGAAAGAACGTGGGCATCTGGAACATTTCCGCCAGCGTGGAATACTATCCCGGCGGTCCCATGGAACGGGATCTGATGGAGCACATCGGCACGACGATTCTGAACGTGTTCACGGGCGGCTATTACGGTCTGGGCAGTGATGATGCCATTGGCACCGGTGAGGTGTGGACGAAGGTTTACGGGCCCTATTTCATTTACTGCAACAACGTCACCAACAGCCTCACCGCCATGCCGCAGGCCTCGCAAGCGCTCTATGGTGATGCGCTGGCGCAGCAGGTGGCGGAGCAAAGTGCGTGGCCTTATGCGTGGTTTAATAACACCAATTACGCCCCGGCCACGAACCGGGGCACGGTCACCGGCAAAATGGCGATCAGCGACAGCGGCAATCCGAATGCCTCCGCCGGCGGGTTGTGGGTGGGCGTGGTGCAGCAGCCATTGACCAGCACGGGTTCCTACGATTTCCAACAATGGGCCAAGCCGTATCAGTTCTGGGTGAAAACGGATGCGAACGGCAATTTCTCCATTCCGAATGTGATCGCGGGTACCAATTACACGCTCTACGCCTTCGGCCCCGGCGCGGCGGATACCTTCATGTCGCAAAGCCAGACCGGCGGGAGCCCGCCCCTGCTCTATGACGTGCCGACCACGCCCTTCAGTATCACGGTCACGAATGTGGGCACCAATAATCTCGGCACGGTCACTTGGACGCCCGCGCGGGTGGGAGCGACGGTGTTTGAAATCGGTTACCCGGACCGCACGGGCCAGAAGTTCCGGCACGGGGACGATTATTGGATTGGCGATATCGGGCCCAGCCCCACGGCGCCAAGTCCGGTCTGGAGCAAGTGGCTGGAATATCCGTTCGATTTTCCGAGCGGTCCAAATTACATCGTGGGCCAGAGCCGCTGGAGCACGGACTGGAATTTTATCCAGCCGGTCGTCACGGACAGCCAGGGCAATTACAACGCTTCCTCCTCCACCATCACCTTTAATCTCCCAACCGCGCCAACGAATGGTGCGCAAGCCTCGCTGTATCTGGGACTGTCTTCGGATTATTACACGGCCATTGTCGTAAGCGTGAATGGCAACAACCTGGCGAATGTCAGCGGCGTGACGGGTTCGCCGAACAACAGCATTCCCTCGACGGGGTATTATGTCGGTTATGGCGGCAGCGATACGAGTATTCGCGAGGGCAACAACGGCGCGTTTTCCGACGAGCGCCTGACCTTTCCCGCGTCGCAACTGCACGCGGGGTTGAACACGATCAACATCGCCATCCGCCAGATTGGCGGCAGCTATTTTGCCAACCATTGCATGTATGATTACGTGCGGCTGGAACTGGGCGGCTACGTGCCGCCGCCGCCGGCCAGCGTGACCGCGTTTGCCGGCAACAATGCGAATCTGCTTTCGTGGCCGGCCACGCCGGGCGCGACGAGTTATAATCTGCTGCGCTCAACCAGCACCAACGGCACTTACGCTTCCATTACCAATGGCGTGATTGGCGCAGCCTGCGGCAGCGGCTCGAACAACGTGGTTTACCTGGACACCACGGCGGTGAACGGCTCGACGTACTATTACGCCGTGCGCTCGGTGAATCCGACCGGCAGCAGCACCAACTCGCCCGTCAGCGCGGGCGTGACCCCCTCGGCGGCCGGTGCCACCAATGTTCCCGCCGCACCCACCGGACTGGTGGTGGCAGGCACCGGACACCAGAGCGTGACACTCAACTGGACCGCCTCGGCGGGCGCGAGTTTTTACAGTGTCTGGCGCTCCACCCTGGCGAACACCGGCGGCGGCTCCTCCAATACGCTGAGCACCATCCTGCTGGGCAACACAAACACCGCCACCACGTACACGGACACGTCGCCGACCGACGGCGCCATTTACAGTTATTTTGTCACCGCCACCGGCCCCGGCGGCACGAGCGGCAATTCCACGCCGGTGGCCACCCGGGCGTTGCCGGCGGCCCCGGCGATCCTGCCCGTGTCGCTCACGGCCAGCTTTGTGCAGACCACCAACATCACACTCAACTGGACGGCGGTGCCCGGTGCGGTCGGTTATGCCATTTATCGCGGCACGAGCGCCGCCGGACCGTTCATGTTTTTGCAGAGCATCACGGAGACGACGTACACGGACTATGGTTTGAACACGAACACCATTTACTATTACCGGGTGACGGCGGTGAATGCGGCCGGCATTTCGGCCTACGCCACGGACAGCGTGAACAGCCAGCAGGTGGCGCCGACGAGCCTCACGGCGGTGGGCACCAACGCGCAGGTGATGCTGACCTGGTCCGCCACGACCGGGGCCACGAGCTACACGGTGAAGCGCGGCCCCAGTCCCGGCGGCGAGACCAACACGGTCATCACCGGTTACTCCGGCACGAGCTACACCAATGCCAGCCTCATCAATGGCACGACGTATTATTACATCGTCACCGCCACCGGCACGGGCGGCACCAGCGGCAATTCACCCGAAGCCAGCGCCACCCCCTCGGCCTCGGGCAATGGCACATGGATTTCCGTCACCGGCGGCAATTGGAGCAATGGAGCCAACTGGAACGGCGGCCTGCTGGCGTATGGCTCCGGCTATACGGCGGATTTCAGCACCCTCAGTCTGGCGGCGGATGCGACGGTGGTTTTGGACAGCGCCCGCACGATCAGCGGCTTGAAATTCGGGGACACGGCGGCGAGTCACAACTGGTTTCTCACCGGCACCAACACCCTCACCTTGGGCGCCAGCCCGAATATCAATGTGGTCAATCAGAGCGCCACCATCGGCACGCCCGTTGCCGGCGCGGCGGGATTGACGAAGACCGGCGTGGGCACACTCATTTTGGGCGGCGCGGCGGAAACCGTCACTGGCGGCGCGGCCATTAATGGCGGCACGCTGACACTCGATTTCTCCGCGACCGGTTCGCCGGCCACCAATCTGTTGCCGGCGGCCAACGCCTTGGTGCTCGGCGGCGGCAATCTGACGCTAAACGGCACCAGCGGCGGCAACCTTGGCCAGAATTTTGCCGGCACCACGCTGAATCCCGGCGGCAGCGTGATCAACCTGAATGGGAACGGTGCGAACGCGCTGACAAACACGCTTGGCACGATCACCGCCACGGTGGGCGGCACGGTGGAATTCATCGGCCCGGCGACGATTAATACGACGGGAAATGTTCCCGCCACGGGCACAAATTTCACCACCACGGCGGGCACGGGTTCGCTGGGTTGTCTGGGTGGCTTTGGGGTCGGCCAGAATGGCGCGTGGGCCACGGTGGGTTTGTATGACTGGGCCTCCACCGACTTGCCCGGCGGCACCGCCGGATCAATGCCGTACACCATCATTGGCGGCAGCCAGGTTTCCGGATTCTATCAGACCACCGGCCTCACCACCGGCGGCAATTATGATGTGAATCCCGGCGGGGTGAACAGTATGGGCAATGCCGGCGGCGCGGCGACCATTCGCTTCAATAATTCCAAGGCGGCGGCCATCAGTTTCACCGCCACCACCGCGCAGAATTTGCAGGGCATTTTGGTGACGCCGAACATGGGCACCACCAATGCCACCATCAGCGGCGGCGGACTGGAATTCATCCGCAGCACCAGTTATGGCAACTGCTATGGCGTGATCTGGCAGAATGACACCAAGGCATGGCTGAATTTCTCCACCGTCATTGAAGGCGGACGCCAGGCCGGGCAATACAACGGACTGGTGCAGGCCGGGCCGGGCACGGTGGTTTACAGCGGCAGCGGCGGCAATTATTACGAGCTCGGCACGTGGCTGAACGGCGGCTGCTCGGTGGTAACGGCAGACAGTGATTTCGGGCTGGCAGCCAATGCCTCCACCGTGACGCTGAACGGCGGCACGGTGGTGGGCAACGCCACCTTCACGATGGATAACGCCGGGGCCAATCTGCGGCCGTTTACACTGCTCGGCAACGGCGGCGGTTTCGCCGCCACGGCGGGCAACACGATGACCATTGATGGCGTCATTGGCAGCGCGGCCGGGGCCGGCCCGCTCGTCATCGGCATTCCGGCCTCGGCGACCAACGGATATGTCAGCGGACTGCTGCCCGGCTCCGGCCCCAACACGGCCAATCTCACCGGAGTGTACGCCACCGGCACCGTGGTGCTGGCCAATGCGAATTATTATACCGGCGGTACCATCATACAGAGCGGCACGTTGAACATCAATGGCATCAACGCGCTGGGCGGCGGCAACTACGGCGGGCTGACCCTGAACGGCGGCACGCTGCAATACGCGGCGAATTTCCCCGGCACCAATGGTTCGGCCGACCTCACTTCCATCGGCACGGGCGGCATAACGCTGGCCCCCGGTGGTGGCACGATTGACTTGAATGGCAACGCGATTACCTATGCCGGATCGATTGGCAATAATGGTCCGGGCGCACTGGTGGTGAAAAGTTCGCTCACCAACGCGCAACTCACGCTGGCTGGCGCGAATACTTATACGGGCACCACCACGCTCACGAATGTGACGTTGCTGGCCGGCAATTCGGCCGGGTCAGCCACCGGTACGGGTAATGTGATAGTACAAAATGGCGCGGTCCTCAAAGGCAACGGCGCGCTGGCCGGAGCGGTAACCGTGACGGCCGGCGGAACACTCTCGCCCGGGAATCCGTTGGGAACGCTGGCGATCGGCGGCAATCTGACACTGGCGGCGGGCAGCACAACACTGATGCAAATCCAGTCCACGCCGGTAACCAATGGCATCGTGACGGTCGGCGGAAGTCTGGCGGCCGGCGGCACGCTGATGGTCACCAACAGCGGCGGGACCGCGCCGACCGCCGGAAATGTTTTCAAATTGCTGAGCGCCGCCAGTTATGCCGGCTCCTTCGGCAACCTAAATTTGCCGACGCTGAATCCCGGTTTATTCTGGAGCACCTCCCGCTTGGCCGTGGATGGCACGCTGGGGGTCGTCAGCACCAATCCGCCCGCTGTGAAAAGTGTGATGGCGGCGGGCGGCAGCCTGGTCTTGCAGGGAACCGGCGGCACCCCGAACTGGGCATACACCATCCTGTCCTCGACCAATCTGACCCTGCCGCTGGGGCAATGGACGGCGGGCGGCACCGGCTTCTTCGATACAGTCGGCAACTTTGCCTGGACCAATTCGGCCAGCCTCGGCACCGGCCCGCAATTTTACGTGATCCGGGTGCAGTGACCGTTTTACAACAATTCCAACGCGCGGTGCAATTCCGTATCCGTGTTGTAAAAGTGCGGTGAAAACCGAATGTAATGCTGCCCCTTGCGATCGGTGCGCAGCGAGGCAATCACTCCCGCCGCCTCCAGTTTCTGGTGCAGTTCGGTCAGATTTTTGTCCGGCGCAAAAAACGAGGTGATGCCGCTGGCGTTTTCCAGTTTGGGCTCGGCATTGAGGACAGTGTAGCCTTTGGCCTGCAAGGCCGGGACCAGCCAGGCGCGTTTCCGGAGCAGTTCGCGAGCGATGTTTTCCACCCCGATTTCGAGCGCCAGTTCCATGGACGACAGCAGACCGATGAGACCGAGCAGATTGTGCGTGCCCGCCTCGAACTTTTTCGCGCCGGATCGAAACTCAATCTTGTCCTGCGCCACAAAGTTGGGGGATTTGACGTTGTGCCAGCCGTAGATCGGCGGGTTGAGCTTTTCCTGCAACTCGCGGCGCACATAGAAAATACCCGCGCCGCACGGTCCGAGCAGCCATTTGTGGGCGTCGGCGGCGAGAAAGTCCACATACTTCACATCCATCGGGAAAGCACCGATCGTCTGGATGGCATCGAGGCAAAACAGGATGTTGCGCTCGTGCAGATATTTGCCGATTGCCTGGTAATCCAGACGATAGCCGCTGATGAAATGGTTGGTGGCCAGCGCCACGAGCTTGGTGTTTTCATCCACCTGCCCCATCACGTCCACCGGCCGGATCACGCCCAGCCCGCGCGTGTTGATCAGCCGCACCTGCACGCCACGCTCGGCCATGGCCATCCACGGATACACGTTGGAGGGATAATCATCATGGTAAATCAGAATGTTGTCGCCCCGGCGAAAAGTGAGCCCGGCGGCGACGAAGCTGAGGGCCAGCGAGGTCGGCCCGACAATGGCCACCTCTTCCGGCTGGCAGTTGAGCAATTGCGACCCGGCCTTGCGCGCCTCCTCGAGCCGGTGCATCACGAAGGCTTCCTGATCGCCCAGCGTGGCTTCCGTGGCGCAATCGTTGACCGCCTGCGCCACGCGACGCGGCAGCGGGCAAACCCCGGCGTGGCCAAAGAAAGCCCGGTTCCGGGTGACGGGGAACTCCGTCTGTCGCAGTTCCTCGTTCGTGAGAATCTCGTTTAAATTCATCCCGGCAAGCTAATTGAAAAACCGGGTGGTGAAAAGAACATCCCGGTGAAGGAGAGAAGTTGATTCCGGGGGGGCTGAAAGCCTGCAAGGTTATAGCCCAGGCTGGAGCGAGTCCGCGAGCGGAGGCCTGGGTAGATACGCCAAACCGTTCTCCGGCCTGTAGGGCCGGCACCGCGTCAATGCGTACCGGCGTACCGGCCCTACAGGCCGGAGGTGTGTTATGACGTTATCCCAGGGCTTGTGCTTCGCACTTCACCCTGGGCTATAACATGGCAGGCCTTCAGCCCTTGGGGGGGCGCGTGCTCCGCACCGAGCCATACAGCAGCGTAAACTTGCCAGCCGATTGGAAATGATTATTCTCACGGCATGGCAAAGAAATCCGTCTCAAAACCCAACGTGCCAAGGGCAACGCGCTTAATGGCACGCTCGGCATTACGTCAGACATGCGCAAGCTGATTTTTCAAAGTGGTATTTATGGATTCATATCACAATACCGCAATTGTATTCGGCAACCTAAAGGACGCTCTGCTGCATTTTGAATACGTCATTCCCATGAATATTTCCGGTGTAGCTATGGGCCTTCGCCCGGCGACAACCGAATCTGAACCTGCTGTTGAAAGGTTTAAGGAAATTAGTATGGCTGGACGTAATGAGTTAGTTGCGGCTTTCCCGGAACCTGGTGATATTGTGAAGTTGTTTCCTCCGCAATTGGTTAGGGACAACCGATTCGAAAAGGTACGAAGCATGTTTGAGGTGTTTCTTTTCTCGTATATGGTCAAAGCTACTGAAGGTCCGGAAATATTCGAGAAATATGTTCGGGAATTAGCTAAAACCATGAAGACCCAGCAGCCTTTTGATCCCAATATGTTATGCCTATCAAGGGAAGCCCTTCAAAGACTGTTCACTCACATAGTGTACGATTTTAAGTTAACTAACATTCCAATCGATTCATCGCATTTTTTTATAGGCAATCCCAGTAGTGAAAATTTCACGAACTGTCTGACTGCACTACAAATCCGCGTAGTTGATACGAGCAAAGTGACTCTTCCCCAAATAATGGAATTCCGCAAAGACAAAGAGGTGATGAGAAAAATGCGTAAGTTCCGCTTGTTTGCATATCAGCAGTTTAGTGGAAAAGATAAAGCATTTATTGAAGATGACATTCAGCAACGTCTTTCTGACTATTATGATTCGTTGAAAGCATGCGGATTCGAGACAACATATAAAACACTATCATTTTTATTTGAGTCTAAGTCTCTCATAGGTACATTCGCCGCATCATTCGTTTCATTGTTGGTTGGTAATGGACAGCTTGCTGCGGAAGCTTTCAGCGCAGGCACAGTTATCGAATTAGGTAAGCTTTCACTAGAATATGCTAAACACAGAAACGGATTCACAGCCGTCCCACAGGATTTGAGGGAAAAGGCTGGAGTTTTTTGTTTGCACCTGCCACACGGCAGGGATGAATCAACTCAAAAAAGCTCCAGCCCGTTCCAATTTCACCATCTTGCGCCAGATTTGCAATTACATT